>NZ_JBHULU010000021.1:817740-934873 GCF_042684605.1 Pontibacter locisalis
TCAGGCTCTTCAGAAACTACACACTCTGTTGTAAGCAACAGACCTGCGATAGAAGCTGCATTTTCAAGAGCAAGACGTGTTACCTTAGTTGGATCGATGATACCAGCAGCGAACATGTTCTCATACTTGTCATCACGGGCATTGTAACCAAGGTCACCTTTGCCTTCGCGCACTGCCTGTACCACTACTGAACCTTCGCCACCTGCGTTAGAAACAATTGTTCTTAGCGGAGACTCCAGAGCAGTCTTAATGATTTGCACACCAGTTTTCTCGTCAGCATTGTAAACATCAACGTTATCCAATGCATCAATAGCACGGATCAGGGCAACGCCACCACCAGCTACAATACCTTCTTCAACCGCTGCACGCGTAGCATGAAGCGCATCATCAACACGGTCTTTCTTCTCTTTCATCTCTACTTCAGTAGAAGCACCGATGTAAAGGATAGCCACACCACCAGAAAGTTTCGCTAAACGCTCCTGCAGTTTCTCTTTATCATAGTCAGATGTAGTAGTCTCCATCTGAGCTTTGATCTGGTTTACGCGGGCAACGATATCATCTTTCTGACCAGCGCCATTTACCAGCGTTGTGTTGTCTTTGTCGATGATCACTTTTTCTGCCTGACCTAAATAGTCTAGAGTAGCATTCTCAAGCTTATAGCCACGCTCTTCAGAGATCACAGTACCGCCAGTAAGGATCGCGATATCCTCCAGCATAGCTTTTCTTCTGTCGCCGAAGCCAGGAGCTTTAACAGCAGCTATTTTAAGTGAACCACGCAGTTTGTTTACTACTAATGTAGCAAGAGCTTCACCGTCTACGTCCTCCGCTACAATAACAAGACCTTTACCTGTCTGAACAACCTGCTCCAATACTGGAAGAAGTTCTTTCATGGTAGACACTTTCTTGTCGTAGATCAGGATATAAGGGTTGTCGAACTCAGCTTCCATTTTCTCCGCGTTAGTAACGAAGTACGGAGAAAGGTAACCACGGTCAAACTGCATACCTTCTACAGTCTTCACCTCAGTTTCAGTGCCTTTTGCTTCTTCAACAGTGATCACACCATCTTTACCAACTTTATCCATTGCATCAGCGATCATTTTGCCGATTTCCGGGTCATTGTTAGCAGAGATAGTACCTACCTGAGAAATTTCAGAAGAGTTCTCGATCTTTTTAGACTGAGACTTCAGGTTCTCAACAACAACATGAACTGCTTTGTCAATACCACGTTTCAGGTCCATTGGGTTAGCACCGGCAGCAACGTTCTTTATACCTGCAGTGTAGATGGCCTGAGCAAGTACAGTGGCAGTAGTAGTACCGTCACCAGCCTGGTCAGCAGTTTTAGAAGCAACTTCCTTCACCAGCTGAGCACCCATGTTTTCGATAGCATCTTTCAGTTCGATTTCTTTCGCTACTGAAACACCATCTTTTGTAATTGTCGGAGCACCGAATTTTTTATCGATGATCACGTTGCGGCCTTTAGGACCTAAAGTAACTTTAACAGCATTTGCCAGTTTGTCAACGCCAGCCTTTATCTTGCTGCGAGCGTCGGCATCAAATGTGATGTTTTTAGCCATAGTTATATCTATTTAGATAGTTTTAATGATTGGTTTTAATTAAAGTACTGCCAGAATATCAGATTCGCGCATGATCAGGTAGTCGCTGCCCTCAACAGAGATTTCAGTACCTGCATACTTGCCATACAACACCTGGTCACCTACCTTAACCTGTGGCTTCATTAGAGAGCCTTGCTCAGATACTTTACCTTCGCCAACGGCTACTATCTCACCACGCTGCGGCTTTTCTTTAGCAGTGTCAGGGATGATAATACCAGACTTTGTTTTTTCTTCTGCTGCAGCAGGAGCAACAATTACTCTGTCTGCTAATGGTTTAATGCTGATTGACATAGTTGTTATGTTATTAAGTTTAATGGTTGATATTTTAGCTTATAACCTCAAGGGTATTATCATTTCTTGTGCCAAGGCCGTTTCCCTGCCAATACGAGTCATTTTTTCAGCTTTAAACGCCATACTACCTGACAAGTTTGACATATATGGCAGATAAAAAGGAACTTTTTTGTAAAACCTGACAGGAGGAAAGAAGAAATAAGCTATAAACAAAGAAGCCGGCTTTATAAGCCGGCTTCTTTGTTTATAGGAAATGTATATCTGATACTAGTCGTTAGCAGTGTCAATCATTGCTGGAATCTCAGCAGCGCCTGGGATGGCTGCCGTAGTATCTGCAGTAGTTCCTGGCAAAGTAGAAGGGGCAGCAGGCAGGTTTGACTGGCGTGCACGCTCTTCGTTGATTGTTCTTTCTAAGGCTCCGCCTTCATTGGCAGAATCAACCATCATGTGTGTTCCAAGTGTCAGAACTACCAGAGCAATGGCAAAACCCCATGTAAGTTTTTCCAGTAGGTCTCCTGTGCGCTTAACGCCCATAAGTTGGCTTGTGCTACCGCCAAACTGGCTTGAAAGTCCGCCTCCTTTAGGATTTTGAGCCAGCACAACCAAAACTAGCAGCACGCAAATGAAAACAATAATACTGATTAGGGCGATGTACATATTAGCTTATGTTTTGTAATTTCTCTATCTGTTCGGCAAAGTAACTCTTTTTTTCCGGATTTTTCAAAATGAGTTGCTCATATATTTTTATGGCTTTCTTCACCTTCCCTTGTTTCAGGAAGATGGATGCAAGGCTTTCAGAAGCCATGCCTTTCTTTATCTTAGAGCTCTTAAGTGATAAATCCTCCTGTGGTTCTGGCTTTAATTTAATGTTAGCCATTGTTTTAAGCCTTGGATTCAGCTTCAGGAATTGATCTATTATATCAAGTTGGTTGCTTAAAGAATTGGTTACCGGGTGAATGGCTTTTTCTAGCTCATGTGTCTTGCTGTACTCCAGTATAAGCTCAGGGTGGAAGCTTTCGGAACGCCTGGTGTATTCGTTCTTCAACTCCAATGCTTCTCCCATTCTGCTCGATGACATCCAGTAGCCTAAAGAATCTTCAGCATACAATCGGTCTATTTCATCGTAAGAGTAGTTTACCTGTGCCTCTTCTGGATCTAATTCTTCTGTAGTAGTTTCCTCCAGTACCGGGTTACCTTCTATTTCTTTTTCAGGTGTATAAGATAAAGCCGTATTGGCCGCAGAAACTTCTTTTGTTAGAGTCGTCTCATCATTATACGTTGAGGCCTCTAAATCATGTAAGGGTTTAATTCCGGCTTCGGATGCAGGAGTACTTTCCTCTTGCTGTGGTCGTATGGCCAAAAGATCGGTAAAAGAGGAGCTAAGGCTATTAATTGTCAATAGCATTGCCAGCTCTGAATCAACTCTTTCAGGTTCAGCCGTGGTCGGCTCTTCAGGATCTTCTACCTGTTCATTTGTGAGAGCTAAAAAACCAGACTCTTCTACTTCCTGCTGCTCTTCTGTACTTACTTCTAAAGCCTCTGAAATCGATTCCTTCTCAGTTACATTATATTCCTCTTCTGTTACTAATTCTCCGATTATAAATTCCTGGGCATCAATAGTTTTTGATTTGCTTATTTCAAGTGCAGGTTCAACAGCTTCTATAGGTTCAGAAACATTAGGTGCCTCTGCTTCCTGTGATTCTGATACTGTCTGTAAATCAAGGGCAGGTTCCGCTACAGTTGAGGTATATATGATTCGTTTTAATAACTGCCGGTCTGTAGCATAGGAGGAAGCCTTTCGCAAACGTTGCGTGGAAAGCATGCTTCCTTTGTCAAAAGCTGATTTAGCAAGAAGCAAATGAGCAGTCTGGCAATAAGGAAAAGTAGCAGCCACCTTTTCCAGCTCGTCTGTCTGCTGGTCAGAGATGTCTGACACTTGTTTTATCAGTTTAAGAAAAGCTGATTTATTCATTTAGGCTTAGTAATCGTTTTGCTGGCGGCACTAAACTACCAGTCAGCTACCGTTTTATTAAACACATCTGTCACAAGGCGTTCCGTCAACTGCTCAATGGCAGCGGGAGATATTTGGGTAACTTCTACATCCTGTTGGAAATCCTGAGATATGCTGAAAAGCTGATCAAAGTTCTTTTCCGGGTTTTTAGTATTTACAAAGCGTACCTGTACCCCAAGTGTTAATCTGTTTAAGCCAGCTATGTCCTGCACCCCGTCCCGTTGGATAGCTGCTGGCGTATAAGTAAAACTAACGATCTGGCCCTCTAATTGCAAGTCTCCTTCCCGCTGAAGGATGGTCAAATCTGTGTTTCGGCGGTAAAAGTTCTTAAAATTGTTTGTAACAATGTTTGTCAGGTTAGCAGGTCCCTCACCAGTTGGGTTCTCAAAGTTCTGAATAGAAATTGTTTTAACGTCCGGAGGAAGGGTAGAGCCAGTAAAAGAATAAAGGCCGCACCCTCCGCAAAAGAGCAACAGCAGGGGCAAAGCAAAGGCTATCAACCTTAAATTAATCTTCAATATCATACTGCTTCAACTTGCGGTAAAGGGTTCTTTCCGAAATACCCAGATCTTGTGCTGCGTACTTTCTTTTGTTGTTATGCTTTTTCAGGGCTTTCAGAATAAGCTCCTTTTCTTTATCTTCTAAAGATAAGCTTTCTTCTTCTGTTTCGTGTGAAATATCTTCAACCTTTTGGTCCTCATAATCCTGCATCTGCGCTTGCTTTACAGGTAGGTAAAAGCTTTCAGGGTGTTTGTGCTCTTGTTGTTGAAAGGTTGTTCGGCCGTTGATAGTTTCAATATTATCAAACAAATGGCCATGTTCTTTTATAAGGTCCTGATCATTTGGCTGATGAGTCATGATGTCAAAAACGAGTTTTTTTAACTCAGAAACATCACGTCGCATATCGAACAGTACTTTGTAGAGGATATCCCGCTCCGAAAATGGCTGATCGGTAGAAGCTTCTTTGTTGAACAAGGCCGGGAGACTTGACCCCTGGTTACTTGGCAGGTAGTGCTTCAGCTTTTGGGAATCAATTTCCCTTTCATATTCCAGTACAGAGATCTGCTCCACTATATTCTTCAGCTGCCGGATGTTTCCCGGAAAGCGAAAAGACAGAAGCTCCTGAATGGCATCAGGAGTTAGAGTGATTGGTTTTACTTTATACTTTTCAGCAAAATCAGCGGCAAACTTACGGAACAGGAGGTAGATGTCATCACCCCGCTCCCGAAGGGACGGCACAGTGATAGGCACTGTATTTAAACGATAGTAAAGGTCTTCACGAAATTGACCTTTCTCCACCGCATTTATCAAATTAACATTTGTAGCTGCTACTACACGCACATCCGTTTTCTGTACTTTAGATGAGCCCACCTTAATGAATTCACCATTTTCCAGCACGCGCAGCAGTCGTGCCTGCGTACCAAGCGGCATTTCACCAATCTCATCCAGAAAAATGGTACCGCCGTCCGTAACTTCAAAATACCCTTTTCTTGTTTCGGTAGCGCCTGTAAAAGAGCCTTTCTCATGTCCGAACAACTCAGAATCTATTGTTCCTTCAGGTATGGCACCACAGTTGATCGCTATGAACTGACCATGTTTCCGTGGACTTAAATGATGTATGATTTTGGAGAAGGACTCTTTTCCGCTACCACTTTCACCGGTTATAAGCACAGTCATTTCAGTAGGTGCTACCTGGGCCGCCACCTGAATGGCGTGGTTTAGCAGGGGTGAATTACCAATAATCCCAAAACGTTGCTTTATACTCTGTATATCGATATTGCGCATGTTTTTAGTTTTGTAGTCTATCAGGAAGCAGCTTAATTTACTGCTTCTCCGAATAAAGTACCTACACTGCAGTCGTGAACGAAAACATTCACGTAATCGCCTTTCTTATAATGCTTCTTATCAAATATGACCACTTTGTTCTGATCGTTGCGGCCACTAAGCTGTTGGTCGGATTTTTTTGAGAAATTCTCTACCAGAACACGGTGCACCTTCCCCACATCACGTTTGTTCCGAGCAAGAGAGGTCTCCCGTTGTTTCTGGATAATTTCATCCAGCCGACGCTTCTTTACCTCTAATGGAATGTCATCTTCCAGTTTGCGGGCAGCAAGAGTGCCTGGGCGCTCAGAATAAAAGAACATGTAAGAGTAATCATACTGCACGTAGTCCATCAGAGAAAGAGTATCCTGGTGTTCTTCTTCTGTCTCAGTGCAAAAACCTGCAATCATATCAGACGAGATACCACAGTCATCACCTAAAATGCGGCGGATTGCATCTACGCGGTTGATGTACCACTCACGGTCGTAAGTACGGTTCATTAGCTCCAGCACGCGGGAATTACCACTCTGTGCAGGTAAGTGAATGTACTTGCAGATGTTGTCATACTTCTTTATTGTATGCAATACCTCATCTGTAATATCCTTAGGATGAGAAGTAGAGAAACGCACACGCAGTTCAGGAGAAACCAGTGCCACCTTTTCCAGTAGCTGGGCAAAGTTCACAGACTCTGTCCCATCTTCTGATGCCCATTTATAAGAATCTACGTTCTGGCCAAGCAAAGTAACCTCTTTGTATCCCTGATCAACAAGTGTCTGAGCCTCCCGAACAATGGAATGAGCATCCCGGCTGCGCTCCCGGCCACGTGTAAATGGTACAACACAAAAAGAGCACATGTTATCACAGCCACGCATAATGGAAATGAAAGCACTTACTCCGTTGCTGTTCAGGCGGATAGGGTTAATGTCAGCATACGTTTCTTCACGTGAAAGAAGTACATTAACAGCTTTTTGTCCGCCATCTACTTCATTGATCAGATTAGGAAGGTCGCGGTAAGCATCAGGTCCGACCACCAGGTCAACAACCTTCTCCTCCTCCAGCAATGATTTTTTCAAGCGCTCTGCCATACAGCCCAGCACCCCGATCATCATAGAAGGCTTTTTCTTTTTGTAGTAATTAATTTGACCCAATCTGTTCCGAACGGTCTGCTCCGCTTTTTCGCGGATAGAGCAGGTATTCAGAAACACAAGATCCGCCTGTTCAATTTCAGAGGTAGTATCAAACCCTTGCTCATGCATGATTGAAGAGACTATCTCGCTATCTGAGAAATTCATAGCGCAACCGTAGCTTTCTATATAAAGCTTGCGTGTTTTGCCGGTGTTCGTTTCCTGGGTTATATGTGTATCACAGGCCGCAGCTTGTTCTGGTGTGCGGTTGTCTATAAAATCTAAATCTACAATTGGGTCCATACTAATACTTTTACAGCTGCAAATATACTATAATCTGTTCAAAACCGTGACAGAATGGCAGAAAGTAAGAAGGAATTTTAAGAGAGTAACCTGATTTTTTTATTCGCTCAGGTGCGCATTCAGCACTTGCAGTATAGCCTGCGCTTTCAAAAGGCACTCTTCGTATTCCCTATCAGGTGCAGAGTCAAAGGTGATGGCACTGCCAACCATGAAGGACAGGTATCTTTTACTGGAGTTGTATTGAATGCTCCTGATCACCACGTTAAAGTCACAATCCTGGTCGCTGGTAATATACCCAAAGGCACCGGAGTAAAGACCTCGTTTAGTTTCTTCCAACTCCTCAATGAGCTGCATAGCGCTGATTTTCGGAGCGCCTGTCATACTTCCCATCGGGAAGGTGCCCACCAAGGCATCTACCAGGTCTTTACCAGGCTTCAACTCACCAGTTATGGTAGATATCATCTGGAAGACTTGCCGGAAGCCATATATCCCGAACATTTCCTCTACTTTCACGGTTCCGGTTGCACAGGATCTGCTAAGGTCATTGCGGACAAGGTCCACAATCATCATATTTTCAGCCAGCTCCTTCTCATCGTTTCTTAGCTGTTGCTGCAGTTCCAAATCTTCCTCAGGTGTGCTGCCTCGCCTGATGGTACCTTTGATTGGTTGTGAGATCAGCTTTTCCCCTTCCTTTTTAAGAAACCGTTCTGGTGAGGCGCAAAGTAAGTACTTGTCTTCAAACTTAAGGTAGCCGGAGAAAGGGGTAGGGGAAGCTTTACAAAGCGACAGGTAAAGGGGGAGAGGAGCAATGCAAACATCTTCTGCAAAAAATTCCATGCAGTAATTTAGCTCGTATACATTTCCCTCCACAATATGGTGCCTGATCCGCTCTACATTCCTCTTGTACTTTTCAGGTGTCACACGTTGTTTTACCTGCAACGGACCAGAGCTGCTATCTGAAGGCAGAGGAGTGGCAAGTATGGCATCTACTATAGATTTTACATCACCTGATGTGTAACTGACGTTTAGGGTGTCGTAGTTAAAATATAGATTTACTTCCGGTTCGAAGAAAAGAATACCAGGAAAACTAAGGGTGTCTTTATTATGGCTGCTTAGCTTCTCTACCTGATTCTTCAAATCATATCCTAGATAACCACAGATTATCGGTTGTTGACCTTGTAGTACCTTCCTTAAATCGGCAAAGCTTTGTTCCTGGATAATCGGGATAGGTTTGTTGTTTGATACTGCAAGCAAATGCTTAAAGCCTTCATAAGGATAAGGTATATTATGATCGTAATAGTAAGCCACCAATGTGAAAGTGTCAGCCCAGGCTAATGCTTTTACCCTGAACTCTTCAGGCGAAGCCGGAAGGTCAGAAAGAGAGATTTTTGCTGTATACACTACTATTTTTCCTATAAGGCTGAGAGGGCAAGTTTAGCTTTAGCATCTATACTGCCTTTGTATTCATGGTCTTGATATGCCATTGCTTTCTTGAAGTATGCTTTCGCCAGATCTTTTCTGTTTAGCTCTTGGTAAAGGTAGCCTAACTGCAGTGCTGCATGTGGTGCAAAATACAAGCCTGAAGAGCTGCATACAGCAATCGTATTCTTGTAATACCTGATTGCCATCTCCTCTTCTTCCAGGCCATGGTGGATTCTTGCTTTTCTATACTGATACTCGGCTCTTACAGCAAGTGGTGTTTCAGGTGAGGGTTCAATTTCTTCCAGGGCTTTTAGAGCTTGCTGGTAATATCCTCCGTCTGATCGGAGACGGGCAATCAGTAAATTCCTTTCAGGTTGCTCCTGCTTTTCTACGAATCTAGCTGCGTATTTATCCTCTTCAATTTCATTCTTGCCTACTTCACTTATCTGTTTGTAATACCATAATGCCTGGGGAGGATGATTGCTTAACAAATAGGCAAGGTATAGTTTAAAGTGAGCTGCTTTAATGTAATGCTCCCCTTTATGCTGCTTTAAGAAGAGTTGGTTTTCTCTTATAGAGGCATCATAGTTACCGTTATAAAGATACATGTCAGCTGCCATGTGCCGAAGGTAAGGGAATGTCAGGTATTGCCTGCTATTTGGTTTTTTTTGGTAAAGACTTAATGCCTCATCCGTATGCTTTGTCTTTTTTAGCAGGTGAATCGCTGCAAATCGAAAAAGTAGATTATCCGGTTCCTGTTCTGCAAGGTTTTCTACGATCCGGATACTGTAGCCTTCTTTTTTCTGATCCAGCAACTGTAAAGTCAGTGCATATATTATCTGGGCTTCCTCTTGAAAAGGATTTTCCCCAATAGCCGCTGCTTTAAGGTTTGACATTCCTGTTTCGATGTCTCCTTTCATCCCAATTATGTTCAGGAACCAACGGTAGTTATCAGGAACTGAACCTATAAGTACCTGCATCATGCCCAGCGTTTTTTTATTAGGCAGGAACTGGGGGTGTCTCTTTGCGTTAGCAATGTATTGCAGATAGGCTATGCGTATATCCCAGGCTGCAGATAACCTGTTGCCAAAAAGAAGTTTACTGATGCCAACCTGCATTTTTACTTCAGCTAATGCATAGTCTTTCCAGGCTGATTTTTCCTTCAGCGCCTCAATCTTTGCCAGGCGATTTTCCTGCTTCAAAAGAAGGCTTTCAAAAGCTGTAGCGTTCTGCTGAATACATAATGTAAGGAAGTCGCCATAATTTGCTACCAGTAAAGCGGCGGCGTTATCGGGATCTGATTTCAGGGCTTGGCTGGCGTAACTGTCTCCTGAAGAAATTTTTAACTTGAGGTACTCCCGATGCGCTTTCAGTGTGATGCTGGTATAAACGGAAGAGGCTGCACGGGAATAGCTGTTACTGAGAAGTAACAGGAAAAGGACTAAAAAAAAAGGATGGGGTAGAGCCATCCTTTTTAATATTCTATAAAAGCATTTTACGCTCAATGTACCACTTCTTATTAGTAAATACGCTGTTCAACACCAGCCAAGATACGGCCGCAATGCTCACAAACTATTACTTTTTTCTGAGCTGCGATATCTGCCTGACGCTGAGGCGGAACAGTGTTGAAGCAACCACCGCAAGCGTCACGTTTTACAGTTACTACTGCCAAACCGTTTCTTACGTTCTTACGGATACGTGAGTAAGCACTTAAAAGGCGGTCTTCAATGTTAGAAGCAGCATTTTTACGCTCGTTTTCTAACTTGTTTTCTTCGTCTTCGCTCTCAGATACTATCTGATCCAGTTCGTGCTTCTTGTTCTCCAGGTCTTTGCGACGCTCATCAAGGCGATGCTTTGTGCCTTCGATTTCAGAGTTCTTCTGCTCTATCTGGTAATGAGCCTCTTTGATTTTCTTTTCTGCAATCTGGATCTCCAGTTTCTGAAGTTCAACCTCTTTGGTGATGGCGTCATATTCACGGTTATTGCGAACATTCTGCTGCTGATCTTCATACTTGCGTATAAGGCCTTCTGCATCTTTAATGGACTGCTTGCGCTGTGCAATAGACTCGTTCAGTGCAGCGATCTCATCATCAAACTTCCGTACCCTTACTTCATAGCCTTCAATTTCATCCTCCAGGTCCTGAACCTCTTCGGGCAGGTCACCCCTTACGCGTCTAATCTCATCAAGCTGCGAATCGATGCTCTGAAGCTTTAATAGTGCTTCCAATTTGCTGGCTACAGTACTTTCCATGTATTAATAGGTGTATCTGATAGGGTTTGTGTTTACTTCCGATAAATAGACTGCAAAATTAGTAAAGTTTTCCGTAATTGTATCATAAAAAATCTCCTTTGTGAATACTTCGCTCTCATAGTGCCCTATATCAGCGATCAGGATCTTTCCCTCGGAGTCAAAAAACTCATGATACTTAACGTCACCGGTTACAAAGGCGTCTGCACCTTGCCGGAGAGCATCTTTGATCAGGAAACTGCCTGCACCACCACAAACTGCCACTTTTTTAATGCCAATGCTGTCTGTCTCAGTATAACGCACACCCTCTAGTTGCATTCTGTACTTAAGGTAGTTCAGGAAATCGTCCTTCGATAATTCTTCTGAAAGCTCTCCTATCATGCCAATGCCAACCTCCTGGTTTCGGTTTTCGAGAGAGTACAGGTAATGCGCCACCTCCTCATAAGGATGAGCTTCTTTTAAAGCAGCCATTATTTTATTCTGTAGGTACGCCGGGAAAACCACTTCTATTCGGTGTTCCTGCACTTCTTCCGGCTTCCCTGATTCACCTATGGTCGGATTTGCCTTATCTGATGGCTTGAAGCGTCCGGTCCCCTGCACCTGAAAACTGCAGTTACTGTACTCGCCGATGTTTCCTGCTCCTGCACTGTGGAGTGCCGCCAGCACTTTCTCTGTTTCGGGTATAGGCACAAAAGCCACCAATTGCATCAGGGTCTGCGGCTTGCTTACAAGAATCTTCTGGTTCTGGAGCCCGAGTTTGTTTGCAATTTTGGTATTAACGCCATTTAAAACACTATCCAGGTTGGTGTGACTGGCATAAATGGCAATATTATGCTGTATTGCTTTTATAATAGTACGCTCAACATATGTGCGGCCAGTTAAGGATTTTAACCCTTTGAAAATTACAGGATGATGGGCAACAATCAAATTACAGCCTTTTTCAATTGCCTCCTCCACTACATCTTCAGTACAGTCGAGTGTAACAAGAACCCCTCTTACTTCTTCTTTTGCGTTGCCTGTCTGTAAGCCTGCATTGTCGTAATTTTCCTGATAGCTCAGAGGTGCCAGTTGCTCTAAAAGTTGTGTTACCTCCTGTATGGTTGTGATCATAGTTTTGTATTTAATGGTACAAACGGCTTCCTGCTTTAAAATTAATTCTAATTTTGCTCTACCAAAATAATATGATAAAATATCTGAAATTACTGCTTTGGCCTTTTTCAGTACTCTATGGTGGAGTTACAGCAATACGCAATGACTTCTATGATAGAGGCTTTAAGGTATCGCACCGATTTAACCTGCCGGTTATTGCTGTTGGTAATTTAACAGTGGGTGGAACAGGTAAAACACCCCATGTCGAATATTTACTTCGTTTGTTGCGCGGCTATAAAGTAGCAACCCTTAGCCGTGGCTACAAGCGAAAAAGCAAAGGGTTTGTTATGGCAGGTCCTGATGCTACTGCTGAAGTGTTGGGTGATGAGCCTTACCAATACCATATTGACTTTCCGGAGGTGCGTGTGGCAGTGAGTGAAAAGCGTGTGCCAGGTATTGAGCACCTGCAGCAACTAGTACCGGAGCTCGATTTGATTGTTCTGGATGATGCGATGCAGCATAGAGCAGTTTCTCCCTCGTTAAATATAATGCTTACAGATTACACGCGCCTTTTTTACAAGGATTTAGTGTTACCTGCAGGTCTGCTGCGTGAGCCAAAGAGAGGCGCTGCCCGCGCGGACATTGTTATAGTTAGCAAAGCTCCCTCTAACCTGAAAAGTCAGGAAATGGAGGTTATAAAAAGGAAGGTGCATTATTATGCCGGAGCTGATAAACCTGTATTTTTCTCCACCATAAAATATGGTTTACCAGTTGCCGCAGGAGTAAAAAGAGAAATGGGTTCTGACGTGGTTCTTCTGACTGGCATTGCTAATCCTGAGCCTTTAAGGGAATACCTCCGTTCGCAGAAGATAAACGTTGTTGAGGAGTTTATTTTTCCCGATCATCACCCATATACATTACAAGATATTGATAAAGTAAAGGTTTATGTGGAGCACCATAATCATACTTCCTTAAGCATTGTTACCACCCGTAAAGATGCTGTGAAATTAGCGACTGGTTTGATGAGAGAAGCTACTAAGAGCCTTCCTTTATTTTACCTGCCAATCGAAATTGCTTTTCTGGAAAATGGTGCTGGCTTTGACGAAATCATTCTTAAACATGTTGAGGAGTTTGTTCACCGAAAGCATCCTAACCAGCTATGATAAAGTAAAGGTGCATGGGAAGGCGTAGTTGTTGTGCGAAAATCACTAATTTTGGAACTGTGAAAATCAAGTTAATAACCGGAATACTCTTAATCCTATGTCTGCTTGCTGGCCGGGGAGCCTTTGCACAGATTATAGATGATACCACTAAAGTTATTTATAGCCCTAGAACTACTTTGCAGTTGTTTGAGAAGGATGTGCTGGAAGGAATCCTTATAAGGCAGCGTGTTGATACCTCTATCAATAATATTCAAAACGAAAGGTACTGGTACAACGATACCGCTTACTACCAGCACCTCGGAAATATTGGTACTGCCGCTCAACCATTACTTTTCAGAATGCCCATTAAAATTGGTGTAAGATTAGGGAAGAACGTTTTCGACAGGTACGCCTATGATCCTGACCGTATTAACTATTATGATACCCGCTCTCCCTATTCGCATTTATATTATGTACAGGGGCAGCGTGGTGAGCAGGTTTTTGAAGGAATTTATACCCGCAACATAAATGAGAGATGGAATGCCGGGATAGCTTATCAGATTCTGTCTGCAAATAAGCAAATCGGTTATACCAACCGCCGGGCTGGCTTAATTGATAACCAGGCGGTAAAAGCTTTTACTCATTATGCTTCTAAGAACAAACGGTATGATTTGTTTTTCAATTATACCTTCATGAAGCATGAGCAGATTGAGTTTGGAGGTGTTCGCCCTTTATCCACTGATGTTATTCCGGATGATTTGTTCGGATACGAAACAGAAGAAGTTTTTTTAAATCAGGCTGGCACGGAAGAGTCCAGAAACAACCTTCACCTGACAAACATTTTCAAACTAGCGGGGGAAAATCTTAAACTATACCACACACTGGATTGGCATCGGCAGGTGGATGAATACGAGGATGGAGCCTTAACTACCGGGGTAGTGGATGGTGAAGAGAGATTGGTTTTTTATCCTGACACCATCTTTACCTCACGCAGAACAAGCGATCAGACAAACTACAGGCAGCTGCAAAACATTTTTGGTGTAACTGGCAACAGTAAAATTTCCTTTTACAAAGCGTATGCAAAGTACAGGAGGGCCAACATAGACTATAGTGTGCTTGATTTCATGCTGTCTGATACAGTTAGTCAGGAAGTAAGACGATCAGAGAGCGCTACGTTCAACCAGCTTTTTGTAGGAGGGCAGCTTCGACTTTTCTATGAAAACAAAGCTGAAATCATGGTAGATGGAGAGTTTCAGGTGTCAACTGACTACCATGTAAAGGCGCAGGGGAAACTAGGAGGATTAAGGGTGTCCCAGGAGCGTTTGCTTCGTTCTCCATCCTTAGTGGAGGAGTTTATGCTTAGCAATCATTTTACCTGGGACAACGACAATTTTAATAACTCGGTTTTTGACAGGACAGAGGTAGCTTATGCAGGTAAGTTGGGAGATCGTCAGTTCGTAAAGCTGTCTGGTAGCTTTACAAATATCAAGCGCTATGTGTATTTTGATACACTTGCTGTTCCTCAGCAGTTGAACAGAAACCAGCGCATTTTAGGGGCACAGTTAGCTCACCACATCAGATTCGGGCCTATTCACTTCGAAAACTTTGTTGCTTATACTAACACAGATGAGGCTGATAAAATAAGAGTTCCGGAGTGGCTGTTTGATTCGAAGCTTTACTTTCAGGGGTTCCTTTTCAAAAAAGCCCTATATGGGCAGTTTGGTGTGCAGGCACAAATGCCGACTGAGTATTTTGCGGATGCTTACATGCCCGTAACGCAACAGTTTTACCTTCAGAA
Organism: Pontibacter locisalis; assembly: GCF_042684605.1. NCBI lineage: Bacteria > Pseudomonadati > Bacteroidota > Cytophagia > Cytophagales > Hymenobacteraceae > Pontibacter > Pontibacter locisalis. The sequence continues at coordinate 832,603 of NZ_JBHULU010000021.1, forward strand.
CGATTTTCTGATTGGAAGCTATCCGGTTATTGATGTTTTCATCAATGCTGATATCAAGACTTTCAATGTTTTCCTGAAAATGAGCCATGTGAATGATGAGCTGTGGGAGCAAGGATATATTGTTACTCCTGGCTCCCTATCTCCGCAGCCAAATGGGTTTTACCCGGGCATGCGCCGCAGCTTCGTATTTGGGATAAAGTGGATGTTCTTCGACTAAGTATTAAAATCATGTTTACGCAACCTACAAAAACAATTCTTCGGCTAGAGCTGCCAACAGACCCGCGCTGGGTAAACATCGCAGAGAAAAATATTGAGGAAATTCTGGTTGATCATGCTTATTGCGAGCAGAAAGCAGCCACCTCCGCTATTTCTTTAATTGTGAAATATCCAGACAAAACGCGGCTGGTAGAGGAGATGACAGACTTAGTGGCTGAAGAGTGGAGTCATTTTGAGCGTGTGTTGGAGCAGCTAAAAAAGCGTGGCTATGGCTTGGGACGTAACAGGCCAGACGAGTACGTAGTGGAATTGGTAAAACATATTCGCAAAGGAGGGAAGCGTGAAAGGCAGCTAATGGATCATCTGCTGGTTAATGCCCTTATTGAAGCAAGAAGCTGCGAACGTTTTAAGCTGTTATGGAAAAATATTCAGGACGAGGAATTACAGAAGTTTTACTATGAACTAATGGTTTCAGAGGCAGGGCATTATGTTAGTTTTGTTAAACTTGCCAAAGAATATATGCCCACTGAGGAAGTAGATGCCAGGTTGAAAGAATTACTTAAAATAGAAGCCGAAATAATTCGTAACCTTGAGCCAAGGCATGATCGGATGCATTAATGCTGCTTACCAGCTATTAAAGTCAAAGGAGCATCAGAAATATTTCTGATGCTCCTTTGACTTTCAATATATGATGAAAATATCAGGTCTTTTGCTTTTTCTTCTTAGCTGCCGGAAACAAAATGTTATTCAGAATCAGGCGGTAACCTGGTGAATTAGGATGCAATGCTAAATCAGTAGGATCTTCACCTACCAGGTGCTGGTAATCTTCGGGGTCGTGTCCACCATAGAACGTCCAGGTGCCACGTGCATAGGTGCCGTGCATATAGCGGATTTCTCCTAATTCTTTACTTTCACCCATAACCACTACTTCAGGCTTAACAAGGCTTTTTCGGAAGGCAGTGGTTTGTCCCATAAAACCTTTGATAGTTTTTGCGTGATTCTGTGTCAGCATGGTAGGGATAGGGTCCCATTTAGCAGAGAAGGTAAACAACTGGAAGTAATCATTTGCTTCGTTCACGGGCCGTTCCTGTGGCTGCACATCTATGTTAGAGTATTCATACTCCAAAGGGTTTCGGGAAATTCTAAAATCTTTGAAGGCGAAGGTTTTATCGTAGTTCAGTTTATTTTGTGCATTAGGATCAGCAGCATCCCCGTCAAACATGGCCTCCACTATGTCAACCCCTTCTGCTGCCAAGGCAATATCATAGGTATCGGTGGCTGAGCACATGGCAAACAGGAAACCTCCACCGGCGCAAAAATCCTTGATTTTGTTTACCACAGCTATTTTCAGCTGCGACACTTTTTCAAAGCCTAATTCAGTGGCTGACTCTTCTGCCTCGCGTTGCTGTTCCTGGTACCAGGGGTAATGACGGTAACTGGCATAGAATTTTCCGTATTGCCCGGTAAAATCCTCGTGGTGCAGGTGCAACCAATCATATTTTGGAAGCTCTTCTTGTATGATCTCTTTGTCATAGATAACATCATAGGGAATTTCAGCATAAGTTAGTACAAGTGTAACGGCATCATCCCAAGGCATTTTTGACTTTGGGGTATAAACCGCAATCTTTGGGACTTTCTCCAGCTTCATCACATCCATGTTAGCATCAGGGTTGCTGATTTGTGTAAGGATGCCATTATATTGAGCATCTGAGATCACCTCATAGCTTATCCCCCGCACAATGAGCTCATTTTCTAGCTGTGGAGCGTGATTAAAAGCAAAACTCCCACCTCTGTAATTTAAAAGCCAGTCAACTGGTACCTGCTTTCCCAGAACCCAGTAAGCTGCTCCATAAGATTTTAGATGATCCTTCTGCGCCTCATCCATAGGAATAAGAACAGTGCTTGCCAAGGCAGAAAATGTGAGCAGGAGAAAGCCTAAAAAAAGGGAACTGGTACGGAAAAACATTCGGTTCGTCTTCAAAATGTTATCAAATGTATAAATTTGGTTCTTCTTTGCTAAAATGGACTTATATTTATGTGAATCGCCTCATTTGTTGTTAAACGAAAAACAGACAAAAAGCGCATAAATTCTTTTCTATAGATGAACCTAGTCGAAAATATACGCGAAAGTTTAAGATCCATACAAGGAAATTTGCTTAGAACCATACTTACCGGTTTGATAATTTCTATTGGCATCATGTCTCTAGTCGGGATACTTACTGCCGTAGACAGTATGAAGCATTCTCTCACGCAAACATTCTCAAGTTTAGGAGCTAATGCTTTTGATATACGCAGGAAAGGGTTTAATAACCGGGGAAGCCAGGGCGGGCGAATGGAAAAAATCTATCCGCAGATATCTTACCAGCAGGCCACAGAATACAAAGACAGGATGTCTGACAATGCTGTTGTTAGCTTGTCTGCCTTCATTTCGGGTGCCACAGTAGTAAAGAGTACTACAGAAAAAACCAATCCTAATATCAATATTGTGGGCGGCGATGAAAATTATCTGCAGACGCAGAACCTGAACCTGGCAAGAGGTCGTGGCTTTTCAAGCTTTGAGCATGAATTTGGCTCCAACGTGGCAATTATTGGGGATGAAATTAAATCTACTCTTTTTAAAGACCGTGAGGCGATAGGAGAGTATCTAACTTTCTTAGGTAGGAGATTTAAAGTTGTTGGCCAGCTAGAAGCTAAAGGAAGCAGTATGGGTGGCAGTGGTGACAGAAGGATCATTATCCCATTGGAAACCGGACGCCAGATCCCTCGTCCGGGTGGTTCCCAGTTGAACTATGATATTAAAACTGCCATCCCTCAACCAGAGGAGTTAAACTATGTGATGGGAGAGGCTACGGGTATTATGCGTAATGTTCGCGGGGATGCACTTGGTTTGGAGGAGTCATTTGAGATAAGGAGGAGTGACTCTGCCATTCAAACCTTAGAAGAAATATCCGGCTATTTAAAGGTTGGTGGCTTTGTTATTGGCTTTATTACTCTTTTGGGAGCCTCTGTTGGTTTGATGAATATTATGATGGTGTCTGTGAATGAGCGAACCAGGGAGATTGGCGTAAGAAAAGCGCTGGGTGCGACTGCGGTTCAGATCAGGCAGCAGTTCCTGATCGAAGCAATAGTGATCTGTATTCTTGGTGGCTTCGTCGGGATATTCCTTGGCATTATGATGGGTAACGGTATTGCATCCCTGATTGGTGAAGGCGGATTCATTGTACCGTGGCTTTGGGTGGTAGTTGGGTTAACCATTTGCGTGGCAGTTGGTGTAATCTCTGGTTACTACCCTGCCTTCAAAGCTTCTAAACTTGACCCAATCGATTCACTGAGGTATGAATAATAAAAATACTTCTCCTGCACATTAACAGTAAATAAAAAAGGCGGACCACACAGTCCGCCTTTTTTATTTACTGTTTTAACTATTATTTCTTTTTTTCAGTTGTTGTCTTTGCTTCTGCTTTCTCAGCCTCATATTCTTCATTAAGTCCAGCTACTACTTCTTTAGTAATATCTCTTGAGTCGTCGCTGTAAAGAATTGCACTGTTGCCACGCTGGTAGGTAAGAACCATTTCATAACCCTTTTCATCGCTTAGCTTTTTCAGGTAAGCCTCTACCTGATCATATATTTTCTTCATTTCCTCAGACTCCTCTGTTACCAGTTCATTTCCTGAACTTTGCTGTAACGCCTGAAGTTGTTGCTGCTTTTGGGCAAGGCGTTGCTCGGTAGAAGCACGCTGCTCGTTTGTCATACCCTGAGCAGAACGCTGGTATCTTTCCACCTCTTTTTGGAATGCTTCTGCCTGAGAGCGTAAATCTTTTTCTTTTGTCTCAGCCTTTCCCTGTAATCTGTCACGAACGTCTTTGAAGTACTCATAGTTCGCTAGTAAAGAATCAGAGTTGACATAAACAATGTCTGGGTAGTTGGTTGCTGTGGCAGCAACACCGTCTACTTTTTCTACAGCAGTTGTTTTTTCAGCTTTATCGCAAGCTGCTAAAGTAGCAGTTGCAACTGCAAGGCCCAGGGTTAGTCTTAATAGTTTCACAGTAGGTTTATTTATTTACTTTAATATGTTTTCGACTTTAAATATAGGTTAATTTTACTGATGCCTGAAATATTTTAATGCTTCAGTACTTCCTGATAAGTCTCCTCAGCCTCCATCAGTCCATTTGCACTGATATTTGTAAGGCGAACGTGCTTCGTTTCATTTACAAGAATAGGATCATACTTGGCCACAACACGAACGTAATTCTCCGTCCAGCCTTCCATCATTCCATCTTTCACATCATCTTCAAAAAGCACCGAAAACTCGCGTTCAAGATTTTGCTCGTAAAAGTGGCGTTTCTTCTTTTCAGAGAGAATTCGTAGCATATCTGCACGTCGGTTACGGTCTTTGATGCTCACTTTTCCGGGCATCTCAGGAGCAAGTGTATTCTCTCGTTCTGAATAAGGGAAAACATGCAGGTAGCTTACATCCAGATCATTGATGAAATTATATGTCTCCAGGAAGTCTTCTTCTGTTTCCCCGGGAAAACCAACAATAACATCCACACCAATACAGCAGTGGGGCATCAGGGATTTGATTTTTGATACACGATCTGCATAAAGCTCTCGTTGATACCGGCGTCGCATTAGTTTTAGTACCTTGTTTGAGCCTGATTGAAGCGGCACATGGAAGTGCGGCATAAAGCGTTTGCTTGTCGATACAAATTCAATGATTTCATCTTTCAGCAGGTTTGGCTCAATAGAGGAGATACGGAAACGGTCAATATTATCCACCTTATCCAACTCCTGAACCAGCTCAAAGAAGGTCTCAACACGCTTTCCATCCTGTAAGCCAAAATCACCTGTATTTACTCCTGTCAGCACTATTTCCTTTACACCAGATGCAGCGATTTCATGAGCAGAGTTCAGAACATTTGCTATACTATCAGAGCGGCTATTACCTCGTGCCAGTGGGATTGTACAGAACGTGCAGGAGTAGTCACAGCCATCCTGAACTTTAAGGAAGGTGCGGGTACGATCACCAAAGGAGTAGGAGTTATGAAAAGTATTTGCCTCTGATATTGGGCTGGCATAAACTTCAGCTTTATCTTTTTTCTCAAACCCTTCCAGTATATCCACCAATTGGAATTTCTCTGCTGCCCCCAATACAGCATCTACGCCTGGTATTTCAGAAATCTCTTTTGGCTTCAGCTGTGCATAGCAGCCTACAATGGTAATAAAGGCATTGGGAGAATGCTTTTGTGCCTCCTTTACAATTTTACGACACTTCTTATCAGCGTTATCCGTTACGGAGCAGGTGTTAATGACGTAAATATCAGGCGTATCTGTAAACTCAACTTTTTCAAATCCACGCTCCTGGAATATTCTTCCGATAGTGCTCGTTTCAGAATAGTTAAGCTTACATCCTAGGGTATAAAAAGCTACTTTTTTCATATTAAGGGTGCAAAGATACAAAATAAATTGTGATTGAGGTGCTGAGTTAAGCGACTTATAATAAGCAACTTGCGTGGGTTCGGGATCAATATTTACTCTTTTGAGTCCTCTTTTTACTTCTTAACAAAGTCACCAAAGGAGTACTGCATATATGCCTGCCCTACTTTTAAATACTCGTCACCAACACCTTCATCCCGGGTTATTACCCTTTTTGCCACATTATCATAAGTTATCACTCCTTTAGGGGTAACATACCCAAACCCATCGTTATAAACATAAAAAGCAAATGGGTCTGTAGCAGGTGCAAGTAAATTGCGGCCCCAGGTAAACTGATCGTGCGGAAGATTTAAAGCTGCAAGAAGAGTAGTGGCAATGTCCGTTTGAGAACCAATGGTTGCTACAGACATGCCCTTTTCCTTTAGAACACCTCCCGTTAAAATAAATGGTATTTTAAATTTAGAAGGCGCATGATTAGGATCATTGCCCGGTAAGGGATGACCATGGTCAGCAGCTATTACAACAAGCGTCTTATCCCACCATGGCTGTTGCTTTGCCTCCTCTATAAATTTGCCCAGTGCCCAGTCTGTATAGTATACACTGTTTCTGAACAAGGCCTCATTGTCTGAACCTGGAAATTTAGGTGCTATGGGGATTTCAAATGGCTCATGGCTGCTCAGGGTATATACCGTTGAGAAAAAGGGTTTATCCTCCTGCTTTAAATCATGCAATACCCGCTCAAACAAAACATGGTCGTGGGCACCCCATTTGGAGTTATAAGTGCCGGGATCAAAATCATACTTGTCTATTAGCTTATCATACCCTCCGTTTAAAAGGTACGACTTAATGTTGGCGAATTCCAGTTCCCCTCCATAGTAATAGCTGGTGCTGTAACCTTGTTGTTCGAAGACCTGGCTTAGATGTGGAAGCTTTTCAGTCTTTTTAGGGGTTTTAATGATAGAAGTAATGGTTTGCACCGGATATCCACTTAGTAAAGCAACCATACCTTTCTCGCTTCGGTCCCCGCTTGCATAAACATTAGTAAAGTTTATACCTTCCGATGCTAAGCGTGCTAAGTTAGGTGTCACCCCTTTTTCTCCACCTAAGCTTTGGATAAATTTGGCTGTATAACTCTCCAGTATGATAAAAAGCACGTTAGGCTGCGCCTTCGAAATCAGAGCAACTTTATCTTCAACTGCAGCCTCTCTGTATAAGCTGTTAACGATTTCTTCCGCCTCCTGCTCCTCCATGTATTTATAGGGGTTGGTGCTTGTTTTACTATACTTGAGCAGGGCATGCATCAGATTCCATGGCAAATTCAGGCCTGCATGGTTTGCGTAGGGGTTTTCTGAAAAGTACACAACACTTTGATTGATGGGGATTTGCTGCCATCCTCCTCTAAGTGGAAGCACCAGCACAACCAGATACAATAACGAAATAGAGCTTAAAAACCACCTGTTGCCAGCGAGCTTGTAAAGGCTGAAATCGAAAGCACGTAGGTAAAGAAGGATAAACAACGCAGTTATCACAAAGGTAATGGTTGTAAGTAAGAAAACAGGTGCAGCAGCAGCCGTTGCCACCATCTCTCCTGGTGTATTCAAATATTGAAGAGGGGTAGCATCCAAGCGAAACCCCCAGAAGGTATAGAGTTCCAGATCTGCAGCTAACATAACAGATATACCTATCAGTAGGAGGAAAGTATACAATTTGATGGTTGCACCAACATTTAACCGGGGCCAGGCAGCGGCTGCTAAAGAAAGTATAAAAGGAACAGCACTGATATAGGCGGCAAAGGAAAGGTCAAGCCTTAACCCATACATAAAGGTGCTGATAACTTCACCAGAGGTTAGCTGCTCCGTTTTTTCCAGGTGATAAACAAGGAAAATCCCTCTGGCTACAATAAAATAAAGTACCCAGAAAAGAAAGTAAAGGGGTTGGAAGTATATTCTTCTATTCACGTTGCAAATATAAGTCATTACGCCTGCCTTTTTTAACGATTGCTTTTCAAAGAAAATTCCGGTCAGCACCATCATTTAGTTTTTAAGGGGGTATAGGGGTTTAGTATTGATTTTTGTAAATAGGGGGGTGTTTAATAAGGGGTGTTTGAGATGTTTAGTAAGCAAAATTGCTTGAACCCCCTTAAAAATTATACCCATCTGCCTTGCGCTAATGATTTTCTCCATATCTTTGCCTAAAATAAAACCCAAACCCTTTTTTATCTATGGCTACATTACGTTTTAAAGCGCTGGAACTTGTGAGTCAGCGTAAACCCAATGAGGTGACTCTTCCTTCTCTTAAAATTTCTGAATACTTCGGCGAGAACGTATTTGGTTTAGATGCCATGCGAGCTACCATGTCTTCAGATAACTTCAAGCGCTTGCGTAAGGTAACTGAGGCTGGCGATAAAGTTGACCGCCATTTGGCTGATGCTGTTGCAGCTGCAATGAAAACCTGGGCCATCAACAAAGGGGCTACACATTACACGCACTGGTTCCAGCCATTGACAGGTGCCACGGCAGAAAAGCATGACTCTTTCTTCGACCTTACATCAGATGGGGACGCCATTGAAAGCTTTAAGGGCAGCGCCTTGGTTCAGCAGGAGCCGGACGCCTCCTCTTTTCCTAGTGGTGGTATCAGAAATACATTTGAAGCAAGAGGGTATAGCGCCTGGGACCCTTCTTCTCCGGCCTTCCTGATTGAAAATGCTGGTACGAAAACACTTTGTATTCCTACTATCTTTGTTTCATACACAGGTGAGGCTCTTGACTATAAAACTCCGCTCCTAAAGTCTTTAAAGCTGCTTAATGATGCTGCTGTACCTGTGTGCCAGTATTTTGATAAGGATGTAAACAAGGTCAACACGACCCTTGGAATTGAGCAGGAGTATTTTCTTGTAGACAGGGCTCTTTTTGAGGCTCGTCCGGATTTAGTAATGACCGGTCGTACCCTTTTTGGACATGCTCCTGCTAAAGGACAGCAGCTGGAGGACCATTACTTTGGAAGTATCCCTAGCCGCGTGCACGCCTATATGGTTGATTTTGAGAAGTCTGCTTTGCGTTTGGGGATTCCACTTAGAACCCGCCATAATGAAGTGGCTCCCAACCAGTTTGAATGTGCCCCAACTTTTGAAGATGCTAACCTTGCCGTTGACCATAACCAATTGCTGATGGATGTGATGGACCGGGTGGCTGAAAGACATGGATTTAAGGTGTTATTGCACGAAAAGCCCTTTAAAGGTGTGAACGGTAGTGGTAAGCATAACAACTGGGCAATGAGTACAAATACAGGTGTCAATTTGCTTGGCCCTGGTAAGAAGCCAAAAGAAAACCTGCAGTTCCTGACTTTCTTCATTAATACCATTAAAGCTGTTCACAGGTATGACGATCTGCTGCGTGCTTCTATAGCCTCGGCCAGCAATGATCATCGTCTGGGTGCTAACGAGGCACCACCAGCTATCATGTCTGTTTTCATCGGTCAGCAATTAACTGCTGTGCTTGATGAGTTTGAGCGTACCTCTAAAGTGCCGATTGAGAAGGGCGATAACATGTACCTGAAACTTGGCATTGATAGGATTCCGGAAGTTTTACGTGATAATACAGATCGTAACCGTACTTCACCTTTTGCCTTCACAGGAAATAAGTTTGAATTTAGAGCAGTAGGCTCATCAGCAAATTCCTCTTCTCCGATGACGGTGCTCAATACAATCGTCGCAAATCAGTTAGTTGAATTCCGCAAGGCTGTGGATGAACTGATTGAGAAGGAGGACATGAAGAAAGAGTTGGCTATTATCCAGGTGCTGCGTGAGTACGTGGCCGAATCAAAGGCTATCCGTTTCGAAGGCAATGGTTACTCCAAAGAGTGGGAGGAGGAAGCAGCAGGACGTGGCCTTTCGAACGTAAAATCTACTCCACTTTCACTGGATGTTTATGAGCGGGAAGATGTGATCGAGCTTTTCGAAAAGTATAATATACTTACGAGTGTGGAGCTGAAGGCGCGCCACGAGATACTTTTGGAAGATTACATCAAGAAGATCCAGATCGAATCGCGTATCATGGGTGACCTTGCCGTGAACCATGTAATTCCAACAGCTATTGCTTACCAGAACAAATTAATTCAGAATATCCGCGGGCTTAAAGATCTTGGCCTTGAAGATGAGTATACTCAAACTATAGTTGAATCCATCAAGAAAATGTCCCGACACATCACTACTATTCAAAAAAATGTGGATGAGATGATTGAGGCGCGTAAGGTAGCTAATAAAATTGATGACGTAAGAGAGAGAGCCATCATGTACCGGGACACGATCTTTGGCTTCTTTGATACAATCCGTTACAGCGTAGACAAACTGGAACTGATGGTGGCTGATGAAGACTGGCCACTGATTAAATACCGGGAACTAATGTTCCGTCGTTAATCTGAAATAGTAAAATAACCAAAAGGGGCTCCTGTAGAGGGAGCCCCTTTTGGTTTTAATTTAAATGAAAGTTCTGCGGTTTTATAGCATTTAGCTTTTTGGATGTCTGTAATAAAGTGGCAACCAGTAATGATATAATTACTGCCATCCCTATTACAAGGTAGGAAAGAACTTTAATCATGTTGATGCTTTTTCCTGCCGAGGCATACAAGTCGTGCCCGACAGACTCCTGAAGCTGGCTTAGCGCATGAAGCGGTACAAGTAGGTCCTGAAAGGAAGCTTTTCCGAGGGTGCTGTAGGCGTTCCGCGCTTCCTGCTCCTTGTTGCTTTTGCTTAAGCTGATAATTGCTGCCTGCACTGTAACAAATTTTTGTTGTGCCTCTTTAAATTCCTTCAAATCAATCCCTTCCTGTTTCGTGAGGTAAGTGCCTTCAACCTTAACAACAATTGAATCTATCTCTTGCTGATTTCTTTCAATCTGGCGTTGAAGATTTTCCTTTTCTGATCTGTCTTTGGCAAGTATATGCTCCTCAAGCAGGATATGGGTTCTGTAATTACGTTCTGTAATAGCGGAGATGTCCAGTGCTGGTATTAGCCGATCTTCATAAACAGACCTGAATTGTCCGCCTACTTGTCCGATATTATAGTTTACAAACCAATTTGCCAGCACAATTACCAGGAATATAATCCCTAAAGCCAACGCCACCTTGTCGCGCTGCCTCACTCTAAAACTCCAACTCATAGGTAAAAGATTGGTTATGTTTTATAAATATATAAAAATATACCAAGTAACAAAATGAAGTTTAAGCTTTAAGCGGTTAGGGTAAGTCTAGTCATATAATATTATCATCTAAAAGTTATAAAACTTAAAATGAGCATCGCGTATAACAGGCACATCAAGCGAATAGGAAACAAAAGCGAAAGGCCGTGATTCCGATAAAAATCCATACACAACCCGATGATTCAACTTGCGGACCCACCAGCCTGCATGCTGTTTATCGTTATTTTAAAGATTCTATCCCACTTGGAGACGTAATACGAGAGGTGCCTTCTCTTGATGAGGGAGGTACCTTGGAAGTCCTTCTTGCCTGCCATGCACTTAAGAGGGGTTACAGAGCCAGGATCTATACCTATAACCTGCACATATTCGACCCGACCTGGTTTAAGCTCAGCAATGAAGAAATAATTGTGAAGCTGGAACAGCAGATGCTCGTGAAAAAAGGTAGCAAGTTGCACAGAGCAACCCTGGCCTACATAGATTTTCTTAAACTTGGGGGAGAACTCAGGTGCAAAGACCTTACGATAGGACTGTTAAGCGAATATTTTGAGGAAGGAATTCCATTGCTCACCGGCCTCAGTGCAACCTATTTGTATCAGAGTGCCCGGGAATTTGGTGATGAGGGAGGTAATTCCATCTATGATGACGTTCGTGGTTTTCCGATGGGTCATTTTGTGGTGCTGTGTGGTTTTGGTGAAGACCAGAAATCAATAGTAGTGGCAGATCCTTACCAGGAGAATCCCTATTTCAAGGATAATTACTACGAGGTGAAGGCCTCTCATCTTATAAACTCTATCATGCTGGGGATGGCCACTTTTGATGCCAACCTACTGGCGATAGAGCCTAAAATAAAAGAACCCATTCAGGAGTAAACATGCGAAAAATAGTTGTTGTTGATCATCTCAAGGATTGGGACGTGACGATAGAAGACGTAGAAGTGATTGAAGCGCAAAGTTACCTTACTGACCCTACGTATACTGACATCCGTAATGCCCGAATTTTCAACCTTTGCCGATCTTATAAATACCAGAGTGCTGGCTATTACGTATCACTGCTCGCAGAAGCTAGAGGGCATAAATCTATACCAAGCGTTACGACGATGCAGGACTTGAAAAGCCCGACTATTGTGCGTGCGATCACTGTAGAGATTGACGATTTGATTCAGAAAAGTCTGTCTAGCCTACGCTCAAAGAGCTTTACCCTCAGTATTTATTTTGGGCAGAACGTAGCTGCAAAATATGAAAAGCTGTGTAAGCAGTTGCATGATCTTTTCCAGTCACCGCTACTTCGGGCTCAATTTGTTTTAAAAGATGAGTGGGTTCTACAAAGTATCTCTCCAATACCTGTTAATGAGATACCTGAGCACCACTGGCGCTATGTGAAAAGCTTTGCAAAATCCTACTTTGCCAGGCATCGGTTTTCCGGAGCTCGTATTACCCGTAAAATCTACGACCTGGCAATACTGATAGATCCGGATGAAAAGGAACCACCTTCTAATAAAAAGGCTCTCCAACACTTCATGGATGAAGCAGACTCACAAGGTTTTTATGTAGAATTGATAACAAAGGATGATTACAGGCGCCTGCCGGAATTTGACGCCCTTTTTATCAGGGAAACGACCTCTGTTAACCACCACACTTACAAATTTGCACGTAAGGCTTTTGCCGATGGTCTTGCCGTGATAGATGATCCTGTTTCTATTCTTCGGTGTACGAATAAGGTGTATTTGGCTGAGTTGCTTACGAAAGCCAAAGTACCCACTCCAAAAACCATGATCATTCATAAAGACAACAAGGACGAAGTGGAGGCGGAGCTTGGATTGCCTTGTGTGCTGAAAAAGCCAGACAGTTCCTTTTCTCAGGGTGTGGTAAAAGCAAAAGACAGCAAAAGCCTGCAGAAGGAGTTAAATGAGATGTTGGCAGATTCAGAATTGATAATAGGGCAAGAGTTTCTGCCAACAGATTATGACTGGCGAATAGGAATACTGGACAAGCAGCCGCTTTACGCCTGTAAATATTTTATGGCAAAAGGACATTGGCAAATCTACAATTGGGAGGGGAAGAAACAAGACACAGCAGGCGACGTAGAGACTATTCCTTTTGAAGAAGTTCCTTTTACTGTACTGCATACTGCACTTAAGGCTGCAAACCTGATCGGGAATGGCCTGTATGGTGTGGATGTAAAGGAAGTGGATGGAAAAGCTTATATAATTGAAGTTAACGATAACCCCAGCATAGAAGCTGGTTGTGAAGACAAAATTCTTAAAAAGAACCTCTATGCATCCATTATTAAGTCCATTAAGCGCCGCATCGACAATCACAAGAACATCAGAACAAATGAGTAGCAGGAAGAATACACCCTTACACTTATTCGAAGGCTTTGGAGTTGAGCTGGAGTATATGATTGTACAAAAGGATTCGCTGGAAGTTAGCCCTATAACTGACAAGTTGATTTACGATGAAGTAGGAGCCTATGTATCAGATGTAGAATTTGGAGATATTGCCTGGAGCAACGAACTTGTTTTGCATGTGGTAGAACTTAAAACAAATGGGCCGGTGCAGAAGCTTGCAGATCTGCAGTGGAAAATGCTGGAGCATGTGCGTAAAATAAATCAGATGCTGGAAAAGCATAATGCAATGCTTATGCCTACAGGGGCTCACCCCTTGATGAACCCTGATACCGATACCAAGCTTTGGCCACATGAGTACAATGCTATTTATGAAGCCTATAATCAGATTTTTGACTGCCGTGGTCATGGATGGGCAAATCTACAGAGCACACACCTGAACCTTCCATTTGCCAATGATGAGGAGTTTGAGAAGCTTCATGCAGCTATTCGTTTGCTTCTACCTATCATTCCGGCAATCAGTGCTTCCTCTCCAATACTGGATGGAAAGATAAGCGGCTTTGATGATACCAGAGTAGAAGTATACCGCCATAACCAGGAAAGAATACCATCAATAGCAGGAAAGATAATACCGGAGAGAGCCTTTTCGAAGGAGGAGTATGAGGAGAAAATTCTGAAGCCTATGTATGCAGACATTGCCCCTTATGACAAGGAAGGGGTACTGCAGGATGAATTCTTAAACTCAAGAGGTGCTATCGCCCGGTTCCAGCGCTATGCGATTGAAATACGGCTTATTGATATACAGGAAAGCCCTGTGGCTGACATGGCTGTTCTGCAGGCCATCGTAGCAGTTCTTCAGGCACTGGTTTCGGAGCGATGGGTAAAGCTCGGTGAACTTAAGAAGTGGGATGAAGAGAAGCTTTCTTGCATACTTTCTGATGTGATCAAGAACGGGCAGCAAACTGTGATAAAAGATTTCACCTTTTTGTCCGTTTTCGGCTATAACTGCTCCGAAAACTGTACTGTAGGTGAACTTTGGAAGTATCTTGTAAAAGAGACAATGGTACTTGATGACCAGCCTGAAATAGCTTATGCACTACATGTGATCTTATCCAGGGGTAATTTGTCCCGGCGTATACTGGAAGCTGTAGGAGAGAACCCTTCTATTGAACAAATTAAAAAAGTTTATTCTCAATTAACAGTATGCCTTCACAACGGGGGAGTTTTTCTATCTGATAAACTATGCTAAAACTACTACTAACGTGCGAACATGGTGGTAATAACATACCCAAAGCCTATCAAACTTATTTTCAGGGGCACAGGGATGTTCTCAATTCACATGAAGGGTACGATATTGGAGCCCTGGACTTATTTAATGAACTGGAGGATGTGGGAGATGTCTGTTTTTATTCAGAAACATCGCGACTGCTGGTAGAGTTAAACCGATCATTACATCATAAAAAGCTATTTTCTGATTTTACAAAGAATTTAGCTGATAAAGAAAAGAATGAAATACTAAAGCATTATTATTATCCTTACCGCAACAAAGTGGAGCAGATGGTTCACGATCTTGTAATGGCGGGAAGAAGGGTACTTCATATTTCGGTTCATTCTTTTACACCAATTCTAAATGGCGAAGAAAGAAAGGCAGACATTGGGTTACTTTATGATCCAAAGCGAAAAGGGGAGCAGGCCATCAGTCGGGAATGGCGAGAAGAAATGCTCAGGCTAGACTCCAACCTGCTTATCAGGAACAACTATCCTTACCTGGGCATAGCTGATGGACTCCCTACTTATCTTAGAAAAATATTTAATGAAAAGGAATATATTGGTGTAGAGCTGGAGGTTAACCAGAAATTTCCGGAAGGTGATCAAGAGCAATGGGAAGCACTGAAAAGCACCATTCGACAGGCGCTATCACAAGTGTTGCAGAAATACAGAACTGATGAGGAACCACAAGAGTTTTGCCAAAAGATTAATCTTAAATATCATAATATAACAAAAAGCTCCAATAATAAGTATTGATGGTATGAGCAATAAAGCTACATACCGTACCTTTCTTGTTCAATATCTTTTAACCCCTTTAATACCATACCTATGAAATTGAAAAGTTTACTTAACCTTGTTGCAGTTCTGATAGCCGGGCAACTCTT
The DNA here is from genome assembly GCF_042684605.1 of Pontibacter locisalis. NCBI lineage: Bacteria > Pseudomonadati > Bacteroidota > Cytophagia > Cytophagales > Hymenobacteraceae > Pontibacter > Pontibacter locisalis. The sequence goes on from NZ_JBHULU010000021.1 coordinate 847,948, forward strand.
CTTTGCCTGTAGCTCTGCAAAGTATTACGAGTTTGCCGCTCATAAGCCCGAAGCTTTTAATAAGGCTAAAGAAAAGCCTGCGCCTGCTTCTGAAAATGAAACTGCAGCACCTTCACTGTCACAAATTGCTATGGAAGCAGCAATAGAGAAAGAGGCTGGTACTCAGGTAGAACCAGTATTAGAGGCCAGTGCAGCCAAAGCTGCCCCCGTTGTTTTACCTAAACAGGCAGTTAAAGAAGAAATAGCTGTTGCAGATGCAGAAACTATTACTGAGGCAGAAGCTTTAGCGATGGCAAAAGAGCGTGTTGCAAACATGACAAAAACGGAAAAGAGGGAATTAAAGAAAGAGCTAAAGGAGGCCATAAAGCAAGACAGACGGGGCGGAGGAACTTCCATAATAGAAATAGTTCTTGCCGTTTTGTTACCTCCCTTGGCTGTATTCCTGCATGATGGGATTGGCACCTCTTTCTGGATCAACATTATTTTAACGTTGTTATTCATTATACCAGGTATTATCCATGCCCTTCTAGTAGTAACGGACTCCATTTAAGCATTCGCATAACTTCTATAGTAATGAAGCACCGTCCTAAGCGGTGCTTCATTGTTTTACAAACTTGCTTAACCAGAGGCAGAATAATTCGTTTTATAAAATGCTTTTAACCAATATGCCCCATGGAATACAAGGACTATTATAAGATTCTTGGTGTAGAGAAATCGGCCTCCCAGGCCGACATAAAAAAAGCATACCGTGCTCTAGCCAAAAAATTTCACCCAGACAAAACTAAAGGCGATAAAGCTGCAGAAGAGAAGTTTAAAGACATTAGTGAAGCTTATGAAGTTTTAGGTGACAAAGAAAAACGACAACAGTATGATCAGTTAGGTGCGAACTGGCGTCAGTTTCAACAGGGTGGTGCCGCCGGAGGACAATACTACCGTCAGCCAGGTGGTGGCTTTCAGGGTGGATTTTCACAAAGGGATATGAATGATATGTTTGGAGGAGGCGGAGGAGGGTTCTCTGATTTCTTCGAGCAGTTTTTTGGAGGTGGAGGTGCTGGTTTCAAACAGGGAGCTGCCGGAGGTGCACGTGCCCGAAAGGGGCAGGATTATCAGGCAGAGGCGGAGATTACCCTTCAGGAGGCATACAGTGGCACATCAAGACTTTTGAACGTTAACAACCAACAGTTACGCATTACCATCAAACCCGGTGTTGCCTCAGGTCAAACACTACGCATAAAAGGCAAAGGAGGGCCTGCTGTTGGTGGTGGAGAAAATGGAGACTTATATATACAGGTAAATGTTAAACCTGATCCAGATTTCGAGAGAAAAGATGATGACCTCTACACTAGTCTCTCCCTGGATATGTTCACTGCCATTCTTGGAGGTGATGCACATGTGAAGACCATGAGTGGTGAGTTAAAATTAAAGATTCCTGCCGGCACACAAAGTGGTAAAACGCTTCGGCTGCGTGGAAAGGGGATGCCAGTTTACAACAGGCCTGATCAACACGGCGATCTTTACGTAAAGATAGATATAAAGCTGCCAACTAATCTGACTAAAGAAGAACAAAGTCTGCTCGAAAGACTTCGTGAGCTACGGCATGAAAAAGCAGCTTAATATGAACTAGAGCAACTTAAATTCAAAGAACCAGATTCAGCTATGTTAATGACCTTAGAGCATACTACTATCAATACTCCAATAGAGGATTTCTTAGATAGCGTTGCAGATCAGAACCTGACGCTTTATGCCTCTGATTTACTACAACTAACAGGGTGTGAAAACATGGACGAGCTAAGTCTGGCCCTAAAGAGAGCTACAGAGGTATGTAATTGCATGCACCTGCCTTTGAGAGAGAACTTTAAGGTTGTTTACCGTTCTCAGGAAGGTGAGGTAGTACAGGACTGGCGCTTATCACCTATGGCTTATTTGCTCATGGTAATCAATTCCAATTCGCAAAATGATCTGGTAGCCCATATGCAGGTGGAGATGGTAAAGCGTGTGCTTAACTACTAACAGGTTAATTAGCAGTTAAGTTTTCCTTCCTGTTTTCCAGAATTTTGTCCCAACTGAAAAGCTTGCACAAACGGAGCATATTTTCCGTTAACTCTGCTTTAATCTGAATAAGCTCAGCTGTAAATGGATGAGTAAACTGAACTTCAGCTGCATGTAGTAAAAGTGCTTTGCTGTCTAACTCCTCCAGGAACATCTTGTTATGACGCCAATCTCCATGTCGTTTATCGCCCACAATGTAATGCCGGATATGAGCAAAATGTTTCCGGATCTGGTGCATTCGTCCTGTTTCCGGGATTACTTTCACCAGGCTGTATCGCGATGATGTATACCGGCCTACAGGTATAGGTAACTCTACAGTAGCAAGACGTTCATAATGGGTTACCGCATCTTGTGCTTGCTTATGCTTATGATCTTTATCTGGCCGTATAGGGTTATCAATAGTTTGACTTTCTTGTGTATAGCCCCGAACTATGGCATAATAGGTCTTTTTTACCTGCCGTTCTTCAAAAGCCTGAACTAAAGGGGTGGCAGCCTCGGCGGTTTTAGAAAACAGAAGTACTCCGGAGGTTCCCCTGTCCAGGCGGTGAATGGGGTAAAGACGGTATCCAAGCTGGTCGCGTAGCATCTGTAGGGCAAATTCCTTTTTCTCTTCCGCAATTCTTGTACGGTGTACCAAAAGGCCATTGGGTTTGTTGATGGCTACAAAATGCTCATCTTCATAAATTATATGCAGCACGGCAGTATTAATTGATGCAATACAAAGGTAAGGTTAATTGTTCCTTTTTCTGATCAAAACGAAACAAACCCGAGGGTTCACGTATATTTGCACCGGTAAATTATTATTCAGGATGGCAATTTCATTTGATAACCTGCGCAAGGGAAAAAGATACAGGCTTACGAACCATGGGGAGAAATTCGAATTTCAGGTTATAGACATGCCGGAAGAAGGAGAATATACAGTTAAGGATTTGCATACACTCGATAAGTACCCCTTAGACGATCTTGTGAAGTATGGTAGAGGCAAAGACTTCGATTTAGAGGAGCTATAAAAGTATTTACTGTTTACCTCCACAGAGAACTCTGAAAAATACTGCTATTTTCTTAAGCAATATTACTAGCACTGGCTATGCTTTCACTTAAAAGCCAATCCATACCAGTTTCTACCTCTGTAAATATTCTTAAGTCAAGTTCATTTCTAACCATAGAATTTAAGGAATCATGTACCTTATAAGTTACTAACTGTTGAAAGGCATCTTGTGTAATTATACGGGCATAACGCTTCACCTCTAGTTGAGGTAAGTATATCGCACAAATTTCTGTAATCCATCGCTGCAAAGAAATATTGATATTAATGCCTTTGCTATTATCAGAGATGAGGCTCTTAACTTTATACTTTTTTGCTATTTCCAAAAAAGCCGAAAAAGCCTCCTTAAACTTATGATCGTCTGGCTGCTGTAACCAAGTAAGCCTGAGAATTTGTCCATCACAAAGGAGCTCTATCCGCGAAATTTTGTTGTCAGTTGAAATTATCATGAAGTCACTACAGTTATACTACACTTGTTGCTTTATAGAACAATATTACGACAGTTTAATTCAAGTTTTTAAATATTTTATTATTGATGTTGTTAAAATACAATTAGGTGATAAAACATAAGCTTCACCGAAGCTGTATATTCTACAAAGATATATGATCAATGTTTTATGTTTACTCCGGAAAAAGACACCGCTTATGAATGTATTTACAGAAGTGAGTTCTTAAACATATTCACCAATTCCAGAGACAATCTTATTCTTACGGATTGGTCTGGAGTTATCGATGCCTCTAAAGCAAGGAGCGGGTGTATGGCACTTCTGGAAAGCCTAAAAAAGCACCCTTACCAAAAAGTGCTCAACAACAACTCCAAAGTAACTGGCCATTATCCAGGAGCCATTGATTGGGTTGGAAAAGTATGGTTTCCGAGTATGTATGAACTAAGTGTGCGGTGGTTTGCCTGGGTATACTCGCCGGAATTCTATACGCAGATCAGTACAGATGTGATCATAAATCTAAGTTCAAGGGGTAACTATTGAATCGTTTTATAACGTAACAGACGCACTGGTATGGCTTAACAAGCAGGAGTCTTTATGAAGCTTATATGTCTATTTTCTTCTTATTATAGATTGATACTGAGGCAAAAGTAGAAGGGTGAAATATTAAAGTGAGGCCGTGGCTAAGCAGTGAAACTGACTTCATTGCTTTACGTATAATCCGCAATATACCTGATAACATGCAAGAGACTCAACAACATTATTTCGTCTACATTTTCGGGGACCAGCCTGGCTCCGAGGTACAGATAGGTATTGCAGATAACCTTCAGGAGCAGATAACAAATCGAAAGGTTGATTCTCCGCAGAACAATAATAGTTACCCTGGTAAAAGGTTAGTTTATTACGAGCACTACGATGTAGAGTCTATTGCTTTAAATAGGGAGCGGCAAATCAGGAGTGGTGACAAGGATTCAACTTTTAGCTTGATCGCATCAATGAACCCTAATTGGCTTGACCTGAGCGATACTTTGTAATACAGCTTTTATCGATAGTTATTCCTGCCTTTTAAAGCAGTCATGTATGCCCTGCAAGCACTCTTCCCGAACTAGGTTAGTGTTTCAACAACTGTTTACTTAACTTTGATGTTTTTCGGGCACATTTGTTCCCGTCCGAACTAAGTAAAGTGACAAATACCAGAAACGATCTTAAAGAAAATATCAAACTACAGGTTTTTGTAGTGCTGGTAGGAGTGTTGCTATTGATAGCCAAATTTGTTGCTTTCTTTATAACGAACTCCAATGCTATACTTACAGATGCCCTTGAATCAATCATCAATGTTGTAGCAGGGGCCTTTTCCCTTTATAGTTTAATAGTATCTTCCCGGCCACGTGATATTAACCACCCTTACGGCCATGGGAAAATAGAATTTGTGGCTGCCACCCTGGAGGGTTCTCTTATCTTGGTCGCGGGCGGAGCAATAATACTGAAATCGGTTTATAATCTTTTTGAGCCTGTAGCGCTACATCAGCTTGATCTTGGTATTATACTCACAGCGGTGGCTGGTTTAGTAAATTATGGTATAGGTATATTAACTGAAAGAAGAGGAGAAAACAGCAATTCACTTGTATTAGTAGCAGGAGGGAAGCATTTGAAGACAGATGCCTACTCAACTGCTGGTATTCTTGTAGGATTATTACTGGTTTTTATCACTGGGTACGTCTGGCTGGACAGTGTTGCTGCAATACTATTTGGATCGTTCATTTGTGTTACCGGATACAGAATCTTGCGGTCTTCTATTGCTGGTATTATGGATGAGGCAGATTATGAGCTTTTAAAGAGAATTGTAACTGTTTTAAACGAAAACCGAAGGGAAAACTGGATTGACATACATAATCTTCGGGTAATAAAATATGGATCAACATTACATATAGACTGCCACCTGACTGTGCCATGGTATTTAAACGTTTTGGAAGCCCACGATGAGGTAGAAGCAGTGGGTAAGCTGGTTCGGGAGAAAATTGATTCAAGTATAGAGCTTTTCATACATACAGACCCCTGCATTGCGCCATCCTGTTCTATTTGTAATAATATTGACTGCGATTCAAGAAGTGCCTCCTTTAAAGAACGGGTTGAGTGGGATTTTGATAAAGTAATAGCCGATAGAAAGCATAGCTTGTATTAATTATAAAGGCTCAGATGTTGAAATCATTACTCGCATAAGTTTATTGTGTGATCTAACTGCCTTTAGTTTTAAACCTGTTATAAGTATGTGCACGTAAAACGTATAAAAAGATACATTTTATGATACAGTACATATTCTACCTAATTTTACCCTTTCTTTTTATTTTTACTTCCTGTACGGATGGAGGCACCGAAATCTCTAAATTCGGTTACCAGGAAGGCCAATCATTAGATACAACTGACACCAAAGGTTTAGAGACTGCTACCTTTGCAGGAGGGTGCTTTTGGTGTACAGAGGCTTATTTCGAACGTTTGGCGGGAGTGAAATCTGTTGTTTCCGGTTATTCAGGGGGTACTTCTCCTAATCCTACTTATGCAGAAGTAAGTGCCGGGAATACGGATTATGCCGAAGCTGTGCAAGTACATTATGACCCTAAGGAAGTTAGTTTCGAAGAGTTGGTGGAAGTGTTCTTTGCCACTCATGATCCTACAACTCTTAATAGGCAGGGGCCTGATGTTGGTAGTCAGTACAGGTCCGTAGCATTTTACCGAAATCCAGAAGAGAAAAAGATTATTGAAGATTATATTGCTGAGCTTGAAAGGTCAGGCACCTACAAAAGTGATATAGTTACTTATGTAGAACCTTTTAAGAAATTCTGGGAGGCAGAAGAGTACCATCAGGATTACTACCGGCGTAACCCTGATGATCCTTATGTAGTCTCAGTGGCTAAACCTAAAGTGGAAAAATTTGAAGCAAATTATCATACCAAGCTGAAGCCCCAGTTTATAAATTAATACTTAAGAAACCAATTAACTTAAGCTGCACGTAGTACCATAGCATATATATCCTTAAACAAATTTATAGAACTATGGACTTTATTATCAATCTTTTAGTCAGTGCAGTAGTTATCCTGATACTCGCTTATGCCATGTCAAGTGTACATGTAAAAAGCTTCTGGACTGCTTTATGGGTGGCTTTTTTAGTGGGGGTAATAAATGCTACTTTAGGTTGGTTAATCAGAGTTGTGTTTAACCTGGTAACTTTCTTTTTACTGGAGGCCATCATAAGTTTGATTGTAACAGCATTAGTTATAAAACTAGTAGATAAACTAGTTGGGAATTTCAAAATAGATGGTTTCTGGCCAGCCCTTGTTATTGCTATTGTTACAGCTCTATCGATTGCTGCAGTAGGGTGGATAAGAGGTGAAGATGATGAATATGCTTACATGCAACAGGATTTACCTAAAAATGAAATCGTGCTAACTTCAGTCTAGTTAAGAAGTATAAATTGAATGGTACGGCCTGAGCACATTTTAAGTTCAGGCCGTACCATTTTATGAATTTATAATGAGTCTCTCAACTGACACGACTGCACTATTTCCAGTTTGCAAAAAGGTCTTAATCCAAATGCATCCTAAAGGTAAACAAGATTTGAGTATTTACCCGGAGAGTCTGTCGTTCTACCGTTGCCATGAATTGTAAGAATTAATTTCCTTTATAAAATTAGCCTGCATTGTCAAAGAAGCTTCTTTGGTGTACACTGTTCAAAACTTATTATTTTAGATTACATTTAAGGAGTTGTTCAACATCTTTCATACATAACCTTAAATGATGAAAAAGAGGGTTTTACTTTCCTTTCTCTTCCTTATAGCATATAAGCTTCTTCTAGCTCAACATGTTCAATACCAAAAGGGATCTCTTGAGGATGTTTTATCTGTGGCTCAAGAGGTAGGAAAATCAGTATTCATACATGTTTCCCCACCTGATCCGTCATCTAATTTACCTGCTCATGTGGTAAAGGCTCAGAGTAATTCTGGACTGACAGATCCACAGGTTACAAAGGTGCTCAACAAGGAATTTGTTAATTTTGAGGCAACTTTTGGTTCGGCAGATTCAAAGCTGCTTGCCAGGAAGTATTCTATTACTGAATTTCCCACTTACCTTTTTCTAAACCCTGACGGAGCCTTGGTACATCGCGTAGCCAGAAACTCTACAAATCCTCAATATTATTTACACCATATTAACCTGTTTAAAAGCAAGAGAACCGGAGAAAACAATTTAAGTTATTATCAACAGGAGTATGAAAGGGGTAGGAGAGACAGGGCTTTTTTAAAGAAGTATATGCTACTTCAGAAAGATTTAGGTATAAATGTTTCTCAGGATTTATTAGAGGAATACGTAAATCAGCTACCGGTGAGTATGGCTGATTCTTTTCCAGAAGTAGTTTTTATACATGAATTTGGACCCGTAGTAGATAGTAAGGCAATTAAATTTGCACGTTTAAATGGTGAGATGGTCAATAAACTTTACAAGACACTACCTTTGGCACAGCGGGTAGCTATTAACAATAAAATTATAGGGAATACCTCCAGGCAAGCTATTGAACATAATGATAGAGCCTTAGCTCTAAAAGGAGCTAGTTTTGCCAGGGGAACATGGGGTAATGATTATCGGAAGGCACAGAGGACCTATGACAATAATATGTTGAGGTTTTATGGAGCCACAAATGATACAGCCAATCATCTTTTAAGTCTTATAACTTATTATGACAGGTATTATATGCCTGTTTCAGTTGACTCTGTAGAAAAAATGATGGTTGGCGAAGAAGCTCTGAGGGAGACAAATCGGGAAAAGCACGAGGAGGATATTAAGGCAATCCCAAAAGGTACAACAAGAGAAACCCAAACGGTAGTAAGAATATCTAAGAGTAGCCCAAGCCAATCCTTTTACAGTAATTTAAACAACGCTGCCTACCAGGTTTATTTATCAGGTACAACTAATGAGGCTTATCTTAACAGAGCAATGGCCTGGAGCAAAAGAACGATTTCAGAGAGTCCAAAGCCGGCCTACTATGATACATTTGCTCATTTGCTTTACAGGCTGAAGTTCTTTAGTGAGGCCGAAGCTATGCAAGAAAAAGCAGTAGAGTTAGCTAGAAAAGAAAAAGTTCCTACAACGTACCTGGAGCAGGAGTTACTAAAAATCAGGCAGCGGAAACTTTAAGTTGATCTGTATTAGTAAACGTTAAAATTTCACTATTTAACATAAAGTATATTATTAGTGACACTTTTAGTAATAGATCCTGATCGTATATTATAAGTCTTATAATATATATTATGTTAAGTATAAAGTTTACTTCATTGCTTTTCTACGGCTGAATATTGTAAGAATTTTTATTAATCACATAGTTGCCGTTCTCCAGCCTCTTTCTATTCCCTGTCTGATTTTTGGTGGTCGTTCCACTAAGTTGTACCGCACCCCTTAGTTTTGTCTCTCATTCTCTTGTAGCACACTTTTATAAGCTGCTCAAGCCTTGTCTTCTGTATTCTACCTCTTATTATGGGTCGTAATACTTAGTTAACATAATAATGAAAGATCAAATAAAAAAAGGGAAGCTATTTAGCTTCCCTTCTTTTATTTGATCTTAATGATCTTATTTATTAAGCATTTTGCTATACTTAGCAGCTTCTGCCTTACGATCTAATCGAGTATAAACTCTTACCAGGTTTTGGATAGTTGCCTGATCATCTGGCTGTACTTCCAATGCTTTCTGGAAATATGGCAATGATGCCTCATAATGCTTCTTAGCCTGTGCCTCAAGGGTTTTTCCTTTTTTCTGATATGTGGCATAGTCCATTTTAGCAGCTCTATTGTTTATATCGCTACCTTTATTATACTCTAGTACAGCAAGGTTGAAGTAAGCGTCAAAGCTTTTAGGGTCTGCTTCAATAGCTTTCTTATAGCTTTCTGTAGCAGCATCAAGATTTCCTTTCTTCTCCTGAAGATTACCTAGTACAGCATAAAGACTTGCATTGTTAGGATCTGCTTTAATTGCATTTTCCAATTTAGCCATTGCTTCGTCACCACGATCATTTTTCAGGAAATACTTAAGCTCTTCCTGCATCAAGAACACACTGTTTGGATGCTCTTTCAACGCAGCAGAAAGTGTATTCATCACTTCTTCATCGCTTGCTTCAGTAGCTTGCTGAAGTTGAACTTTAGCTTTGTAAACATCCTCTGTCTTATGACCCATATCAATTAATTGGTCATAAAAGGTGATTGCTTGAGGATAATCCTGTTTTGCTGTAGATGCATAAGCTGCATAAAGTACAGCTGTTGTATCTTTAGGATTTACTTTAGAAGCTAATTTGTACTTCTCAATGGCATTGTCCCAGTCCTGGTTATTGTGGAACTCTACTGCCTGGTTTAGAACCTGGCCATAAAGCATCTCTTTACGCTCTGGTACTAGTTTCGCGTACTCACCATTCTGGCCATCAAGCTCAACGGCTTTGTCATAAGACTCAAGTACTACAGTTGGTGTGTTGTCATCAGTAAATTTACTATAGATTGGGTTTCCAATCATGTCCTGATAAATTACACCACGATAGAACCACGTCTTAGCCTTATCTTTAGTCTTTTTGTGCTCAGTTGCCTTATTAATATCAGCTTGTGCTTTGTCTAATAAACCTTGCTTGTGGTTGAGGATAGCACTGTTCACAGCTGAGTTTTGCGCACTTGCAACTGTAGTTACTGTTGCAGCAGCAAAGGCAGTTAAAAGTATTTTTTTCATACTTGTTTGTGAAATTAGTTTGTGTTTGTCTATTAACGATTATTCAGTGAAATAAAATTCCCTTAAAATACAGATTATACTTCTTCTGTTGTCTCCGTATCAATCATTGTGTCTGGCTGCAATGAGTCATCTGGCGTAAGTTCTGATTGCTCCAGTACTACCTCTTCCTCGTCTTCCATCTCAATTTTTGCCACAGATGAAATCTGATCGGTTTCGTTCAGCTTTATCAATCGTACACCTTGTGTAGCTCTACCAATTACTCGGATATCATTAACACGAAGTCTGATTGTGATACCAGAACGGTTAATGATCATCAGGTCATCAGTATCCACAACACCTTTGATGGCAACCAGATTACCGGTTTTGTCAGTAACATTCATAGTTTTAACACCTTTACCACCACGATTCGTGATGCGATATTCATCTAAAACGGAACGCTTACCAAAGCCATTTTCAGAAACAACCAGTAGCTCTGTATTATCATTCTGTACACAAACCATACCAACTACTTTGTCGTCTGGTCCGCCCAGTGTTACACCGCGTACACCAGCCGCATTACGTCCCATTGGCCTAACTTGTTCTTCGTTAAAGCGAATAGCTCTTCCGGACTGTAAAGCAATAATAATTTCACTGTTACCAGTTGTCAACTGAACATCAAGTAATCTGTCACCCTCGTTGATGGTAATGGCATTTATACCATTTGTTCTTGGGCGGGAATAAGCTTCCAGTATCGTTTTCTTGATCGTACCTTTTTCTGTGATGAACACCAGGTTGTGGTTCAGCACAAAATCCTGATTTTTCAGGTCATGTACATTCAGTACAGCACGTACTTTATCTTCTTTTTCAATCTGTATGATGTTCTGTATGGCACGTCCCTTAGTGGTCTTCCCTCCTTCTGGTATCTCATAAACTTTTAACCAGAATACTTTACCATATTCAGTGAAGAACAGCATGTAATTATGTGTGCTTGCAATGAAAAGGTGCTCTGTGAAGTCGCTTTCTTTTGAAGCTGCCACACCTCGGGAACCTACTCCTCCACGGCTTTGGCTGCGGTATTCACTCAAGGAAGTACGCTTGATATATCCTTCGTGAGAAATGGTGATCACCATGTTCTCTTCCGGTATCATATCTTCATAAGAGATGTCTCCCGTGCTAGCTTCTATGCTGGTGCGGCGTACATCGCCATAACGATCCTTGATCTCAGTCAGCTCATCTTTGATGATCTGCATACGGAGATCCTCATCGTTGAGAATTGACGTGAGGTAATCGATCAGCTTCATTATCTCTTCATACTCTTGCTGAATCTTATCACGCTCAAGACCTGTGAGACGCTGCAGACGCATATCCAGAATGGCACGGGCTTGAATTTCAGTAAGCTGGAAACGCTCCATCAATCCGTTACGCGCTATCTCCGGATCACGGGAGGAGCGAATCAGGCTAATCACTTCATCAAGGTTATCAAGGGCGATAAGTAAGCCTTCCAGAATATGAGCACGTTTCTTCGCTTCATCCAGTTCATACTGCGTTCTGCGAATAACCACTTCATGACGATGCTCCACAAAGTGGTGAATCATGTCTTTCAGGTTCAGCGTCATTGGGCGGCCCTTAACAAGTGCCACATTGTTAACACCAAATGAAGATTGAAGAGCTGTGTATTTGTAAAGGTTGTTGAGAACTACATTAGGAATAGCATCCCGCTTCAGGTCGTACACAATACGCAAACCATCACGGTCTGACTCATCTCGTAAATCTGAAATACCTTCTATTTTTTTCTCATTTACAAGTGCCGCTGTTTTCTCAATAAGCGAGGCTTTGTTAACCATGTAAGGAATCTCCGTTACAATGATCTGTTCTTTGCCTGAAGGTGTTGTTTCGAAGATGGCCCGACCACGCATCAATACACGGCCACGACCAGTTTCAAATGCAGACTTCACACCATCATACCCATAGATGATACCACCGGTAGGGAAATCAGGGGCAGTGATGTACTGCATTAATTCAGCAATGGTAATGTCATTGTTATCTATATAAGCCACAATGCCATTCACAACCTCAGTAAGGTTATGAGGCGCCATGTTAGTTGCCATACCTACTGCAATACCCGAAGTACCGTTGATGAGCAGGTTAGGAAGTTTGGCAGGCATTACGCTTGGCTCCTTCAGCGATTCGTCAAAATTGGGTACAAAATCGACAGTATTTTTTTCCAGGTCAGCCAACAGTTCATCGGCAATCCGCTTTAAGCGGGCCTCTGTATAACGCATGGCTGCGGGGGAGTCACCATCAATGGAGCCGTAATTCCCCTGTCCGTCAACAAGTGGGTAACGTAAAGACCATTCCTGGGCCATACGTACCATAGTTTCATAAACAGAAGAGTCACCGTGCGGGTGGTACTTGCCCAGCACCTCTCCCACTATCCTGGCCGATTTCTTATAGGCTTTATTATAAGATACCCCCAGTTCGGACATCCCATAAAGCACGCGGCGGTGCACAGGCTTCAATCCATCCCGAACATCGGGTAAGGCTCTGGAAATGATAACAGACATTGAGTAGTCGATATACGCACCGCGCATTTCGTCTTCAATGTTGATCGGTATTATTCGTTCGCCTTCAATCATGTCTTAGGTCTAAAATAATTAATTTTGGTGTTATTAATAGATAGGCAAGTTATGCAAAAAAGCTGTTATGCCCTATATAGCTTAATTCTTATTTTTGCTTTTAGTGCTTCTGGGGGCACGTTTTTCCTGTGAGCGCTTAGGCAACTTCTCTCCTATTTTGGGGTTCTGCTTTTTCCAGATTGGCTGTCCTCTAAATTCGTCCTCCCCATGTGCATGCACCATGCGAACATGGCATGAAGAGATCGGGCAGGTTTTGCAAGAAGTTAAAGTAGAGAGAAAAAAGGAGAATATCAGAAGAGTAAGCAGTCTGGTTGTTGCCATGAGAAAAAGTTTAAAAGCTCCTAAAACGATAGAGCTGTTACTTTCATATCTTACAAAATTAAACATTTTTACATAAAAAAACCAGCACTAATTGCTGGTTCTTTCTGTGTTTTAAAGTAAAATTATTATTTTATAGTGGGTGAAAACCATTTATAGTAAAACCTCCGTCTACAGCTATGGTTTGACCAGTTATATAAGCCGCTGCCGGCATGCATAGAAAGGCCACTGCTCCAGCAACATCTGCTGGCTCACCTATTTTCTGCATGGGTGTCCTGCTAATTACAGCATCTGCGTACTCCCTCTTCTGAAGCACCGCTTGGGCAAGAGGTGTACTTATGTACCAGGGAGCAACCGCATTGACCCTGATTCCGTCCATAGCCCATTCTGCAGATAAATTCTTTGTTAATTGGGTTAAAGCAGCTTTTGTCATGCCATAGATTGCTCCGGTGCGTACATGGGTTAACCCTGCCACAGAGGTAACATGGATGATATTGCCTTGCTCTGAACTGCGTAGCAGCGGGAATAATTTCTGATTTAATTCAAATGCCGAGCGTAGATTTGTATTCATGACGAAGTCATATTCATCCACAGTATACTCAACGGTAGGTTTTCTGATGTTGGTCCCCACGTTGTTTACCAGAATATCAAGACTACCCCAAAGTTCCTGTATTTTTGATAATAGTTTCTGTCTTCCTTCAATCGTACTGACATCGGCTGCAACAGTATAAAGTCTGCCTTGGCCATTCCCGTAGTTTTCAATTAGCAGTTCGAGATCCTCCTCTTTTCGTGCTACAGCAACTACATCTGCGCCCAGATCTATAAACTCCTTAACAATAGCTTCTCCGATGCCTTTTGAACCTCCAGTAACCACTGCTTTTTTACCGGTTAGTAACCACCTGTTTTGTGCCATAAATTTTTTCTTTGTTTTTTTAATAATCATGTATCGTAAAATGTTCTACGGCCATCATTGAATTCTTTATCCTGTATGGAAAATCCAAATGATATGAAGGTTTAATAAATCTCACAAGTAACAGGGAGGAGCTTAATATAATAAATGTATATTGCACATATCTTATTTTAGTTGTTTCCTGTTGTGCACCAGTAATAAAACATGTTATTTCTGATGATGTATGAAATGTATTTAACACTTAAAGTTATTTTAATAAAAATGAAATTTCTCAGAATTAATGATGTAAGATTATTAATCACTTTGTGCTTTTGTGGCTTTTCTTATTTTGCAATTGCTCAAACACCTGTAGGCTCTTTAAACCAGAATCACCTTTTTGGGAATGATGGGTTTATCAAAACAGTTGACCTTACAAATTCAGAAATCAAAGGCTCACCATACTTTTTCGATAAATGGCTTGATGCCTCAGTAGAAACTTCCAATAACCAGATTTTTGCTGACCTTAAGTTGAAATATAATGTTCATCTGAATGAAATTCTACTTCTTAAGCCTTCTGGAGATTCTGTAGCGTTAATACCTACTACCATCAGAAAATTTGTTGTTACTGATATTAAGAATCAGGAAGTAGAATTTAAACGATTTGATGATCTCAAAACAAATGATGCTTCTTTCAGGGACAACTTTTTTGTTGTGCTACATGAAGGCGAAACCTCTTTATTGCAGGAGGTTAAAGTGAAAATACTTCGTGCGAATCTAATGAGTAACAGTGGCTATGGGGTGCAAAAAAGAAGTGATGAGTTTAAGAGGGAAGAAAAATATTTCTTTGTAGATAAGAATCTCAAACCTGTAGAAGTAAAGCTTAATAAGAAGAACCTGCTTATGGTTTTAAATGATAAAGAAAATGAGATTAAGAATTTCATTTCAAAAGAAAAAATTGATACTTCATCTGAAAAGGATTGGATCAAAACTTTAATGTTTTATGAAACGCTATAGATAAAACATTAATGGTACTAAATAAGAAAAGCGTCCTTAGACGCTTTTCTTATTTAGTACCATTAATGCGTTCCCAGTAGGAGGACAGATAACTTTGGTCAACTTTTGGTCTGTTATTGATTTCCTCAAAATGGATCTTGTCTTGTGCATCTTTCCATACATGATAAACAAACACATAGCTCCCCCCTCCTTCGCGCCAGCCATCAAACTCACCGAATCGCAAATCGTTTATATAAACACCTTTGTCATCTGCAGGTTCTACGGTATAATAGCCTTTCGTTATCTCCAGGAGGCGCTCCAGCTTGGGGTTACCTCTGTAAGGGTTCAGTAAATGGGCTTTACAAGCATCAAAATCAAACTTTACCTCTTTGTCATTATCTGCTAAAGAGTAAAATCCAGTGTAAAAACCATCAGGACCTTCTGCAGTGACTGACCAGAGTATTGTGTTAAGTGGTGTTGGTTTGCTGATATAGGAGCTAAACTCTATCCCTTGTTTCTTTAGTGCCTGTTCAAAAACATCATTCGCATGTGCTTTGAAAACAAACGAAAGGAGAAGATAAGCAGTGCTGATAGATAAACCAGTATAATTAAGCTTTCGCCGTATGCTGCTTTTCCTGCTAAAGAATGCTGCAGCCACTACAAAAGCAAGAAAAGGAACCGTGTAAAGTGGGTCAATTACGAAGATGTTATAGAAAGCAACGCCATAGGTACTAAAAGGCCAGAAAAGTTGCGTTCCCCAGGTAGTGCAGCTATCCAGCAAAGCATGCGTGGTAAAACCCAGAAAGAACAAGGCGGTCCATCGCCAGAAACCTGCTTCTTGTTTTTTATACAACCTATGCAGTAGCCAGCCTAGTATGGGCGAAAGCACTATTGCAAAAAGAAATGAATGAGTGACGGAGCGATGGAAAGTAAGCTCTTGTACAGTATCCAGCCATGGGCTTGCCAGAATGTCCAGGTCAGGAATTGTCCCGGCTATTGCGCCCCAGAGAAGGGCCTTATTTCCAAGTTTTTTACCAGCCACAGCTTCACCTACTGAGGCACCAAGAACGATCTGGGTTAAAGAATCCATTGATCTAGCTTTTTATAACTGCCACTGCAGTAACTGCTATTGGTGCATGCATTGGCAACATGTAATTGGTTACAAAGGTATAAACTTCCAACAAGAGCAAACATAAACTTGTAACAACAGTCATTAATGGATTCTTACTTATACTTAGTAACTGGCATATGTGTCGTAGCCCTTACCTCTTACGATGTGATTTATACAACTTTTGCACGGGGAGCAGGCATTGTTACTGATATCGTTACAACCTTTGTATGGAAAGGTGTTGGACTGTTTTGCAAAATTACTAAGAGTAAATCTGTGCTGAATGGGGCTGGCATCATCACTGTTTGTTCTCTCCTGATCATATGGGTAATGCTTCTCTGGGTTGGAAACACGCTGATCTTTATGTCAGATTCTGATGCTGTGGTAAACTCAACCACAAATGTGCCTGCAGACTTTAAGGAGCGTATTTATTTTACAGGCTATATCCTGTCAACTATGGGAAACGGAGACTTTAAAGGAGGTACTGATGCCTGGCGGATATACTCTTCCTTCATATCGTTTTCAGGACTGATCCTAATTACTATTGCTATTTCTTACATAGTCCCTGTTCTTTCAGCAATCATCACACAGCGCACAGTAAGCATAAAGATTGCTGCCATAGGCGATAGTCCGCAGCAGATTCTTCTTAATAACTGGGATGGGGAATCCTTTAAGAGATTGGAAGTCCATTTAGAAGGACTGGATCAGGACATCATCCAACAGGGTCAGTTGCATCTTGCTTACCCTGTACTCCATTATTTTCATAACGATGAAAAGAAGGTTTCTTTAGTTCCTAATCTTGCAGCCCTGGACGAAGCTCTAACGCTGCTTTTGCTTTACGTACCAGAAGATCTTCATCCGGGAAAGCAGTACATCGTACCAGTCCGTAAAGCAATAACTTCTTTCCTTGAATCCGTTACAAAGATCTTCATAAATTCAGATGGTTCTGAAGCTCCTAATATGGATTTTTCAGAACTCCCCAAAGCGGGGGTTCCGTTAAGGCAACCGAGCCTGAAAGAAATTGAGCAACTAGAGCTTCGTCGGCAAATTTTGAAGGCTATGGTTAACAACGATGGTTGGAGTTGGGAGCAGCTATGTGATCCTGCTTTCAAAAATGAATTGGACCTTCCCTCTGTTAACTAATGGATAATTTTAGCTCTGTTGAATTCTTTATTTCTGTCAAAAAGGTAGCGGTAAGTAGCATGCGTTTTATAGATACGACCTCCTAGCTGCTCTACAAGGTGCATCATCTTAGGGTTAAAGTCACCTATCCAATTCATCTGCAAGTCTTTGTATGGGATGTTTGGATTGTTTTGAATGACTTTACCCGCCTCTACGAGCATCGCAGCTTCTACTCCCTTACTCTGGTGCTCCGGGGTAATTCCGAATACGATACCATACATCGTTGTAGCTGCTCCTCGCCAGCGATGGAACACCAATTTCAGTTTGCCCCACAGATCCATTTTGCCATTCACATATTTGAATAACTTATTTAATTCCGGAATGGCGATAAAGAAGCCTACAGGCTCCTCATTGTGATATGCAAACCACATGATTCGCTCATCTATAACCGGCTTAAGAGACTTCATGATGGAAACGGCCTGTGCTTCACTCATTGGTTTCACTCCTTCATGCTTTACCCACCCCTTATTGTAAACAGTACGGAAGTCTTCGGTGTACTTAGCCAGGTTTGATTTCTCCATGTGCCGGAAGTGGTAAGCTTTATTCTGCAGTACCCGCTCTGCTTTTTCATTTGCTCTCTCCGGAAGAGGATCCTCTACTTTACGATAATAGGTATATTGATTGAAGTATAATTTAAAGCCATACTCCTCTAGCAGTCGCTGATAATAGGGAAAGTTATAGTGCATGCCATAATTAGGCGGATAAAAGCCATCTACTAACAGACCCCACCATTTGTCTCGTTCCCCCAGGTTTATAGGCCCGTCCATTGCCTCCATTCCACGCTCCTGTAACCACTCTTTGCAAGCATTAAGCAACTTGTTAGCGGCCTCTTGGTCATCAATACAGTCAAAGAAGCCCATACCCCCTGTTGGTTGCTCAAAAGTGTTAGCCGTTTTCTTATTAATGAATGCTGCTACTCTCCCTATAGGTTTACCTGAATCATCCTTAAGAATCCAGCGAACTGCTTCCCCGTCTCTTAACAACTTGTTTTTCTTGGGATCAAAAACAAAGTTTATGTCTTTATCCAGTGGTCGGATATAGTTCTTGTCTTTTTTGTAAAGCTTTACCTGCACCATTATAAACTCCTGTGCAAGCTCGGGTGTGGTTACCTCAATTAACTGCATGTTGTGATATTAAAAGGAACGCTAAATAAGTCATTATCCTAAAAAAAACATAATGGTAGGATAACTCTAAAAGAGACAGGGATAAAAAAGAAAAAGTCTTCAGAATATTCTGAAGACTTTTTCTTTAATGAGCCCCCAGTCGGAATCGAACCAACGACCTACTGATTACAAGTCAGTTGCTCTACCAGCTGAGCTATGGAGGCTTGTACTTTATGTTTGACTAAAAAAGCAGAGGAAGTACAAAATCCTGCAGTTTTTAATTAGAGCCCCCAGTCGGAATCGAACCAACGACCTACTGATTACAAGTCAGTTGCTCTACCAGCTGAGCTATGGAGGCTTTGATTGGGCTGCTTTATTGTGTTAAAGCGTTGCAAAAGTATAGCGAAGTTTACTTTGTTGCAAGTACTCGCTGTATATTTTTGCAACGCTTTTGTTAAACTTTTGAAAGTCAGGCTGAAAAATTAACCCCTGAATGCATTTAATTGGTGCTGCAGCTTATCTATTCGGCTTTGGGCATCTGCAATACGGCCTTCATATTCTTCACGAAGTTTATCAGCATTTTTAGATCTGGCAAAAAACTCAATATTTGTACGAAGTGTCTGAATGTCGTTCTGTAGTTGCGATATTTCCCTGCGAATAGTCTGTTCACGCTGGTGAAGCTTCTGACTGGCATCCGGACTATGTTTGAGCCTATCCACCTGTAGTTTTACAAGCATATCCGTGCGCTCCTGCAGTGAAAGCTCCGGCACACGTTCCAGGTACTTCTCCATCAATGCCAGGAATTTGTCTTCCGCTTTCGGGCTGCTTCGCTTGTTATCTTTATCAAGTGCGCTCCACTGCTGCTTATACTCTTCAAATTCCTTTAGAGAACCAGTGGCATTAGGCTGTGCCAGTTTGGTGGCGATCCTTTCGCATAGTTCAATTTTTTCTGCTGATAGCTTTTCAATTTCAGCGCTTTTCTGCTGCTCAACGGCCTGCTTACGGTCAAAAAACTCATTACAGGCTGCTCTGAAACGCTGCCATATTTTATCAGAATGTTTGTCCGGAACCCGGCCAATTGTTTTCCACTTCTTCTGTAGCTGGATCAGCTTTTCTTTTGTTGCATTCCAGTCTGTGCTGTCCTTCAGGCTTTCTGCCTCTTCGCAAAGTTCTGTCTTAAGGCGCAGGTTTTGCATTTTCTGCTCGTCAAGCCCCTTAAAGAACTGGTTTTTATGCTGAAAAAAGGCTTTGTAGTTGCTCCAAAATGTTTTATTTACTTCCTCGGCCTGTTCTTTTGGTACCAGGCCAGCTGCATCCCATTCTTCTTTAAGCTTCTGTATCTCATCCGTCTTATCCCGCCAGTCGTTTATGCGATCGGTATTGAAGTTCTGGAATTCCTGAAGGCGCTCAAGTATGGCGCGTTTTTTTACTAGGTTCTCCATTTCCTTTTCCCGACGCTCCCCCTGATAGGCCCTGCGCTTTTCATGTACCCGCTCAGAAGCCTGGATAAATTTATTCCAGATCAGGTCTCGTTGATCGTTCGGAACCGGACCGATATTCTTCCACTCTTCATGAAGGTGCCTGAGCTCCTGTAAGGCCTTGTTAATGGACTCCTCTCCTGCAAGCGCCTCTGCCCGCTCTACCAGCTGAAGTTTGGCATCCAGGTTTCGCTTTCGGTCAAGCTCTTTAAGTTCAAAGAAGATGCTGCGGTTATTGTAGAAGATGTCTAACAGCGCGTGGTAGGAATCCCATAACTCCTGGGCCATGCCTGCTGGCACCGGACCAATGTTCTTCCACTCTGCCTGTAGCCTTTTTAGCTCCTCATAGCTGTTCTTTGTTTCTGCAGACTCCACCAGGGTGCGAAGTTCTGCTAAAATCTGCTGCTTGCGCTCCAGGCTATGTTGGCGTTGCTTTTCAGCGCTTTGCCTCTGCTGGTGACGGGCATCACGGTAAGCAATCAAAAGTGTTTCCAGGTCCTGGTGCTCTTTGGGTGTATGGTACTCGAAGTCTTCTTCTGTTCCACCCTCCTGTTTAAACTTTTCTAAAGCCTCTGCCCTTTCAGAATTAAACTTGATGTCGTACTGCTTATGGATTTCATTTATAGTACGATGCTTCTTTGCAGCATCTGCACTCTTCAGAGTAGATTGCAACTGGTTACGTAGCTCCTCCATGGATAGCTGGCTGTAATCAGTTGTATCTTCCTCTTCCTCCTCTTCGTCATGCTCCGCTTGCTGTTCCCCTGAGTTAGAGTCACCTGTGGATGCTGTAGTTGCCTGTGGGGTACTGTCACTATCTGCAATGGATGCTGTCTGTTGGTCCTCGTCCTTCACATCTGTATTGGCCGCTACAAATGCCTCTGTTATACTTTCGGAAGCATCTGTCTCCTGCTCAGTTTTTAGGTCCGGATGAATTTCAGGTTGGTCCTCTTTGGGAACACCTTGTGAAGCCTCCGGCTGATCTTGCTGCCTGGCATTGATCTCTGCCAAACGTTGCTCCACAATATTTTTTTGCGACTCCTGATTAGTAGCATTTTGATCCTCTGGCTTATTTGCCTCGGCTCCGGTAGCGTCAGTATTCTTGTTTTCGGTTGTCATGACTACAAGTTATAGGTACAACTTTTAAGCGTTAGTTTAGGCGTGGATCTACGGGGTAATTGGAAAGCACTTTGTATTTGCCACCCATTTGTCGCAAAACACTTCGCCAAAGTTTATCTGGCTCCAATTTAAATAATTTATTCGCAGCTTTGTTATTTACAATCCAAACATTTTCATCTATCTCCTTCTGTAGCTGTCCGGCTGTCCACCCCGAATAACCCAGGAAAAACTTTATATCGTTGTTTGAAACAATACCTGCTTCAATCATTGTCTGCAACATTTCAAAATCACCCCCCCAGTATACATCCTCATTTAAATGTATGGACTGAGGCAGGTGGGGCAGTCTGTGCACATAGTGCAACGTATTGTATTGCACTGGGCCTCCTATTCCCAACTCTACATCAAAAGCATCGTTTTTTAAGTCTATTACATCAGATAGCCTGAGGTTTGACTTACGGTTCAGCACCAGGCCAAAAGTTCCTTCAGCATCTTCGTGGCTACAAATTAATACCACGCTGCGCTCAAAGTTCGGGTCGCCCAGAAATGGTTCTGAAATAAGTAAACTGCCGTTTTGAGGCTTCATCAAGCTATCTTCTTCCATCTTTAATACTTCCTATATAAAACAAGTCTTCTGTTGATTTGTATTTTTGTTTTATGATGATGTAGGCTACGAGTAAGGTAATCAATATTTATTACGAAAAGAATGCTATTTTGTAGCAGACTTTGACAGACTAGTACTTTACCTTCTGTTTACCCCCACATTACCTTTGTTTTAGGTTTTAGGTTATCTGAGGCCTATATAAATGTTTAACTACAGCGGATATTTTCCTAATTTTGAAAAAACAGAGCTGATTTATGACTTTAACGCATAATATTGCTGACATCAGAAAAAATTATTCAAGACAAGCACTTACTGAGGATTCTGTTTTACAAGATCCGATTCAACAGTTTCAGGTATGGTTGCAGGAAGCAATAACAGCAGAGGCTGAGGAGCCAACGGCTTTTGTGCTTTCAACGGCTAGTAAGGAGGGGCAACCATCTGCGCGTGTTGTTTTGCTGAAGGATGTAGCCAACGGTGGATTTACATTCTTTACAAACTATGATAGCCGCAAAGGAAGGGAACTGGCACAAAATCCCTTAGCCTCCATTACTTTTTTCTGGGCTTCACTGGAGCGGCAGGTTCGCATAGATGGCTCTGTAGAGAAAATTCCTCCTCAACTGTCTGAAGCCTATTTTCACAGCCGCCCTAAGGGCAGCCAGATAGGTGCCTGGGCCTCACCTCAAAGCCAGGAGATAGAAAGCCGGAAGGTGTTGGAAGAATCCGATAGCTATTATATTTCTAAATTTGCGGATGCAGAGCTGGTTCCACGCCCTGAGCACTGGGGAGGTTATAAGCTAATTCCTGCTAAGATTGAATTCTGGCAGGGCAGACCAAACCGCCTTCACGACCGGATCGTTTATGAACGTGCAGATGATGCCTGGAAGCTAAAAAGGTTGGCTCCCTGATATTAATTTCCTAATCATTTACTTCAAATAATTATACCCGACACTCGAATGGCTGAGATATTACCTCTAAAAGCCTGGCGCTATAACGAAAACCTGGAACAGAGTATTGATCAATTAACCTCACCCTTGTTTGATGTGGTTTCCGCGAAACAACGTGAGGTGCTATACCTGAACAAGTTTAACAGCATTCACCTTTCTGTACCTACAGGCAATGATCCTTTTGAGGATGCTGCGGCTTTGTTACAGAACTGGAAAGATCAGGGGGTTCTCATTCAAGATGCGGTGCCTGGTATATATGTGTATTACCAGTACTTTACCCTGGCAGGTGCTTCAAAAGAGTATTGCCGAAAAGGTTTTATCTGCAATATCAAAGCCTACGATTGGCATGAAAAAGTATTGCTGCGCCACGAGAACACCATACCAAGTGCCGTAAACGATAGAATAGATCTGCTGGAGAGAACGGAGCTAAATACCAGCCCCACCCATGGCTTATACACTGACCCGGACTTTATCCTTGAAGCTTATATGGATGAGAGTATTAAATCTCCCATATATGAAACGGAAGATTACCAGGGTGTACGTGACGTTTTAGCTGTTATACATGATCATGCTGTTATTGAGCTTTTCATGCGTACGCTGCAGAACCGGCAGGTATTGTTGGCTGATGGTCATCACCGTTACGAGGGTTCTTTGGAATACCGCAAAAAGATGATGGCCCTTAACCCCGAGCATACTGGTTTCGAGCCCTACAATTATCACCTCATGTACCTCACTAATTCTGAACACGATGATCTGCGTATTCTGCCAACGCACCGGGTGCTGGAGAACATAGAGATGACAGATGAGGATTTCCTCGAGAAGTTAAGAGAATATTTTGTAGTTACCCCTAAAGAGGATGCTTACGAACTGAACGAAGTAATAACGGGTAAGAACTGGGCCTTTGGTTTGTACATAAGCGGTAACGCCTATAAGCTACGACTTAAGCCTGAAGTACATGCACTGATAGAATGGGAAATACCGCAGGAAGTAAAAGACCTTGACCTGACAGTAATGCATTATTTCATCTTTGAAAAGGTGCTTGGAATTGACCGGGAAGCGCAACGAACCTACAAAGGCCTGAGTTACATACGGAACTTTACGGAATGTGTAAGTAAAGTGGATACAGGTAAAGTACGGCTGGCCCTGATTACAAATGATGTTTCTATGGCACAGGTAAAAAAGGTTTGTTACAGTGGTGCCATTATGCCTCAGAAGTCTACATTCTTTTACCCGAAGGTTATTTGCGGATTTTTATTTAGCTCAATCAAGGAAGATGAATTTGTCACGGCCCCTGCTGCTTGCTTCTAATTCGCCAAGGAGGAAAGAACTCTTAACGGGTTTGGGATTAGATTTTATAGTGCGCGTAAAGGACGTGCACGAAGATTTTCCTAATGATCTTAAAGGTGCTGAAGTAGCCGAATACCTTGCTTCTCATAAAGCCGATGCATACAAAGACTCACTCAGCGATGAGGTAGTCATTACCGCTGATACAATCGTATGCTTAGGCGATAGGATCCTTAATAAACCCCAGACTCATCATGAAGCCGCTGAGATGCTGCGTGCTCTCTCAGGTAAATCACATGAAGTAATCACCGGGGTGTGCCTGCTCTCGAAAGAAGGCAAGTCGGTATTTCACGACACAACCAAAGTATATTTTAAGGAACTCTCAGATTCAGAAATAGATTTTTATATAAACCATTATAAACCATTCGACAAAGCAGGTGCCTACGGCATACAGGAATGGATAGGCATGATGGGAATAGAGCGGATAGAAGGCTCTTATTTCAATGTAGTGGGCTTGCCGGTCCAGAAACTCTACGCAAAACTTGTCGAGCTCAATTACCTCAGTTGCTGAATAAGATCATCTTGTTAAGCACGAGTTATTAATCTTTCTATTACAACCCGAACACAAATGTCATTAATAAAATTATTCCTTGCGCCAGGAAAAGAACACTCCTTAAAACGATTGCACCCATGGGTATTTTCCGGAGCGATCAGAAAATCTGATGGAGAACCTGCAGAGGGTGATATAGTAGAAGTGTATTCCAGTAAAAACGAATTTTTGGGGATGGGGCATTATGCTCCTGGCTCCATTGCTGTTCGTATTTTCTCTTTTGAGCAGGTGGAACCGGATTATGCTTTCTGGAAAAGTAAAGTACAGAAAGCGTATGACTACCGTAAGCGCCTAGGCTTGACTGACAATCCTAATACAAACGTCTACCGTCTGATCTATGCGGAAGGTGACGGTGTACCAGGTTTGATTGTGGACATGTATAAAGACACGGCTGTTGTTCAGACACACACTGTAGGCATGTACCAGGTGCGTGACTTTGTGTCTCAGGCACTTCAAGAAATTTATGGTGCTGCACTTACAGCAGTTTATGATAAAAGTGCAGAGTCGCTACCTGCTAAAGCACCCGTTAGTGCTGTAAACGGTTACTTATTTGGTAAATCTTCCGGAGGTGTAATTGTTACCGAAAATGAAAATCAATTCTTTATAGACTGGGAAGGGGGGCAAAAAACCGGCTTCTTCATTGATCAGCGGGAAAACCGTGAGCTGCTTGCACGTTATGTTAAGGATAAATCCGTTTTAAATACGTTCTGTTATACCGGAGGCTTTTCTGTGTATGCCCTGAATGCAGGTGCAAGCCTAGTACACTCTGTGGACGTGTCTAAAAAGGCCATCGAAATAACAGAAAGAAACGCAGCCTTAAGCCAGCAGCCTGAGAAACACGAGTCTTTTGCTATTGATACTTTTGAGTTCCTGAAGGGTAAGGAAGATCTTTATGATGTGATAGTGCTGGATCCTCCGGCTTTTGCAAAAAGCCAGAAAGTGCGCCACAATGCTTTAATGGGGTACAAACGCTTAAATGCAGAGGCAATGAAGAAGATTAAGCCGGGTGGGATACTGTTTACCTTCTCCTGCTCCCAGGTTGTAGATAAATACTTGTTCAACAGCACGGTTATGGCGGCTGCCATTGAGGCAGGCCGGAACATCAAAATCATGCACCATTTATCTCAGCCAGCAGACCACCCAATTTCTATTTTCCACCCTGAAGGAGAATACCTTAAAGGACTTGTGCTATTTGTAGAGTAGCACCGAAATAAGCAAAAAGGGCCGAAGCTTCAAATGTGCTTCGGCCCTTTTTGTTTAAGGAAGGAGACAGATCTCAAGCTAAACCTATTTCACTACTGAAATCTCTGGGAGTTCAGTTGGCAACTCCATTCGGATGCGCCACTCTTTGGGGTAATAGTTGTTGATGCGGTTCCCAATCTGCTTAGCCCACCCCAGAGGCACCTGTTTGTACTGCAGCAGCACCCAGTCGCTCCCCCCTCCTTCTAAAGCTATATCTTCTTTGCGCAGGTATTTCAAAGCTTGTTCCAGCTCCAGGTCAACAATAGAGAATTCATTTTTGTTAAGGTGTCTTGAAAGCGCCAGAGGGTGCATTGGTTTAAGCTTTTTCCCTTTTACTTCGGCTACCTCTGTACCAGCATATATCACATGCATGTTCTGGTACAGTTCATCTAAGGCTTCAAATTGGGAAGCCGGAATAGCCGAGATAATCTCCCCCCACTGTAGCCATTCAAACTTATCCGGGTATTGAAACCAGCTACGTACCAGTGCCTGCTCCTTTTTCCCGGCTATTATTACTTTATACTTTTTCTTGCGACCTCCTTTGATGCTCTCTTCATAATCACCAGTTTTACGAAGTACTGCCATAAAAAAGCCCTCTCCCTTAACCTGTTGCGGGTAAAAACGATAACCTTCTATGCCTTGATATTCTGAAGCTTCTATACCCCACTCCGGTTTAAGCTCAAGCTTCACACTAGTTGCATTTTCCTGCTCAGCGAGCCATGCCACATTTTGTTCATTTTCAGACTCATTCCACGTACAGGTGCTGTAAACCAACAAGCCACCTGGCTTTAGTGCCTCCCATACATCCATTAGAATGCGCTGCTGCCTTTGGGCACAAAGCTTAACATTCTCTTCAGACCACTCATTTACAGCCTGCGGGTCTTTCCGGAACATGCCTTCGCCACTACAAGGAGCATCTACTACCATTAAGTCAAAAAAATCCGGAAGTCTTGAGAACTGGCGCGGATCGTTATTAGTGACAACCACATTTCCGCTGCCCCATTTTGCTACGTTTTCTGCCAGAATACTGGCCCTGTTTTTAATAACCTCATTTGCTACAAGTAAGCTATCTTCGGAGATCAGACTTGCCAGGTGGGTAGTCTTTCCTCCTGGAGCCCCACATAGATCCAGTACCCTGAGCGGTTGCTCCAGGTCTACTTGTTGCTTTAAGGCCTGTTCGAGGAACATAGAACTTGCTTCCTGCACATAATAGCTTCCCGCATGAAACAAAGGGTCAAGGGTAAACTGGGGGCGCTCAGGCAGGTAAAAAGCATTATTAGCCCAAGGCACTTTAGGCAAGTCCGGTTCTGTAAATATTTTTGAGCTGTTTAAGCGAATACTAATGGGAGCAGGCTGGTCAAGTGCGGCTTCAAAGTTTTTAAAGCTGCTCCCCAGGATTTGCTCCATGCGTTGTTTAAAAGATTCAGGAAGTTCCATAGGCCCTGCAAAGGTACGGCAAAATCAATGCTATTAAAATTTAGAAAGTCACCCCCCAAGTTGTAGGTACTCTTCTACAACAGGTACATCTGCCGGGCACCATTCATAATCTTTAAGATCTTGTAAAGGTACCCACTCATAACTTGTATGCTCCATTAGGCAAACTGTACCACCCTGGTAGGAGCAAGTGTACGGGATGAGTTCAATGATAAAATCCGGGTACTTGTGCAGGACAGGTGTAAGTCGCTGAAGAGGCAGGATGCTAATGTTCAGTTCTTCAAGTATTTCCCTTTCCAGGCATTCTGCCTCTGACTCACCAGCCTCCAGCTTTCCACCCGGGAACTCCCACAGAAGAGGTTGTGACATGTTTTTACTTCGCTGTGTTAAAAGGACATAGCCATCTCTCTCAATTATTCCACACACTACCTTTGTTGTTGGAATTCCGGCCTCTCCCATAATTTTTTTAAATGATTATTGTACAAGGTGTTCAGAAGCAGATAAGTTAAATTCTTTTTATTAAAAAAAGGCAAGATCTCATACTGCCTCCTGCAGTTGTTATGTAATTTTACCTTTGGTCAAATTTGGTTTAAACAGTTAAAAATTGGCTTTTAAGATATTTTTTATCTTAAAGTACTGTGTTTCAAATCATTTTTTATAAACCACAAGTATAAAAAGAATACAAAACTTTGCTCTTATGGCTTTAAGTCTTAACTACAGATTCCTGTTAATGGTCACAGCTGTTGCGGCTTTAATTTCAGCGCTGCTGAACATGATCGCAAGTAATGTTGTGTGGTATGGTTACGAGTTAATTCCTCTTTGGGGCAGGAAAAGTGTAACTAGTTACCTTTATTCTACTAGTATAATAACAAGTTTTATCCTTGTCTGGTTGGTAACCAAATCTACACGTTATGCGCTTAGGTCTAAACAAATATTACCGTTGCACTGGCACTTAAAGAGCCAAACACTTATTGACAGCCTTCCTTCAAGAGCCGTTCCCAGATCTTTCATACTGGCTATAGCCAGTTGCTTTCTAACTGGCTTTACCCTTTTCCTGCTTGACTTAAGAGAATTCTACTCTTTCTACAGTTCGGAGTTCTTTGCCTTTAGTACAGTTTACTATATTCTTCAGTCAGCGGCTATAGCAGTAATGGCTATTTACAGGGCCATGGGAGATAATGTAATGCATCATGCCAAGGTAGCATAAGCAAATAGGCACCTCCTTTCGAAGGTGCCTATTTGCCCGTATAAATTTAAATGGTCTATTTGAATTTATCTTTCAGAATCTCAAACTCTACCGAAGGTGAGATGCGCTCATAAAGAATCAGGTATACAGCATTGGTAATAGGCATATCTACTCCTAACCTTTTATTGAGCTCGTAGATGCTTTGCACCGCATAATACCCCTCTGCCACCATGTTCATTTCAACCTGAGCCGATTTTACTGTATAGCCACGGCCAATCATGTTACCAAACGTGCGGTTGCGGCTAAACTGTGAATAGGCAGTAACCAGCAAGTCTCCAAGGTAGGCGGACCCGCTCAGGTCGCGGTGTATCGGCATAATAGCATCCAGGAAACGCTCGATTTCAAACATAGCATTAGATACCATTACTGCCTGAAAGTTATCGCCATAGTTCAGGCCACGAGCTATGCCGCATGCCAGAGCTATGATGTTCTTCATCACAGCGCAATATTCTATGCCATCCAGATCGTCCAGGGGGTTAGCCTTTACATAGCGGTTTCGGAGCAGTTCACAGAATCTCTCTGCCGTTGGCATATCATGTGAACCAATGGTAAGGTAAGACTGCTTTTCAAGTGCAACTTCCTCGGCATGGCATGGGCCTGCTATAACCAACTGGTGCGAGTTAGGAACTTGATAGTGGCGCTCCACATAATCGGTGATCAGGATGTTGTCTTTCGGTATCATACCTTTGACGGCTGAAACCACTACTTTTCCCTTCAGGGCATCCTCTGGTAAATCAGCAAGTGCCTGCTGCACGAATGCGGCAGGCACTGCAAGTATAACCCAATCTGCGGCAGCCACTACTGACTGTATGTCCGATGATGGTTTTACAAAGTTCAGGTCAAAAGAAACACCGCTTAAATAGCGGGGGTTGTGCCTGTAGTTAATAAGGTGCTGCACATCGTTTTTATTGCGCATCCACCAGTTTACCTGTGACTTGTTTTCCGAGAGGATTTTAACAAGGGCGGTAGCCCAGCTTCCTCCTCCTAAAACGGCTATTTTTTCCAAACGCGGGTGTGTTGTTAATCTTCTTTTGTATCAGCGGCTATGGCGGCTTTATTTAGTGTTTCCGGGTCCTTAACAGCTACTTTCGCGCCATCTTTAAGGGTTTTAGAAACTGCTCTGAAAGGACCTGAAACAACTTTTTGCCCAGCCTTTAAACCACTTATTATTTCAATGTTTTCAAAATCGCTGATACCTGTCTTTACTTTAACAGTCTCAACCGTGTTACTTCCGCTGTCATACAAAAATACGACCTCCTCTACCTGCACAGGTGCTTTAGGCTTTTGATCTTCACCTGTTTGCTGCTCTTCTTCTTCCTCCTCAGATGGCTCGTTCATATCTGGCATATCAGTAGAACGGGTAGTAACTGCTGACAAAGGTACAGATAAAACACCAGATTTCTTCTCAGTAATGATGTCAACAGAGGCTGTCATGCCTGGTCTGAAGGGACGTGAATTCTTTTCTGCAAGATGGCTGTACGAATCATTAATTAGTCTGATGCGCACTTCAAATTCAGTTACAGCTTCCAGGGTAGTAGCGTCTTTGGCCGTATTGGCAATAGAGGTTACCACACCTTTAAATTTCTCATCTTTGCTGGCGTAGGAATCTACCTCCACAATTACTGAGTCACCCAAGGCCACACGTATGATGTCGTTCTCGTTTACATTAACCCTAACTTCCATGTTATTAAGGTTCGCAATGCGCATGATCTCCGTACCAGCCATTTGGGAAGTACCTACCACACGCTCTCCACGCTCCACGTTCAGCTTGGATACTATACCGCTCACCGGTGCATAAATCGTTGTCTTGTTCAGGTTTTCACGCGCATCTTTCAAGGAAGCAAGTGCATTCTGAATATTGAATTCAGAGGCTCTTACACTTTGGCGCAGGGACTCTACTTCTTGTCTGGAAGCCTCATAGTTAGCGGCAATTTGCTGCCACTCTGCTTCAGAAATCACTTTTTGGTTGTATAGTGACTTGTTACGGTCATAGTTTTGCTTAGCTTGTGATAAGTTAGCCTGTGCCTGTGCCAGCCTTGCTTTAGATTGAGCCAGGTTAGCGCGTGCAGAATTAACACTTGCCTGCTGTGCATCTACAAAAGACTGGTAGTTGTCAGGGCGTATTCGAAGCAGCAACTGTCCTTTAACTACAGAGTCTCCCTCCTCCACATTCAATTCTATTATTTCTCCGGAAACGTCAGGGCTTATTTTAACCTCTGTTTCAGGTTGCACTTTTCCGGATGCGCTTACCTTTTCAACGATCTCGGCCTCCTTCGCTTCTGACAGTACTACTTCAGTACCTTCTTCTTGTCCTATCCAGCCAGCTTTTTTAGCTACCAGTATGCCAACAATTACTAAAACGAGTACACCGATAAGGATGGGGATCAGCTTTGATTTTTTCTTAGCCATAGTTATTATAAAGAGATGTCTTTACCTTGATAAAAGTCCAATACTTTTAATTTGAAGAAATAGTCATACTTTGCCTGTATAAGGCTTGATTGGGCAGAACGTAATGAATTTGCAACAATGTTATAATCTATTGTATTGATCACTCCGTTGTTCAACCGCAATTGAGCATTGTTGAAGTTCTTTTGCGCAGCAGCTACCTGCTCCTTAGCCGCCAGGAAACGGCGCTGTGCAGCAAGAGCGTCCACATAAGCCTGCTCTATTGTTTGGCGTAAATTGTTTTTAGTTATTTCAGCGTTTAACTGCGCGTTCTGCTGTGCAATTTTAGCTCGTTCCACACTAGACCTAACTTGCAGGCCATTGAAAACAGGTACCTGCAGAGAAACTCCTACCTGCTTACCCACTAAGTCACGGAACTGATCTATGATAGGATAATCTTCGCTGATCTCACGGAAAGATACATTCGGGACAAAGACAACGAATGGTTCCTGCCCTTGCTCATCCAGGAAAAAGGTTTGCTCTCTGAACCCTTCAACAACTGTTTCGCGGCCTAGCACAAAATCGGTTGTGTTAGAATATCGTGAGTTTATTCCGGCAAAAAGGCTAACTCTAGGGTAATAACCGCCTTTGGCTACATCTATTGCTTTTCCTGCACTTAGAATTCGCAGGTCCGTAGCTATTACCTCTGGCAATGTCTGTACAGCAACATCATATACTTGATTAGCGGAGATTAACAGGGGATTTTTATCCGGTTCTGGAATCTCAGGGATTACTATATCAAATGATTGGCCTGCCGGCAGGTTAAGTAACTGAACAAGGTTTAACCGTGCAATATCCCCCTGATTCTGAGCTGTGATTAAATCCAGTTCGTCCGTGGCATATTGAGACTCCAGGTCCAGAACAGCATTTTCTGCTACACTACCAGCTTTAAATAGAATTCTGGTTCTTTCCAGTTGTTGCCTTGTTAATTCACGCTGCAGTTCTGCCAGGTCAATTTGTTCATTAACAAACAGTATGTTAAGGTAAGAAGTAACAACATCAAGCGTTACTTCATTCTGGGCGGAAAGGTACTCCTGTTCACTCGCCTGCAGCTCAAGCAGGTTCTGCTTGATTTGATTTACTTGCTGGAAGCCTGAAAAAACAGGGAGAGACGTGCTCGCCTGAATACTGGCCGTTTGTGCGTTCTGCGTTAGCAGACCAAAAGTTACTGGGTTCTGAAACGAGCCTGAGTTAAAGGTGTAGTTACCACCAGCATTCAAACTAGGTAACCTTTCAAACCGTGACTGCTTTAAATCAACTTCAGAAAGCTTTTTGTTCAGTCGGCTTTGCTGCACCCGGAGGTTTTTCTCGCGGGCATAATTAACAGCCTCCTCCAGGCTCCATTTACCATCTCCGCTTGGATCCTGCTGAGCAAATGCAACAGAACCTGTTGCAAGGCTTAGCCCCAAAGCCAGCAGTAAAAATTTAGAAGACTTTTTCATAGTTGAAAAATTAAAGATCGATGTTAGGAATATAAATCACATGCTTCACCCAACTGAGTTGTTTCAGATATTCCAGGGTAATAGGCTTTATGCCAGAGTCCATTTCAATGAATTGCCTTGCCATTTCATTTCTTCCTTTCCTGGAAACGCTCATGGTGGCGATATTGCAATCATCATGAGCCAGTACCGAGGCTATGAAAGCTATACTGCCAGGCACATCGGCCGCATCAATAATCAGCGTATGGAGCGTCGCAGAGAAGCTAGCCGTAAAGCCGTCAACTTCCACTATATTGATCACACCGCCACCTCTGCTTTGTCCGATCACTTCAACCTCTCTGTCGCCAGCCTTCAGGTTTAACTTGATTGTATTCGGGTGCATGGTAGAGGCATTTCCCACCGACTTGAATTTATACTTCAAGCCACGGTCACTTGCATGGTCAAAGGCCTCTTTGATGCGTTTGTCATCTGTTTTAAAGTCCAGCAGGCCAGCTATTATAGCTCTGTCACTGCCATGACCTTCGTAGGTTCGGGCAAAGGAATTATAAAAAGTAATTACGGCCTCTTCTGGTGCGACACCCAGAATACGAATAGCAGCACGCGCAATGCGCACCACCCCTGCAGTATGTGAACTCGAAGGTCCAATCATAACGGGACCAATCATATCAAAAACGCTACTTTTCTCAGCCATAGAGAGTTAAAATCGATAAGATATCGTAAAAATCAAATTTAGCAATTAACTGCCAGTTTTGCAGTTTTAGCGCCCGAAATTAGCTTTATTTCTACAAACAGTTGTTTTTATTCTACTAAACTGAACCTTACCCCCATCAAGCACTGGTTTAAATTTTGTCTTAGATCATCATGGTGAAAGGGTTCAATGATCTTTTATCCGTTAGAGGATAAATAAAATAAGTAGATTTGTGGGTAAGTTTGTCTGCCACCTAAAATTGCCTGACATGGAGCATTCTTTTAAACCGGAAGTGCTGGAACAGCTGAAGCGACTGGAGGAAAAATACCTACCGCTGGGTCAGGACCTGGCTGCGTACCTGGAGGGGTTATTCTTTAACAAATTTCTGAACTACTGGGATTACATCCACCTGGATACACTGCTTAGTCTGCAGAACCCGCGTACAAACCTCCCTGATGAAAAAATCTTCATCATGTACCACCAGATTACAGAGCTGTACTTCAAGCTCTGCCTGGAGGAGTACAGGCAAATTGGGGAGGATAAAGACATTACCCTGGATTTACTCATTCGTCGCCTGAAGCGCATAAACCGCTATTTCGACAACCTGATCAATTCTTTTGATGTGATGGTGGATGGTATGGATCCAAAGCAGTTCCTCCAGTTCCGGATGGCCCTGATGCCGGCCAGTGGGTTTCAGTCAGTGCAGTACCGGATGATTGAAATTGCTTCCACGGACCTACGGAACCTGGTTGCCAGGGATAAGCGCGCTGTGCTTGGCCTGCAAAGTACACAGGAAGAGATGATCGGGTGCATCTACTGGAAAGCAGGTGCTACCGAGATGGCCTCCGGTGCCAAAACGCTCACGCTGCTGCAATTTGAAGAAAAGTATACTGCGCAGCTGATACAGTTCGCAAAGGAGTATGAGCAAAAGAACGTTTGGAGTGTTTATAAACGGCTTCCTGAGGAACAGCAGCAGGACGGTAAATTATTAAAAACCTTACGGGAGCTCGATGCCAATGTGAATGTTAACTGGCCACTCATGCACTATAAATCAGCTGTACGATACCTGCAGCGTGACCCTGAAGTGATAGCGGCGACCGGCGGTACTAATTGGCAGAAATACCTCCCTCCGAAATTCCAGAAACGCATCTTTTACCCCCAAATTTATTCAGATCAGGAAATAGAGAACTGGGGCAAAGGCTGGGTAGAAAAAGTGCTGAACGGAGACATTTAACAGTAAATAATCAGTTGCTGTCTTTCGAACTTGTGAACCTAAAAACTTGTTCTGGATCAGCAATAAGAATAAAAGGTTTAAGGCTAACTCCCTTACCCATTGTATATGAGAAAAAAAGAACTTGAGCTGGTGCTTGCACCGGAGATTGCCTTTGATGCGCAACAGTTGGAGCACGAGATACTGAAAAGTGCCCAGGTAAAACCCGAAGATGTTAATTTTTTGCACCGGGTAAAAAGATCCATTGATGCAAGAGGACGACAAGTGCTCGTGCGCGTAAAGGCAGATGTTTATTTAGACAATCCTCCTTCTGATATTATCTCCCCTACTTATACATACCCTGATGTTACCAATGCAAGGGGTGTGGTAATTGTGGGTGCTGGCCCTGCAGGGTTATTTGCCGCGCTTCGCTGCATCGAGCTGGGGCTGAAGCCAATTGTACTGGAAAGGGGAAAGGATGTACGCAGCCGGCGCAGAGACCTTGCTGCCATCAACAAAGAGCACCTTGTTAACCCTGATTCCAATTACTGCTTTGGCGAAGGTGGTGCAGGAACGTATTCGGATGGCAAACTTTATACCCGCTCAAAAAAACGGGGCGACCTGCAGCGTATACTGCAGATATTGGTACAGCATGGAGCCACACCAGACATCCTTTTTGATGCGCACCCGCACATTGGCACAAATAAACTGCCTAAAATCATAGAGGCTATCCGGGAGACTATCCGGGGTGCTGGTGGTGAAGTATTGTTTGACAAGCGTGTCACAGATTTTATTCTGCAGCAGGGCCAGATACGTGGCGTTGTTACACAGGATGGTCAGGAGTATACAGGTGAGTCTGTTATATTAGCTACCGGACACAGCGCCCGCGACATATTTGAATTGCTGCATGAGAAAGGTGTCACCATAGAGGCCAAGCCTTTCGCCATGGGAGTTCGTGTGGAGCATCAGCAGCGCCTCATTGACAGCATTCAGTACAAGTGCGAAGATCGTGGTCCTTACCTTCCGGCTTCTTCTTATGCACTCGTTCACCAAACACATTACCAGAACAGGCAGCGTGGAATTTTCTCCTTCTGTATGTGCCCCGGTGGTTTTATCGTTCCTTCCGCCACTGCACCCGGCGAGGTGGTGGTGAACGGCATGTCGCCGAGCCGCCGCGATTCACGGTTCTCTAATTCAGGAATTGTAGTAGCCATTGAGCTGGAAGACATGGAGCTGAAGAAGTACGGAGCTCTGGCCGGACTCCGTATGCAACAGGAACTGGAGCAGAAAGCGTGCGCCATGGCTGGCGGTACGCAAGTTGCCCCGGCCCAACTACTGCAGGATTTCACGCAAAAGAAAACAAGTAGAGCTTTACTGGAAACTTCTTATCAACCCGGCCTGCAGTCCGTGGACATGAACGAGCTTTTCTCTGATGAAATGGCCTATCGCCTTAGGGAAGGTTTTAAAGCCTTCGGAGGCAAGATGCGTGGCTACCTGAGCAATGAGGCACAGATTGTTGGCGTAGAAAGCCGTACCTCCTCCCCGGTCCGTATTCCCCGCGACCGCGAAACCTTGGAACATGTTCAGGTGAAGGGCTTATATCCTTGTGGTGAAGGTGCTGGCTATGCCGGTGGAATTGTTTCAGCGGCAATGGATGGCGAACGTTGTGCAGAGATGGCTGCGGTAAGAGCTGGTGTTGCTATCAACTCTTAAACAGATTCTTTTTAACATTTAAGGGCCTTTTTCGCGTAAACAAAGTAGTCTGCTGTTTCTTGTTACCACAAGTGAGCGTAGAATTAATAATTTTCAGAAAAAGAAAAGAACTTTGCTATATGAAAAAGACTGTTGTAGTAGGTGCCACAGATAACCCATCCCGCTATGCATACAAAGCTGTACATAGGCTGCAGCAGCACGGGCATGAAGTAGTACCGGTAGGGATAAAAAAATCAGAAGTTGGAGGCAAAAAAATCATAACTGACCTTGAAGAGCCTGTTAAGGATGTAGATACCGTTACCCTTTATGTAGGGCCGCAGAACCAACCTTACTGGTATGATTACATATTATCCTTGAAGCCGAAGCGTATTATTTTCAACCCGGGTACAGAAAACTATGAACTGGAGAAAATGGCAGCAGATGCGGATATTGAAACATTGCACCATTGTACGCTGGTGATGCTGGCTACCGATAGTTACTAAGAAAGTATCTGCCCAATTCAGTAATTTTTGAGGCTTCATTCAAGTTAAAAAAAAATTATCTGTAACTATAACCTCTGCTTTTTGAGGTCGTATATAAAGCTATAAACAAGCAGATGGCATTAGTTGTCTATGCTAACAAGGAAGGGATCTGTTGAAGATCCCTTCTTTTTTTTAGGATTACTATAAAAAGCAGCGCCGGCTAAATAGATAGCCGGCGCTGCTGGTTTGCTTCACACTGCTTTATAGCTTACTCTCATTTGGCTTGTTTGTCAGCGAATTTTCATCTTTGTCCTCTTCCTCCTCCATCATATGCCGCATATTGGAAGCCAATGCCATGTCAGGCATAATGTTAGATCCTGATGCCTGCAGCTTGTTTTTTAACCCAGGCACGACACGAGACTCTCCGTTCATCAGCGCATCAAAGGCATCTTTTGCTACCTCTTCCGGCTCAGATAAACTACCATTTGCTGCGCGGGTATGCGCTGCGCCTGCTCTTCTGAAGAACATGGTATTGCTGGCTCCCGGGCACACAGCTGTAACAGTGATCCCTGTTTCTTTCAATTCATTTGTAAGTGCCTCCGAGAAAGAAAGCACAAAGGCCTTCGTTGCTCCATAAATAGTCATTAGTGGGGAGGGCATGAAAGATACAATAGAAGCCATGTTTAGGATCTTCCCCTCATTTACCTTTAGCATGTCCTGAAGGAACAATTTGGCTAATTCAACCGGAGTATTCATGTTCAGCTGCATTATCGCTTTTTCACGCTCCAGATCAGTTTCATAGAAGTATCCATGTACTCCAGCGCCTGCATTGTTTATAAGAACATCCACATGAATACCGCTTTTCTTCACTTCGTGGTATACTTCCCTGGCAGACTCGGGCTGGGACAGGTCTGATGTTAAAATACATACATGCTCCAGTTGATGCTCTTCCTGCAATTGATAACCTAATTTTCTAAGTCGCTCTTTGCTCCTGGCTACCAGTATAAGGTTATAGCCAGCCTCTGCAAAAAGCTTTGCAAATTCCATCCCGAAGCCATTTGAAGCTCCTGTTATCAATACTGTTTTTCCTCTGTTTTCCTCTTTATTCATAGCTTTTATTTTATGATTTTACTCCTGCCGCTGCTAACAGGCAGGTTTATATATGTACCATCGGCCTGTGTATTAGGTTACTTTTGCGCATTTTGAAAAGGTATCCCTTGTCAGGCGCCTGTTGCTGATTCTTGTCATTCTAAACCGATAAAGCAGCTTTTAGATGGCCTGGAGTTGTTTAATATGTTCTAATCCGTAGTAGGCTTTATTAGAAACAACCACTATAAACATGCAGTCCTTCTTCCAGCTGAAGCAAAGCAACACCACTTGAAGACATGCCGGCCTTTCTCACCATGATATTAATTCCATTTACCTACTCCCATCACAACAGGAATAGTTTGGGACTTTTTAAGCTGGACCGTATTAAAGCTGGTAACTGGCAAGCAC
Organism: Pontibacter locisalis; assembly: GCF_042684605.1. NCBI lineage: Bacteria > Pseudomonadati > Bacteroidota > Cytophagia > Cytophagales > Hymenobacteraceae > Pontibacter > Pontibacter locisalis. The sequence goes on from NZ_JBHULU010000021.1 coordinate 885,852, forward strand.
TCGGAGATCAATGCCGCTCTCTGGGTAATAAATGCCTTTGCTATCCTATCGCTGGTGCTATAACGATATAGTCATTTTTGCTTTTCATGGCAGATCCTATAGAAGTGGATTATTGCTTGATTAGAATAAATAGGCTAATTGATTACCTACATTTTTTTCTATATTAGCTAAATTATATACGATGATTGTGAAGGCTGTTGGGGGAGTTAAGGAAGTAGTGGAAGTTGTCTCACTAAAGCTTCGCACATAGTGCAGATAAGCGTATGTTTTCGTTTAGCTAATAGTTGTGGGTAAGTGCAAAGCAATTAGAATAGAAAATTTGATAAACAGTCACTAACCATTTATGGCAGCAGGCAAAGAAAAAATACTATACCATTCAAAGCCAACTATCTGGTACTATTTGCTTGCTATCTTTTTCCCACTAATGTTCTTTCTAATTGACGATTCCAAACAGTTAGTTTTTGAAACTTGGGAAGAAACAGCAGAAACATACATTATTAATTCATTGGTTTTATTGATGTGTTTTGGCACTCCCGTGCTAATGTTATTTTTTAGAAGAGAGATAACTGTATATCCTGACAGAGTAGACATTTCCAGACCAACAACAAACTCATCAAGGACATATTATTTTGCAGACCTTGTAAAATGGAATATTAATGACATCTACATACATAAAGGCGGCAGACAGATAAACTTGAACCTGAGATTTAAAGATAAAAAATTGACATTCAACAAAATAGAGTTGAATGGATTTGCCACCTTACAGAACATTTTAGAGGCAAACTACCACGACAAAAAAAGTAATTGAATATTAAGAGAGCAAGAACACCAGCCCACAACAAAAGCTATAAGTTAGCTGTGCCACCTTATAGCCCAGCACGTTGTGGTTTATTGAAATGACAGAAGAACAGAAATATCTACCTAACGAAATCCTGCTGAAGTCAACCATTAGCGGCAAAGAACATGGATGGAAAAGAGAAGATTTTAATGAAGTTGTAAACCGTGCTGTAAATGCTGGACTTGCAGTTGTTGGCGGTCAAGTACAGTTTAAATTACCTGATGGAACCTGTGAATTATACTGGCGAAAGTATGACACCAATCAAAGAATGACAGGTGAAGGCTGGACAAGCTATTGCAGTAGAACCAAACAGGAATGCCTGGAACAGTTTAACGCTTTACCCACAAATCAGGAACTCATTAATGAAGGAATCGAGAACTTTGAGTTTTTAAGAGAGAAATCAGCACAAGGTGTAAATCTTATAGACTTTTTGATATTCATTCTATATTTCAACGCTCCTGAAAAAGGTAGCTAAAAATGAGAACAACGATACCACAACAAGGTGTAGCAGCAAGGCTTGCTGACGCTGCGCCTCCGCTACACGAATACCGTTAGGTGCAACCGTAAGAAAGAAAAATGACCTTTGATAAAATTTTTTCTGATTCATTTGACACGTATAAAGTATTTGACAACATGGATGTGGCCAAAGCCAGTCATCAAGCTGGTAATACTCCAAAAAGCCTTTGGCAAATCTTAAATCATATAACAGTCTGGCAAGAATTCCAATTGAACAAATTAAAAGGGTTAGACTCTACGGACATTGAAGAATTGGATACTTGGGAAAATGACCCTGTTGTTCGTGACCAAAGATTATTACAGCAAACTATCAATACTTTCAATAATCAGATTGAACAGATAAAAAGTGAAATCCAAACGTTATCTACTGAAAGTAACGATATAGAGAAGAAGTTAAAGATAGTACAAGACCTATCAGTCCATCTATCATTTCACCTAGGAGAGATGGTTTTGCAAATGCGGCAAAACGGACATTATCCGATGCCGAGTGAAATGAAGGAATATTTAGCCAGCTAAAAACGGCTGCACCTAACCACGCATATACTCCACGCTTCGGCCGACTGCCTTGCAAGCAGTACATACAAGTCCGGTAGGTTTAAGACAAACTATAAAATTTGCACCTTCATTTAAGAAGAGATGAGACTAACAATATACTTCTTAACGCTCTCACTCTTTGTGTGCGTGAAGGTTTACGGACAGACAAGAACTATAACGGGGAGAGTGATAAACGAAAACTTGAAAACTCTTCCAGAAGTTAGGATTCAGAACTTAGATACTGTAGTACTTGGAACAACAGATAAAGAAGGAAGATTCGAAATAGAAATTTCTCCCACAACAGATGAGCTATTGACTAGCTGGATTGGTATGGAGTGGAAAACTATTCAACTGCCTGCACAATGTAACCAGCTTGACATAATTTTGATGTACCATGGGAGTTATGACTTTATGTTGGCAAGAAGAGTTGACAGACTTCGCAAGAAGCGATTTAAGAAGCTGCCTGAACTGCACTTAGCAGCATATGAAAAAGGACTATTTACCACAAAACAGCCATGCTATGGACATGAGTTTGTGCCAATTAAGGAAGAATTGAACGAAATAAAACGAAAGAGACGGACAAAAACCCCTTAAACCTAACAAGGTGTATAATTTAGGCTTCGGATAAGCCTTTCCCCCATAATAGAACGAGACCGGTATGCAACTTAAATTATAAATATATGAAGAGGTGTAAAGAAGTTTTGCAATTACAGCTGCTGCGGTACCACACATCTGCTACACCTGGAAGAGCACTTATGTAACAGCGCGAATATCAAAAAGTGCTACATAGACTGCCATCTTGAAAATAGTTTGACCCGGTTCTCCTATCAACTAAAGGACGGGTGGTCTCAGCTTAAGATCGGTAGAATACTCTTTGACCGGGAAGGGATAACCAGCCTTTTAGAAAGCTGATTACGCCTCCCTCCTAAGCACCTCTAAAGGTGGCCTGTTCAGAATGCTTCTACTGTTCAGCATCCCAATGAAAACCGTCAGTACTGTAATTCCCAAAAACACTGGAAGGAGTGGCGAAAGGTCCGGTATAAACGGAACTTCAAAGCTGAAAACTGCCAGCGCCCAACTGGCTCCCACTGCCAGTATTACTCCCGTGCCTGCCGCCAGGGCGCCAAGTAGTAGGTATTCGAAGGCATTTATACTTAGTATCTGTTTTCTGCTAGCCCCTAGCGTACGTAGTAGTACACTTTCCTGTACACGTTGATACTTGCTGTTGTTAATAGAGCCAATCAGAACTAATAAGCCTGTGCTGATACTGAAGAGCGCCATAAAGCGAATCACAAAGGATATCTTGCCCAGGATATCGTCCAGTGTTTCCAGGATCAACCCCAGGTCAATAGCCGACACATTAGGGAACATGCGCACCAGCGACTGTTGAAACTGTGCAGCCTGCTCATCAGTTTCTGTACGCGTCATCAGCACATGGAACTGCGGAGCTTCCTCCAGTACCCCCTTCGGAAAAAGGACCAGGAAATTGGTCTGTACCCGGTTCCATTCCACCTCCCTCAAGTTGGCTACCACAGTAGGCACCATAGCTCCCTGCACATTAAAGACCAGGGTATCACCTATTCCCACCTTTAGCCTTTCTGCATATTTTTCTTCTATGGATATCGGGACAGGTACATCAGTATTCTTTACTTCACCCTGCCACTCTCCTGCCACACTCTTTTCTGATTCTATCAGAGAATCGCGGTAGGTAACGCGGTATTCCCGGGTAAAGGTCCAGTCGGGAATGCCCAGGGTGGTATCTTTCCGTACATCAGCAGCAGTGAGTCCCTTTATCTCTTCTACCCGCATAGTTACCACCGGTACCGATTGCAGTATTGGTAAACCCTGTTCTTTTGTAAATTCCGTAACCTCCTCTTTTTGGGCGCTTTGAATATCGAACAGAACAAGATTTGGCTGGTTTTCACTTCCTGCAAAGGCTACTTCGCTAAGCAAAATGCGCTGCATCAGGAAAAGCGTAGCAATAAGGGCAGTACCCAAACCGATGGAGACAGTTAACAGTAGGGTCTGGTTATTTGGCCGGTACAGGTTTGCCAGGCTCTGGCGCCAGACATATCCCCAGCTAACCGGGAAGAAGCGCTTCACGATCCACATCATCAGGCGCGCAATCAGAGCAAGCACCATAAATGCCACTAACACACCTCCCGAAAAGGCCAGGGCACGAAGCCAGCTACCAAGCTGAAAGTAAGAGAACAGGAAAATAAAGGCAAAAATAAGAATATAAACTCCCCAACGCAGTTTATCTGCCCGCTTAGATACATGTTCTATACCTGCCCGCAGCGTGATGAGCGGTGAAATATTCCGGATAGTAAGCAGGGGCAGCAATGCGAACAGAACTGCCACTACCAAACCAATGGCTATACCCTGAAATATAGCTGACCAGGAAACCGCTATTGTTACATCTACCGGCAAAAAGGATTTGAATAGTTCCGGCAAGTATAGCTGGATAAGGCTACCAAGCACTGCGCCTGCTATAGAGCCGATCAAACCCATTGCCATTACCTGGAACAGGTACACCAGGAAAGCCTGTTTACCGCTCATGCCCAGGCAACGAAGAACTCCAATGGTTGGCAGCTTTTCCCGGATGTAAACATGCACGGCACTGGCTACCCCGACACAACCTAACAAAAGGGCAACGAAACCAACCAGTGCAAGGAATCGGGCAAGGTCTTCATATGATTTTCCAGTACTCTCTTTGCGGCTTTCAATGGTGTCGAAACCGAAGCCTGCTTCTTCAAGCCTTGGTTCCAGCTTTTTTACAAGTTTATCCGGGTCAGTGTTTTCAGGCAATTTGTAGTAGTGGTAATAACTGATGCGACTGCCTCTTTGCAGCAGACCTGTTTCTTCGAGGTAGCGGCGCGGGATGTATACTGCCGGGGCAATGGTGGCGGTCATAGCCGACTGGCCTGGAATTTTGTGTAGAGCACCGGCGATTTCAAAAGTCTGGTTACCTATTTTTATAGAATCTCCTGGCTTGGTGTCGTATTGCAGCAAAAGGGTTTGATCTACCAATGCCTGCCTTCCTTCTTTTCTGAAAGTTTGGCTGGCGCTTTTTGGTTCTGTTTCAATGGCACCATAATAGGGGAAACCTCCTTCCTCCAGAGCCCGGACCTGTACAAGCCGGGTACCACCAGATGCCTCAAATAGTACCATAGACACAAATCGCACCTCATCAGAACGTTCTCCACCGGTGCCAATGGAATCCAGCAGTTGCTGCATCTTTGGCTCGATCTCCTTGTTGGCTGCTATCACCAGGTCGGCTCCGATCAGAGATTTGGCCTGGTTATCTATGTCAGTGCGTAAATTATCTGAGAAAGAATTAATAGCTACCAGTGCCGCTATACCCAGGATGATGGAAGAAATGAATAAGGCAAGACGGGCGCGGTTACGGCGACTGTCTCGCCAGGCCATCTTCAGTAACCAACGTACGTTCAGGGGGCGTTTTATATCAGGACGAATGATGGTGTCAGACACTTTTGATTTTTTAAGTAAAAAAATAATTGAAGATGACTATAGCCTGTTCTCTACCTGTACTTTTTCGTCAGACACCACAGTGCCGCCTTTGATACGGATGATGCGGTCTGTCTTTTCAGCTAGCTCCAGGTCGTGCGTAACCAATACAAGGGTAGTTCCGGCCTCCCGGTTCAGGTCAAACAGCAGTTTTTCCACCCGCAGTCCTGTTTCCTCATCCAGGTTACCGGTTGGTTCATCAGCAAAAAGAATGGTGGGCTTGTTAGAAAAAGCCCTTGCCAGTGATACCCTTTGCTGCTCCCCCCCGGAAAGTTGTGTAGGGTAATGGTCATGCCGTTCTGCCAAACCTACCCGGGATAGCAGTTCCATTGCCTGGCCGTGTACATTTCGCTCTCCACGTAACTCCAAGGGCACCATCACATTTTCGAGGGCTGTAAGGGTGGGTATCAACTGAAAGTTTTGGAAGATGAATCCAACATACTGGTTCCGAACCTGTGCCCGCTCATCTTCTGAAAGTTTATCAAGCTTTATGTTGTTGAGTATAACAGAACCGGATGTAGCTCTGTCAAGCCCGGCACAAAGACCCAAAAGTGTGGTTTTCCCACTGCCGGATGGTCCCACAATGGCACAGGTGTCACCTGCCTCAAGTGTAAAGTTTATGCCCTGAAGTACAGTCAGAGGCTTATCGCCGCTGTGGTAGATCTTCTCAAGGTTTTGTATATCTAGTATCGTGGACACGGAAATAAATTAAAGTGAATATATTTGTTCCTATACGCTCCAAAATCAATAACCTTGTTCATGCGTTATAGTTTTACAGGCGGATACAATTAAAATTAAGAAACTAAGTCGATAAATGATGACAAACAGAAATATTTTAACGCTTTTGGCCACTGCTGTTTTTGCCCTTTATGGCTGTGGCGACGAACAGGGAACGGAAAACGCAGATACTATACAGGAAGCGCGCACTACTGCTCCCTCCGCTTCTGAACGAACTAAGGATACGGGTACAAAAACCATACTGTTTTTCGGAAACAGCCTCACCGCCGGCTATGGCCTGGAGCCAGACCAGGCTTTCCCGGCACTGATACAGGATCGCATTGACTCCCTGAACCTCCCTTATAAGGTGGTAAATGCAGGAGTAAGTGGTGAAACATCTGCCGGTGGCAGAAGCCGGATTGATTGGCTTCTTAAAAATCCTGTAGATGTATTTGTACTGGAATTAGGGGCCAACGACGGACTGAGAGGCATAGACCCAGACGAAACATACAAAAACCTGCAGGCAATCATTGAAAAAGTGCGTGAGAAGAACCCGGATGCTAAAATTATACTTGCCGGGATGCAGATACCGCCTAACATGGGACAAAAATATTCGCAAAGGTTCAGAGAGGTCTTTATAAAACTGGCAGAAGAAGAGAATGTAGCACTTATACCTTTCTTACTCGAGGGTGTTGCTGGTAACCGTGACCTGAATCTGGAGGATGGGATACATCCAACTGCTGAGGGCCAGAAGATACTGGCAAACAATGTATGGGATGTGCTGGAGGACGTTTTAGAGCCTGCTGAAGCAGAGGCTTAGGCAATTTTATACCAGTTATTTCTGATGTCATTATTTCGAAAACCTTTCCCAAAGAAAACGGCATTTCCCTTTCTGTGCCTATCATGTTCTGGCTGATGTGCTTCTAATAATTAAATTTATTTCGGTAATAATCAAAATATTATAGTGAGTGAATAGGTGCCTTGGAAAAAAATAAAGAAATTTACAGAACTTCAGGCAACCTCTGCATAGCTATCTTGCATCTAAGGGGTAAAGAGCAACAAACAGCTCCTAAGTAAGCCAGAAATAAAGTAGGTTATTTGATAAACCATTACGCAAAGTGTCAGAGTCGGAATTAATAGCAGGATGTCAGAAAGGTGACAGTAAAGCGCAGAAGGCGCTTTATGAGCGGTTTGCTTCACAGATGTATGGCGTTTGCCTTCGCTATCTTAAAAATGACATGGATGCTGAGGAAGCTTTGCTGAACGGGTTTATGAAAATCTACAAGAACATTGATCGCTTCGAAGCTAAAGGAAGTTTCGAGGGCTGGGTCCGCAAAATAATGGTAAATGAGGCACTGGCATTTCTTAGAAAGAAAGAGCCGCTGCATCTGGCCATTGAAGACAGTCACATTCAGGTGGCTGGTGGTACCGGTGCCGATCATGATCTGGCAGAAGGTGAAATAATGGAATTGTTGCACACTTTACCCGCGGGTTACAGGGCGGTATTTAACCTGTACGCAATAGAAGGATACGCTCATAAGGAGATAGCAGACATGCTCGGGATAACCGAGGGAACATCCAAGTCGCAGTTAAGCAAGGCTCGTGCCATGCTGCAGCGCAGACTGGAAGGACAGACTGCTATCGCTGTATAAAATAAGGAGGAAACCATGAGACCAGAAGAAATAGACAAGCTATTCCGCGAGCGGGTGGGTAACACCTCCCCTACGCCGCCCTCAGACCTGTGGAACCGCCTGCAGGAAAGAATAGAAGAGGAAATGCCTCGCCCGGTACACACTATTCAACCTAAAGAAGAAAAGAGAAGCTTTATGTGGATCTACTCTTCTGTGGCAGCAACCCTATCATTGGTGCTTACGGTTGGCGTTGTGTTCTATAACATCAAATCAGACCCTGAGGTAAATCAAACCCTTGCCAAAGTTGAAAAGCCAGTGCTGGAGGAAGTTCCTTCCTATACAGCGCCTGCACCAGAAACAATTGCACTGGTAGAGCCTTCTTCGGAAAAAAAATCTGAACCCCAGGCAACCGAGGATGCAACCCCTGCATCTACTATAACAGAAGCGGTTGCAATACCAGCTACCATCGCAAAGGCTACAAAACCTGCAAAACAAGTTAAAACAGCCGAAGCTACCGTAGCAGCTCAACCAAAGGCAAATGTGCAGCAGGCCATTGCCTCTAACACTCCGACTGATATTCCCGTGGAAACAGCCCCGGCTAAGCCAACTGTAAAAGCAGTTACACCGGCTACCCTGGCTGCCAACACAGCTACCAGTGCGGACATGAATGCTGAACCTGTCGAGATCATCATCAAGCGCGCTGTAGCCTCGCAGACTGCCATGGCAGAGGCAGAAAGCGAGCCAAGCGGTTTCGACAAAAAGACCAGGCTTGCCAAGAACATCTTTAAGCAGGTTCGCAACCTCGCTAACGGTGAAGAGGTGGAGCTTCAGGCCTTGGGTATTCGTGCCGACAAAGTAGCACTGGAAACACAGATCGGAAACAAAAAACTATCAAAAGTCATTAATCTCTAACCCAACAAAACCATGAAACGAGTACTACTAATCATGGCCATTTTCATGGCCACCGCTACCGGTGTGTCTGCCAAAGGCGGTCCTACCCTTGCAGAACGCCTTAACCCAGGCCAGGATACCATAGTTGTAAAGATGGCAAACGGCGCAAAAATGATTCTTCAACTTGAAAATATCAAGCAGCTACAGGCCTTCCAGAACTACAGCCTAGACTCTCTAATGCGTGAGCTTAACCAGTACGTGGAGCGTGTAGACCAGATGGAAAACACAAATCAGGAGTCTAAAGAAATGGTGGTTACCTTTAACAAGGATAAAGCCGCTGATGGTAAATCTGAGCAGATAACAGTAACTGTACAAGAGGACCCGAAGAAAAAAGGAGATCTTAAAGTAGAGCGCCACGAGATCCGGATTAACAAGACTTTCAAAATTGATGTGGAAGTAGAAGAAGACGGCGACGATACCAAAGTGAATGTAAATGTGCCTGACAAAGCAGAGAGAGACAGTACGCGTGCAGCTTATAAAGAGGCACACTATAAGTCAACTAAATTTAACTTCGACGTTGACCTGGGTCTGAACAACTTTGTTGATGCAGAAGATAACCAGGTGCCGGACCTGAAGCCGCTTGGGTCTCGCTACGTGAGCCTTAACCTGCACCTGAACTCACAGATTGGTGGCCGCAAGAGCCCTTTCTATTTGGTAACAGGATTAGAGTTCGCCTTTAACAACTACATGTTCGACGAGGATGTGATCGTTGTTGACAATAACAATGTAACCAGCTTTGTAGTAGTGCCTGACAGGAATTTTGAAAAGTCTAAGCTAACACACTCCTCTGTTAACATACCGCTTATGCCAATGCTCAAATTTAAGCGCGATGGAGGAAAAGACGGTTTTAAAATAGGTGCAGGTGGATTTGCCGGCTACCGCTTAGGCAGCCATACAAAACTTAAGTTCGAAGAAGACGGACGTTCAGAAAAGGACAAGGCACGAGATAACTTCAACCTGAGCGATTTCCAGTATGGTCTGGAAGGTGTGATCGGATACGGTGGACTGGATCTGTTTGTGAAGTATAACATGAACGACCTGTTCAAAGAAAACAGAGGTCCTCAGGCAAACGTCATCAGCTTTGGTCTTCGACTGTTAAACTAAAAGAATATTGTTTGTGAAAAGGTGAGTAAAAAGAGGGGCTTAAGGGCCCCTTTTTTAATGTTCAGTATTTCGCATGAAATTGTCAATAATAATGGCTGTAGCAGTGGCAACATTTAAAGACTCAGCCTTCCCGAATGCTGGAATTTTAATCAGTTGGTTTACCTGCTTTGCTACCTCGGGACGTATTCCATTAGCCTCATTTCCCAATACCACGATCCCCTCGGGCTTAAGGGGCATAGCATGTAGATTTTCACCGGCCAGAGACGCCCCATAAATCTTACGAGTATTAGTTTGTTCCTTTAACCATGCAGGCAAATCGAGGTAGTAAACGCCAATTCTTGTAAAAGAACCCATGGAAGCTGAAATAACCTTGGGGTTGTAAAAGTCGGCACAGGTTTCAGAGCAAATAACTTTGTCAATGCCATACCAGTCGGCAATACGAATTATTGTTCCTAAATTGCCAGGGTCACGAATATCATCGAGGGCAATGACCAGTTCGTGAGCTTTTAGCTTAAGTTGAGGCAGCCGGCGCATACCTGCAACAGCAAGGCCGGCGTTGTTACTTGAAAAGGTGCCTGCTTGTACCAGCTCCTCTTCCTTTACAATTTCATAGTTAAACCCTTTCCGTAGCGTATCTGTATGTTCGTTGTAAAAAGTTTCGGTTATAAATAAGTGTTGTACCTCAAAATCCGAATGAAGCAATTCAAGCACACTTTTTGCGCCCTCCACTACAAAGGCTTGGTGTTGGTTCCGGTATTTTTTTACTTGCAACGATTTAATGTACTTTACAACTGCTTTAGACAACATAGCTCGATAGAAGTTTGAGATCACGAGTATACATATACGCTCTTTCAATTACAATTTTCTGCCTTTCCGGTTGTATCCCTACCCGGTATTTGGGCGAGGATGAAAAGCTGTTGGTGGGCATTGAGCCAGTGGGCCTTAATAAAGTCGATCCTGTTGCTATTCAGGCGCTTTACCAGCAGGAACCCAACCGCTTAGTGCTCGGCTCCGCTCCTTACCTGGCGCTTTATAACTTCGGTAAAAAGTTTTATGATCCGCAAAAAATTCAGGAGAGAATAGAGGAAGCACAGGCAAAGCAGGCCAGAAAAATCAAGGAAGCCGGAACAGACTCTGCCGAGGTACAAAAGATCCGCGCCAAGTTTGATGCTCGCATAGATCGTTTACAGGACAAGAAAAAGGAAGGTAACTTTTTAATGCAGCTTGGCGAGCCACCAGCCATCTATGACTCTTTAGCCATGGCCCGCACCATGGACCAGATTGACATCTACCTGAACTCCAAAGGGTACTTCAACCACCAAGCTGATTTCACTAAAGAAATCAAAGATGAAAAGCTTGTTTATGTTACCATCAACATAGATGAGAATATACCTTACCGATATTCAGAGTTTAAATTTGATATCCCTGATACAACCATACTTAATCTTGTGAAGGAGAACGCTGCAAGATCCTTATTGCAATTAGGGGAGATTTACGATGAAGATGAACTGAGCCTGGAGCGTGACCGGCTTTATAACTTACTTAAGAACCGGGGTTACTATGACTTTGCCCGGGCTTATATAGAGTTTGAGGTTGACACAAGCTTTACAGACAATTCAGCTCAGGTCACCACCATAATACAAAATCCGGAACAAGGGAGGCACAAGGTATACGAGATTAAGGATGTATATTTTAAAACCGATATTGACCGATTCGGAATACCACGTGATACCATATCATACAAAGGGATAGACTATGTAGCCTACAGGCATAAGTATTCTCCGGAAATCCTTGATAAGAAAGTGGATGTTTATCCGGGTCAGCTTTATAGCCAGCTCCGGACAGCCACTACCCAGCGAAAACTTTCTAATCTGGATGTGTTTCAGTTTAATAAGGTGCTTTACAATAAAGTACAGGATTCTGATTCTACCTATTACCTGAATGCCTTTATCAATGCAGTGCCGGCGAAAAAATTCCAGGAAACTACGGAACTGGGTATGAACTTTACAGAGCGCCGGCCTGGACCATTTTCATCAATCAGGCTTAGGGTAAGGAATGTGTTTGGAGGTGCTGAGAACTTAGATATTGGTCTACGTGGCGGGTACGAAGCTCAGATTGGTATAGCGGACGATGATGAAACTGTTATGATCAAGGAATTTGGTGGTAGTGTTGCGTTGTCATTCCCGGTTATACTGGTGCCTTTTACCAATAAGAACCTGCTTTCTGAATTTAGCCCACGTACCAGGTTTTATTCCGGTTACGCTAACGAAGACCGCAGGGAGTACCAGCGCTCTAATTACGAATTAGGTCTGGACTATATCTGGCAGCGGTCCCGCACACCTTTGCAGCCCCCGATCATGCAATATATTTTCTCTCCGGTGAACATAAATATAGTTCGGGTAGGGCGCATATCTGATGCCTTTCAAAGAAGACTGGAGCAGGATAACATCATCAGAGGGAACAGGTCGCTAGCCGAAAGCTTTAAGAGTGGATTTATCTCATTCATCTCCTTTAATTTCATTTATAATACCAACGACTTTACCCAGTCCAAAAACGCCCGTTATCTTCGGACGCTGGTGGAAGTCGGAGGGTTAACACAGGAGTTGGGGCTTGATGTGAACATAGGTGATCTGAGAACCTTTCAATATGCTAAACTTAATCCGGATTACAGGCGCTACATTCCGCTAGGAAACCAGAGGGTTTTCGCTTATCGTATTAACACAGGAGTGGCTTCTCCCCTTTTTAACTCACAGGTATTGCCCTATGATAAGCACTTTTTTGCAGGTGGTGCATCCAGTGTGCGGGCATGGCAGTCAAGGCGCTTAGGCCTTGGCTCTTTTCCAGCTACTACCACCGTTGATGGAGAAGATGTTATTCTAAATGAGCAACCGGGGGAAGTGTTGCTGGAAGGAAGTGTTGAATATCGCTTTAATATGTTTAGCTTTCTGAACGGTGCATTCTTTGTGGATGCCGGTAATGTGTGGCTTCTGGAGAAAGATGCCAGCAGGCCGGGAGCTAACTTTGAGTTTAACCGTTTTTACAAAGAGCTCGGAGTGGGTACAGGATTCGGCATTCGCTTTGATTTATCAGTAGTGGTGCTAAGGTTCGATCTGGCAACTAAAGTGTATGACCCTACCGTGGCGAATGGTAGCAGGTTTGTATTTGATGAATTTAAATTCTCACAGATTTTTACTCGTAATAACCAGACCTCCCTTAACATAGGTATTGGCTATCCATTCTAAGTAGTTCTCTTATATCCTCTTTAAAAGTCCAATCCTGTTTCTCAGATCAAATAGGTGATTAAATTTATCTAAAATTGTATTTAACAGATATCCCTGTTTTGTTAATATAAGTTTAACAAAACAGGGATATCTGTTAAAAGTCTACCCTATTGCTTAACGAATAATTGTAAAATGTTAGTTTGTAGCTTAATATAAGCGATTCCGAATTTCAATCTAAAATTTCCTCTACAACTCATTTCAGATCCTTTCAAAATATTTTAACTAAAATATTTCTTTTTCTATTTAGGATATATAATTTTAGGGAGGATATCAGGTTTGGTTGAAGCGATGGGTATATCCTTGAAGTAGGTAACAATGTGAATACAGTTACATTTTACAGAGATATACTACTTATACGCCACACACCCCATGAAACAAACTTTACGCACCCTGATTTGCTGCATATTATGCATGCCTTCCCTTGTTTTTGGTGAAGGATCTAAGCAGCTTACCCCCCACATTACAACAAATGGAACTACTGATAAAGCTAATACAACAGTAGGCTATTTACAGCACGACGATAATGGGAATCAGACTATTTCATATGGTTTCCTGAAACCCAATACATGGTCCTACAATGGTGCTGAATTTATAGAAGACTACCGGATGTACGTCCGGCTCAAGCCAAATGAAACGGTTTACTATGGTGTAAGAAGGAGAATAACAAACGAGACTTCTACCAATCAAGCTTCTGCCAATCAAAATGATCTGATTCTAACACTTAAGTATGGCACTGGAGTTGGCACTACTGTGCAAACCACTACGCTCTTACGCGACCAGTCTAGCGTTAATCAAAGTAAACTGCTAGAAAATATTCCAACAGGGCAAGGGAATAAAACTGCTCCCCAAAATGGAGTGATCAAAACGGCTGCAGAAGTAATGAATGGCCCTAACTATGGTGGAAGGACTGACGGGTACAATGCTCTCTCCTATACCAATACCACTGGAGCTATGCAGGACTTTTACCTGGAGTTTACTCAAGTAGGTGAAGAGAGTATGCATCCGAAACAAAAGAAAAGCTGGTATGACCTGTGGGATTTAACAGTTATTGACCCCAACGGAAAAGAAATGCCAGGAAGGCTATTTTCAAAGCAGTGGTCTTTTACGGCAGGGGCATCTGCAAATGTCCTTTCCAGCACATTTGCCTTTTACCCCCTTATCCCAAACCAGCTGGACGGCACAACATACTATGTTAAGAAAATAACCCTTGCCGGTATGAGGCCCTTTGGATTTCGGTTTGTAACCAACCAGTATGGCTCCACGTCCCAGTATGGCACTACTTTTCAGGAAAGGCGCAAAAGCCAGTTAGTGCAGTCAGACTATTCTGAGTACCTCAATTTTGTTAACAACCCTGACGAGGAAATGTGGCCTAGTGCGCCGGATCCAAAATTCTCTTTTTCCGCTGAAAGTATATGTGAAGCAGAACAGCCTAAGGTAGCTTTCATAAGTAACGCCGGAGTCCCTTCTAATTTCATGGTTCAGATTGATGTGAATGCAGATGGGTATAAGCCCAACACTGCAGATGTATTAATAGAGAAAACCTTTGAAGCTGGAACAAATAAACTGGTCTGGGATGGAAAGGATGCCTATGGCAATATAGTACCGAGTGGAACCAGGCTGGATTACACCTATAAAAGTTACACCTCTCCCATGAACTTTCCTGTTTTTGATGCGGAAGGAAACGCTTCCGGCTTTAAGTCTGAAAACGTAAGGCCTGTTCCGAGTACAGTAAATGACCTGCTTTATTGGGATGATAGTAACCTGCCATCATCCAAGTTTCCGTTAGCAACACAGAGAGAACTTAATGGTGTAAATGCAAATACAGGCGCACATTTATGGGGTGCCAGTGCTGATGATGGTAATGGATATACCCTAAATACCTGGACCTACGGGTATACCTTTACTAAAAACGAGTCGCTTGTATTCACCTATGAGTGCAATATGGGTGTGTTACCCGTTACCATAGCTTCCTTTAAAGTAAAACCGGATTATGAAGGTGTACGGCTCGATTGGAGTACCGCTATGGAGTTGAATAATAAATTCTTTGTGGTGGAGAGGAGTTCAGATGGAAAGGTTTTCGAAGAGATCGGGCAGATTGCCGGGAAGGGTACAACTCACAGTAAAATCAGCTATAGCTACTTGGATAGTGAAGCGCCTGCAGGTGTAGTTTATTATCGCCTTAAGCAAGTAGATACAGACTACAGCTTTAGCTATAGCAATGTAAAAATGGTTTATGTAGCTGCAAAAGACCCTCGTGCAAAAGCAGTAGCTTATCCTAATCCCGTATCATCAGATCTTCTTAAGCTGGATTTATCTATGCTACCTAATGGTGTGTATGAACTTAATGTACATGATGCCAGTGGCCGGAAAGTGAAACAAACCAGTACGGTGGATGGAGGAAAAATTCACCTTTTAGATACAAGCCGGTTACCAGCTGGCTTTCTTTTCCTTGAGTTGATAGGAACAGAATCCAAGCAAACGCTCCAGATACTTAAAAAGCAGTAACTCCTGTAACAGAAAAGCCCCTGGTTCTCCAAGGGCTTTTCTGTTACAGGATAAGTCTGACTTTTCTAATAACTTAAAAGGTCTTCCATGGCTTCGGCAACTTTATCTGGGTTTGGCAGCATCATCTTTTCCAGATCCACATTCAATGGTATAGCAGGAAGATTAGCAGCTCCCAAGGTATAAATTGGCGCATCCAGCTTTTGGAAACAATCCTTAGATAAGCGTCCTGCTAATGATTCTGCGAAAGAGTTCATCAAAGGTTCCTCTGTAAGTACCAGTGCTTTCCCATGGCGTTCTACAGAGGCCTTTACTGTTTCATAATCAAGTGGGTTCAAGGTCCGCAGGTCTACAATCTCTACGCTTCCAGGATAATTCTTAGAGGCTGTTTTAGCCCAATAAACCCCCATGCCATAGGTTATTACCGTTATACTATTGCCCATGCGAATTTCCTTCTCATCAGCCTGCTGCACAACATTAGCCTTTCCCAAAGGGAGGATGTAATTCTCGTCTGGCTCTACTGTTTTAGCGTCTTCCGTTCCGGCAACCTTTGACCAATAAATACCTTTGTGTTCCAGCATCACTACCGGGTTTGGATCCAGGAATGCTGCCTTCATCAAGCCTTTCATATCGGCTGCATTACTAGGGAACACCACTTTTATACCTCGGATGTTTAATAAGGTAGATTCTATACTTCCGGAATGGTAGGGGCCTCCTCCACCGTAGGCACCTATTGGTACACGAATTACAGATTGGATAGGGAACTGCCCGTTTGATAAATAGCAGCTCTTCGAAAGCTCTTCTACCAGTTGGTTTATTCCGGGCCAGATATAATCGGCAAACTGAATTTCCACAATAGCTTTTGCACCTACAGCAGACATGCCCGCTGTAGAGCCTACAATGTAGGCCTCCTGGATCGGAGTGTTAAATACACGGGCATCGCCATACTTTTTAGCCAGCAGGGCCGCTTCCCGGAACACACCACCTAACTCACCACCTACATCCTGACCATAGAATAGTGCCTCCGGATAGGTGCGAAGAATATCATCTACTGCATGAAGTGCCGCATCAACCATGATGGCTTTTTCCGCTCCTGCAGGTGTTCTTTCTCCCCTCTCCTCCGTTACAGGAGTTGGCGCAAATTCATGTTGATCGAAAGTAGACGGGTCAGGTGCAGGCGCATCTAATGCCCGCTGGTAATCATTGGCAACAGTAGTTTTTGCCTCCTGCTCCAACTGGTCAATTTCATCCTGCGAAACATCGGCATCCAAAAGTTGCTGGCGCAGTTTTGGAATCGGATCATCAATGGCATGCTGGTTCAGGTTATCGCCCCGGTACCACTCGCGCCGTACCCCGGAAGTGTGGTGCCCCAGCAACGGAACTTTGGCGTGCACTAAAATAGGACGACGCAGTTTACGCGCATATTCAAAAGCTACACGCATTCCTTCATAGGATTCTTCAAAATCAGAACCGTTTACCCTCAGGCGCTCCATACCTTTAAATCCGGCTGCGTACTCATAGGCATCCATGGCACGCATTTCCTTTCCGGTTGCAGAAATACCCCAATCATTGTCTTGCACGAGGTATACGATCGGTAAGCCTTTCAGCACCGCCATCTGGAACGCTTCAGCCACCTCACCCTCAGTAACAGAGCCATCCCCTAAGGAGCAAAGCACTACTGGCTTTTCCTCTCCCTGCAGCAGCCCCTGCCCTTCCAGGTAAGACAGGCCGTGGGCCATACCTGTTGCCGGAATTGCCTGCATGCCTGTTGCAGAGCTTTGATGTGGAATGGTTGGGAAACCTTCCCGCTTTAGGGAAGGATGGCCATAGTAGGTACGTCCGCCAGAGAAAGGATCATCAGCTTTAGCCATTAGCTGCAGCATTAATTCATAGGGCTGCATCCCTATCCCGAGCAGGATAGAATCATCGCGGTAATATAATGAGGCGTAGTCGTAGGACTTTAGTTGTAAAGCGGCTGCAAGCTGTATTGCCTCATGACCACGTGAGGTACTGTGTACATATTTGCTGCAGATGGCCTTGTTTTCTTCATAAGTGTCTGCCAATGTTTTGGCAGTTATCATCAGTCGGTAAGCTTTTTTTAGCAGGTATAAATCCAGCTTTACAGCTTCCAGGGTTTCTTTAGACATATAAACAGTTTCTTTTGCCCGAAAATACGAATTTATCCCCTTTTAGTAAAATCAGGCATATGTTCGGTTGTCCCGCCAATATTCGGTATTTTTGCGGCGGCTATTAATTAACGTACCAGGGCAGCTATAGGATATTACTTCTTGTGCCTTGTGTCCAGCATCTTACGGTTAAGATAAATGTTCAGAGATAAAGTTGAGGCGTTTATGCGCCAATTTCAAAAAGACCTGTGCCAGGCCTTAGAAACCTGTGACGGTGGTGCCACCTTTAAAACTGATGAATGGCAGCATGAAAGTGGAGGTGGTGGCCTTTCCAGGGTAATTGAGGGAGGTAATGTGTTGGAGAAAGGAGGAGTTAATTTTTCTGCAGTACAGGGAGAACTTTCAGAAGCTTTCCTGAAAATGCTGCAAATGCCTGACCCTGCTTATTTTGCTACAGGTGTATCGGTAGTTATGCACCCACACAGCCCTATGGTGCCTATCACGCATATGAACGTACGCTATTTTGAGGCGGGTAACGGACAAGCCTGGTTCGGCGGTGGCATAGACCTTACTCCTGTCTATGTAGATCTTAAGCAAGCCAAAGAGTTTCATGAGCAGATGAAGGCTGTCTGTGATAAGCATCACCCAAGTTATTACCCTGAATTTAAGAAATGGGCTGATGATTATTTTTATAATGAACACCGTGAGGAAACTAGAGGTGTAGGCGGTATATTCTTTGACAGACTTATGGCCACTGATGAATTTACTCTGGAAGACCGATTTGCCTTTGTGCAGGATGTTGCTTATGCTTTTGCGCCTTTTTATACTTCCATCATCAACCAGAACCGTGACCTCCCTTATGGTGAGCGTGAAAAACAGTGGCAACTGATACGCAGGGGGCGCTATGTAGAATTCAACCTGGTATATGACCGTGGTACCAAATTCGGTCTTCTTACCAAAGGACGTATTGAGTCTATCCTGATGAGCCTGCCAACTCATGCTTCCTGGCACTACAACTTTACCCCTGAACCAGGCAGTCCTGAAGAGCATACACAGGCTTACCTGAAAAAGGATATTGACTGGCTAAACGTGCAGTAGAAAAAAATGGTAGAAGCACTGGAGCAACTGGATAAAGAGCTATTTGTATACCTGAACGACATGCAGAGCCCTTTTTGGGACGTGATCATGGTTTTTGTTTCAGAGAAGCTTGTCTGGATACCTTTTTACCTCGGCATTATCGGCTACCTGGTGTGGCGCTACCGCAAACAGAGCATATTTATGCTGCTGATGGCTGTTGTAGCTATTGGTCTGGCTGATTTTGTGGCATCAGGAGTATTTAAGCCGTACTTTCTCCGCCTCCGCCCCTGCCATGATCCTACGCTAGCTGAATTTGTAAACCTGGTGAAAGGTTGTGGGGGGCGCTTTGGATTTATGTCTTCACACGCCTCAACCAGCTTTGCGCTCGCAGTTTTTTTTAACCTGATTTTATCAGACCGGTACCTGGTGTTCAAGATCGTGCTGGTGGTATGGGCAGTCATCGTATCTTACAGCCGTATTTACCTTGGCGTTCATTTTCCGGGTGATATTATAGGTGGTGCCTTACTAGGCTCTTTCCTTGCTTATGTCAGCTCATTAGGTTACACCATTCTTCTGAACAAATACCCCTCTTTTGTGCGTTAAACCTTTAAGAGAGGGTGTTGTTCTCTCTGTATTACTACTGCCAAAAGGTTTGCGAAACTCCATATATTCTTTTATTTCGAGCATGGTGCTGCTCCTGCTTTGGGGTACTGTTTCCGCTCAGGACAAATTAACATTGTCTGGGCTTGTGCTGGATTCTGGGACCGGAAAAGCAATAGTAGGCGCTACAGTTTACCTTAAAGAGCGGCAGGCAACAGGTGCTGTGACAGATGCATCTGGTCGCTTTTCTCTTTCAGCCCCTGCAGGCTCTTACACCGTTGTTGTGAAGTCCTTAGGCTATGATGCCCGGGAGCAGGCAGTACAACTAAATCAAAACCTGAACCTGAGGCTGCAGCTCATGCCCACTGTATATGATGTACAGGAAGTAGAAGTAATTGCTAAACGACAGCCTCCGCTTGCGGAGGGCACCGCCATGGGGCAGTTAGAGCTGCCTATGGAGACAATCAAATCCCTGCCTGTGCTCTTCGGCGAAACGGATATTTTGAAGACTGTACAGCTTTTTCCTGGGGTGCAGTCTGGTGGAGAAGGAAATACGGGGTTTTATGTACGTGGCGGCGGTGCTGATCAGAACCTGGTGCTATTGGATAAAGCAACAGTTTACAACCCCGGGCATTTGTTTAACTTTTTCTCTGTGTTTAACAGCGATGCCATAGAAAACACTACCCTCATCAAAGGAAACATGCCTGCCCGGTTCGGGGGGAGATTGTCCTCTGTGCTGGATGTGGAAATGAAAGATGGCAATATTTCTGCTTTTCAGGCAGATGGAGGCATAGGATTGATTGCATCCAGATTAACAGTACAAGGCCCTATCGCCAAAGAGAAGGCTTCTTTCATAGTGTCAGGCAGGAGAACTTATGTGGATGTCCTTACAGAGCCTTTTCTAAAGAATACGGAACAGGGTGGTGTACCTTACCATTTTTACGATTTGAATGGAAAGGTAACATATAGGATGTCCGATAAAGACAGACTCTACCTGAGTGGCTATTACGGACGGGATGAGGGGCAGTTTAAGCTCTCTGACGGTCGGTTTGTATCCAATTTCTTCTGGGGCAACAGCAGTGCAACGCTTCGGTGGAACCGCCTTTTTAGTGACAGGCACTTTATGAATGCCTCTGCTGTGCTAAGTCACTACGACTTTGAGTTTAACTGGGAGTATGGTGGCTTCACCACCCTGGTGCAAACAGGAGTACGTGATTATAGCTTCAACCTCGATTTTGAATATACACCGAATGTGCGGCATCAATTGCAGTATGGGGTTAACTATACCTATCATAAGCTACGCCCAAGAACAGGGCAGGCAGAGGGGTTGGAAGGAGCAAGCTTTAATACCAGCCGCATAAAGACAAAATTTGCCCATGAAACAGCATTCTACATATCTGATGATTGGAACGTTACAGATAAACTGTTAGTGAGCCTGGGCCTGCGGAGTAGCCATTTTATACAGGTAGGACCTTTCAATTTTTACCAGTTTAATGAGAACCAACAGGCTGTTGATTCAACGCAATTTGATAGCGGCGAGCGTGTTAAATCCTTTCATACGTTTGAACCCCGCGTGTCTCTGCGTTATGAAATAAACAGAAGCAGCTCCTTTAAAGGTGCCTTTACCCGTTCTGCGCAATACCTGCACCTCGTTTCTAATGCCTATACTACCCTCCCGCTGGATGTTTGGGTGCCAAGTTCTGCGATCATAGAGCCTCAGAAAGCCACCCAATATGCCCTAGGTTATTTCAGAAGTATAGCCGACAATCAATTTGAGGGCTCAGTAGAAATTTATTACAAGGAAATGGAAAACCAGCTGGAGTACCGCGAAGGTTTTGCTCCCGGGCCAGCCAACAGGGACCTGGAATATGAATTCGTCTCTGGTAGTGGAGAGTCTTATGGAATTGAGTTGTTTTTGCGGAAAAATTTTGGTGACCTGCAGGGTTGGCTGGGCTATACCCTATCCCGTACTACCCGCGCTTTCCCTGACCTTAATCAAGGTGCATCTTTTCCTGCCCGCTTTGATCGCCGGCACGACCTCTCCCTGGTAGCTAGCTATAAACTAAGCGACCGCTGGACTTTAGGCAGTACTTTTATTTATGGAACAGGACAGGCTACCACACTACCCGTAAGGCGTTATTTTATAGAAGGAAGTGTAGTGTACCAGTACGGGGATAGAAACAGTTTCCGGATGGAACCCACACACCGCCTTGATTTAGCAGCCACGCTGGAATCAAAAAGAAAAAATAACATACAGTCCAGCTGGACCTTCTCCATTTATAACGTCTATGGAAGGCGCAATCCGTTCTTGTATTATATTGATAACGAAGGAAATTCTTTTAACCAGGAAGTAACATTGCAGGCAAAGAAGGTTTCCATTATACCTTTTCCATTACCCTCAGTTACCTGGAACTTCACCTGGAAATAACATGAAGAAGTTAAAGTATATATTATCAATCCTGATTCTGTTTCTCCTGGCAGGCTGCGAAGAAGATTTGACACTCGATATTCCTGCCGGTGAAGAAAAATTAGTGGTAGAGGGGCATATTGAGCAAGGGTTGCCTCCTGTGGTGATGCTGACAAGATCAGTCCCTGTTTTTACGGCTACTTCACCTGATGCCTTAGAAGATGCCTTTGTTCATAATGCCCAGGTTGTTGTAACAAACGGCGGTCAAAGCTATGTTCTAAAAGAGATAGCCTCGCCTGGCTTTTCTGAATCATTGAAAGAAGCCATAGCACTTCAGTTTGGCTTGCCTCCAGCCTTGTTGAATGGCAATGGCCAGTTTCCCTTTTATGTGTATTCTACTGATGAATTAGTAGGAGAAATAGGAGAAAGTTATGGCTTGCGTATCAGCCATGAAGGGCGGGTTCTTACTTCCACAACCACAATTCCAAATCTTAATCCCATCGATTCTCTCTGGTTGATGCCACACCCTGATCCGGCTGAGGATAGCCTGAAGATCCTTTACTACCGTTATGTAGATCCTGATACCTTAGGTAATAGTGTGCGATATTTCACAAAGCGAAACCAGGAGCCTTTTTATCCCGGCCTATTTAGTTCTGTGTTCAATGATGAACTCGTTAATGGGGGTACCATCGTATTTCCTTTGGATCGAGGGGAGCCGCGGGGGCAAAAAGAAGTAAATCAAGAACTATACAGCTACTTCGGCAAAGGAGACACTATTATTGTACGATGGGCCGCGATAGATCTGGCGCACTTCCGATTCTGGAACACGCTGGAGGGTGAGCAGAATAGTAACGGGAGCCCCATTGGTTCGCCCAATACTACCCGCTCTAACATCAAGGGCGGATTGGGTATCTGGGGAGGCTATGGCGTAAGCTACCATCGTATTGTTGTTGATTAAAGGTAAAGAATAAGAGGTGAAAAGATAAAAAATGCCCCTGTTCCCTCCTCTTCCATGCCTGCTCTTCTTATTTTCCTAAGAGTCTTGCCACGTATTTACCAATAATGTCAAATTCCAGGTTTACGGTGTCACCGGCTTTTACCTGATGAAGATTGGTATGCTCGTAGGTATAGGGAATGATGGCTACAGAAAAAGAATCTTTTTTTGAGTTGAAAACCGTTAGGCTGATGCCGTTAATACAGATAGATCCTTTTTCTACGGTAACGTTGCCACTGCTGGCATCATACTTAAAAGTGAAGACCCAGCTTCCGTTCTCATCTTCAACCGATTCACAAATGGCTGTCTGATCAACATGTCCCTGTACTACATGCCCGTCAAATCTGCCGTTGGCAACCATACAACGCTCCAGGTTAACGACGTCACCTGCCTTCAGGTGGCCGAGGTTTGTTTTTTGTAGGGTTTCATCAATGGCCGTCACCACATATTCATCCGCTTTTATACTAACTACAGTTAGGCAAACCCCATTATGTGCCACGCTTTGATCAATTTTGAGTTCATGCGTAAACGGTGATGTAAGGGTAAAATGTTTATTTGTATTTTCCTGGCGAACATCCCTTACGCGGCCTAGCGCCTCTATTATTCCTGTAAACATGGTTATCTTCTTTTTGATTGTCAAAATTAACAACATTCTGGGCTCTATGTTGCTCCATGGGTCCTTAATTGTAAAAATGAGAGGAGATATACAAAACAGATGCTTATTTTCGCAAACTTATCAAAGCAGTACAGTATAAGAAGTATAAACAAATCTGTTCAAACCTTATACAGCTCTAATTTTAAGAAATGCAAACAGACACCTACAAACACAAAGGCATGCGCCGGGCTTTAGTGAACCAGTTGCGTGAAAAGGGAATCAGGGATGAACGTGTACTGGCAGCTATAGAAGCTGTTCCGCGTCATTTCTTTTTTGAAAAAGCCTTTGTGGAGCAGGCCTACCAGGATAAAGCATTTCCTATTGGGGAGGGGCAGACTATTTCCCAACCCTATACCGTAGCTTTTCAAACAGAGTTATTGGAACTGAAACCTACAGATAAGGTGCTGGAAATAGGTACCGGCTCCGGCTATCAGTGCAGCATATTACTGCAGATAACTCCCAATGTTTATACAATTGAATACAACCGTGCGCTCTACGAAAAAGCTTTGATGTTTTTCCGGAAGTATGGTTTAAAGCCGCACACTTTCCATGGCGATGGCTCACAAGGTTTACCAAAGCATGCACCCTATGATAAAATTATTGTCACAGCCGGTGCACCCGGAATACCTAAAACACTTGTACAGCAGCTAAATGTGGGTGGCATTCTGGTAATACCTGTGGGTAATGAAAGCAGTCAAAAAATGATGCGTATCACCCGTGTGGAGCATGATGAGTTCACAAAGGAAGAGTTTTCCAACTTCAAATTTGTTCCTCTTCTGGGCAAGTCTGGCTGGGAGTCTGATAATCTGTAGCAGTAGTTGCTTTATCTAAGAGAATGAATTTTATTTGCTGGTGAGAAGCAACCATAGGCTTTGGTTTTTGTCATTTACAAAAACTAAATTAACTATGAAAAGAATTCTCACAATTTTAGCCCTCTCCTTTTTAACATCCTCGCTATGCCACGCACAACAAGAGTTTGAAGCCGTTTACTCAGATGTCTCCTTGTTCTGGAAGGCATTTGACAAGTTGAAAGGAGCAGAATCAAAACAAGACTCTGTTGCTATTTTAGAGCAGGAGTACCTGAACAAAGCTTCAGCGGGTGTCGAACAATTTATGCAGGGCCGAATCCAAAGTGCCAGTTACTTGCAGGAGACAATAAACCAGCATCGCAGCTACTACACCTACCTGCGCAACCACACCCCAAAGCTCCAAGAAATTCTTCCCCGTTTAAGCAAACACTACAAACGATTAAAAAAGTTATATCCTGATACAGACATACCCAAAGTCTATTTTGTAATTGGTGCACTTAACTCTGCAGGTACTATCAAGACAGATCCAATTGTTGGCGTAGATATGTTTGGGTTTTATCCTGAAACACCAAAGCATGAGCTGAATCCCTGGCTTTTATCCGTGTTACGCCCCATTGAGGCAATCGATGTTGTGGTTGTTCATGAGATGGTGCATGTGCTACAAAAAGGCTATGATGGATTGGAGAACACACTTTTGAAGAAAAGTATTGGCGAGGGCGCAGCTGATTTTCTGGGTGAACTGGTAACGCGGAGTAATATTAATAAGCATATACATTCGTATGGTAATGCACACGAACGAGAACTATGGCTTGAGTTCAGGAGTCAAATGCATGGTACTGATTTAAGTAATTGGTTGTATAACGGTTTAAAAAGTAAAGATAGGCCCGGGGATTTGGGGTACTACATTGGCTATAAAATCTGTGAAGCCTACTACAAAAACTCTGAAAACAAGAAGCAGGCAATAAAAGAGATGCTGGATATTACTGACTACGATGCCTTTTTAGCGAAGAGTGGCTACGAGTTAAAGTTTAGCCAGGCAAGCAAATAAGACAACAGCTCCTGATTTTTTCCGTGACATTGTAAGTATATTTTATACTTCGGCTTGGTGCGTGTATCTTTACGCCATCAAATAAGGCATAAAAGAAATGCGTAAACAGAAAAAAGTACAGGACTCCTATGTTATCATGACGGAGTTGGTGTTACCAAACGACACCAACACGCTGCACAACCTGATGGGTGGCCGCATGATGCACTGGATGGATATTGTTTCGGCTATTGCGGCACAGAAACATTCGAACAGAATTGTTGTAACTGCCTCTGTAGATAATGTTTCGTTTACAGAAAGTATAAAGCTCGGAAATGTTGTTACACTGGAAGCAAAAGTAACACGTGCTTTCAACTCCTCTATGGAAGTGCATATCGTTGTGTATGCGGAGGACATCCCTAGTGGTAAAAAAATGATGTCTAACCAGGCATTCTTTACCTTTGTGGCGGTAGACCAATTAGGGAACCCGATTGATGTGCCTGAAGCAATACCTGAGACTGAGGAAGAGATCAGGCTATATGACGGAGCCTTGCGCCGCCGTCAGCTTCGTTTGGTTTTGGCCGGACGTATGAAGCCTAGCGAGGCAAATGAATTACGGTCAATTTTTGATATCAAAGAAGACGCCCAGGGCAACTAATATGGCAGGACTGCAGGCAGAGCATCTGAGTATGGAGTTCCTGAGGAATTTCATTCCCGAAACTGTTTACAAGGTGGAGGGAGATGATGCTGCGCCAGTTAATTCAGGTGAGACTAAAGCCGTGAATGCTGAAACAGTACCGGCTGTAGAGAAACCTGCTGCTACTGCTAAAGCTAGTTCTACTGTACATCAGACACCAGCTTTACCAAAACTTCCTAAAGTAGAAACTGCTGCCCCTTCCGGTAAATACCGTTGTATTGGTAAAAACAATAAAGGGGTAGTTATTCTGGTTACTGTTCAGGAGGAGGAGTTTCAGAAATTACCGCAGCTTGGCTTTCTCCAAAAGATACTTTCGGCCATTGGTCTTAAATCTGATGATGTGGCTTACTTAAACAATGTTTTCGGAGCTATAGCTAAGTTTGAGGATCTTAAAAGAGAGATGGAGGTTAATTATATTATCAGCTTTGCAAGTAGGCTGGACACAGACCTGCCACATGAGAAGTTCACTCTATATAATCCTGTGAAAGTAGGTGATGTCCCTGTTGTTTTCTCTCTTGCACTTGAGAAGATAGAGAACGATGTGGAGCAGAAGAAACTTCTATGGGGGGCTCTTCAACAGGTGTTTTTGTAGTACCTGTTTTACATACCTCAACAAAAAAGCCTGTCTAGGAAAGACAGGCTTTTTTGTTGAGGTTATGCTAAGTAACTTACTTCAGCAACGAGGCCAATTTATTTTCCAGGTCCTCTCCTCTTAAACCCTTTGCTATGATTTTTCCTTCCGGATCCAGAAGCACTGTCTGTGGTATAGCAGTTACATTATAGAGTTGTGCAGCACTGCTCTCCCATCCTTTCAGGTCAGAAACATGGGGCCAGGTTAGTTGATCTTTCTCGATAGCAGCCAACCACTTATCTCTTGACTGGTCCAGGGACACTCCAAAGATCTCGAAGCCTGCTCCCTTGTTTTTATACTTGTTGTACATTTTTACAACGTTTGGATTTTCTTTGCGGCAAGGACCGCACCAGCTGGCCCAAAAATCGATAAGTACATATTTGCCTCTCAGAGACGAAAGAGACTTTGTATCTCCTTCCGGAGTTGCCAAGGCGAAATCAGGAGCAGTTTGTCCTATTGCCGTACTTCTGTAGGGCTTCAGGCGCTCGTTAAGCATTGTAGTGTACTTTGAATCAGGGATATTCTGGCTGAACAGCGTTGCCATGCTATCGGCAAAGGCAAAGTCATTAACCGGATCGATGAGACTGGCCGTACCAAATGCAGAGACTACTGAACCAGGATGCTGTGCGATAAAATCCTTAACGCTTCGTTGAAGTACCAGGTATTCCTGGCGTATATTCTCTGCCTCTGCTTCGTTACCCTCCTGCATGGCTTTATTAAATCGTTGCTCCAACTCAACCTGCTTCATCCTTGACTCATTAACAAGCTTGTTAAGCTGCTGGAAGAGTTCGGAATCCTCTGATCCTTCGATATTTACAGTGCCGTTTAAATCCTGAGCATTGGCAGCCAATTTGATCTTGCCACTATCAAGAACCAGCATAATTCCATTTTGCTGATCCATGGCAATCCGGTAAAAAGTTGGCTCCTGCACCTTTCCTTTAAATTTAAAGGACCCATCCTTTTCCAACTCAGCAGTATCGCGCGGAACAAATTCCTGCTCCGTTAATTCGTATAAGTATACCTGCTTTGCCGTGGCATTCTCAAATTTACCTTCAACTGTAAAGTTGTTTCCTTCATTGGAGGCAGATTTGTTTCCCTGGCAGCTGGCCATTACAGCGGCAGCAGAAGCTGCCAGCATGATGTTTTTGAATTTCATAAGCCTGTGTTTAAGCATTTAAACCTTCGCGGAGAAGCTGATTTGCTACTTTAGGGTCAGCCTTACCCTTCGTCTTCTTCATTATCTCTCCCATAAACATGCCAATTAATGACTGCTTGCCAGCCTTGTATTCTTCTACCTTAGCCGGGTTGGCAGCTAAGACCTCCTGTATGATCTGTGCTAATTCCCCTGAATCAGATTCCTGCATCAGGTTTTGCTCTTCCGCCACTTGTTGAGCAGTGGAAGCAGGATTTTCCAGCATGTACGGGAATATCTTTTTAGAAGCTACGGAATGGCTTACTTTGTTATCATCCACTAGTGCTATAAGCTGTGCAACCTGCACAGGAGCTAAAGGAAAGTCTTTGATATGCAGCTGAAGTTCGTTCAGGTAAGACTTAACCGGACCCATCATCCAATTAGATGCAGCTTTGTAGTTGTTGGTTTCCTTGCAAAGCTCCTCAAAGTATAAAGCTATTTCTTTGGCATCAGTTAAAACGGCAGCATCATACTCTGGTAGTCCCAGTTCGTTCACGAAACGGTTGTAGAGCTCCTGCGGAAGGCTAGGCATGGCGGCACGAACACTTTCAAGCCACTCGTGTTCTATTACAAGAGGTGGCAGGTCCGGCTCCGGGAAATAACGATAATCATTAAGTGTCTCCTTAGAACGCATGGCTGTCGTAGCACCTGTATTAGCATCAAAGTTTCGGGTTTCACCTTCTACTTTGCCTCCGTTTTCAAGCACCATGATCTGGCGTTCAATTTCATGCTCAATAGCACGCTGCACATTTCGGAAAGAGTTCATGTTCTTTACCTCTACTTTAGTGCCCCAAAGCGGAGAGTCCTTTAACATTACAGAAATGTTAGCATCACAACGCAGAGACCCTTCCTCCATATTACCATCACAAATATCCAGGTACTTCACCAGTCGCTTGATCTCTGTCAGGTAGTTGTAGGCCTCTACAGAATCACGAATGTCTGGCTCAGAAACGATCTCAATAAGCGGTACCCCCGCACGGTTGAAGTCAACGAGGGTTTCTATTTCACCAGGCAGGTGCATGGACTTACCCGCATCTTCTTCCATGTGGATACGCGTGATGCCGATTTGCTTGTCGTTCCCATCTGCGTCTTTTATAGAAATATTGCCGTTGGTACACACAGGTGTTTTATCCTGGGTGATTTGGTAGCCCTTTGGCAGATCGGGATAAAAATAGTTCTTGCGTGCGTAGATGTTGTAGCGCGTGATGTCGCAATTTGTTGCCAAGCCCATTTTCACGGCCATTTCCACCACTCTTTTATTTATGCGTGGCAGCGTACCAGGATGGCCAAGTGTAATCACACTTAAGTTAGTGTTAGGCATCATGCCATACTCGGTAGAGTCGGATGAATAGGCCTTGCTCTCTGTTAATAATTGCGCGTGCACTTCCAGGCCAATAATTGCTTGGTATTTATCTCTTATCGCTTTATCCATTTTAATTTATCTAGTACCTGTTAAGTATAGATTATAATGTCATAAAATCTGGGCCTAATATAATCAATAGCAGTAGTACTACTAAAGTGATTATGTTTGCCAGCCCTATACCTATCAGATAAACCTTCTTTTGCTTTTGGTTATCTTCTTTTTTTTAATAACTCTTTAATATATAATATAAGCCAATAGGCGAAGCTATAAACCCAATAACAGCCGGGAAAAAGGGAAATAATGAAGCAAAATCGCCTTTTATAACCGAAACCCGTGTTAATGAATAGCCTATATTTGAAAATATAAATGAATAAAAGATGACATAATACAATGTTCTCGCTTTATCCAGGTTTATAGTTTCAGTAGCCATAAGCATGCAATTATAGTATGCTTTTAACTAATTCTACTGCCTTACCCGGCACTGCCGCAAGACCTGCAGCGTTCTTACCGCCTGCAGTTGCATAAAATGGCTGGCCACCGCCACCGCCTTGAATCTCCTTGGCAAGTTCACGCACCATCTGGCTGGCGTTCATGTTCTTTTCAGCAACCAGGTTATCAGATAGCATAACAGCGATTTGTGGTTTACCATCTATTTCAGCAGCAAGAACCAGCACTAAGTTATCTATTACCTGGCGCATATCAAATGCCAGCTTCTTCAAGTAGTCCGATGAACTTACCTCCACCTGCTCAGCTACCAGGTTTATACCATCCAGTTGTTGTGCATTTTGCGCTAAAGAATCTTTCAGGCTGCTCAACTGCTTCAGTTCATACTGTTCTAGCTGTTTCTGAAGGGCTTTATTTTCTTCCTGCAGCTTCTCAACAGCACCGGAAACATTGCTTTGCGTGTTAAGCACTTCACGAACAGCATGCAGCTCATCCAGCTGTGCCTGCACGAAGTCTTCTGCTACCTTAGCTGTAATGGCCTCAATACGACGGACGCCTGCCGCTACTGAGCTCTCAGATACTATTTTAAAGTAGCCTATCTCACCGGTGTTGTACACGTGCGTGCCGCCACAAAGCTCTACGGAATGCTCACGATCAAAAGCAATCACACGAACAAACTCGCCATACTTTTCACCAAACAGAGCCGTGGCTCCCATATCCTTCGCTTCTGCAATTGGCACATTACGCTGTTCTTCCAGTGGAATACTCTGACGCACGCGCTCGTTCACGATATGCTCTATCTCACGAATCTGTGCATCTTCCACTTTAGCGAAATGCGAGAAGTCGAAGCGCAGTACTTTTTCGTTTACCAAAGAGCCTTTCTGCTGCACGTGCTCACCTAAAACTTTACGTAAAGCGGCATGCAGTAAGTGCGTAGCAGAGTGATTCTTACGGATATAGTTACGACGCTCAAAATCGATCTCGCTACGGAAAGCAGCTTCGATGTTTTGAGGCAACTTAGCCGTGATATGAAGTATAAGATGGTTCTCTTTCTTCGTATCCAGCACTTCGATCTGTTCTGAGTCAGAAACCAAATAACCGGTATCGCCTACCTGACCACCACTCTCTGCATAGAAAGGAGTTTTGTCAAGCACGATATGGTATTCGCTCTTGTTCTTGGTCTTCACCTGGCGGTAACGCACAATATGCGAGTCCGAAACATTACAGTCGTAGCCCACAAACTCAGTAGTTACGTCCGGTTGAACTATAACCCAGTCGCTTTGCTCCGAAGCCGATGCGTTGCGCGAACGGTTTTTCTGTTGCTCCATCTCTACGCCAAAACCAGCTTCGTCCACTGTCAGGCCTTTTTCACGGGCAATCAGGGCGGTCAAATCAAGCGGAAAACCGAAGGTATCATACAGCTCAAAAGCAGTTTTGCCATCGATGGTATTGTTGTTTTCTTTGAATTTAGCTTCCAGTGCATCCAGGCGTTTCAGACCATTTTCCAGCGTACGCAGGAACGCGTTCTCTTCTTCTTCGATCACGCGCTGCACAAAGCTCAGTTGCTGCTTCAGCTCCGGGAATACAGTTTCCATCTGATCAGCCAACACGGCAGCCAGTTTGTACAGGAACGGCTTTTTGAAATCAAGGAAAGTGAAACCGTAACGCACCGCACGACGCAGGATACGACGGATAACATAACCGGCCTTGTTGTTAGATGGCAGCTGACCATCGGCAATTGTAAAAGCAATGGCACGGATGTGGTCAGAAATTACGCGAATGGCAATATCTGTTTTCTCATTTTCGCCATACTTCACTCCGGCTTCTTTGGCTACATACTGGATCAGAGGCTGGAAAACGTCTGTATCATAGTTTGAGCGCTTGCCCTGGATTGCCATGCAAAGCCGTTCAAAGCCCATACCTGTGTCCACGTGCTGTGCAGGAAGTTTCACCAAAGAGCTATCGGCCAATCGGTTAAACTCCATGAATACGTTGTTCCATATCTCCACAACCTGCGGATGATCGTTATTCACCAGAGACTTGCCGTCTACCTGCGCGCGTTCCTCATCCGTTCGTAGGTCCACATGAATTTCAGAGCAGGGACCGCAAGGACCTGTGTCTCCCATTTCCCAGAAGTTATCTTTCTTAGAACCCATTAGTATCCGGTCCTCAGCGATCATAGACTTCCATATATTGTAGGCATCCTGGTCCATAGGCAGGTTTTCGCTTTCATCGCCCTGGAAAACAGAAACGTATAGCCTGTCCTTTGGTAGCTTGTATACTTCCGTCAGCAGCTCCCACGACCATTCCAGCGCATCCTTCTTAAAGTAATCGCCAAACGACCAGTTACCAAGCATTTCGAACATGGTATGGTGGTAGGTGTCATAGCCAACCTCTTCCAGGTCGTTGTGCTTGCCGCTTACCCTTAAACACTTTTGTGTGTCGGCTATGCGCTTATAGGGTGCAGGCTTATTACCTAAAAAATAATCCTTGAAAGGCGCCATACCTGAGTTGATGAACATCAGGGTTGGATCATCCTTAACAACTATTGGTGCTGAAGGCACTACCTGGTGTTGCTTGGAAGCAAAGAAGTCGAGAAACTTTTGTCTTATCTCAGCTGAATTCATGTATGAGTATTAAGCATTTAGATACTTAGTGCTATACTTGTTGTTTAATAACAAAAAATATAGAATTTTTGCCTTACGGAAACGCGCAATATTTGTGCCCTTTGCAAAGCCTAATAGAGGCAAAAGTAGCATATTTTAGGCGTAAACAGTAATAACTGTACAAAAATTCATCGTGTGTTTCCTTCATATAGAAATTAAGCTATGCCTTATAAAGAAAAAGAAATAGAGAAGCAGTACTATACGATTGGGGAAGTTGCTGCCATGTTTGATGTTGCCCCCTCTCTTGTACGTTTCTGGGAGACGGAGTTTGAGCAGTTAAACCCTAAGAAGAACAAGAAGGGTAACCGCCAGTATACCGCAAAAGACATTGAGACGCTTCGCACAGTTTATCACCTCGTAAAGGAGCGTGGGTACACCATACAAGGAGCAAAAGAGGTGATGAAGAACAAATCTGTTCAGACAAAGGATAAGATAGAAATCATTGAGTCACTGGAAAAAGTGAAAGCTTTTCTGGTAGGCATCAAGGACCAGTTGAACACCAAAGCTTAAAAGCCACGTAAGCCCTTACGATGGCGGAAGAACAGATTTTATTTGCTGTAGCACTTACAAAACTTTATGGAGTAGGATCTCAACTTACTCGTTTACTGGTAAGTTATTGCGGATCACCTAAAGCAGTATTTGAGACACCACCCGGCAAACTCGAAAAGATTCCG
Organism: Pontibacter locisalis; assembly: GCF_042684605.1. Classification (NCBI taxonomy): domain Bacteria; kingdom Pseudomonadati; phylum Bacteroidota; class Cytophagia; order Cytophagales; family Hymenobacteraceae; genus Pontibacter; species Pontibacter locisalis. The sequence continues at coordinate 918,813 of NZ_JBHULU010000021.1, forward strand.
GGTGTAGGAACCGTACTTATCCGGAGGATTGCAGAGGGGAAAAGGTCAGCCCTTTTGCAAGCTGAGGAAATCGTAAAGCGGGCTGAGGAGGAGGATGTGCAACTGCTATTCTATACTTCTCCCAAATACCCTGACCGTCTCAAGCAGATAGCTGACGCGCCTACCCTTCTGTACTATCGCGGTAATGTGAACCTGAATCAAAGACGCATCATCAGTATTGTAGGCACCCGCCAGATCACCAGCTACGGACAAACCGTGACGGAGCGTATCATAGAGGACCTAAAACCTTATAATGTTGTAGTAGTCAGCGGTCTCGCCTATGGCGTTGATGTGGTGGCACACCGCGCTGCTTTACAGGCTGGTTTACCTACCATTGGTGTAATGGCCACAGGGCCAGAGTCGGTTTACCCAGCTGTACACAGGAAGTACGCAGAACGTATGTTAAGCCAGGGTGGATTGCTAACAGAAAACAGCTTTGGCACAAAGCCCGATGCCCCTCGGTTTCCAGCGCGAAACAGGATAATTGCCGGTATATCAGACTGTACTATTGTGGTAGAGGCTGCGTTAAAAAGCGGCACCCTTATCACAGCCGATATCGCCCATGGATATGACAAAGAGGTCATGGCTGTTCCTGGAAATATCACCTCCCCTGTTTCAGAAGGAACAAATTACCTGATCAAGTCATTGAAAGCAGTTGCTTATACATCTGTGCAGGACCTGGTGGAATTAATGAATTGGGATTTACAGGATGAAGCGGAAACCCGCTTTAAAGCCAAAGCTTCCTTTGATGCTTCTGAGTTCAATGAGGAGGAACTTAAAGTTTTGCATGTCTTACAGCAGTCAAAAGAAGAGCACATGGATAATCTTAGCTGGAAATCCCAGGTGCCGGTAAGTGCTTTGGCTTCTGTGTTATTAAGCCTGGAGTTTAAAGGTATAGTTAAAGCAAAGCCCGGTAAGCGATTTGAGCTGCTTGCCTCCTGATTTCTATTTTTATATTTAAAAGCAGGATAATCTCCTATATTAGCAGGTATAAAACCTGCCCATGTACCTGCTATTCAATAACGAGCTTTTACCTGAAGAGGAATTTCGTTTACCGCTGACTAATCGTGCTTTTCAGTACAACGACGGTTTCTTTGAAACTGTAATGGTGGTGAATGGGAAGCTGCGTTTTTGGTCTGACCATTTGGACCGGATGCAGGAGGCAGCGCAGGCGCTTAATTTTAACGTTCCGTCTTTATTTTTGGAAAACAACTTTGAGCAAGTACTGCTGAATCTGTCCCATATGAATGGCGCTCAGGCATCAGGACGTTTGAAGCTTAAAGTATGGAGAGCCGGTGCTGGTTTATACAGCCCACAGACATCTGACATTGATTGGCTTGCCACAGCTCAGGTTGCTTCAGTAGCCACTGTTGAACCTCTCTCTATTGGAGTATGCGAGAAAATAAGAACCGCTTTCTCACCACTCTCACACTTTAAAGGTCCTAATTCCCCTATTTATGTTTTAGCCAGCATGGACAAACAGCGTCTGAAAATGGATGATGTCTTACTTCTAAGTTCAGAGGGATATATCGCTGAGCTTACTTCCTCTAATATATTCTGGTTTAAAGATAATGAACTCTTCACTCCAACTTTAGAAACTGGCTGTGTTAATGGGATTATGAGGCGGAATATTTTAAGGTGGTGTGAATCAGAGGGTATATTGGTCAGGGAAAGTAAGGCTCCATTTACAACGCTTTTTCTGGCAGATGAAGTTTTTTCTGCTAATGTAACTGGGATAAAGGACATCTATTTTTTAAACGGGAAGCCATTACACCGCCATTCTACCCTTGCTGATTATTTTAGAAATCAGCTAAATATGATGGATTGATTTTCTTAGTACCTTGTTACTTAAGTAGATAAATTTTCTTGAACTAGGGCTTCTATTCCCACAACCTATGTTCAAACTGGCTTCGTCCAAACCTCTTCCCAGATACCCCTGAATGGGCTCTCCAATAAACCATACTCTTAATATTCAGCTCTTTCTATAATTTAAAGAGTTATACATAATATTAGTATAGCTCATGTTACTGAAGGTGCCTCATCTTCCTGTAAATCATGCTTTGTTTTATTTACATTGCTGAGTAAGTATTTGATTTCAAACCTAAAACAATTCGATGGAAAAAGAAATACTTTAATTAATCTCACCTTAAACAACATTTTATTTATGAAACACATTTACATCTACGCTTCGCTCTTTCTGGGCGGAGTACTTTTTTCTCCCTCTGCTTATGGCCAGGGTCAGAGTAAAATCAAACAAAAAGTAGAGGCTGCCAATGGCACACCTGCATTTATCGAGTTTAATACCGAAGGAGCTGCTCACCGTTCTGAACAGGCAAGAGAAGTTCTGAAGACTTACCTTAACCTTTCAGCTGCTGATGATCTGAAACCTGGTAAATCAGAGAAAGATGATATAGGCTTTATTCATCAGCGATTTAATCAATATTATAAAGGGATAAAAGTTGAGCATGGGGCATACATTGTTCATAGCAAGAACGGTGTGGTGCAGTCCATCAACGGCGACTTTAAGAAAATTGGTGCTGTTAGCACTCAAGCTGCATTGTCTGAAAAGGCTGCGCTGGCAAGTGCACTAAAATACATCAATGCCAAAAAATACATGTGGCAGGTGCCTGACCAGGAGGCTTGGGCAAAGCAGCTAAAGAATGATCCTAATGCCACTTTCTTTCCTAAAGGCGAGTTGGTGATCATTGATAATACTTATTCTAATAACAAGGAAAATCAAGGTAAGCCAGTTCTTGCTTATAAGTTTGATATCTATGCGCAGGAGCCTGTAAGCCGGGATTATGTGTATGTGAATGCACAAACTGGAGAGATTGTTTTCAAAGATGCTATCATTAAACATGCAACAGCTTCTGGTAGTGCAGCAACAAGATACAGCGGCACCCGAACTGTAACAACCGATAGCTATAGCGGATCTTACCGTTTACGTGAGTATACCCGTGGCAGCGGCATAGAAACGTACAACTGTAAGACAGGTACCAGTTATACCGCTGCTGTAGACTTTACCGATAATGACAATAGCTGGACTTCGGGTGAATTTAACAATACAGCCAAAGATAATGCGGCACTGGACGCTCATTGGGCTGCACAAATGACATACGACTATTTCAAGCTGAAGCACAACAGAAACAGCTATGATAACGCAGGAGCAAAAATCAAGAGTTATGTGCATTATGACAAGAGCTATGAAAATGCGTTCTGGAATGGCTCAGTGATGACCTATGGCGACGGAGCAACCCGTTTTGATGCCTTAACCAGCCTGGACGTAGGTGCTCACGAAATTGGCCACGCAGTTTGCTCCAATAGCGCAAACCTTGTTTATAGCAATGAGTCTGGTGCCATGAACGAAGGTTTTTCTGATATCTGGGGTGCTGCCGTGGAGCATTATGCTGCACCTGAAAAATCCATCTGGCTGATAGGAGAAGATATTGACAAGCAGCGTCCTGCTTTACGCTCCATGAGTGATCCTAATTCTGAAGGCCAGCCAGATACATACAAAGGGGACATGTGGTATAGTGGTACAGGAGATAATGGTGGGGTGCACTATAACAGCGGTGTACTTAACCACTGGTTCTATGTTCTTTCCGTTGGTAAATCAGGCACAAATGACATCGGCAATAGCTTTAGTGTCACTGGCATAGGCATTGATGCTGCTGCAAAAATTGCGTACCGTACTGAAGCTGTTTATTTAACATCTAACTCTGTTTATGCAGATGCCCGTACCTACTCCATACAGGCTGCGGTTGATCTTTATGGTGCAGGTTCTACCCAGGTTATTCAGACAACAAATGCCTGGCATGCCGTTGGCATCGGTGGTAAGTATGGTGAGGTGACTTACTGTACCTCTCAGGGCAATAACTCTTCTTATGAGTGGATAGCCGGAGTAAAAATAGGAAGCTTTAGCAAAACATCCACTGCTGCCGGATATTCAGACTTTACTGGTACTTCAGTAAATGTGAATGCAGGTAGCACGTACGCTATCACGCTTACTCCTGCTTTTGCCAGCACAGCATATAATGAATACTGGAAGATCTGGATCGACTATAACAAAGATGGTGATTTTGATGATGCAGGTGAATTGGCATATAACGCAGGTACTTTAAGCAAAACAGCTGTTAGTGGTAATATGACCATCTCCTCCTCTGCTTCCGGAACTACGCGTATGCGCGTGTCTATGAAATATAATGGAGCGCAAACAGCGTGTGAATCCTTTGGTTATGGAGAGGTTGAAGATTATACCATAAAAATTTCTGGGGCATCTGCTACATGTGCTGTTCCCGGTAGTCTTTCTGCCTCTAACGTTGGAACTACTTCAGCAACTCTTTCCTGGGGTGCTGTTTCCGGAGCGTCCAGTTACAGCGTTCGATTCAGACCAACAGGCACAACAACCTGGACTACGGGCAGTGTAACGAGCACATCTGCGAATGCAACTGGTTTATCGGCCAGCACACCATATGAGTTTCAGGTAAGTACAGTTTGTTCTGGTAGTAGCTCTGCCTACTCATCTTCTGCTACTTTCACAACTTCAGCCGCTGCTGTAACTTATTGTACATCAAAAGGCAGTAATGCAAGTTATGAGTGGATTGACCTGGTGCAGTTTGGTGGAATTAACAACTCTTCCGGTAATGACGGGGGGTATAAAGATAACACGTCGCTAACTGGTTCAACTACACGTGGCGGCAGCAGCACAATTTATATTAGCGCTGGCTTCTCCGGTACGGCTTATACCGAATACTGGAAGGTATGGATCGATTTTAACCAGGATGGTGATTTCGATGATACCGGTGAACAGGTTGTAAGCGGTTCTTCATCCAGCAGTGGTACTTTAAGTGCAACAGTGAATGTGCCTTCTACTGCCCTTCTTGGTAAAACCAGAATGCGCGTTTCTATGAAATATAACGCGGCACAAACATCTTGTGAAACCTTCAGCTATGGGGAAGTGGAGGATTACAGCGTTAACATTGTTAGTGCGCTAATGGCCACCTCTTCAAGTAGCAGCATTAAGTCTGAAAATCTGGGAGAAGAAACAGGACCGGATGTGATAGTATATCCAAACCCTGCTACTTCTTACATCCGGGTTAGCGCACCTTCTGAAAGTGTAACTGTAAAGGTGTTGAGCGTTACGGGAGTAGAATTAATTCGTACAGAGGTTAAGGGCAATGAGCAACGTGTGGATGTTTCAAAACTTCCTACAGGCATCTATGTGATAAGTATACACGATGGCCAAAAAGAAACACATCAGAGAATTGTGAAAGAATAGTTTTTACAATAATTTTCATTGTGCATAGATACCCGGTCAGTTTGGCCGGGTATCTTTTTTTATTCCCCCCTCAACACAAAACATTTTTTCACTATAAAATTACTGGCATGTGGTGCTGTATTTAAACTTTTGCAAATGAAATACTTATACATTTTGGAAGTAGATGTGTCTTTAAAGTTCCTAAGATGAAAAAGCATAACCAAAACCTGTTGCATGACCGGCGCAGCTTTATCAAAGGTATTTCTTTTGCATTAGGCGCCAGTGCGCTGGGTATGCCTCTAATCTCTTTTAGCACCGGAGCAGCCGGAAGCAGTGAAACAGGATCAGATTCAGAATTCGAAACAGTCAGACCCAGCCAAAAGAAATTAGGGGTAGCCTTGGTAGGTTTAGGCAGCTATAGCACGCATCAACTGGCACCTGCCCTGCAGGATACAGAGAAATGCCACCTGGCAGGTATCGTTACAGGTACACCATCCAAAGCTGAAGCCTGGAAGAGGAAGTATAATATTCCGGACAAGAACATCTATAATTACGATACCATGCAGCAAATCAAGGGTAATCCGGATATAGACATTATCTACATAGTACTACCCAATGGCATGCATGCAGAATATACCATAAAGGCAGCTGAAACAGGTAAGCATGTAATTTGTGAAAAGCCTATGGCTACCTCGGTAGAAGACTGCAAGCGCATGATCGACGCCTGTAACAGGAATAATGTAAAGCTTTCGATTGGGTATCGGTTACATTTTGAGCCACACCACCAGCGGGTAATGGAACTGGGGCAGCAAAAAGTATATGGTGCCGTCAATAAAATTGAGGCTGCTGACAGCTTTGTACTGCGTGGTGACCCAACCGTGTGGCGGCTTGATAAGGAATTGGCGGGAGGCGGCCCATTGATGGACCTGGGAATTTACTGTGTACAGGGTGCCATTTATACGTTAGGAAACGAACCAAGCGCTGTTACAGCCAAGTTTGGTGAGATAACCCGGCCTGATTATTTTGATGAGGTGGAGCAGTCGATTGACTGGCAGATGCATTTCCAGGATGGAGCAGTTGCCTACTGCAGCAGTAGCTACAATGATAGCGCCAGCAGGTTATACGGCAAAGCAAAAAATGGGTGGTGGGAGTTGCAGCCATCTTTCGGCTACTCAGGCATAAAAGGACGTACGAGTGAAGGTCCCATGAACTTACCAAACGTGAACCAGCAGGCCAGACAAATGGATGCTTTTGCTGAATGCATCCTGGAAAACAAAGAATCAAGAGTGCCTGGGGAAATGGGGATGAGGGATGTAAATATCTTAATGGCAATTTACGAAGCTGCCAGAACGGGTAAAAAAGTGCAAATAAGCTAAAGGGAAACACTCAGAATGTATTGCCTCATCAATTTGCATTAACTTTATTCGCTAAATAGGGTACTTCTAGTGCAAAGCCTGATATAAGCATGAGCAAAAAAATAAACGTAGGACTGGTTGGTTATGGAATGGCGGGTCAGGTTTTTCATGGTCCATTTATAACTAACGTTACGGGCTTATTTCTAAAAACAATAAGAGAAACACGACCAGAAAAAATCAGACTAGCCAACTCCAGATACCCACATGCAACTATCGTGAAGGAAACTACAGCCATCCTCGCCGACAAAGAAATTGATTTAGTGGTACTGGCCACCCCCAATCATACCCATTATTTATTGGCAAAAGAAGCTTTGTTAGCTGGGAAACATGTGCTTGTAGACAAACCCTTTACCACCACTTCTGCCGAAGCTGATGAGCTGATTGAATTGGCAAACAAAAAAGGGAGGTTACTGAGCATCTTTCAGAACAGGCGATGGGACAGCGACTTTCAAACTATCAAAAAAGTATTAAGCAGTGGCTTGTTAGGTAACCTGGTTGAGTATGAGGCTCGTTTCGACAGGTTCAGAAATTTTTTGAAAGAGAACACCTGGAAAGAAGAGGATTTACCCGGATCTGGTATTTTGTATGATCTGGGTTCACATCTTATCGATCAGGCACTTTGTTTATTCGGGGCTCCAGAGGAAGTGATGGGCGACCTTCGGATACAAAGAAGTGGCTCCAGTATAATTGATAATTTTGAAGTGGTGCTACATTATGAAAAGCTCAAGGTTATTCTTAAAGCAAGCATGCTGGTTAAAGAGCCAACGCCACGTTACAGGCTTCTGGGGGACCAAGGCTCATTTGTAAAGTATGGGATTGATGTACAGGAAGAAGCTTTAAAAAAAGGGTTAACTCCTGCTGACGTAGCTGATTGGGGGTTGGAGCCGCAAAATATCTGGGGAGACATCAACGCAGATTTACAGGGGCTGCAGGTAACAGGTAAAGTAAAAAGTGAGAAGGGAGATTATACCGGCTTATACCACAATTTATACAAAGCTATCCTAGGTGAAGAAGAGTTGTTTGTAAAGCCAGAACAGGCTAGAAACACCATCAGGGTAATTGAACTGGCAATGCAGAGTAATGATGAGAAGCGTCGGGTGAAATATTACTAAAACCACTAAGTACTCTTTTGCTCTCAAGAGCAGAATAAATAAAAAAAGAGGCACAGGCTTTCACCTGTGCTCTTATTAGTTGTAGGCTTTTAATTTAACCCTTTTTGGGATACCATTCCTTCAGCCTCACGTCTATCTTTTTATTCTTGTCGTTTACCTTTTTTCTGAATGCTTCCACATCGCTTAACCCATTCTGCCCACGGTAGTGGTATGGATAAATGATCTTAGGTTTAAACTCTAAAACAGCACTTGCTGCCTGGTTAATATCCATTGTATAGGGTAAATTCATAGAGACAAAGGCAACATCAATATTTTTCAGGGCACGCATTTCAGGTATATCCTCCGTGTCTCCTGAAATATAAACCCTCTTTCCTCCAACGTTCAAAATATAGCCGTTGCCCCTTCCCTTTGTATGTCGGGAGTCTTCACTCTCCGGAAGGTTGTACATGGGAACAGCGTTAATAAACATGCCTAGTTCACTGATGCTTTCACCATTCCCTATGACCTTTACCTGATCTTTATACTTTTCAGGTAACTGATCAGCCACCGCCTGAGGAACCACAAATACAGCTCCTTCCGTATCCAGGGCATCTAATGTTTTTTTATCCAGGTGATCACCATGTATGTCTGTGATCAGGATAAGGTCCGGCTTAGGTAAGGCCGTGTAAGCCTCTGCTCCTCCATACGGGTCAACATAGATTGTTTTGGTATTCCAGTTTAGTACCAAAGAACCATGGGTAACAGGTTGTATGGTTAAGTTTCCCTTTTTTGTTTCAATCTGATCAGGTACAGCACGCTGTGCGAATGCTTGCAGGCATGCCAAACAAAGGATAAAAGCAAGTAAAGACTTTAGTGTCATAATTATGGTTTTTAATTGTTTAACCTTAAATAGAGTTATACAAAAGTCTGTGCTTAAAGTTTACCCAGGCTGTCTGTTACACTGCCACAGGTGCTTTGATGCTGGGATGAGGGTTATAGTTCAGCAATTGAAAATCTTCAAATTTAAAATCGAAGATGTCTTTTACATTTGGGTTCAGCTTCATTACTGGCAGTTCATGTGGCTCCCTGGTCAATTGAAGCTGTGCCTGTTCCAGGTGGTTCAGGTACAAATGGGTATCCCCTCCCGTCCAGATGAATTCCCCAGGCTCCAGACCTGTAACCTGGGCCATCATGAGCACTAGTAAAGCGTAGGAAGCAATGTTGAATGGCACACCCAGGAACACATCGGCAGAACGCTGGTAAAGCTGACAGGACAGCTTCCCATCAGCTACATAGAACTGGTAGAAGGCATGGCATGGGGGTAGCTTCATATTTTCTATTTCTGCCACGTTCCAGGCACTCACAATTATCCGACGGGAATCCGGGTTGTTTTTCAGTTGGTTTACCACTTGTGAGATCTGGTCAATGTGTCTTCCGTCCGGGGTTGGCCAGCTCCGCCACTGAGAACCGTACACTGGTCCCAGGTCACCATTCTCATCTGCCCATTCATCCCAGATAGATACTCTGTTTTCTTTGAGGTAACTGATGTTGGTATCTCCCTTCAGAAACCACAGTAATTCATGAATGATCGACCTGAGGTGCACTTTCTTGGTAGTAACCAGCGGGAACCCTTCTGAAAGATCAAATCGCATCTGATAACCAAAAATGCTTAACGTTCCTGTTCCGGTTCTGTCTTCTTTCTTCACCCCATTGTCCAGGATGTGTTGCATCAGGTCTAAATATTGCTTCATGTTATAAAGGATACTTTTAAAGTAGTTAACTGTTAAAGATAATATGAATTGTTGAATAGTAATAGATAGGTTCCCTAACTGTTTTAAAACTAAAGCTAAAGCAAAAAGCCCCCTGAATAGCAGGAGGCTTTTTGCTTTAGGCAGGTAAAAGCGCTTATTGTTGTGCTTTCTTGTCTTTTGTTTCTTTAGACGACTCAGTCTTTGGTGCTTCTTTCTTCATGCAGCACGACATGGGTTTTTCTGCAGCCTTATCAGTAGCAGCGGCAGTCATATGGCAGCTTTCTTCCTGAGCTCCTTTTTTGCCTTTTTTTGTTTTAGCACCGTCTTTTGCGCTATGCTGCATAGTACATTTGCCACCTTCGCAGGCAAATGCAGGAACAGCTGCCGCTGTACCGATAAAGCTGGCGACTGCCAGCATAAGAACCAGTTTTTTCATACCGTAATTTAATGAGAATCCGTTTTAAACAAAACAAACTACCTTTAGTTGTTTCTATGTAAAAATACGCTTTTGAGCGTATTGAAAAAATGAGTTTTATCGCTATTTTTTTGATTTGAACTACAGAAAATTAAGTTACCTGGTATTACTGTTGGTCGGTTTGCTCACAGCAGTAAGTATACATTATGCAACAAAGCTCCGGTTCGACTATAACTTTGATAACTTTTTCCCTAAAGGAGATCCTGACCTTACTTATTACTTTAGCTACCGTGACAAATTCGGCAATGATAATGACTACCTGCTGATCGGACTGGATAATAACAAGAGCCTGTTTGATCAGGAGTTTCTACTAAAAGTTGACAGCCTCACCAGGTTTGTGCAGCGCCTTCCGAACGTGGAAGCGGTGCTCTCTCCTACTACCATCAAAAGCCCTGTTATAGAGCAGTTTGGTTACTTCGAGATTCCATACCTTCATTTAGAGGAGCCTGAGCGTTTTTCCCAGGACTCCACCATAATTTACAGTAACGGAGAACTGGTAGGAACATTGTTTTCTGAAGACGCTACTTCCGTTTCGCTGTTTGTGCAGACTACAGATGATTTGGGTAAAGGAGCAAGTGATACATTGATAGCTGCTGTAACAGACAAGCTGGAGGCTTTAAACATGTATGATCATCACATGGCAGGTAAGGCATTGGCGCAGTCAGTTTTCATAGAGAAGATGCAGGTGGAGCTTGCCATCTTTATGTCTGCCTCCATTCTGCTTGTAATCCTTTTTCTCTGGATCACATTCCGAACGCTTTGGGGTGTGGTGGTGCCGCTTATAATTGTACTGCTGTCAGTTATCTGGGGGTTGGGAGCCATGGGGATTTTTGGGAAGCCAATCGATATTATGACGGTTCTGTTGCCTACCATCATTTTTGTGGTGGGCATGTCTGATGTCATCCATATACTCTCCCGCTACCTGACAGAGCTTAGCCACGGCACAGAGAAAATGGCAGCCATAAAAGTTACTTTAAGGGAGGTTGGGCTGGCTACGCTTCTAACCTCTGTAACCACGGCCGTTGGTTTTCTTACCCTCTTAACGACAGATATAGTTCCTATCCGTAATTTCGGTTTATATACAGCCATTTCCATAGGCTTGGCCTTTGTACTTGCCTTTACAGTGCTTCCCTCGCTACTAGTGCTGCTAAAGAGGCCCGATACTCAAAAAGTTAAGCGCAGGGGCCTTTCCTGGCCTATAACACTTCGTCGTATGCTTCGCTACGTTCTCCGGAATCCCGGTCTTATCCTTACCGTCAGTGCGTTTATAACCATGTTAAGCCTGGTGGGGATCAGTATGATCAAAGTAGATACTACCTTGCTTGAAGACCTGGGGGATGATGACCCAATCATACTTGACTTTAAATACTTTGAAGAAAAATTTGCGGGTGTAAGGCCTTTTGAGTTGCACCTGATTGCCGGTCCGGATCATACTATTTATGATTATGAAGTACTGCAGGAGATCGAGGAGTTGGAAAATTACCTGGAAGGCACCTATGGGCTTAATTTTGTTTCATCGCCTGCCACTATAGTTAAAACTGTTAACAGAGCACAAAGCGGCGGATTGAATGAATATTATAAGCTGCCAGAGAACAAGCGGCAGTTACAAAGCGTGAGGAGACGGCTGGAAGCTTTTAAGAATCGCAGCGAAATGAGGAGTGTGGTAACACCGGACGCTAAAGAGGGACGTTTAACGGGAAAAATGACGGACATAGGAAGTGCTGCCGCAACTGTGCTAAACGACTCCCTCCGGACTTTCATGGCACAAAACATAAACCCGGAATACCTGCAGACCCGGCTAACGGGTAGCGCCCTCCTGCTCGATAAGAATAATGAATACGTAACAATGAACATGATGCAGGGACTACTGATTGCTTTTGGGGTAATTGCCCTGATTGTAGGTATTATCTTCCGGTCTTTCAGAATGGTGCTGATCTCGCTGGTACCCAATATCATCCCTTTGCTGATGATCGGAGGCATCATGGGCTTTTTAGGCATTAACCTGACAGTTTCAGTCTCTATTGTTTTTACCATTGCTTTTGGTATTGCCGTGGATGATACCATCCACTTCCTGAGCAAGCTGAAGTTGGAGTTAATGGCTGGAAGGTCTTTGCATTATGCTATTAAAAGATCCTTTATATCAGCCGGTAAAGCCATTATCATTACCTCCTGTATTCTGATGGGAGGTTTCATGACGCTAATTCTCTCTACCTTTGACGGCACATTTTACGTTGGCCTGTTTGTAAGCCTTACTTTGCTGTTTGCTGTGGTGGCAGACTTGTATCTTTTACCTGTTTTGATTTTGTATTTTTACAAACCCTCAAAAAAAGTTAAGGGCTAGTCCAATAAGATGACCATCTTTACGTCTAAATTGTTAGACTACCTTTTGGAGAACAAGATGAAGAAGCTATTGGTAATTGTCTTTTTATGCATTGCCTGTATAAAAGGACATGCGCAGGACGACAAGTTAACAAGACTTATGAATGAGCGGGAGCAGCTCGTGATGGAGTACCAGTATTACAACCAGCAGAACAGTAATTTCTGGGGGAAAAAGTCAAAAAAAGACCTGCTCCACATTATTGAAACACTCAAAAAGATCATTAATACCGACTCTGAACTGATTGCAGCCGTAAAAGAGGCTACTATTAAACAAATGGCAGCCAGTACGGTAGAAAGCCAGCGTGAAGGTAAAATTGTGCTGGAAGACCAGCGGATTATTGATTCACGCATAAGCGGGCTACAGAGTCAGGTAAAAACACTCCAGTCACAGTTAAAAAAACGTGAGCGCGAAATAGCAGACCTGAATGAGCAGATAAAGGAGTCTTATAACCTGCGCTATGGCAAAGACAAAGTAATAACTATTTTAGCTGTTGTTGCTTTTGTGCTTTTGCTTTATGCTGTGTTTCTGCAGGTGCGTTTAAATAAAGCGGCAACAGTTACACGTAAAAAGAAGAAAGCCTAAGAATACAGGTATAGCTTTTATATTACTAAGTCAGGGACTTAGTAATATAGAGGGAATCCGGAGGAGTTGGAGATTGTTAGTTAAAAATGACTGTCTTTTTAGAAGGCATCATAACCAGGACGTCTTAAAAATATAGGGAGAGGCTGGCTGCAAACCAGCCTCTTTTTTTGATACACATGAGCGAGATATTAAATGAACTTCGGCAGGTGCAGGACCTGCTAAAAATAGAGCAGGAAGAAGACCGGCAGCAGTACAAGCTGAAGAGTCAGAAAAGCACCATTGCGGAACGTAAGGCAATGGGCTTTTGCTGGTACCCTGTTACCATCACCAAAGAAGAACTCGGTTTTGGCAATAAGGTGGTGATAGAGCTTGAGCGAACAAAAGATCGTGATCAGCTGCATCTTTTACAGACTGGTAAAGCAGCAGCTCTTTTCACGAATAATGGAGAGCGGCAAAGCCTGAGCGGTGTTATTGTTGGCCTCAAACGGAATAAGGTTCTGCTGGCGACCAATAAAGAAGACCTGCCCGATTGGATTGATGATGGCCGCCTGGGCATTGATCTTACTTTCGATGAAATGAGCTACCGCGAAATGGAGATAGCCATGAAGAAAGTTCTGGAAGCCTATCGCACCAGGTTGGCAGAATTGCGGGACATCCTGTTAGGCGATGTTGCTCCGCGGTTCACGGATGAAAAGATGGATCCGATTCCCACACTTAATCCATCTCAGAACGAAGCAGTTCAGAAAATTGTGCAGGCAAAAGATGTGGCCATTATTCATGGACCTCCCGGAACAGGTAAAACCACTACGCTGGTGCAGGCCATACTTAAAACACTAGAAACGCAGAAGCGCCTGCTGGTTACTGCACCCTCTAACACTGCTGTAGACCTACTAACAGAAAAGCTGGCAAATGAAGGGGTGAATGTGATTCGAATAGGTAATCCCTCCCGGGTGTCGGATGTGCTGCTGGAGCATACATTGGATGCCCAGATCATGAGTCACCGCTCTTATAAGAACCTGAAGGATTACCGGAAAACAGCCGCTGAATATATGCGGATGGCCTCCCAGTTTAAACGGAAATTCGGCCATGAAGAGCGGGCCCAGCGGCAGTTCTTCAGGTCAGAAAGCAGGCGCTTGCTCGAAGAAGCGGATCGTGTGGAAGAGTACATAACAGATGACCTACTGCATAACGTGGAGGTAATTACCTGTACCCTGGTGGGCGCAGCAAATAAGGCTATCCGCCACCTGGAGTATGATACAGTGTTTATTGATGAAGCTGCCCAGGCACTTGAACCAGCCTGCTGGATTCCTATTTCCAGGGCTAAACGTGTGGTATTGGCCGGTGATCATTGCCAGCTCCCTCCTACTGTAAAATCCTTTGAAGCAGAAAAAGGAGGCCTGAACAAAACCCTTTTTGAGAAATGTATTGAGCGGCAGCCGGATGTGGCCGTAATGCTGAAAACTCAATACCGGATGCACCACCACATCATGGAATTTTCAAACAAGCAGTTTTACCATGGAGACCTGATGGCTGATGAAAGTGTGCACAGCAGCGACCTGCATGCGTATAATATCCATTTTCCTGCAGGCATGGCAGTTGAGTTCGTTGATACAGCAGGATGTGGTTTTTATGAAGAAGATTCTCCCGAAAGACAAAGTTCTGCTAATCCGGAAGAAGCAAATCTTCTTTTAAATCACCTGGCACACCTGCTCAAGCATTATTCCCACGCCGATGAAGAAATTGAGCACTTGCGCATTGGCGTGATTTCTCCTTACCGGGCACAGATTAACTACCTGGAAGATAAAATTGAGCACATGCCGCAACTGCATGAGTTAAGGCAACTACGTCACCTGTCAGTTGGTACAGTAGATAGTTTCCAGGGGCAGGAACGCGATATTATCTACATCAGCATGACGCGTAGCAACGAACAGGGAGAGATTGGTTTCCTGGCAGATATACGCAGGATGAATGTGGCCATGACCAGGGCTAAGAAGAAATTAGTGATTGTGGGTGACAGTGCTACGCTTAGCCAACACCCTTTTTATGCTGACTTTCTTTCTTACGTAGAGAGTATTCATGCTTATCGAAGTGCCTGGGAACTGACAGAAATAATGCCATAGGGCAGCTGACATTAGAAAAGACAAACAGGATTAGAGGAAGGCTTTTATTTTTCGTACCTTTAATACTTGTGATAATTTAAACTCTAAAACATGAAAATAGAGAATAACAAAGTAGTTACGCTCACCTACGAGCTTCGTATTACAGACGAGAACGGAGAACAGAACCTGGTGGAAACAGCGAATGAAGAACATCCGATGGTTTTCATTTATGGTATGAGCGGATTACCGGAACAATTTGAGGATAGCCTGGAGGGTAAAAATGCTGGCGATACCTTTGATTTTAAATTGAAACCTGAAGAAGGCTATGGCGATATAAACCCTGATGCAATTGTTGATCTGCCTAAAAATGTTTTTGAGGTAGAAGGAAGTATTCCTGACAATATGCTGGAGGAAGGCAATTTCATTCCAATGGCTGACAGCGAAGGCAACCAGCTGCAGGGACGTGTAATAGCTGTGAAAGATGACAGCGTAACAATGGACTTTAACCACCCATTGGCTGGAAAAGCACTGAGCTTTAAAGGCAAAGTAGAAAATGTGCGTGAGGCAACTCAGGAAGAGATTGACCACGGGCATGTTCACGGCGAGGGTGGTGTGCATCACTAAACCTGAATAATACTTATTGATTTATAAGACAGGGAGCATCAGAAATGGTGCTCCCTGTTTCTTTTAAAATAGTATTGTTTGTCCTGCTGAGATTATTATAAATTTATCACTATATTAGCTAAATAGTATAAAATATATGTAACAGAGGAGATAGAGCCATAAAGCCAACTCACACGCCTTTGTACATAGTGCAGATAAACGTATGTTTACGCATATCCGCTAGTTGGGGTAAACTTAAAGTATGGAAATAGCTTCAATAATTACAGTGTTAATAATTGCTGTTTGCCTTTTACTCACTGTTGTCTTTTTAGTGGGCTATTTGATAAAAAGAAGAAAAGCTCGATTAAG
>NZ_JBHULU010000022.1:0-5366 GCF_042684605.1 Pontibacter locisalis
CCTTGTCCCAAGAGGCGGGTTAAAGGCTTCTGGCTGCCAACAGCGACTTTTACCACGCCGGGTATGTAAGAAAAGTCAGTTTAGCGATTATGTGAGGTATGAGCATCAGCTAAAGGCGCAGTGAATAAGTCATTTTAGAAAACTGAAACTGGAAGTTGTACCGTGGTATACTATTCACTCCATCTTCTAAAGTAGGAGTTAATACCAAAATCAAAGGGGAAGAATTATCGAACCAAAAAAGCCGCTCCATTTAACGTGGAGCGGCTTTTATATTGTGGTAGACCGAAGGATAGAATTATCGAACCATTTCCACAGGGATTTGGCTGCTTTACTAGAATGTATACAGATGAGCTAACATAGTAAGAGTAGAATACTCATAAATAGGTATTTCCGGGTTTAAAAGTAAGCAGTACATTTGCATGCTTAACATTTAAACTCTTTAGGATACTAGTGTTAAATAAGCTAATAAAGTACTTTCATCTGCTTACTGTTTATCCTGAGACAATTCTTGGAGTCTAGGTTTTGAGTAGGCAACTTTATTGACAAATGAAGTCAAACTACTTGTTCAACTAAAATTTTCACTATAGTTTAACCTCTACCAAACCTACCCTTATGAAAGTCTTTACAGTTGCATCTTCCCGAATGAGAAAGGTTGCAACAAGGGACCATACTAGATCAATGCAAGTATGGCTGACTCTGTTGCTTTTAGTTACTTCTACCTACCCTGTCAATACGCAATTTATTAACGCTTTCGCTGGCGAAACAGGAGATGGTAATCCCCTACCAAATTTAGCTTAGACACACCTTCCGGTATAGCAATGGATGTGCATGGCAACATCTATGTCTCAGAGCGGTACGGGGACAAGGTGATGAAAATCAGCAAAGACGGTGTCGTCACTGCTGTGGCAAGAAACGGTACAGCCAGACTCAGTGGCGATGGTGGACTAGCCATCATACTTCATTAACCAACGAATTCTTTTGTTTTTACTTGTTTTGACCTATAGGTGATACTAGCGACTTCCAAAAGAGATTTTTTTGTAAAAAACTGAAAGCATTAAATTCCTAATATATTCAAAATGAAAAGAGTTTTACGACTTTTACTGTTACTTACTTTTCTGTTTTTTCAGAAAGCAGCTTTTGCGCAGGAGGTAACCAAAGTGTTTGCTTTTCCAGAGCAAACGGACTTAAGTCCGGGAGCATTTTTTGATGGAAACATAGCTGTCTATAATAACAGTATGATCTACAAACATGGAAATGATCTTCTGAAGTCTGATGGTACAGAGGCTGGTACCAGCTTACTAGCCACTTTTCCAGGTTCTCCTTCTAATTATACCACACACGGTGGATTACTCTACTTTACAGTACCAAATGGGACGAGCCTGGAGCTTTGGAAATCTGACGGCACAACACTGGGAACCGTCGCTATTGGTACCTTGACAAATAACGGAGCCGGAACCTACGCTTACGGAATGATTTCTTTTGGCGGCAGTTTATACTTTATTAGTAATGCAGATGGTTATGGCTATGAGTTGTGGAAGTATGGTGGAACAAATCTCAATATAGTATCGGACCTTAACACAGCTGGAAATGGTCTAAATCTTAACCAGCCAGTTGCCTTCAATGGATACCTGTATTTTAGTGGAGATAACGGAGCAACAGGACAAGAACTATGGCGCACAGATGGAACAAACATCTCATTGGTCAAAGATATTGAGAGTGGAGCAGGAGGCTCTTCTCCGCTTGAGCTTACTGTATATAACAACAAGCTGTATTTTACAGCATCCACATCTCTAAACGGAAGAGAGCTTTACCAGTCAGACGGTACGGCTGCAACCACAATTCTGTTAAATGATATTTCTCCAGGTAGTGCAAGCTCCAGCCCAAATAAATTAACAGTTTATAATAATCAACTTTACTTTACTGCATACAACGGAACAGACTTTGGCCTGTGGAGAACAACAGGTACGAGTGGCAGTACAACTAAGGCAGTGGTATTAGCTTCAAGGAATTCAGGCTATTCTACTTCTTCATTTAAGCTTTGCAACGGAGTGGTCTATTTTGCTTTGAACTGGAGCTACTCTTATAGCTGTGGTTTTAACAACTCGTGTACATCCAGGGGCAGGCAATTAAAGAGCTTCAATGGAGCTACTGTAAGTGAGATAGGCTCATATTCATCTGATATGTCCCTGGCTGTTGACGAAGGTGTTACAATCGGCAATAAGTTCTATTTTGTGGCTAACTATTCATACTCTTCATGGAGCTACTATAGTTATAGCCACACGCTGACAGAAGTTAGCGGGAATACTGCTACCTCACTTCTGTATCATAGTGGCGGGTCAAACAACACTACAAACAGTATAAGAAGCAAATTGACAAACTATGGTAACAACCTCTATTTCAGCGCCTCTAACAGAGTAAATGGCAATGAGCTCTGGACCCTTCGTCCCACTGCAAAGGTAGCATTTGAAAGAGGTCTGGGAGCAGCAGCTAAAACAACTGTCTTCAGTAATGATCTGAAAATGATTAATGGGAAATTGATTGTTACAGCTCGTCGCCAGTCCAATGCCCCGGCACATCAGATTTGGATAAGCAATGGATCAGCTGATGACGGAACTT
Source organism: Pontibacter locisalis (assembly GCF_042684605.1). NCBI lineage: Bacteria > Pseudomonadati > Bacteroidota > Cytophagia > Cytophagales > Hymenobacteraceae > Pontibacter > Pontibacter locisalis. The sequence continues at coordinate 2,617 of NZ_JBHULU010000022.1, forward strand.
TGATATTTGATAATGGCCCTGACAATAGTATAGGAAACTGGACAGAGATTGATAATAAAATATATTTTTCAGTTCAAAACCCAGTCCATGGAAGTGAGCCATATGTTTCAGACGGCTCTACAGCTGGTACTTTTATGCTGAAAGACCTTGCTGCGGGTACCGGAGCTTCTACTCCCTCTAATTTCCGCAAAGCTGGGACAAAAGTTGTGTTTTCAGCAGGTAATTCCTCAATCGGGAATGAGCTGTGGGTAACAGACGGCACTAGCATTGGAACAACTTTGCTAAAAGATCTCAATACGGGCGTTAATAGTTCTAATCCCTTTCCTTTTGGCCAGCTGAATAATAATACCCTGATATTCAAAGCTGCTACCGATACCCATGGCGAGGAAGTTTGGCGTACTGACGGAACATCGGCTGGTACTTACCTGCTTAGAGACATAAACCCTGGCACTGCAGGCAGTAGCACGAATGGATTTATCAGCAATAATGGATTTTTTTATTTTACAGCCAGTGATCCAACAAATGGTTCAGAACTGTGGGTGACAAACGGAACAGCAGCCGGAACATTGCTTCTGAAGGATTTAACTCCCGGTACAGGCAGTAGTTTTTATTCAAACCCAGTCGTGTTCAATACAGATATTGTTTACAGGGCAAATGATCCGGTAAATGGTTATGAATTATATAAGTCCAATGGCACACCAGCAGGGACAACATTATTGAAAGATGTAAACCCTGGTGTGGGCAACGGAGTGAATTCTATTTACAAGTCAACTGTAAATAACCTAATCTACTTTTCGGGTAATAATGGAAGTACAGGTGCAGAGCTATGGAAATCTGACGGTACGCTAACAGGAACTGTTATGGTAAAGGATATTGCCACTGGTAGCACTGGTTCTAACCCGGTCTTCCTGACCCACAACGGAAACATTCTTTACTTTACAGTAACTGTAGAGGGAGTACAGGAACTGTGGAAATCTGATGGGTCTGAAGAAGGGACATTTAAAATAATGAATCTGGACAATACAACCTTTACCAATATTAATGTAAATAGTATAGAAAAGATTGGAGAACACCTCTTGTTCAGGGCCAATAGTAATAGCTATGGCAATGAATTATTTATGCTTAATGGATTAACAGGTAGGTACAGGTTGGTTAAAGATATTAATACAGGTACGGCTTCTTCGGCACCAAGTGGATTTGTACGTGATAATAATGCTTTGTATTTTATTGCTAATGACGGAGCCGGTCAGGATCTGTTTGCTTTTAGAGATCTGCATAACTTTAGCTTCAACACGGCTCCTGTGTTAGATGAAATAGGCAATAAAGTAATTGAAGAGCTCAACACTTTGACATTCACTGCAACTTCTGCTGACACCGATATTCCAGCCGATGAACTGACTTACAGCTTACATGATCCTTCTACGGGCATCTTCCCTGCAGGGGCTACAATTACAGCAGGTGGAGTATTCTCCTGGACTCCAACGGAAGCTCAGGGTCCCAATACCTACAGAGTAATCATAAGGGTAACAGACAACGGCATACCAGCCCTGTCTGATGAGGAGGAGATCGAGATTAGAGTCACTGAAGTTAACAAAGTGCCTGTTCTTGCTTCTGTAGGCAGCAAGACTATCAGTGAACAAGCAGAACTAAACTTCATAGTATCAGCTGCTGATGCTGACCTTCCTGCCAACACCCTGACCTACTCGCTCGAGAATGCACCTGCCGGAGCCAGCATTAATCCCTTAAGCGGTGCCTTCAGCTGGACACCTACAGAAGCCCAGGGACCTGGTGCGTTTACATTCAGAGTAAGAGTAACAGACAGCGGCACCCCTGCTCTATTCGCTGAAGAAGAGATCACCGTAACGGTTAATGAAGTGAATGTAGCTCCTGCAGTAACATCTGTTCCACAGGAAGAGGTAACTGTAAATAGCCTTTATTCCTATCAGCTGCTGGTTACGGACGAGGATATGCCTGCCAATACCCTTGCCTATACAGCAGAGATCCTGCCTTCCTGGTTAAGTTTCGATGTATCCACCCAGGTTTTGAGCGGCACACCAGCAGCAGATCATGTAGGTACCCATCAGGTAAGGCTCAAGGTAAGTGACGGTGCAGCAATAGCAGACCAGAACTTCACCATAACGGTAAAACCTGCAGTTGTAACCAGTATAGCTGATGTCCAGAAGCAGCAAATCAGTATTTATCCTAATCCAACTTCAGGACCCGTAACTATAGCAGCAGATTTGGCCGTTAACAGGGAGATTATTTTACAGCTGGCGGACCTGAATGGCAGGAAACTAATTTCAGCCACAGGTAGCCTCGACGCAATAACCATCAAATTAAACGACTACCTTGCTTCAGCTCCTGCAGGCATATATGTGTTGCAGCTAGTTAAGGATAAAGATATACATACTACTAAGCTTGTCAAGCGGTAAAACTCAGAAAAAGATATATTTAAGAGGCTATCTGGTGACGGGTAGCCTGGAGTTTTATTTTTTTATATTATACAGGCTGGATTTAGAAGTCCAACAAATCAAAAAAGCCAAAGAAGTAGTGTGAGAACTGATTTTTTGGTCTAGGTGGAGATCAGTTGATTGAATCAATGGGTGATTTCTACCAAGATAGTAGGAGTTGGTAAGAGATGAGAGTGAGATTTCCAACAGAGCTAAGGCTCTCTAATTTATAGAAAGTTCGATAAATCTAACCGAAGGGGATATTTGTCGAACCAAAAAAAGCCGCTCCATTCGATTTGG
>NZ_JBHULU010000022.1:5523-63489 GCF_042684605.1 Pontibacter locisalis
GAGTTGCACCATTTTGTCAATAGAATTTTACACTATTCTTAAGCAAAATAAATAGTTGATCTTCACATTTTTCTGTCGGCTAATTGACATTTCTTTAAGTATTCTGATTTAATTACTCTTTAACGATACTGGAAGCCAACTTTAGAGAAGTGGGTCAAGTTTAAAATGATTGTAAAATCATTAACCAGAGGTGCTCTTAGTTTTTTTGTTTTTGATTAATAAAAGAGCAAACAACATGGAGTGTGTAAAAACAAAACATTTTAAACTATGGAACAAAGAAGACCACATGACCCAAACCAGAAAGCAACTTTTTTACCTAAGAACGAGGGTGGGCTCTCATTCCCAAAAGGTACTACAGCTTTATTAGTCATTGACCCTGTTAATGACTTTCTCTCAGAAGGAGGGGCAGCTTATGAACTGACAAAAAACACGCTGAAGCTCCACAACATGGTTGATCATCTGCAAAAAACTATAGCGGGTGCGCGGGCCAAGGGAATACCTGTACTGTTCGGGCCAATGGCTTATACGGAAGATGACTATGCAGATGAACAGTTGCAGAAGAGAAGCGGCATAAACCGGATGATGTTTGAAAACAAGATGTTTCTTGCCGACAGCTGGGGTGCTGATTTCCATCCTGATATTCAGCCGCAGGCAGAGGACATTGTGCTGCTGCCGCATAAAAGCTGCGACGTGTTCAGGAGCGATCTGCCGGAGCATCTGGAGCGGATGGGGATTACCCACCTCGTAATTGCAGGTATGGCTGCTAACCTTTGCTGTGAATCTACGGCACGGCACGCCATGGAAGACGGCTACGACGTGACTATGATCAAAGACGCGATGGGTGCCGCCAGTATACCTGAGTATGAAGCTGCCGTGCATTTAAACTTACCGCTGGTTTCGAATGCGGTGATAACAACGGAAGAATTTCTGAAAGCATTAGAAGCATCAACTCCTGCCAACATGGTTGATGTACGCGAAGGAGACACTGTAAAAGGGTCTGACAACGGAGAGATCGGTACTGTAGAGAAGGTAGTATTCACAGAAGGAGGTACTGATGGATACATACTCGTGCCAAGAGGCATGATTTTTAAAACGGACACTTATATTCCACTGGATGCCATCACGAAGCGCAGCGGTAATGAGGTATTCGTGAACGTGCCCAAACTAGTGGTTGGCAGCATGCCTTGGAAAGAGGTCCCAACCAGAGAAGACAGGGCAGCCAAACAGGGCCCTCCTGCCGGAAATGTAGAAAATCTTTACCGCTCCAGAACTGCCTCTGTGCTTACTAACCGTGTCTAATAGTTTTGTTTTGTTGACTAAAAATAAGGGCTACTCATTATTTGAATAGCCCTTATTTTTGATAACTGTGGTTGATGTTATCTAAATGCTGTAGCAATAGACTAGTCCCTGCTCCACGCTCTGCCGCTGAACATATCGTCTAGTTCGGTATGGAAGATGTGGTTTGAGTAGTTGCTGAGCGTTTTTACCGCCAGCGCAAGTATGATCTCCATGATGTGCTTCTCTTCATAGCCTGCCTGCAGAAACTCTTCTACTTCTTCATGTGTAGGGTTACCACGCTTGTCAAACATAATACGGGTAAACTCTGATAGCGCATTCAGTTTGGTATTCGGGATCTCTCTTCCCTCACGAATAGCATCCGTTACCTCAACAGGTACTTTGGACATGTTATCGGCAATGAAGCTGTGGGCTGCGGCGCAGTACTCGCAGCCGTTGGCTATACTTATCGTTACAAAAACAACTTCCTGCTCTACGGGTGTGAATCCGCTGTTTTTCCGGAAATGGTCATATCCGACGGAGTAGGTCTCCATCAGGCCCGGTGAGTTAACCATGTTTTTATACATGTTCGGGATCATGCCCGTCTGCTTTTGTGCATTTTCTAAGTGCGGCTTTTGCGCCTCATTGGCACTGTCGATTGTGACAGGTTTTAAGTTGGTTTTAAATCTCTTATTATCTGTTTTCGTTGTCATCTTTATTGGTCTTTTATGATTATTGGTAAATATTTTTACGTGTGTTAAAGCTAATTACACCTTGTTCTGATTCACTAGCACGCAGGCTTTTCCTCTTATAGTGGTCTAATACAAAGGTGCAGGGTTACGTGACAGGAAATTGTCATAAATGCGACAATACGTAATTCTATCCCCAGCAAAGCCAGAACTACCTATGGACAGTCTTTTATAAGCCTCTCAGTTGTCTATCTCTGCTTTATCAATAAGGTAGCTTCTGCCTTTAGGGAGTACGTGCATGATCAGGTGCTCCAGGCACAGGGCTTCTCCTGTTTTAAGCTGAGCAAAGTTGTTTTCCTCAAGTTCCCTACCGTCCAAAATCACCACCAGGCCAGATCCGATTGTCTCTATCTCATTCCCTCTGGAGATCAAAACACCAGTGTCTTCACCCAAGCCTATACCTACCAGTTCCGGTTGCATGGCGATGGCCTCGATCATGCGCGGGATGCGGCGGCGGTTTACAAAGTGCGTGTCGATGATCACCTTGTGCAGCAAGGCTAATCCTTCACCCAACGATACGATCCCTTTGACAAGCGGCTTGGTTTCATGAGAGCCCTCAATCATGATCTTGCACAGCGCCATGGCACCGGCACTGGTTCCGGCAATCAGGAACTTCTCCTCGTGCAGGTAGCGGTGCGTCATCAGCTTCAGTGCTTCCGTGTTTATGAACGCTGCTGTAATCCGCAGCTGATCGCCTCCCGTGAACATAACAGCATCAGCCTTGCGGAGGCGCTGGAGTGTCTCAGGACTGTCAGCTTGTGTTCTGTTTACTATGGCCAGATGCCCTACATTGTCACACCCCAGTAGTATGAAACCATGTAAATAGGCCTGATACAGTTCTTCCGGTATGCTAGTGGCAGTCGTAACTACTTCTATGCGCGTGCCGATGCCGTAAAGCTCATCGTGAATACGCTTCAAGATCCCTTGCTCAAAGAAAAGGATGCGCTGAGAGTGGTCCTTACTGAGCGGGAGCGGAAAGCTGCCTTTGTCCTCGTTGCCACCGATCGCTACTATCTTGCCTTTGGGTACCATTATCTGGATTTGTCCTTACAGCGTTTAATTACTTTACAAAAGATGCATGTAGCCATCTGGTTAGCGCATCAGCAGTAAATTCCGTTGCTATGGCATATACTGCATGAAACATGGCATTTTCGGCGATGGCCTTCGGGCCCCATGTAGTTACAGGCTCTACCACGTCCATGGCTGGAAGCATGGTTAACTCTGTACCCCATACAGCCCCGAAGTGCACTGATGTACCGGCTACACCGTCAGCCCCGAAAACGGCCATTACCCCTCGTGGGATTCCCCAAGTGGTTCCGTAGGCGATATGAGATTGGTTGGTGATGAGTTCTTGGTCCTCTTCTGATTGGGCCTCAATGCCAAAAGTCTTCTTAATGGCTTTGTATGGAGTGTTGCTAGGCTTGCGGCCACTATATTGCATCTCTATCATCTGTGCGGCAGTCATAACAGCAGTTCCTACCAATCCTGCCACTATACCGATGCCTATGCCTGCCGCCATACGGGCAATATTACTATTTACCTCCTGATCATTTTCCTTCCTTTTGCTATTCTTTTTTTTCATAGTAAATGGTTTACTGATGCTTACGTCAAATTGAGCAATAAAGAACACTATCCTTCCTGGTGCTGAAGGCTCCTTAAATGGAAGCTTCGGCATCAGGAAGGGGTAAGATTGCTGAACTTTATTTTACTGTATTATTGATAACAGCTGTTTTTATGCAGCTTCGGTTAAATGGAGCTAGTGCTGTTGGTATGTACGCCGTGTGTATAATGCTCTTGAAGTTTGATATAAGCCCAGGCGGCACCAATACCAAAGCTGACGTGGGCAAAGGCTGATACCCAGTTTCGTGCCATGGCAAACCAAGGGAATAGGCCGGTCATGATATAGAAATTCACAAAGTAGATGAGCAAGCCGATGACAGCGCCAACTGCCAAGGCTTTACCCAAAGTCATGTTCTTTACAATAAAGGCTATAACAATGGCGTAGATGATGGATAGCATCATGTGCAGAACAAGAGCTGCCATGAAGACTCCAAAATCGAAAGTGGCAGGTGGAGGCAAAACACCTTCACCCAGAATAATGGCTGCGATCATGCGAGGCGGAGCCCAAGCGCTACCTCCCAGGAAGAGGGGCACCATGATCATTTCCAGCATCATAAAAATGAGCCCCGATATGACACCGGCCCAAATTGCTGCTTTCCAGTTTATTGTTCCCATAATTATAAATGTTTTGGTTTAATCTCTATCTATAGCTTACAGCTTTCAGCAAGCACCTATATACTGTTTGTAGCGTCGTACAAATAGCCCTGTATAGACCATCTTGCTAACTGCCTTTCTTAAGGTTATAGTGGGTATATGGCAAGTATGTTTAACAAAAGTCACCTGTTGTCGGGTAGCCGACACTTTTGAGTGTAGAATGTGTTTAAGTTCGTAAAGACCTGTAATCAAATATGTTGTAAGTATAATAGGTAAGGTTTGCTGCTATTGCATACAGCTTCTTGTACAACTTATTAATGGTGCAGTGAATAGTGCTTTTCTTTATGCCTGATAATCATGATACGCTATACTTTCTTATTGCTGGTGCTTTTATTAGTGGCAGGACCAAGTCAGAAAGGGTTTGCCCAACTTAAAAATCCAAGGAATATACCCTACCACTGGAAAACGGATACAACTAATAGAACCGTCAAGCTTTCTGAGTTCACGGTTGCCGTACCCAAAGGGGCTTTCCCGGTACTGAACACGCCAACCTTTATCGGGGCTGAAAAAGGGCGGCAGGCATATTTCAGGCATGAGCCCGTTATCAGCCTGGCTATCGATGGGCAGGCTAGAGCATACCCGCTCAACGTACTGACGGTGCATGAGATCGCTAACGACACGCTGGCAGGCATTCCTATACTTGTAACCTATTGCCCTCTTTGTAACGCCAGTGTGGTGTATGACAGGCGGTTGAACCACAAAGGACAGGAAAGGCTACTCACTTTTGGCGTATCGGGCATGCTGCGGCACAGCGATATGGTGATGTACGACCTGCAGACAGAGACTTGGTGGCAGCAGCTGATGGGGCATGCTTTAGTAGGAAAGTTAGCCGGAGCGGAACTGAAAGTGATACCATCGCTGGTGATTTCGGTTGAAGAGTTCTTTCAGCGCTACCCTAACGGGCAGATCCTCTCGCCGCAAACAGGCCTTGCGGGAGGCTATGGACAGAACCCATACATTGGTTATGATGACCTTAAAGGTTCTCCCTATGATGCTTTTATCGACAAAGCCAAGGAAGACAAGCGGCTGCCGCCCATGGAGCGGGTGGTAGACGTGGAAAGCAAGGGAAACCGCAAAATCTATCCTTTCTCAGTGATCGAGAAAAAGGGTGTTATCAACGATACCTTCCATAATAAGCACATCGTAATTTTCTACAAGTCTGGAACGGTGTCAGTGCTGGATGAAAGAGACATCAGCAAATCCAGGAATGTGGGTTCAGCTACTTTATTCAATGCCGTGCTGGACGGGAAAAAGCTTACCTTCCTTAAGAAGGGCGACCAGTTTACAGACCAGGAGACAGGATCTACCTGGGACATTACCGGCCGCAGTATAGCAGGGCCAATGAAAGGAAAACAGCTTAGGGTTGAACCGCATAGCAACCATCTGGCCTTTGCCTGGCTTGCCTTTTACCCGGAGTCGGAAATATACAAAGAGAACGAAAAGGGGAAATAACAGGGTAATTTTTTCCTTTCTTGAATCATTCCCATTAATATATAACTTGTTTGTGACTACAGCCTCACACATAGCTTATAGAAGTAATATTAGCTTTCAATGTGGGAACATCGTAGCATCTTCTAGTTGCAGCCACTATACTTTTTAGACTGTTCCAATAAAATGAAAAATAAGACAATTAAATTGCTTAAAGTATTTTCAGGAATCATTCTTTTTCTGCTGTTAACTATTGTATTGGCTATTTTATGGCCATTACCACATCTTAAACCTCCTGCCAGATACAGTACAGTTTTCATACAATCGATCAATATAATCGATGTTAAATCTGGCAAAATATTCAAAAACCGTGATGTTGTTATTAAAGAGAATATTATTCTAGCCATAGATACCTCAGGCATTCTAGAAGCACATCCTTCTTCACTGGTAATTGATGGCAACAACAAATACTTAATGCCAGGTCTCTGGGATATGCATACTCATTCAAATCAACATTCTGAATGGCTTCACCATCCGCTTTACATTGCCAACGGCGTTACAGGTATTAGAGATATGTCAGGGCAGTTGAACAAAAGAGATAGTTACTGGGCTGGCAGCAAAGAGCGCCTGATTTGGAACACCGAATTGAGTGATAACCACAGGGTATCTCCGAGGTACGTGTTGCAAAGCAGCTATCAAATGGATGGAGCGGCTTCGGTTCCGAACGGTTTTCCAGAATATTTTAAGCTTCAGAAAAGGGAGGATGTTGATTCACTCTTACGCTTTTACAAAAATGAAAAGATAGATTTTATTAAAGTATATGAACAGGTACCAACTGAATCATACAAATACCTTGCTTTGCAAGCACCGAAGTATGGAATGCACCTTGCTGGCCATAAACCCATATTTACGAGTTTAGAAGATGCCATTGTTCTAGGGCAAAGAAGCTTTGAACATGGGCGTATTTTCCTGTACGAATGCTTCCCTAATGCAGATAGTTTACGGACATCAGACAATTGGCGAAAATTCTATTCAAAATCGAAGGGGTCAATGGTTAAAGATTATAAACCTGAGATGGCAATAAGGTTGATGCTACTGATGAAAGAACACAATACACACTGGACCCCTACGCTTCAGACACTCAAGTTTGAAGCGTATGCCCATGAACCGTCCTTTCTGGAAAACCCGAATTTAAAGTATATCACTTATGTAAGAAAAAAGCTCTGGTGGGATTTCGATGTTCAAAACAACCGGAATAAGAACCTTTCCAAAGAAGGAAAAAACATAAGTACAGACTTTTACAATGCAGCTAAGAAACAAATTCATTTAGCCAGTGAAATAGGTGTACCCATTATGACAGGTACCGATGTTACCGACTCTTATATTTTCGCAGGATTTAGCATCCATGATGAGTTAGAAGATTTGACCAAAAGTGGTCTGTCAAACTTAAAGGCACTGCAAAGTGCAACTATTATTCCAGCAACGTTTGCTGGTAAAGAGAAAGATCATGGATCAGTTGAAGTTGGGAAAATGGCAGATTTAGTCATTTTAAATAAAAATCCTTTAGAACATATAACCAATTCAAAAACAATAAAAGGAGTCATATTGAATGGAATATTTTATGATTCAGATAGACTAAAGGAGCTAAAGGACTTCACGCAATCGCTTTCTTCAAGTTTACATATGAACATCAAAGTTTTTTTCAGTCTCATAAGTAGCCCTTTAGTTAGAGTGCAGTTTGCTGATTAAAACGTTTGCTAACTCAGTATAAAATTGATTGCTTAAACAACGAGATTAATCTTATGCGTAATAGTTTATGACAGAAATAGACCCTGACCAATGTGCTGGTGCACCTGAACCATGATAAGATACATGAGCTGGATTCGGAAAAGCATTATCAGAAGGCGCTTCTGGACCACATATGGCGGGAGATAGAACTACAGGGAAAGCTGACAGAGGAGCAGCGTAGCAGGTTGCTGGAGATTGCTGAGAAGTGCCCGGTGCACAAAACCCTAAGCAATACAATCAGGATCATATCATCGCTGTTGCCCCAAACAGAATACGAGCAGCAGTAAAAATTTTAAACATAGAGTTCACTTTAATAAAATAACATGAAAGCAATTTGGAATGGCGAAACCATCGCCGAAAGTGACGACACCATCGTAATCGAGGGAAATCACTACTTCCCGATAGATAGCGTTAAGAAAGAATACTTTAAGGATAGCGATACGCAAACGGTCTGCCATTGGAAAGGAACAGCTTGTTACTACACCCTGAAAGTAGACGGAAAAGAAAACAAGGACGCCGCCTGGTACTATGCTGATCCGAAGGAGATGGCCAAGGGTATAAAGGGACGTGTGGCTTTCTGGCGTGGTGTGGAAGTTGTGAAGTAGCTTATGACAAAGTATAAGTCCACTATCACCTGTCCCAGCTGCGGACACAGCAAAGAAGAGGTGATGCCAACCAATGCCTGCCAGTATTTTTACTCCTGCGAGAAATGCGGACAGGTACTAAAACCTAAGCCCGGAGACTGCTGTGTTTACTGCTCTTATGGCTCGGTTGCCTGTCCGCCTGTGCAGCAGGAAAAGAACGAATAGAGAAGGCATTCGTAGTCTCACATGTGCAGGAAGAGCAGGCTTCTGGATACTAAACGTTTAGGCTAATAGAAAAGCTTATGAAACTGATACGATACGGAACACAATATCAGGAAAAGCCTGGTATTATACTTGGGGAGGACATGTATGATGTCGCTGGGTTTGGGGAAGATTACAACGAGCACTTTTTTGAGACAGGCGGCCTGGTTCGCCTTCAGGATTTTGTAGCGTCGCATCAGGGAAAACTTGAGAAGATACCGGCGGAAAGCCGCCTGGGCGGTCCTGTTGCACGGCCATCAAAAATCGTTTGCATTGGCCTGAACTACGCCGACCATGCTGAGGAGATGAAGGTAGAGCTGCCAGGAGAGCCTATCCTTTTCCTAAAATCCACCACGGCCTTGTCTGGCCCGAATGATGATATTATCATACCCCGAGGCTCTGTAAAAACAGACTGGGAAGTGGAGCTGGCGGTGGTGATGGGGGCAAGGGCAACCTATGTGGTAGAAGCAGAGGCAATGGATTACGTGGCAGGGTACTGCCTGCACAACGACGTATCGGAACGGGAGTATCAGTTTGAGCGTGGCGGTAACTGGACCAAAGGCAAGGGCTGCGATTCCTTTGCACCATTGGGGCCTGTACTTGCAACAAAAGATGAAATTAGCGACGTTGATAACCTGCGCCTGTGGCTAAAGGTGAATGGCGAAATGATGCAGAATAGCACCACAGCCAACTTCATTTTCAAGATACCTTTTATCATTTCATATGTGAGCCAGTTCATGACCCTGCTTCCTGGGGACGTTATATCTACAGGTTCACCTGCCGGTGTCGGCTATGGTTTGCACCCACCTACGTTCTTGAAGCCTGGGGATGTAGTGGAGTTAGGAATAGACAATTTGGGAGTAGCAAAGCAGCATGTTAGAGCGTATACACCATAATATTGTATTCGCCCTGATAACCCGCAATAAGAGAGCGAGAATAAATTAGGGTAAAGTTATAATCGCGTAAGCGGTACTTTACTGGTTTTATATCGGCACCACCATCAGAAAAACAGGTTTTTTTACCTCAGTCTGGTAACCTGTTGCATGAAGCCTACCTGTATTCTTATCTATTCTGAAAGTGGCAATATTGTTTGACTTTTGATTCGCAACCAACAGGATGTTCCCTGTTAGGTCTATGGTAAATTCCCGGGGCCACTTACCTCCAGAGGGCATGTACTCCACAAGATTCAATTTGCCACTAGCTTCATCAATAGCATACACAACAATGCTGTTGTGTCCGCGGTTGGAGCCATACAGGTATTTACCGTCTGGAGACACTTGAATACCTCCACATTTGTTTTCACCCTTATAATCAGCAGGTACGGTTTCTATGGTTTGGATCTCAATGAAGGTACCATTAATGCTATCATAACATAGCGCAGTTACAATAGGCTTTAATTCGTGAATTATGTAAGCGTAGTACCCATTTGGATGGAAGGAAAGCTGACGAGGACCTGTTCCAGGGCTGGCTGCGTACGCCACTGGCTGCTTTGCCGGTATCAATGTTCCTTTTGTGGCATCTAGGTAGTAGCACAGCAATTTATCTATGCCTAAGTCTACAACGAAAACCAAGCGGCGGTCAGGGCTAAAAGCAGTATAGTGCGCGTGGGCCGACTCCTGTCTTTCTTCGTCTGGGCCAGCACCCAAGTGTTGCCTTAGGTCAGAGGCCTCTGCTAATTCCCCGTTCTCCTGTATCGGGAGAACTGCTACGTTACCGGTTTTATAGTTGGCTACTAAAACTGCCTTTCCGCTGTCCTCCAACGCAACATGCACCGGCAGGCTTCCCAAAGAAGCGACCCGATTCAAGAAGGTGAGATAACCTGTCTGCCGGTCAATAAGAAAGGAACACACCGCTCCACTTTCTCTTTCCTCGTAATCATCCCGCTCATTAACTACATACAAGTGACGACGCAGCTTATCTATAGCCATGTAGGAGGTTTTTTTGCCTCCTACAAAGCCCTTTATCTTATTCAATTCACCTGTCTGCGGGTTTAGCTGGTAAAGAAATATACTTTCTCTGTCGGCATCAGCATAAGTACCTATGTATACTAGAGAAGTCGCTGGTTTTTTCATGATTGCTTTCCATCTCTGTAGTTATGAAAAGTCACCGGGTTTCGCGCCTATCCATTTTTCTTCCAGTAGCTGCACAATCATCAATTTTGCTGGCTCTGTACCCAGTGTACCGGAAACATGCCCCTTGTGGCCCTGCGCATTGGCTTTTGTGTTTTGGTCGCCTCCTAAAGAAATCTCACCCGGCCCCATTTCTACACGTTTTCCATCCATGGTTTCAACATACCAACGGCCGGATAAAGGCACGATCCACTGGGGCTTTGGGTTTTCGTGCCAAGTGCCGACCCAACCAACAGGAAGTTCAGTAAACAATACTTTTGTGTTGGCTTCCAGCAGGTGGTTGTTCCATTGCTCATCGGCATCTCCTCCCATGCTTTCCTTTTTAAAAGAAGTTAGTTCCGTGCGGGTTTGGTGGCTGACGCCTTCCTCGTCCGTCCAGACGTGCCAGTAGTATTGTTTTGGCTTTTTATTTTGGCTATTATCTGACATAACTTAGTTTTAATTTATCTGAAATTTTAAGGCTTCAGAGGTTTCTTGGGTCCCACTTAACTGGTTTAGCTAAACGTACTTTAGCAAGATCCTTTCAAACTGCTTTTTCAGCCTCCATTGCCTTTCTGATCTGTGTAGCGATCCAGTCAGGGTCCTCCAGTGGAATTAAATGCCCTGTCTGTTGCGTGTTGATGAGCTCAGCCGATTTTATCACCTGCATGACCCGCTGTTCAATGACGTCATGGGTCATAACTGGATCATCCATGGAGGCAAGCACCGTGATGGGCAAATCAAGTGAAGCGATATGATCGGCAATGGATTGATTCATGCCTTCCTCAATCCACCATTTCCAAGTACTTTGATCGATGATGAGCTGCGTTTCCACAGCCAATTGATGACGCTCCTTTGGCAGGTTTTGCTTCACCCCATTTTCAACTGTTTTTACTGCTTCAGAGCGACTAGGATGATGCAGCATGCGCTTTTTCTCTTCTTCCGGCATTGGCTCTGTAGTAGGAGGGGAGGGGGCCACTAAGATTAAGCGCTGGACATTGCCTTTTGGGGCATCAGCTGCTAGTTGCATGGCTATTTTACCACCCATGGAGTGCCCAATCAAAGTATAGGATTCTATACCAAGTGACTTCAGCTCTTTCTGTACGTAGTCTGAAAAGGCCTTAATCGTTGGGCTATCCAGAGCGGCGGCTCCCCCAAAGCCTGGGAGGTTAATGGCGACACACTTATATTCATTTGATAATTGCTCCGCTACCCAGGACCAGCTTTTGGCTGCACCTCCAAAGTAGTGCAGGAACACCAATACTTCCCCCTGATCTCCCCATTGTATTATATCTTCGTTATGCCTCATTCTTCATTTATTTACATTGTATTTGGCTGAGCTTTTGGTAAAAGGAGTTGGATAAGTTTACCCGAAGGCTGATTCTACAGAGCCCCCGTCCACGCGGTAGTTGCTGCCATTTACATAACTGGCGCGTTCAGAACATAAGAAAGCAATTACAGAGGCTACCTCCTCAGCTTGCCCCCTGCGGTCCACGGCTATATGGGGACGTTTGTTTTCTAGGAACCATTCTATTGCTTTGTCTTTAGATGTGCCGCGTTTATTAGCAAGCTGTACCATCATCTCCTCTGTCATTGGGGTGGCCACGTAAGCAGGGGATACGCAGTTGATCATGAGCCCCTCTTTGGAGTAAGCCCTGGACAGGCATTTCGTAAGGTTGATTATACCAGCCTTGCAGGCATTGTAAGGGCTCTCCTCCTGATAGGGCTGCAGTGCATTCTCTGAAGCGATGAGTACTATACGCCCCCGACCTTTTTCCTGCATCTGTGGAATGAAAGCCCGACAAACACGTACTGCACCCATAAGATCAACATCTATGGATTTATACCAATCTTCGTCGCTGAGGGACAGGAAGTCTCCTGCGGCACCGCGTATACCTGCGCAATGCACCAGCATATTTACACCTCCAAACTCCTCCTTTGCACGAGCGGCCAACTGGAGCACTTCTTCATTCTTTGTGACGTCTGCCGTAACAGCTATCACTTTATTTTCTTTTATAGCAAACTCGCGAACCTCTTCTGCGGCTTTCTGCAGTTCCTTATCAGTCTTATCGCTCAAAATGATGTTAACGCCTTCGCTGGCAAGTAGCTTGGCGGTGGCTAGTCCCATTCCGGAGTCTCCTCCTGTGATGACGGCTGTCTTGCCGTTTATTTTTAAATCCATAGTTTTTGTGTTAAATGGTTTTAGTGGAATCAAACTTCCATCGCTCTTACCTTCCTTTAAAGGCCTGAGCAGTTTTAGTAATAGCTGATGAGTTTCTAGAAGGCTGATGTGAATCAGCCATATTTCTTGAACTATAAATGTTTTAAAGTCTCAGGCTATACTACTCTGTCAGAGAGAATAAGTACCGCTTGAGACTTCTTGTTTAGCTCAGGTAAGAAATACCGGTCTGCCTAAACCCCTGTTGTTATTGTTTGGTGATTTTCCAAATCACTCCGGTACCTTCCTGCGGCGTTGGCCCCATGGGGCTTACTGTCATAATGCCAAAGTCGGCGATGTACATGCTTCTGCCATCAGGTGAAAAACCTATGCCTAAAGGGCGCTCC
Organism: Pontibacter locisalis; assembly: GCF_042684605.1. NCBI lineage: Bacteria > Pseudomonadati > Bacteroidota > Cytophagia > Cytophagales > Hymenobacteraceae > Pontibacter > Pontibacter locisalis. The sequence continues at coordinate 18,556 of NZ_JBHULU010000022.1, forward strand.
AGTCCGCCATCATTCTGGTGCGCTGTAGAGGGGCCCGGCTTTTTATTGGTGGCAAAGTCTGTCACCTGGCCGGTATTGACGTCTACCCGCACCACCTTAAATCCGGTTGGCTGGTTAGTGGTACCGGTGGTTGGTGTCATGTCTCCGAACTGTGCGATAAAGGCTTGGCCGGCAAAGGCAAATGCGTCGTTAGAGAATGCGATGCCATTAGAGGAGGAGTGAATCCCCAGCACGGCAGCTGGCTGCGGTGGCGTGCTAGGGTGCTGCTGCAGTAGGGGGGCAGGAGCCTCTTCACCCGGGCGTTTATACTTGTCGGAATTCAACGGTACGCCGCCTTCAAAATCCGGCCACCCGTACCATGCCCCCTGCTTTACTTCCCACAGGTGATCGCCTTGGGTTACAATTGGCCTGGTGCCACGGGCATCGTAGCTGTTTTCGGTTATGAAAAGCCGGCCGTCAGGAGAGAAGGCCATGCCATAGGGGTTCCGGAATCCCCAGGCTACCAGTTCCACAGGCCCTCCGGTTTCGCGCACGCGCATAATAGCCCCGGTGCAAGGCACTCGTCCTTTAATCACCTGGCCGGGCTTGGTGGCGGTGCCATAGGGCACATAGGCTCCGGTGGTGGTCATGTCATCGCCTTCTCCGGATAGGATGTTAGGCGTGGTGAAGTTTTTCCCTGAAAGTATAATGTCCTCACACGGGATGTCGTGCAGTTGCTCGTTATTGGCGAGCCAGCCCATCAGGTAATTGTCTTTACCCACCACAGCTGAATTTGTGGTTGTTCCTTGACCAAAGTAAATATAGCCATCGTTGCCTATAACCGGGCCGTTTGTCTGATGGTCACCGAAGCGTGGAAGGTTCTCTACGATGGCTGTCATCTGGCCGTCTTTCGAGATCCTGAGGATGCGGCCACCCTGCTTTATGTTCCCCTCCGCTATGTAAAAGTTGCCGTTCTTGTAGGTCACACCGTTCCAGGGGCCATTATCCTCGCCCTCTGCTATCGTTCTTGTCTCTCCGTTAGGCATCAGCTGCGCCAGGCGCGGCTTCTTGAATACGTCTATGTATGAGTAACCGGCTTCTATAAAGTACACATTGCCCTGCTCATCAAAGGTAACTCCGGAAGGGAAGGTTAAGCTGGTGGCAACGGCCTCCACTTTGTATCCTGGTGGCACCTGCACGTCGCTGGCACTCACCGTGCGCTCTAAGGCAATGGCGCGTTGCTTTGTCTTCATCATGGTCTTCATTTTGGAGCATCCAGCTGCGGTAAACAGAAGGAAAACTAATAAGAAGAGCCTGGTAGAAAGTATGTTTTTTCCCATAGTGTTAGTTGATGATGTGAAACTTGATTCGCGCTTTTATTATACTAAACCCTTCCTTGCTGAGTTATTTTGAGACAGCTTGGCAGCCCCTGCTAATGCGCCTTCTGGAGGTATTCATACGATATAAGGCTACGGAAATAGTGATAGCGCCATCAGTAGAGGCCATATAGCGGCAGTTTTGTCAGCCACACGACAAAACCAAAGATTTAAGAGATTGGTACAGACTGCGCTGTCAGGTAAGGGTGTACCTTTGAAAGCTGCTGCCACAATGTGGAGTGCATTATCTGAGTTCCATTTTAAATGTGTGCTCCGGCCATTTGCCCTTTTTTCTCCGGGTATGTATAGCATCAGACTTGAAGCTTTGCAGGCAAAGGCAGTATATTGTCTGACAAATCATACACTATAAAATCATCCATGGCAAGAATAGAGGTAATAGATTACGACAATGCTACCGGCGAACTAAAAGAAATTTACGATGATCTGCTGGGCAAACGCGGCAAGCTGGCCGAGGTACACAAAATACAGAGCCTGAACCCGGCTACCATCGTGCACCACATGGACCTGTACATGGCCATCATGTACGCGCGGTCTCCGCTGAACCGTGCGCAGCGCGAAATGATGGCGGTGGTGGTTTCAGCGGCTAATAACTGCGAATACTGCCAGATACATCACAAGCAGGCGCTGCAGCATTATTGGAAAGATGAAGAACGGGTGAACACGCTGGCGAAAGATTATACTTCTATCGGATTGGATGAACCGGACCAGATTTTATGTGAACTGGCCTATCATCTAACCGCAGCACCAAGCGGTGAACAGGTAGAGCAGGCGATTGACAGGTTAAAGCAACTGGGCCACGACGACAGAGCTATCCTGGATGCGCACTTGGTCATCGCCTACTTCAACTTTGTCAACCGTCTGGTACTGGGTTTGGGGGTGGCGCTCGAAAGTGATCAGGGCGAAGGGTATAAATATTAAGCCTCTACCTCAGCCTGCTCTGGTTTCTCGAACTGTTCCTGAGCAGGTTGCTCTTCCTTTAGCTGTAAATTATCAATGGAAACAGTATAACGCACGTCGCCAATCTGGCCGTTCTCATACTTATGTCCGGTTAACTTACCAGGGAAAAGCAGCCCTTGGTGCTCCTGATAATTCTCATACCTTAGGGCATTGAATTGATCACTTGGCTGTCCGTTAAAGAAGGTGACGGTATAGAGCAGCCATTCCATGCGGTTGGTTTCAGGATCTATTAGCAGCCTGTACTCATCTTCGGGCGTATCGCCGATTCCCTCACCAAAAGAGACGCCGATTACCTCATACTTCTTCCCCTGCAGCTCCATGGGTTCCAGCTGCTCGTAGTTTACACCCGGGTCGGCGAGCACAAAAGGGATGGCGTAGAAGTAGAAGTACAGGTTGTGGTAAAACTTTGCTGACTTGCCGGGATAGGCTGCTCTGTTCGGGCTAACCCATACCTGCTTCCCGTCGTGACCAATCGTGTAGTTGTCCGCCTTCACCAGGTCTTTCCGGCTCTTCAGGTCGATGAGGTGCGTTTCGGTGTTGCCGTTGTTGGTGAGCTGGTATTGCATGCTTCCCAATTGCTTCCATTGCTCCAGCCCGCCGTGCGCTTCCATTACCTCGCTGAAATACACAGGATATGTAGCTTGTTCTGTAGTTGCCTCTGCTGTTACTTCTGTAGTTTCTGTTGTTTTATCTTCTGCTGGTTGGCAGGCTTGCAGGAGTAATGCTGCAAGGGCAATGTATGAGAGTTTTTGCTTCATTTGTGATTGCTTATGATTTATGTAGATGGACGCTTGTATTTCTGAAAGTACTGGCCTTTTGAAGTCGCTCCTTTGCGAATAGAGCCACGATGATACCAAAGATAATGTGACCCACCAGACTTATGAGCAACAGGGGCAGTCTATGCACTCCAGAAGGTGTCATGTCTCCTATCAATGTCTCTAGAATCAGCGTTACCGCTTGTGCACAGGCAAACACGATTACACCAAATATTATCCCTTTCAGGTACCTACTGGAAATTTCTTTATAAATACGTTCGCTTAGTTTTACCTCTAGTTTTAGAAACAGAAGTGCATAGGCTAAGGCGAAAATGACTCCCATTCCAAAATGAATCAACCACCCAACCAGAAGCGGCACGTTCATCACCTTTGCCAGCATGATGGGCGGGCTCGCGTGTGGAAGTCCCGCTAAAGGTGCCAGCAGCATAGCTAAGGTCATGAACGCTGTACCTGCGATACCTCCTATAAAAGCATGTTTAATTACTTGTCTCATCGGTGGGGCTAAATGGAGGCTAATAATTTCATTGTATAGTTGTGCATGTAAATATCTTAGCCATACTTGTAACTACGATTTGCTCTGCCTGTTAGCCACTTTTTTTCTGCTCTGTTTTCTGTCAATCTGCTCTTATTGCTAAAGTAACGCGCTCACAAATGCACTTTTGTCGGTTGTGCGACAATGGCTGAACTTCTGGCTTACTTCCTTTACAGTTAATATAAAGGCTGTTACAGTTACAGCGGTCACCGTTTATGGTAAGGAAAAATGAGGATCAGCATAATCGTGCCGCTAAGCGGCGAGAAAGAGGATACAGGTGAAGCATGCCGATACTTACAGTACTATGCCACTTACCAAACTGTGAAAGAAATTATTTTTATCAGCACAAAAGACCAGTGCTCCAAGCTGGCAGTTCTTGATAAAGAGCCTAAAGTAAAGACGCTGAGGTTCGCAGGCGCTTCGAAGGCGGCTTGTCTGGAGGCAGGGGCTTTTGAGGCTACCGGTGACATACTCCTCTTCTTAAACCCGGGCACTTTCCCCAGGCCTCATTTTGATCAGCTGATTCTGGAAAGCTTACAGAACAATAACAAAGCAGGTGTATTTGCACAGGTTGCCACAGATTCGGTCTGGAATAAAATCATGGCTAAGCTTCCCTTACGTTGTGCGCTGTGCTTTATGCGTGTAAACAATTTTTTCACCACCAGGCATCTTTTTCATCTGAAGAGCAGGCAACTCTCCAGACACTATTCCGACACGTTTAAACAGGTGTTTCACAGGTATGCCATTTCTTTTAAAGCGACTTTAATCTGATCTGCAAGTGCACGAATGGGCGATTACTCTCTAAACTTGACGAAAAGCAATACCTGCCAAGTAGTTGCCCAATAGCAATATTGCTTAACTGTCGGACGCGCGACAGTATATTATTTATAGTTAAGCGATCTTTGGTAAACAGCATCAGAAAACATGAGACTACTACTTATCATTATCCTTTCAGTTTTTGCCAGGAGTTGCCAGGGAGCATCCACGCTTGGTGCTGAGGGTACCCAACCACCTTCGCACCAGGTCTGGAATGAATTGCTGCAACAGCATGTAAGCAAAACCGGTGAAGTAGATTACAAAGGTTTTATTAAGGATAAGGCAAAATTGCAACGATACCTGGACACGATCAGCAACAACCCGCCAGATAAGAAGAAGTGGTCGGAAGCCGAGCAACTTGCCTACTGGATCAATGCTTACAACGCCTATACTGTTAAACTGATTATAGATAACTACCCCCTGCAAAGTATACAGGACCTGCACCCGACCTTGAAAGTGCCAGGCGTGAACACCGTGTGGCACAAGAGATTTTTCAAAATAGGTGGCAAGGAAGCTAGCCTGGACGAGATTGAACATAAAATCCTGCGCAAGCAGTTTAACGAACCGAGAATACATTTTGCCATCAACTGTGCCTCATTTTCGTGCCCACCCTTGCGAAATGAGGCCTTTGTGGCAAGCAAGCTGGATAAGCAACTCGACGAGATGGCCCGTGCATTTATCAATGACCCCAAACGGAACAAGCTTACTCCTGACAGGGTAGCGGTATCGCAGATATTCAACTGGTTTAAGGGCGACTTTACGAAAAACGGCAGTTTGATAGACTATCTCAACAAGTACAGCCGCACGAAGATCAAACCAAACGCGGAAGTTGATTATATGAAATACGACTGGAGTTTGAACGAATAGCCATGCGCAGGATCAGCGTCATCATACCGGTTTTTAACGACAGAAAGGCGCTACAGCAACTGCTGGAGCACCTTGAATTGGCTTTCGACAGAGAGTTAATGGAGGTTGTTTTAGTGGATGGAGGCAGCACTGATGGCGTGGATGCCATAATTCCCGCTGAAGTAAAGCTGCTGCGAACTAAAAAGGCTAGCCGGGCGGTGCAGCTGAACGCAGGAGCCCGGGCAGCAACCGGGGACGTACTATACTTTCTGCATGCAGATTGCCTGCCCCCGCTGACGCTTGTAGATGATATTAACAAGGCTATTGACGCAGGGCATCTGGTAGGGTGCTACAGGCTAAAGCTTACGCCCGGAAGCTTGCTATTAGACATCAATTCTTTCCTCTCCAGGTTCAGGACAATGTTTAGCGGTGGTGGTGATCAGTCACTGTACCTGCCGAAAGAGATATTTGAGGAAATAGGTGGTTATAACGAAGACTACTGCGTGATGGAGGATTTTGAATTGGTGCACCGCCTGATGCCCCTGTACGGATACCGCATCCTCCCGAAAAATATCTATGCCTCGTCCAGGAAGTACAGGCAGAACAGTTTTCTCAGAGTAAATCTGGCCAATTACCTTTCCTTTAAGCTCTATAGAAAGAAGGTGCAACCACGAGTGATCCGGGAAAATTATTACGCGATGCTAAAGCAAGTTAAATAACAGACAAATGAAGGAGGGAAAGCCCATAGGAGCGTTCTGTATCAGGTCAAAAACACGACGTGTGGTGATCATCGGCAACGGCATCTCGGGCGTTACCTGCGCCCGTCATCTCCGCAAGCGCGACAGTTCTTCCCATATCACGATAGTTTCCGGCGAAACCAAACACTTCTTCTCCCGCACCGCCCTGATGTACGTCTACATGGGGCATATGAAGTACGAGAACATCAAGCCCTACGAAGACTGGTTCTGGCAGAAAAACAGGCTGGAGCTGGTGCAGGATTGGGTGACACATATAGACTTCGATAAAAAGGAGCTGCAAATGAAAGGGCAGCCACTGCTGAAGTATGATATTCTGGTGCTGGCGCTGGGCTCCAAATCCAACATGTTCGGTTGGCCTGGGCAGGAGTTGAAGGGCGTGCAGGGGCTGTACAGCTATCAGGACCTACAAAGTATGGAGATTAATACCAAAGGCTGCCAGCGTGCCGTAGTGGTTGGTGGAGGCCTTATTGGCATTGAGATGGCCGAAATGCTGTGCAGCAGGCATATACCTGTAACGCTGCTGGTACGGGAGCAGGAGTTCTGGGGTAACATACTGCCCCTGGAGGAAGCCAGGCTGGTGGGCCACCACATACGCGAGCACCACATCGACCTGCGGCTGGGAGAAGAACTGGACCGCATCCTGGATGATGGGAATAGAAGCGTAAAAGCAGTAGTAACCAAAGCCGGAGAAGAGATTCCCTGCCAGTTCGTGGGCCTGACGGTAGGCGTCAGCCCGAATATTGACCTGGTGCGCGACACGCAGCTGGAGGTAAACAAAGGTGTTCTTGTAGATGAGTTCTTTGCTACCAACATCCCCAACGTGTTTGCCATCGGCGACTGTGTGGAGTATCGCACGCCGCCCCCGCTGCGCCGGCCTGTGGAGCAGGTGTGGTACACGGGCCGCATGCACGGCGAGACGCTGGCCCACAACCTGGCCCACGAGCCGGTGCCCTACAAGCCGGGGCCATGGTTCAACTCAGCCAAGTTCCTCGACATCGAATACCAGACCTACGGGCAGGTTCCCAGCAAGTGGGAGGAGCCCGTGACATCGTTTTACTGGGAACACGCAGATGGCAGGAAGTGCCTGCGCCTGTTATTTGATAAACAAACGCGGAAGCTGCAGGGGGTAAATGCCTTCGGTATGCGGCTGCGACATGATTTTTTTGATGCATGCTTACGCCAGAATGGTACTGTAGAAGAAGTGATGGAGCAGCTGCACCAAGCCAACTTTGACCCGGAGTTCTACGACAGGCATTATGCGGAAATCCTGCAGAAGTTCAACCGGCAGTTCGGCACTAACCTGCAGTCACCTGAAAAGAAAAAAAAGAAGGGCCTGCTGGCGCTGTTCGGACTATAAAGCATGGGTATGAGAATGATTCAGAAAATAGGTTTAGGGATGTTTCTGGTGGCGCTGCTCGTCTTCAACGGGCTGCTCTTCCTGGGGGACTTCCAGCTGACGGAGCAGAAGCTGAAGCAGGTAACCAGCGAGCAGAGCTTTGAGATACTGCGGCAGGAGCTGCAGCCCATGCTGGGAAAGACCTATGGCAGCAGCTTTTCCTTCGCCAGCGCCTTTAACCGGCACTTCGATGCCTATAACCAGCGGCAGCAGGAGAACGAGCAGTGGGACCGCGTGATCTGGGACGATTACACGTTTGCCGCCACCAAGGCTGCCAGCGAGGGTTTCGTTGCAAACAACAGGCTGCTGCTGTTGCTGCTCACTATTGGGCTGGGTACGCTCGGTGCGTTCCTGAATATCCTGCCAAAGTATAGAGAAGAGCCGGCGGGCATCAAGCACAACGGCGTGATGTTCTCCTCCAACAAGTCGCGGGGTATCATCGGCATTACGCTGGGCGTGTACCTGATCGGCATCTACGTGCTGCTGTACTGGTTCCCGGCTTACATCGTGAACTGGACGCTGCTGGTCGACCCGCTCAGCCAGTTGCTCTCCGGCGGCCCGGCAAGCCAGTGGTTTCTGTACGGCACCATTTATACCCTGGCCATCCTGGTGATGGGCGTGCGGATGTTCCGCAAGTACAGGGGCAACAACTACCAGCTGCTGCGCACCTCTTCGGTGATGTTCTTTCAGCTGAGCTTTGCTTTCCTGATCCCGGAGATCCTGGTGCTGCTCAACAAGCCCTGGCACGATTTCAAGAACATCTGGCCACTGGACTACACGTTCTTCTACGACTACCGCGTGGACAGCATGCTGAGCAGCGGCGGCATCGGCCTTTTCATGTTCGTGTGGGGAATCCTGCTGATCATCCTGGGGGTGCCGCTATTGACGTATTTTTACGGCAAGCGCTGGTACTGCAGCTGGGTGTGCGGCTGCGGCGGACTGGCAGAGACGGCCGGTGACCCGTATCGACACCTTTCCGATAAATCATTGAAGGCCTGGCGCATCGAGCGCTGGATGGTGCACGGCGTGCTGGTGTTTGCTGTGGTAATGACCGGCGTGACAATTGCCAATTACTTCTCCGGTTTCGCGATGCTGGGGCAGTGGACTAATACGCTGCATGAGTGGTATGGCTTTCTAATCGGGGCTGCCTTTGCCGGCGTGGTGGGGGTGGGCTTTTACCCGCTGATGGGTAACCGCGTATGGTGTCGGTTTGGCTGTCCGCTGGCGGCTTATCTAGGCATTGTGCAGCGTTTCAAGTCGCGCTTCCGCATTACCACCAACGGCGGGCAATGCATCTCCTGCGGCAACTGCTCTACCTACTGTGAGATGGGTATTGATGTGCGCTGGTACGCGCAGCGCGGTCAGAACATAGTGCGCGCCTCCTGCGTGGGGTGCGGGGTATGTGCTTCTGTCTGCCCACGGGGTGTGCTGAAGCTGGAGAACGGTCCGGAGCAGGGGCGCATTACCGATATACCCGTGCTGACTGGAAATGAGTCTATTAATGTATTGAGTTAATGAGTTTGCTACTGCTTTTGTTTGTTTTGGTTTATGGGATGGCCATGCTGTTTATACTTTTCTACAGCGTGGCCCAGGCGCACCTGCTCTATCGTTTCCGACTGTTCCTCAAGCGAGGCCATGGCGCTACGCCTCCTGCGCCTGACGTTTGGCCCATGGTCACGGTGCAGCTACCGGTGTATAACGAGCGGTATGTAGTGGAGCGCCTGATAGGTGCCGTGGCCACCCTGGATTATCCCGCTGACAAGCTGGAAGTGCAGCTTCTGGATGATAGCGATGATGAGACAACACAACTGATCCAGGCAAAAATACAGCAGTATCCCCGCCTAAACCTGCAGCACATCCGGCGCCCGGACCGCAGTGGCTATAAGGCGGGTGCCCTAAAGCATGGGCTGGACCTGGTGAAGGGGGAATACATTGCCATTTTTGATGCCGACTTTACACCTAAGCCGCATTTCCTCAAGCGCACGGTGCCATACTTTGCCGACGAGAGCGTGGGCATGGTGCAGACCCGATGGACGCACCTAAACAGAGAATACTCACTGCTGACGCGGCTGCAGGCCTTTGCTCTGGACGCGCACTTCTACGTGGAGCAGGTGGGACGAAACAGCCTGAGCGCCTACATCAACTTCAACGGCACCGGGGGCATCTGGCGGAAGGAAACCATACTGGATGCAGGCAACTGGCAGGACGACACACTGACCGAAGACCTGGACCTGAGCTACCGGGCGCAGATCAAAGGCTGGAAATTCAAGTATCTGCCGGAGGTAGAGTCGCCGGCTGAGCTGCCCCCGGTGATGAGCGCGCTCAAGTCGCAGCAATTCCGCTGGACCAAGGGCGGGGCTGAGTCGGCTGTGAAACACCTGGGCACGGTGGTGCATTCTGATGCACCATTAAAGGTGAAATACCATGCGCTGGCCCACCTGCTCAACAGCGCCGTGTTCGTGGCCGTTCTGCTGGCCTCGCTGGCGAGCATTCCACTGCTGTGGGCCCGGGTGAACAACCAACTGCCAGAAGAGATATTTACTATTGGCGCGGCCACACTGCTAAGCTTCCTGGTTATCAGCCTAGTGTATTTTCAGGCTTTCAGCCGGGAGAAGGCTTCCTTCTCAGACCGTGCGGGCTTTCTGCTATACTTTCCGCTGTTCCTGTCGCTGTCGATGGGGCTGGCGCTGCACAACGCCGTTGCCGTTTGGGAGGGCTGGACGGGCCGTAAATCACCATTTATCCGAACACCCAAGTTCAACCTGGAGGCGCCGCAACATAGGTGGCAGGAGAATCTGTACCTGAACCTCCGCATGCCCTTTACTACCTATGCGGAAGGCTTGCTGGGACTGTTGTTCCTGGCTGTTGCCGTATGGAGTGTGGTGAAGGGGGAGTATGGCTTACTCATTTTCCACAGTATGCTGGCGATAGGTTATCTGCTGGTGTTCTATTACTCTTTTCAGTCTTATAAAAAAACATAAAAATGGAGCAGAAGCTGATTTTCGTTTACAACTCAGAGACAGGTTTGTTTAATAAGCTGACTGATTTCGCGCATAAGATTGTTTCTCCTGAAACCTATGCCTGCAGCCTTTGCGCGTTGACGTACGGCAAATTTACCGTGCAGAAGGCGTGGAGTGAATATATAAAGCAGTTGCCAATGCCGGTGGAGTTTATATATAGAAATGAATGGCGGTTTGCGCCCGTTCGTGACACTTATCCGCTGGTAGCTCTGCAGACCGGTGAAAACCGCATTGAGGTGCTTCTGGAGGCAGAGGAGCTGAACCGGATGAAATCACTGGACCAGCTCAAGAGCAGGCTGGATGAGGCATTACAGAAAGCATGCTGCTAACGCGACATATTAAGTGACTGGAATTAACAAAACAGCACCATGTTTGAACCATTAAGGAAGGAACCGCAACTGTAATAACCTGCTATAGTTCGCTATATTTTCTAACGAAAATGCGACTGCGGTCATAACTGATGATACCGTGCTTCTCCAAGTCATTTAACACGGTGGTAACCGTTTGCCGGCTGGTGGCGGAAAGCTTGGCAATGTCTTCGTGGGTGAGACGCATTTTAACAACACGTTCTTCCGGGTTATTGATGATTTGGCGACCATGCTCCTCGGCCAGCTCTTTCAACAGGTAACGTACGCGCTGCTCAGCGGTTTTAAAAATCAGGCTCTCCAGCCTTGATTGTATTTTCTTTAACCGAAACCCGATGAATTTAGTCACCTGCAGGTTAAATTTAGGGTTCATCTCCATCATACGCTGAAAATCGGCAATACTTACCGAGCAGATGACGGCATCTTCTGTGGCCTCGGCTATCTCTTCGCGTTTTGACTGTCCTGTAATGGAAAGCTCTCCAAAAATCTCCCCCGGGCCAAGTATGGCCAGTATCATTTCCTTACCTGCTTCCGATATGCGTGAGATCTTTACTTTGCCTTGTTTTAATAGAAATACAGTATCAGAAGTGTCTTCCGGAAAATAGATCACCTGGTTTCTGGGTGCGTTTCGCATGACTGCCATTTTATCCAGCGCCTGCATTTCCTGTTTTGTAAGGATGTGCAGCATGCTAAAGTTCTCCAGGTGCCATAGTTTCGTTTGAGCCATACTTTTTATTTTATGCTTTTGGTTACTGCTTCTTCGCTAATTAGGTATTAAAGTAATACGAAAAATATGAGATGTACGTGCCTAAGCTTCGTGTTCACAACCTCAATTGGCTTTTTGTCGCTGCAACGACATTTGCAGTTCTACTAATTGACGTAATTAGTAGAACTATGCAGTATTGTGGTAACCCTTTGCTTAAGCTATAGCCTGCACAGTTTGAAGGGAGGTTAAGTCTAGAAGTATGGTTTAAAGCAAAAATAAGTTTAGAAAAATCGCTATAGGGTAATGAAAACGCAGCATATAAACATTCAGGATCTGGCCATGATCGGTGACAGGCGTACCTGTGCCTTGTTAGATAAAAGTGGAAACATTGTGTGGTACTGTCCTAAGCGCTTTGACAGCCCCTCTTACTTTGCTGCCTTACTGGATGCTGAAGCTGGAGGCTCATGGTCTTTGGAGGTGGAAGGGATTGAGCTCGAAAAAAGAAACTACCTGGAGGACAGCGCTGTGTTACAAACTTATCTTACACATAAGAGTGGTAGCCTTTTGCTGGAGGACTGGATGCCTTTGGATGCCAGCTTTTATGGTATTTGCCGCGAACTTTCTGCCTCTCCGGTCTCCTACACAACAAGAATAGCTTACAGGCCAAATTATAACAGGCGGAAACCAGAACTGGAAGTATTAGGCGAAAGGCATGTATCCCTGGAGTTTGATTTTCATGTGCATGCCTCACACCCAATGGAAATAGTGGATGACATCATTATCTGCCATGTTCCTGCAGGCGAAAAAGCTTGGTTTATACTGGCAGAAAAATACCTGGACCGGCCGCTAGAACTGATGGAAGAGGCAAGGGAGCTGACCTTGAAAAACTGGAGAAAAGTTTCCCAGCGGATAACATACAAAGGACCATATGAAGAGCAGGTTCGTAATTCGCTGCGATTGCTGCGCCTACTTACGTATGCACAGAATGGCGGCATTATTGCAGCAGCTACGACGTCCTTACCCGAGGTTCCGGGTGGTGAGCGAAACTATGATTACCGCTATGTGTGGCTTCGTGATGCGGCCATGATTGTAAGCGCCCTGGCACGGGCAGGAAGCGACGGCGAAGAAGAACGCAAGTTCTTGAGCTTTATGTGCTCGGCCATGCACCGCATACCTAAACCCGTCGTGCCCATGCTTACCCTCGATGAGCAACCTGCCGGAACGCAGCAGGAACTGGATTTTAAAGGCTACAAAAACAGCAAGCCTGTGCAGTACGGCAACGGAGCCAGCAACCAGCTGCAGCTAGATGCAAATAGTAATGTGATCATCGCAGCCAAAGTGATCTACAATCGGTACGACACCCGCGAGCATTGGGATACGGTAGAACAAATGGCTGAATTTTTGGTGGATAACTGGGAGAAGCCTGACCATGGTATTTGGGAGGAAACACAGAAGCATCAGTATACTTCTAGTAAGGTAGTGGCCTCTATTAGCCTGCATTATATATCCGAGCACTCGCAGGATGAAGCACAGAAAAAACGTTGGCAGGATACATCTAAAGAGATCAGAAAGTATATTGACGAGAATTGTATTACATCTGACGGTGCATACGCGGTTTATGCCGGAAGCGAGGATGTAGACGTGACGGCGGCCCTTTTTCCTGTGTGGGGTTTTATAGAGGCAGATACGCCGCAGATGCTTAAAACCATAGAACGTTTGGAAAAGGAGTATTGCCAACAAAACCTGTACCGTCGCCATCTTGTTGACTATGACTCCCGCAAAGAAGGCGCCTTTCTGGCCGGCACCTGCTGGGTAGCCCAGTACTGGGTGATGCGGCAGGATAAGGAGAAGTTTGAGCAGATCATCGGGGCGGTACTGAATTTTATGAACGACGCTGGCATAATGCCTGAGGAAGGAGACCCGGAAACAGGGGAGTGGTTGGGTAACGTGCCGCAGGCTTTTGTACATGCCTCTCTCATAGGTGCTATAATCGATTATAAAAATGAGTTCTATAAAAGCGGGAGCTAATATTTATAGTATAAGCTAATCTAAAATTTTGACAATTTTTGTACTTTTGATAAGTATAAACCTGCACCTATGGCTATCGCTACTAAAACTGTTCAGTGGTATTTGGAGAATTTCAGCTTTTTCGATGTTCTGACTAAAGAAGACAGAATGAAGCTAGGGAAGCTTGCGCTTATGGAGAGGTTACCTGAAGGGCAGGTTATTTATACTTCCGGACAGACAGCGGATAGCTTATACCTGGTAAAAGAGGGGAAAGTGAGAATTTTGCAACGCTCTGATAGTGGCAAAGAGATCATACTGGCTGTACTCGGGCCGGGAGAGGTTTTCGGAGAGCTTTCAGTAGCTGGCAAAGAAATTCGTGAAGAAATAGCTGTAGTTGGAGAGGAAGCACTAATATGCAGGTTTGAGATAGACGCGTTTGGGAAAGTGGTAGAAGATAATCCTGCTTTGCTTTTACAGATCACGAAGACGATTGGGCAGCGGTTAGAAAAATTACAGCGTCACTTGGAGCGCCTGATGTTCAGAACAGCAGAGGAGCGTGTGAGGGACTTCATACGGGACCTGGTTTTTGAACACGGTTATGTTGTGGGCAACAATCCGAATGAAATGGCTGTGCATGTGCAACTAACACATGACGAGATAGGAAAGATGACTGCTACAAGCCGCCAAACTGTTACAACCGTTCTAAGTAACCTTGAAAAATCTGAAATTATAACCTACAACAGGCACCGTATCTACATTAAATGTCTGAACAAACTCTAATTCTGTAGAATACTGGATTCATAGCTATACTTTAACAATCCAATAACAAACAGCAGTGAAGTAGGCTTAGTACGTTCATACTGCGGTACAGCCTGTGGTAATTCCAGACTACTGCGCTCTGACGCTTCCTACCCTTTTTCTTAGACAAACCTGACCTGAGCATTTTAATCTTCAGCGCAGACAATCCCTATCTATTGTCCTTTTTCACTATTTGTCAGTACCACGACAATAAGTGACTAAATAGCATTATACCTTTAAGTTAGGTTATAAAGCTTCATGCTATCGCAACTGAGCTGTATACCATCGAAAAACTGTAGGCTTGCTTTGCTCGCTATAGGGTAGTATAGAAAATACATAACACCGCACAAATGGAACATACCTATTACAATCCCGCCGACCTTAAAAAGTTTGGAGGTATAACTGAGCTTCAGCCGAAGCTGGGTCGCAAGTTCTTCGATTACTATGGAGAGGTTTTTAAAGAAGGCGCTTTGACAGAACGTGAAAAAGCCCTGATCGCCCTGGCTGTGTCTCATGCCGTGCAATGCCCTTACTGCATTGATGCCTATACTACAGATTGCTTGCAGAAAGGTGCAGACGAGAACCAGATGATGGAAGCCGTGCATGTAGCCGCTGCCATTAAAGGTGGTGCAGCTTTGGTGCACGGTGTGCAGATGATGAACAAATTAAAGGAACTGACCATGTAACCTATACCTCGGATGATAAAATCATTGAAAAGACAAGCGCACGAACTGGCAGATCCGCTCATGCAGCTAACTGTGCTGCAACAACCCTCCTTGCACGGGAGCCAGTTTCAGGCCTTTGCTGAAAAACTTGATGAATACGGACTTTACCCACTAACTTCTACAGGGACTACTATTCTGCAAATTAACGTTGGCAAAATGTGTAACCAGACCTGCAAACACTGCCACGTAGACGCAGGGCCGGACCGTAAAGAGATCATGACGCGCGAGACGATGCAGCTTTGCCTGGATGCCATAAAGCAGTCGCCGAATATCGGAACTGTAGACCTGACAGGCGGTGCTCCAGAGATGAACCCGGACTTCCGGTGGTTTGTAGAAGAGCTCTCGAAGCTGGGGCGGCAGGTGATCGTGCGTTGCAACCTTACGATTATACTTGCCAACAAAAAGTACCACGATCTGCCGGAGTTCTTTAAGGAGCATGGCGTTCATGTTATTTCTTCTTTGCCATACTTCCAGGCATCCCGTACCGATGCACAGCGCGGCGATGGCGTGTTCGAGAAATCAATAAAAGCACTACAGATGCTCAATGATGTTGGCTATGGAAAGGAGGACACAGGTTTGCTACTGGATCTGGTATTTAATCCATCGGGTGCCTTCCTGCCAAGCGGGCAGAAGTCGCTTGAGGCAGAGTTCAAACGCCGGCTTAAGAGTGGGTACGACATCGATTTTAACAGCCTTTTCTGTATCACGAATTTGCCCGTGAGCCGCTACCTCGATTACCTGATACGAAGTGGTAACTACGAGAACTATATACAGAAACTGATAGACGCTTTTAATCCGGTAGCTGCCGCTGGCGTAATGTGCCGAAACACCATCTCGGTAGGCTGGGACGGCTACCTCTACGACTGCGACTTTAACCAGATGCTGGAACTGAAAGTGGAGGAGGGTATGCCCCGCCACATCCGCGAATTTGACGCCGAGCCGCTGGACAAGCGACACATTGTACTCAACCAACATTGCTACGGCTGCACAGCAGGTGCCGGTTCAAGTTGTGGCGGTGAGACCGTTAAATAAGTATAGACCTGTAACAGTTAGCGATGCTCATACTTCTTTTTATAGCCGCCTGCTTCTTAGCCTACAGCAACGGAGCCAATGATAACTTTAAGGGAGTAGCCACGCTGTTTGGCAGCGGTACCACCAATTACAAAAGTGCCATTACCTGGGCTACTGTAACCACTTTAATGGGATCGCTGGCTGCCATTTTCCTTGCTGGTGTGCTGGTAAAGAATTTCTCAGGGAAAGGTTTGGTGCCAGATTCCTTACTGACAGGACCCGAATTTGCCATTTCTGTTGCCCTGGGAGCTGCTCTGGCAGTGCTTATCGCCACAAAAATAGGCATGCCCATCTCCACGACACACGGTTTGGTGGGGGCCTTGTTTGGTTCGGGCGTTGTTGCCTTAGGTTCTTCCTTCAACTTTGCTAAACTAGGCAGTACGTTTCTTGTTCCGCTGCTGGTGAGTCCGCTGATAGCGGCTGTCTTAAGTCTTTTGTTATACTTTGTCTTTAACAGGCTCCGCAGCAGGCTGGGTTTTACAAAGGAAACCTGCGTATGTGTTGGAAAGGAATATGTTCCTGTTAGCGCTCTGGCTGCAAACGGAAGTATGTTGCAAACCATAGCCGTTTTACAACCCACTTCCCTGAAAATAGGCAAGCAGCAGCATTGCCAGCAGGTGTACCAGGGGCATTTTTTAGGAATAGGCATGCAAAGGGTGCTGGACAGCGCCCATTTCCTGAGTGCCGGCGTTGTGAGTTTTGCCCGCGGCCTGAATGACACGCCTAAGATAGCGGGATTGCTGCTGGTGGCGCAGGCGCTTAAGCTGGAATGGGGGATAGGTGCTATCGCTGTAGCCATTGCGCTGGGCGGCCTGCTGAATGCACGAAAAGTTGCGCTGACCATGAGCAAAAAAATAACCCGCATGAACCACGGGCAAGGCTTTACAGCCAACCTGATCACCGGCCTTTTAGTAACAACAGCAAGTATACACGGTATGCCTGTTTCCACAACGCATGTCTCGGTAGGCTCTATTTTTGGAATTGGTACGGTAACCGGTAGGGCGAATTACCGGGTGGTGTCTAATATTTTGCTGTCTTGGCTTCTTACCTTGCCGGTGGCGGCAGTTTGCGCCGGTATTACCTATTGGCTGATAAACCTGATATAGTATAGTCCTAAACCTTTACCCAAGTGAAGAGTTTTAAATCAACCTATTCAAATAATATAAACACATGTACATAGATGAGTAACTATTTAGAAGCAGCAAAACTAGTTTACGAAGAAGCTGCCAACACCCCACAGAAAGGACTTTGCTGCACCACTACGCCGGTTTGGCAATTACCCGAGCTTACTGTTCCGTCTAAGATGCTGGAGATGAACTATGGCTGTGGCTCCACGGTAAACCCGCGGGACCTGAGCAACAACCCAAACGTGCTGTATGTAGGCGTTGGAGGCGGCATGGAGTTGCTGCAGTTCTCCTACTTCTGCCGCAGACCCGGTGCTGTAGTAGGTGTTGACCCTGTGGAGCGGATGCTGGAGGTGTGTGAAGAGAACCTGCAGGAAGCGGAAAAACAAAATAGCTGGTTTAACAAAGACTTTGTTGAATTGCGAAACGGGGATGCACTAGAACTTCCTGTTGCAAGCGAGAGCATAGATGTTGCTGCGCAAAACTGCCTGTTCAATATTTTTAAGGAAGAAGAACTGGAATTGGCTCTTGCTGAGATGTACCGGGTACTGAAGCCGCACGGCCGGCTGGTGCTGTCGGATCCTACTAGTGAGGATTACATGAGCGAAAGCCTGCGGAACGATGACAGGCTACGTGCCCTGTGCCTGAGCGGTGCCTTGCCTTTGCAGCAGTATATCGACATGATCACCAGGGTAGGATTCGGTACTGTGGAGGTGCGTGCCAGAAGACCTTACCGCGTGCTGGCCCCGGGGCAGTACGATACGGATAAGCTGGTGTTTATCGAAAGCGTGGAAATCTGCGCCATCAAAGACCCGATGCCGGCTGATGGCCCATGTGTATTCACAGGCAAGCACGCTATCTACTTTGGAGCAGAAGATTACTTTGACGACGGCAAAGGACACACACTGCTACAAAACCAGCCGCTCGCCGTTTGCGATAAGACAGCCAAGGCCTTAGGCAGCCTGAGCAGAGAAGACATTTACATCACCGATTCTACCTGGTTCTACGACGGTGGCGGGTGTTGCTGATACCAAACCCGCTGCAGCCACTCGTAGAGTAAACTGAACAAATAAGATAATACTATGAAAATGACTACTATTGATAAAATACGCGCTGATAAAAGTGATAGTACAGAGCACCGTCGCGATATAGCGGCCTTAGCTGCGGGAGGACTAGCTGACTTCAGCCTTATTTCTCTGCTGCAGATGGGCTATTTTAAAAAACTTCCGGATCCGCCCGGAAAAGTGTTTGATACCGTTAAAGTGAACACGTCGAAGGATGCGGTGATCTTGGGCATACCGGATGGCGTGATCAGTCTGGGGGCTTATGCGGCCACGATGTTCCTGGCGATGGCAAGTTCCCGTTTCAAAAAGCGCTCACGCCTGCTGGACCTGGCTTTGAGTGGCATTGTACTTGGGCAGGCAGTAGGCGCTGCGCAATATTTGTATAAGATGGCTTTTGTGCAGAAAAAAGTTTGCGTGTACTGTGTGACAGGGGCAGTTATTAATTTTGCCTCTCTTAAGCCGGCTTATAACCTGATCAAAGGAAATCATTCCTGAATTTAAAAGAAACCATAGCTGGTGTATTGTTTCTAGAGGAGCGGTGTTAGTATTTAGCACGGCTTCTTTAGTTTATAGACACTATCAGCGTTATTTATTCTAGCGCCTTAATTTACGCTTTAACGGGTTTTTAGAAGCTATACTGCATGGAAGATAACGTCAGCAAAACATCCCTCTTTGTCCTGGAATATTGTTTCCAACGTAAAGCCACTTGCTTCTACCATAGCCTGGATCTGCGGCAGCGTATACTTATAAGAACTCTCGGTATGAATGGCTTCCCAAGCATTGAAGTGAAATGATCTTCCTGTTGCCTGAATGTACACATCCTGCTCCTGCTTACTTACCAGGTAGCTTCGCATCACACCTTCCTGCGGGTTATAAATTGGATAGTGGATAAAGCCATTTACATCAAAATTGCCACCAAGCTCCCTGTTGATACGGTGCAGCAGGTTCAGGTTAAAGGCTGCTGTTACGCCGGCGAAATCGTTGTAGGCGCGTAATATCGTATCAGGATCTTTACGCAGGTCAATACCCATCAGCAGGCTATCTCCCGGCTCCAGGTGCGACCTTATCTTACGCAGGAAACCCAGACTTTCTTCGTGCTCAAAGTTGCCGATGTTGGACCCCAGGAACAGGATAACTTTTCGGCCAGACTTATTTTGCTGCAGCCACTCCAGCGAATCATTGTAATCACCAACTACAGCCTGATGGTTGAGCCCCGGTATTTCCTTTTCCAAACTGCTGCTCAGCTGTTGCATAGCGTCCTCAGAAATGTCTACAGGCAGATATTCAAATGCAGCCCGGCGTTCCTGAAGCTCCTTTAAAAGAATCTTTGTTTTCAAGGCATCACCGGCACCCAAGTCTATAAGATGGAAGAACCCCTCGCTTGCCAGATGGGCTGCGATGGCGGATTTGTTTTCTGTAATCACCTCGTACTCGCAGCGGGTAGGGTAATACTCTGGCAACTCCATAATCTGCTGGAAGAGCGCACTGCCCGGCCCGTCGTAGAAATAACGAGATGATAGTTTTTTGGGTGTATGACTTAAACCAGCCGTCACGTGATTGGCGAAGTCTGTCAGATCCTTATTGCCGTTTTCTTTTCGGGTAAGGTTGATCAGGGGATCCAATGTTGTTGTTTTTAACTCCATATAATAGTTCCTGTGAATCCTGATGACATGTTATTTGTATAGAATCGGTAAGTATATGCCGGTTATCTATACTCCGGGTTCGGGTGATCAAAGCGGCAGCCTGATTCCCATAAGGAGCGTTGGTTGCCGTGCACCGGTATTCCCTTGCTTTCTTTTAAGATGCGCGCCAGGTGCATGAGGTTCCAGGCCATAAAGGTGGTGTTGCGTTGGGTAAAATCGTTGTCAAGCCCAATTCCATCGTCACCGTAGGAGGGGCCTGGGCCTGCTTCGCCGATCCAGCCGGCATCTGCCTGGGGCGGTATAACGCAGCCGAGGTGCTGCATGGAATACAGGATATTCATGGAGCAGTGCTTAATGCCGTCTTCGTTGCCTGTAATAATGCAGCCTGCCACCTTTCCGTAGTAAATGTACTGGCCCTGCTCGTTCAGTTGGCCCGACTGCCCGTAAAGCCGCTCTATCACTTTGGTGCACTCTGAGGATTTATCACCTAACCAGATTGGAGAGCCAATTACGAGAATATCTGCAGCCTGCACTTTTTTCCACAATTCAGGCCATTGATCTTCTTCCCATCCCTGCTCCTTCATATCAGGATACACACCGGGGGCAATTTTATAGTCTACCGGTCGGATTACTTCAGTGCTTACCCCGTTTTTTTCCATAACAGCCACAGCAACATCTATCAGCGTTCTGGTGTGCGACTTTTCAGGAGACCTTTTCAAGGTGCAGTTCAGGAACAAAGCCTTTAGGTTGCTAAAGTCCCATTGGCTGGTGGTGCATTCTTTATCTTGATTTGCCATAAAGTTTCTGATTTGATAGAATACGAGTTGCGGACACGCGAACTAAAAGCGCAGCACTTACTTTTAAACAGCGTACTCATCTTGCATGATAACACACTTACTGCACAAGCTAACCTACAGTTATACAGAGTATCTTTTTGTCTGCCCCACGACAAAAGCGCATAATGATTAGCTTAGAAATACTGTAATAACCTGTTTTATGAGTAGTAGCGGCGGGTACAAGTAGATGTTGCTATCTAGAGGATAAAAAAGTTCTCACCTGCCAGAAACTGTTCCGTAAGTATGAATTGATACATCTAATTGAACAGACTATGAGCGGTAAAAGAACAGTGGAGCAGGTAATAGAACAGCATCAAGCTGCAGGTAAGTTTATACAAGTAGACGGCATCAGGACCTTTGTGCGGGATGAGGGCGAAGGGGAGGTGGTGTTCTGTATCCACGGGGTTCCTTCCTCATCTTACCTGTACCGCAAGGTGATACATGCGCTGGCTGCTAAAGGTATGCGCGGTGTTTCCATTGATCTGCCCGGCCTTGGTTTATCAGACAGACCAGAGGATTTTGAGTACACCTTCCACAACTTTGCGCGCTTCTGTGCCCGTGCAGCCGAAGTGATGGGCATCGAAAAGTACCACCTGCTTATACATGACATTGGCGGTCCGGTAGGCTTTGCGATGGCCGCAGAGAATAAAGAGAAGGTGCTCTCACTCACCATCCTGAACACCTGGATAGAAGTAGACAAGTTCCAAAAGCCCCTGCCAATGCGTCCGTTTGAAAAGCCGCTGCTGGGAGAGGCAGAGTTAATGACTATTCAACATCCCACCTGGTATCTGCTTTTCTCGCAGCTAGGTGTGAATCATGCCGATGATTTGCCCAAAGAGGAAGTATACGCCTATGTGGACCTGCTTAAGCGCGACGATGGGGGCAAAGCTTTTCTGAAGATTATGCGGAATTTCCAGAAGTCGGAAGAGTTTAAGCAGCTGTGCTATCAGGCTGTGCAGAATGTGGACTATCCGATACAAGCCATCTGGGGAGCCGACGACCCGGCGCTGGATTATGAGCACTTTGGTAATGAGATTAAGCGGGCGGCAAATCTAAGCACTGTCCATAAGCTCGACTCCAGACATTTCCTGCAGGAGGAAAAGCCGGAGGAGATTGCGCAGCTAGTGGTGCAGCTAGCAGGAAGCCGGAGAGGTGAAAACAGGTAACTTAAGTATAAAACAGACCTAAAACGCCACCATAGACTAAATGCCCGATCAGCGTGGCCAAAGGTGTTCCTTTCCCGTAGTTTAGGGCAAAGAAGCCTGGCGGCTCTAACTGTTTTGTGGGCGTAGGACCTTGATAAGGCTGAGCCATCCGGGGGTGAAACGCACTGACGATTTGTAAACCTACTGACAGCACAAAGGCCGCGTGCACAAAACCGATTGCGAGGCCAAACCACCATGTGTGTAAGCCGGAGCTTTCAAATGCCAAGCCATAGATAAAGGCAAATATCCACCCCATCATAAGGTGTATCATAAATCCAAACCAGGGGGCTTTGTTCCGGTTCGAAGTAAACATGGTGCCTAGCATGAAAGGAATGTCCATTCGGGTAAGGCCGAAATGCTTCGAAGCGGCCATTAAAGTGGTTAGAATCAGGGTGGCCGCAAACCCCCAGAGTAGCAGGTTATCAATGTTCATGGTTTTTGTCTCCTTTCTCCAAAGCTTTATTGATTGTAAGAGCGGCATTGATAAGACCAATGTGGGAGAAGCCCTGTGGGTAGTTGCCTAACAGTTGGTTTGTATCTGGATCTACTTCCTCTGAAAGCAGGCCAGCCGGACTGGCATGATCAATCATTGTTTCAAACACCTTGACTGCTTCTTCCAACTTTCCACACGCTACCAGATTCTCGACAAGCCAAAAACTGCACACACCAAATGTGCCTTCTGACCCGTTAAGCCCGTCGTTGGTGTTCAGGTAACGGTACACCATGTTATTCTTTGTAAGCTTTTCCAAGATTAAACTGACAGTAGACATCATTCTGGGTGATGAAGCTTTGCAGTAACCTACGAGAGGAAGCGTAAGCAGGCTGGCATCTAAAGAGTTACCGTTGAATTCACGGGTATAGGAGTTCAATATGCTGTTGTATCCATCCTTTTCAACTGCCTCTTTAATACGGGATGCTATGTCTTTAAACTTTTCTCGGGGCACATCTTTCCAATTATGCTTTTCGCTAAGTTTGATAAGGCGATCCAAGCCGACCCAGGCCAGAACTTTAGAGTGGGTATGATGAACAATATCAGAGCGTACTTCCCAGATTCCGTTATCCGGTTGGTCCCATATTTTACATAGTATACCACCTAAACCAATAAGGAATTTCCTGGTCTCGCGATCAAGGTTATTTCCTGAGGAGTAGTAAGCATACACCCCATCAAGCACCTCCCCGTACACGTCTAGCTGTAGCTGGCTGTCAGCTCCGTTACCCACACGAACAGGTTTAGAGTTCTGGTATCCATCTAACCAGTCAAGCTGCTTTTCTTCTAGGGAGGAGTGCCCGAAAACTGAATAGACAACCTGGAGCTTTGGCCTGGTAAGTTGGGTGGCGTGAAGCATCCAGCTGACATAGGCGCGCGCCTCTTCTTCAAATCCCAGGTTTAATAATGCCCGGATTGTAAAGGAGGCATCCCGTAACCAGCAGTATCGGTAGTCCCAGTTTCTTACGCCTCCTATTTCTTCGGGTAGCGAGGTGGTAGGGGCAGCAACAATGGCTCCTGAAGGGGCATGCGTCAAAAGCTTCAGCACCAGGGCGCTCCGTTTCACCTGATCCTTGTAGACGCCTGAGTAATGACAGCTGGCTATCCATTTATGCCAGAAGGAGACGGTACCCTGTAGCCGCTTGGGGGTAGTTAGCCTTAATTCAGGAATAATGGCTGGATTTTGGCTGGAATTGCTAAAGGAAAATATCACCTGTTCTCCTGGCTGCACCTGGAACTCTGCTGTTGCCTTGCTTTTGTCTTTGTTTAAGGTGATCTGGGTAGGGTCGAGTGTGCTAATGAGAACATAGGTGTTTTCTTTCCATGAAAAAGAGAGTCCCAGCTTCTTCAGGTCATTCAGCTTAGGAGTGTTCTTACCATAATAAGGCCTGGGAGTATATTCCATTTTCATCCGCACAGTACCTGTAATGCCTTCTATTACGCGTAGTATTTCATGATCGGGGAAGAGTGTCTTCTCTTTTTCACGCTCCTCCATGGCGGTGAATGTATCGGTCAGCCGTACTCTGCCGTCATCGTTTTCAAAAACAGTCTCCACAACATTGGTGTCAGGTAGATAGTTTTGGCTGGAGGTGTAGGGGGATTCAGGACTTAAAGCAAAGCAGCCGCCCTTCACCCGGTCTAAAAGAGCTGCAAAAATGCTGGGCGAGTCAAATTCAGGGAGGCAGCACCAGTCAATGGAGCCTTTGTTGCTTAATAAGGCTGCTGCGCGTGAATTACCTATCAATACGTAGTCTGAAATCTTAGGCTCCATTACTACTGCCATACTTTACTTCTTCAGTATAAGTTTATTCTTTCTGATTGCCAGTTACTTGATATGTTCAATTTAAACCGGCTCCGCAAGACTATTGTTCGGGAGGCGGGAAAAAGCGTATATAAATGTAGTAGAAAGAGCTTACATAAGGCTGAATCTGCAACAATAGAAGGTTTGCTATGCGCTATTTAGTTTTATCAGTTTTGGTTTTGCTGCTTACCGGATGTAATGCACAGAACAACGCACAGAATAAGGTGAAAAATGATTCCCAGGAAGTCAGGGTACTGAATGGGTTTGAGATCATAGATCCGACGGTGCTCATAGGTGAAATTTATGAGGGAACCCCCAACCGGGACAACATTCCGGCAATCTCGAATCCTGAATATGTGACTGCTGCAAATGCTGATTTCATGAACCCTTCGGATGAGGTGATTGGCATCAGCATAAATCAGGATGTAAAGGCATACCCGATCAAGATACTCACCTGGCATGAAATCGTGAACGATGTGGTGGGCGGAAAGCCCGTTGTTATTAGTTACTGTCCCCTTTGCAACAGCGCCTATGTTTTTTCGAGGGAGATAAACGACAGTCTTTTAACCTTTGGTGTAAGCGGCCTTTTATATAATAGCAATGTGGTGATGTATGATCACCAGACAGAATCGTTGTGGTCGCAGGTGAAGGCAGAGGCTATTAGCGGTAAAATGAAAGGAGCTGAGCTGCCGCAGGTGGCGGCAACCTCTACTACCTGGGAAGGGTGGCTTTCGCAACATCCTGATACGGAAGTACTGTCTACGAACACAGGCTATAACCGGGACTATAATAGAAGCCCGTACGGGGACTATACCGGAAGCAAGGAGATCATGTTCCCGGTGCAGGAAACCAGCGACAGGTATCACCCAAAGACACTTGTGGCTGGTATAGAAATAGATGGTGCCTATAAAGCTTATCCTTTTCCAGAACTACGCAAAGCCGCGTCTGATACTGTAAAAGATACTTATAAAGGGCAAGAGCTTAGCATCAGGTTTGATGAGAAAGCCAATAGCGTGACTGTTAAACAGGAGAACGGGGAGAAAGTGATAGTAAACCAAATGTATTGGTTTGCCTGGTATGCTTTTCATCCTGAAACTGCGGTTTTTGAAGCGAATAAATAGCCGGGTGATCTAAACACTCCTATTCCCGGAAGCTCCAGTCAGCAGTAGTAGACAAACTGGCCACAGGCTTATTTTTTCTTGTAAGGCAGGAAATACTCCTTTTCACCGTTTTCCCACTTTTCCCGCAGTCCACGTGTGTTCAAGTCCCAGTCGGGGCGGTGCTTTTGAGAAATGGCACGGAAGTCCTGGCGCATTTCCTCAGGCGTGGGGCGGCCCCAGTACCAGTAGCCGTTGTATACTTTATACACTACCAGACCGGGCTCCAGCAGAATGGTGTGTGGGATCATTGGGTTATGAATGGGATCTGTGTACTCTTCAATCTCCAAATCCTGCTGTATCGTCCGCTCTTCGTCTGAAAGGAATGGCCAGTGTGCCCCGAGCCTGTTCCGCCACTCCTTCGATTGGAGCACAGAATCGGTGCTGATGGTGACAAAGCGGGTATAGCCCACCTTCAGCTCCGGCTGCATTTCGGCCATCCAAATATGCTGCAGGTGCTCTTTTGGGCAGTAGCCGCCACGGGCCAGCACCAGTGCCATCGGGTCCTTGCCCTGCAGGTCACTTAGCTTCTTCCTATGCCCGGTATGGTCGGGCAGTTCATAATCAGGGAATTTGGCTCCTGCCACAATGTCTGATCGCATGAGGATATTTTTATCTTTATTTCACTTAAGAGTATGCTAACCTTACTTTTTATAAGGCTGTAAGTTTCTCGGTAATAGGGGTGAGCATCTTTTCGTTAAACTGTGGTCTCGTAGCAAGCGGATAAAGCACCTGTCCCTCGCGGTTAATAAACGCTGCCTGCAAACCGGCTTGTAAGGCACCTGTTATGTCCCAGCCGTGTGCTGCGATCAACATGGCTTCACCGGGTTTCACACCTGCTTTTTGGAGTGCGTACTGATAGGTGTCCGGGTGCGGTTTATACTTGCGGGTGCTTTCAATGCTCATCAGCTCATCAAAGTATCCGGTAAGTCCGGCAGACTTCATCTGCTGTGTTACCACTTCGTGTGTGGAGTTGGTGAGCGTGATCATCCGGTAACCGGCATCTTTCAGCTTTTCCAGTCCTGGTTTCACGTCCGGGTGGGGCGGCAGGCTTTTGATCATACTTAAGAGCTCCTGCACTTTACTGTCGGGTATACTTCTGCTGAGCTTTTCCTGCGTCATCTGCATGGCTGCTTTCCCAATGGTGCCGAAGTCGTGGTAGTTGCTTGTGACAGTATCTACAAGGGAGTACTGCAGCATGAAGGCAAACCATTGGCTGAAAGCGAACTCGTGGTCCAAAGCCTTGTTGATGCTTTCTTTCATGCTGCTCAGGTCGAGCAGCGTTTCGTTCACGTCGAATATCAGGAGCTTTGGCTTTTGCATGGATGTAGTGTTTAGGATTTAATCTGTAGTTGTAGCCGGGGACATACCAGTTACGGCGAAAGCCACGAAGGCTCCTGCGCCAACAGCCGCCATGTTTCGGAGGAATGTTCTTCTCTTCTTTTCCATATACCGTCTTACTTTGTGGCGGCCGTGGCAAGGCTGCCAAGAGCATCGGCTATTTTCCTGAGCACATCGTCCTGTCCGTCGATGCCATGCCTCTCAGCTAGGTAATAAGGGTCGTTGTATGCGACTCTCACAGTGCCGCTATTGTCCTGGTACACCAGCATTTTCTGCGGCAGGTCTATGCCGACTGTCTGGGCTGCCTGCATCAGCGGTGTGCCTAGGTTGGGATTGCCGAAAACGATGAGCTTTGTCGGGTTAAGTTCCAGCCCTACTGATTTAGCGTTCTGTTGATGGTCCAGTTCTGCCATTATCTTAATGTTGGCGTTACCCTCAATAGCTTTCGAGAGCTTTTCGTAGGTGTCCGTAAAAGAGTTTGTGCTTTCCTTACTTACAACTCCTTCGTTCAAAGAAACAGAGTTGGCATCCGGGTTAACCACCTGGCTATTGGTGGCATTCTTTACCAAACCGGACAGGGCGTTCTCAATTTTAGGGAGTGTGGAGACGGTATCCAGGCCATGCCTGCTGGCAAGGTACTGAACGGAGTTAAAGGCTGCGTACGTTTCGCCTGCTTCGTCTTCATAAACCAGTATCTTCTGGGGTAGGTCGAGGCCCGCCTGCTGATTGGCCTGCATGAGCGGGGTTCCCAGCTTAGGATTGCCAAACAGCACCACCCGTGTAGGATTCAGATCCATACCCGCCTTGCTGGCGTTTTGTTGATGATTTACCTGGGCTACTATGCTTATTGCATTGTTATCCTCCAGAGCCGAAACAAGGTTGCTGTAGATAGCCTCTACTTTTTGCTGGTTTCCTGCTGCGTAAGCTAGGCCTTTTGCTTTGTAGCCATCCTGCATGGCCGTAGGCTCTGCTACAGATGCCTGCTTTTCAGGCTTGCTGGTGCATTGCATCAGCACTAGAGAAAAAAACAAAAGCAATAATGCTGAAATATTTGTGTATTGGGAGCGTGTCATATTGATTGTCATGTGTATCAATTGTTAGGTACTGGCTTGCCTCTTAAAGGTTAGCTTTGGCATGTTTTGGTGAATCATATACTCCAGTCTGCAAAGAATAAGCGAAATCAACAAAGGCCTGTAGAACTTCTGCTCTACAGGCCTTTGTCTGCTGGATACCTCATCTACGTGACAGTTTACTGTCATTTATTTGTCCTGCTTCAGCTGTTTTACCTTAGACATGTCCATTACGGTTTTGTCGGTAAAGCCTACGTTTTGCGTAGGTGGACTGAACTGCAGGCTCTGCATGTAGGCAGGCGCTTGTCCTTCCAGCATCTGCATGATCGCGTCTGCGTAAAACTGACGCGCTTCATCTACCGTGCGCTTGTCCTTTATAATGTCATCAGCCAGATTAAGCGCGAGGATGTTGGCTCCTTCTTTGTCGCAGCGTGCAGAAAGCTCCCCTTTTGTGCGTTCGGCAATCACACTACCGTCATACATGGCAAGCTCGTCGAACTTGTCGGCCGGCACCTGGTAATTAACGAACTGCTCCAGCACATCCTTGTGCGGCATCGGGAAGTCGTGTTGTACTTCCTCTTTGTAGACTATTGTGCGTTTGAAGGGCCCCGTGTCATGCCACACCAGCATGTGAGGCGTTATACCGTGTGGCTGCCCATACTTTTCCATCGTGTTGTTGGCGGCCATTTTTGCCGTTTCAGGCCAGTCCTTAACCATAGCTCTGGCGTCCTGGTTTTGGTTTGCCTGAGTAGTTTGCATGGGCTCAGTTGCCATTGCAGTGGTTTCTGTTGTGCTAGCAGTGGTGGAGGTTCCGTTAGTACAGGCCATTATAATAGCCGTACCGGTTATCCCTGCTAAAAGAATGTTCATTAGTTTTTTCATAGCTAGTGTAGTTTATGGCCCATAAGTATATTTTCTTTAACGCTATTGATCTGTTTCCATACCCTTATAATTTACGCTCTGGTTATGCTGTTGTTGTTTAAGTGGTGGAGTTAAATTTTTAAGAGTGGTTGTGAATATGCCTTAATTCTGGGTTCAGCGCTTTGACTACACTATTGCCGCTGTGAACGGTGAAATAATGTGCAAACATAAATTTTACGTTTTGTCGCGCAGAAGACAAATTCTCTGACTATTTACAGGAGTTTGTTATGGAGCAGGAGAGATGTTTTCTGATAAAAACAAAACCCGCTCCTGTTCTTTTAACGGAGCGGGTTTAATCAAGAGACTATACGGGTCTGTATAGCCAGGAGCCTTAGAAGCTTGATACTTAGATCTCGTCTATCTTAGCGGCCACGATGAAGTCGTTCTCAGATAAACCGTCTATCGCGTGTGTCCAAAGCTCCACTACCACCCTTCCGTAGTAAATATGCAGGTCGGGGTGGTGCTCTTCAGATTCGGCAATTTCGGCCACGCGGTTGGCAAAGGCCATGGCGGCCACAAAGTCTGAAAAGGTAAATTCCCTGCGGATCTTTTTCCCGTCCACAACGCTCCACTTGCTTTTCAGCTGGCACGTATAGTTTTCTATCTCCCCGCCTTTGATAGTGGGAACGCCCCCTTCGCAGGGCACGCATCTTTTCTCGGTAAGTGACATGGTATATCTCAGTTTTAGTTTAGTGCAAAATCGGCTAAGCTCTCTTCCAGTTTCGCCTCAATTTCTTCTATAGAATCAAGCAGCTGTTCATAGGAGTCGATGATAAAGTACCTGTCCTGGAAAGTATCTTTGCGGTAAGGCGTTTGCAGGATCTGCTGTAAGTTATACGCAAAGTGCAGGGGTGCATCACTCAGGCTGTGTTTTGTCTCACCTACGGAGCTAAGGATTCCCGCCCCGTAAATTCTTAAATCTCCGTTCTCTCTAATCAGTCCGAACTCGATGGTGAACCAGTAGATCCTTGACAGTAGCTCAATGGCGGCGGGATTATTTGCGCGGGCAGCACCGATCCGGCTCAGAGCCTGCAGAAAATCAGTTACTGTATTGTCAGTAAGCAAGGGCACGTGGCCAAACACATCATGGAACATATCCGGCTCCTCCAGGTAATCCAGCTCGCTCATTTTGCGCAACCAGGTGGTGGCCGGAAACTTCTTGTCAGACAAAAGCTCAAAGAAGAGCTTGTCATCGATTATACCCTCTACAGCCACTATCTCCCAGCCATTAAGTTCACCAAGGATGTTATTGACTTTGGCGAAGTCCGGTATGGTCGCGCTTTTGAAGCCTGCCACCTGTAACCCGTCTAAAAAAGCCACGGATGCTTCGTGCGGCAGGTCCTTCATCTGCCTGGTGTAGAGTATCTCCCAGACTTTCTGGTCTTCAGTTGTATAGTTCTGGTATACCTGCTGCATATCTTTTAAAGTAGGTATCTGGCGTACTGTACTTGTTTCGATTTCTGTTGTACTGATCATTTTGAGCTGTGTTTTTAGGTATTCGGGAATAAAAAAAGCCTGGTTCGTTTCGGAACCAGGCTTCTGTATATTTGTAGTATTAGCTACTTCAAAGGGAACAAACGCATCCTATTCCGAAACGGAAGTCACGGCTATAGTAATAATAGTAATATGCGTTGTTTGATAATGTCATGGCTGCAAAGCTAGGAAATCAAACTTAAAATTAAAAGCTTTTGGCGCTAAGGTATAAAGTTGCATCAAATTTTATAACCCCTGATTTGATTAAAAATGCGTTTGGTTTCTTCTTACGCCACACTCATATCTCCCCACTTGCTATACCGTGCCTCGGCCTGCTCCATCACCTCATCCAGAATCTCCTGCAGTTCGGCATTCACTTTAAAGCGCAATACCTTTTTCACGGCTAGTTGCAGTTGGGCTTTGGTGTCGTCTTTTTTGTACCAGTCGGGTTGCTGGGCGCTTTTCTTTACTTCAGCTAATATCTTTTGCACCAGTTCCTTTATCAGGTCGAAGTCCTGCACGGCGTTGGGGTGATTGGCCAGGATCTCGTAGAAGGCTTCTTCCTCGTCGGTGAGGCCGAGCTGGTTCCTGCGCTGGTCTTCTTCCTGCATCTGCTTAGCCACTTCGCGCAGCTTTTCCATGGCCACCAGGCTATCGAAAAAGTGGTTGTGGTAGTCGGCCAGAATTTTCTCTACTGCCTCTTTTAACTTGCGCGACTTTGCCAGGTTTTTAAAAGAGCGCACTTTTATCTCATCGTTCAGGATCTGGCGTATCAGCTCCAGCTTTAGTTCGTTGCCGGTTTTTTGGGCCTTGGCGGTGGCTAGGAAATCGTCGTTGATGATGGAGATGTCGAAGCGCTCGATGCCTGCCATCTGGAATACGTCTACTACATCTTCGCTCTCTATGCTACGGTGGATGAGGTCTTTGACTTTTTGTGCCGATTCTTTCACGCTCCTGTTCGGGTTTTTCAGTTTGCGCAGTGCCGCACCCACGTGTTGCAGGTAGATAATATCCGCTGCCAGTTCGTTTATACTTTCGTGGCTTTTGATGATCGGGGCGAGGCTGCTGAGAATCTTCTCGTTCAGCATAAAAGCCTTGCATAGTTCATCGTCTGCTACCAGATGGTTAACGGCAAAAGATACAAGTTTGTATTTTTCAGTCTTAGGTAAAGCTCCAAAGTATGGAATAGCCTCATGCAACGTATTAAATTTCATAGCGCGAGCGTCCTCGCTCGTGTTTCCTATATAGGAGGCCTCTGGCCGGGTTGGCTGTTCCTGGGGCCGGAGGCCCCCACTATAGCCGTCACGAGCGTGGACGCTCGCGCCATTAGCGCCACTATAATTTATTTCTATAAGCCCTCCCGGCAGCATCTCCCGCAACACACCAATTGTTTCCTTGGCCAGCTCAAACGCCTCTTCAATGTCAAAGGCTACTTTGCCCTGGCCTCCGGAGGTGGTGTATTTGTTGGTGGCGTCGCGGAGCCTGTCGCCTATGCCGATGTAGTCCACGATCAGGCCGCTGGGCTTATCGCGGAACACGGTGGCGACGCGGTTTACGGCCTGTATCAGGTTATGGCCGCTCATCACCTTGTCTACATACAGCGTGTGCATGGCCGGGTTGTCGAAGCCAGTCAGCCACATGTCGCGCACGATCACGAGCTTTAGCGGGTCGTCGGGGTCTTTGAAGCGGCTTTTGATGGCCTCCATCTGCTCTTTGGTGCGCACGTGCGGGTTCCAGGCGATGGGGTCTTTGGCGATGTTGGTGGTCATGATCACGGCTACCTCGGGACAGCCTTCCAGGGCGGTGAGGGCATCGTAGAGCTTCACGCAATTGCGACGGCTCATGCACACGATCATGGCCTTGCCGCTCAGGCTGGCGTTGCGCGTAGTATAGTGCTGCAGCATGTCTTTGGCAATGGCTTCCACACGCGCGGCAGAACCGGCTGCGTCTTCCATGGCAGCCCACAGTATTTTGTTCTTGTCGCTGTCATCCAGACCGCCGGTTATCTCTTCGGCTTCTTCCTCTAGCTGCTCGTTGCCTAAATGCAGTTTGGCCAGGCGAGGTTCGTAGTAGATCGGTACCACGGCTTTGTCTTCGGTGGCCTGCCTGATGTCATATGTATGGATGATCTCCCCGAACACGGCTTCGGTGTCGGCGTCTTTACTGTCTACGGGGGTGCCGGTAAAGCCAATGAAGCTGGCCTGTGGCAGGGCACGGCGCAGGTTATTGGCAAAGCCCTGAATCAGGCCGTACTGGGTGCGGTGGCACTCGTCGGCAATCACAATAATGTTGTCGCGGGTACTCAGGACGGGGTGCTCCAGTTCGCGGCCGTTGGCGTTATCTTTCAGGTTAAACTTCTGCACGGTGCTAAACACTACGCCTCCGCCTTCTCCGCTCAGCAGACTGCGCAGCTCGTCGGTGGTGTTGGCTATGCTCACGTCGCCTACCAGGTCTTTGGCTGCCACGAAATCGTCGAAGAGCTGGCGGTTCAGGTCGAAGCGGTCTACCTGCACCACAATGGTTGGGTTTTTGAGCTCGGGCAGCTGGCGCAAAATGCCGGTGTAAATGGCCATGGTTATGCTTTTGCCCGAGCGGGTGGTGTGCCATACCACGCCAATGCGCCCATCGCCGTAAGGGCGTACACTCTTCAGGGTTTGCTGCAGGGCGTATTGTATCCCGAAGAACTGGTGGTACTTGGCGCCTTTCTTTATCAGCTGGCCCTTGTCTGGCTCATGGAAGATGAAGTAGCGCACGTATTGCAAGAGGCGCTCTGGCACCAGCAGGCCTTTGATGAGGGTTTCCAGTGCGAAGCCGTTGTTTACCACCTCACGTCCGTCTGTGCTTTTCCAGGCGGCAAACCACTCCAGGCCGCTGCTGTACATGCCATGCAGGGTAGTTTGGCCATCGCTTACCACGGTCAGGGCGTTGTACTCGAACACCTGCGGAATATCCAGGGTATAGTGCTGCACCTGGTTGTAGGCGGCTTCTACGGTGGCGTCTTGGCTGAACAGGTTTTTGAACTCGAAGAGCACCAGCGGCAGGCCGTTCACGAAGATGATGAGGTCGGGGATACGCTTGTTTTTACCGACGATGGTAAACTGGTTGACTACCCGGAAGTCATTTTCAGAAACAGCGTCGTAGGCGATGGGGTAGAAGTGGCCGAAATGCTGCTTGCCGGTATCGTCTTTCCATGTTTTGCTGATGCCTTTGCTGAGCTTGAGGTGAAAGGCGTGGTTGCGCTGGTGCAGATCGGTGCCGCTGTTAAACAGGAACTCTTGCTTTAGCTCGGCCAGCACCTTGGGCGGTACCTGCGGATAACGGCGCTGCAGAAATTGCTCAAACACATCTTCGAGCACGGCTTTGCTCTGGTCACGTTTCAGTTCGGAGCCGTGTTGGTAAGTATAGGGCTCCTGCTCGCGCAGCCAGGCTATGGCCGCTTGCTCAATGGCTTCTTCAGCTAAGTATTGGCTCATGCTGTTCGTCTGTTTTCAGTTGCATCACGTCAATTTCTCCTGACATGAGTTTAGGTAGGAGGGTGTCACGAAGTTTGATGAGTCTTCGTATTTCTACTTTGCAATTAACTATTTTATCAAGCAAAGGGGCAATCACATTATTAGCTTTGCTCAAATGTTCTTCAGGCGAAGTATAAACTATAGCTTCTGATAAATGGCTTCTCTTAATATGGCCCA
This sequence comes from Pontibacter locisalis, assembly GCF_042684605.1. Classification (NCBI taxonomy): domain Bacteria; kingdom Pseudomonadati; phylum Bacteroidota; class Cytophagia; order Cytophagales; family Hymenobacteraceae; genus Pontibacter; species Pontibacter locisalis. The sequence continues at coordinate 52,516 of NZ_JBHULU010000022.1, forward strand.
TTGTTGTAGCTTTAGAAGCAGCTATACTTTGAAACTCTCTTAAATGCTCTTTCACCCAATAATAATAGAACCACTTAGGAAACTTATCAGATGTTACTTTGAACAAGTGTTGGTTTAAGGCTCCATCACCGTGACACCAAATATCTGCTTCCAAAGTACCAGACCAACTGAACAAAATATCACCATCATGAATAATATACTGAGAAGGTATATTCACATCAGCTTTTTCAGTAGATGATGTGATACCATTCTTTAATTCTCTAATCTTAATGATTGGTAAAAAGTGCTTTTCGTCTTTAGGTTTATACTTCTGAAGAGCTAAACCATTTAAGAAATTAGCCACTTCGTCTAAAGGCTCAGTTTTCCATCCCTCCGGCAGATTCTCTTCATCTATACCATCCACGAAATACTGCCGGAAGAGCGTTTGCGCCATTTGCTCCAGCGTTTGGTTCATGCGGCGGTTCAGCTCTATTTTGTCATCCAGCGCAGATAAAATTTCGGCTATGCGGCGTTGGGTGGGGAGGTCGGGGAGTATAACTTCTACTTCTTTGATAATAGCCCCACTTAAGTTTTGCTGTCCACTTCCAGACTTGAGATTTACTAGATAATCGTAAGAGTTAAGAAGGTAATAATATATGAACTCATAATCTGCTTTATTCGAATCTATAATTAGGTTACAGCAAGCTTGATTAGTAGCTAAAGGTATCTTGTTGATCGCAACTCTACCAGCAGTTTCACCATCACCATACATCGCAACTATTACAGAGTTGGGAGGAATAAGCTTTGCAGAAGATTTCTCTAAGCCTAACTGTGTAATCTTGTTTTCTGCATTATAAACTCTGCAATTGGCAACCTCTTTGGTTTTTAGCCAAGGAATTTTGCCGTTTTCATAAAACTCCTTTTTAGAACGCAAGGGTGTTCCACCTGAAGTTACCTTAGTGCAAAGTGTTCCTAAATTATATGTGTTCCAATTGTACATGTTTTGGGATGTTAACTTATTAATTTGGAATTAGCATTTTATCTTTTGCTTTTGTTGCGGTCTTAGGTATTGCACCTAATTGAAGCGCTAACTCAAAAGCTTTATTGCTTATTCTATATATTTTCATCCCATTATTATCATAGCATTCAGTTTCTTCAATACCATAAAAAGCTAGTGGTCCTATAGATTTTGTTGAGCTATTCCATTTTGCAGCCATCCATCCGATTATATTGTTTGCATCCTCAACTCTGCTCTTTGAATTTACATATTGATTGATCGGTCCATCAGGAGCCCACTCGCATGATAAATGCTCATACATCAATAATTTACTATTTTCTCTTAATGCATTCCTTATCGCTTGTGAGAAAGTGTAACGGTAGTAATTTTCAAACCCTGGTAGTTCATGAACTCCAGAACAGCAGCAATCACTACTATCGTAAGGGAGGAGGTCAGTGTCAGCTGAAGAATAACTAATACCTAATCCCCAAGCTACCTTTGATAACTCTTTGTGAGTTAGTAGAGCATATTCTCTGTTAACTAAAAACTCTAATCCCATTAGTCTTCTTTCGGAATAATATTCCTCTATTTCTCTTCCTACTGCACTAGATATTTGAGTAGTTAATTTAGAATATTCGGTAAGAGGAAGTTTTAGTAATTCTACTGATATATGCTTAACCCCCGCTTTAGCTAAGGTTTTGATGGCCTCGATTGTTGAATCCAATTCCCCCGGTATCAAAGGCTGTAGCCTTGCAGATACCCAGCAAACTGCAGCAAGGCTTTTTATAACATCTAATCTTTCTGATGGTAACGGTGTATTAAACTCTATTAGACTGGATACTTTATCATCTAATGAAGAGAAAGAGACTTGTGTAGCAACTAAACTTTGTGATATAACTTTTAGGTATTCATCTTTTGTAATTAGGGTTCCTTTAGTTGATATAATAGTTGGATAATGGTAGTCTCTTAGGACTTTTAATGTTTCCAAAGTCTTCTGACCATACTCCTCATACTCCATGAATGGATCACTCATACCCCCAAAGTGTATAGGTGTTTTGTTTTCTAATAGTTGAGATATAACAGTCTTCGTTGAATCATTTTCAGTCTTTAATGACTTGCATAAAAGTTTATCAACAGACTTGTAATTTATAGTTTTAATCCCTTTTGGGGGATGATTGCCACCTCTATTTTTAGCAAAACAATAGCTACAGCGATAGGAGCACTTAGAATATGAATCAAGCCTTAGAGGCAAACTACAATGTGGTAATTGTGATGTAATACTCATGGAGTATCTATAGTCCTTATTTTCAGCCATTATTTGGTTGGGGCAGTTTTGGGCTTTGGCGTAGTTTTTTCAGCTGTAGACTGCTTAGTAGCAGTAGTGTCTATAGCAGCCACCAATATCTTTGATGAGTCGATAGCAAAATTGTTTTTTATAGTCAAAGCGCTATCTTGAAGCTTGTTGTTTTGCTGTACCGGGTTAATTGTAACTATATCCGAATTCTGACTTAAGCTATCATATAGTTCTCTATTTGTCATATCTACAATCTCCTGCCTGCTGAAAGGAAGTTTGGTTACGGAGCTATAAACGATACTTACTACAAGTGCTATAACTGTAGCAAAAGCCGCCCACCTAGTACCTATGGATAATCTATCAGTCAGTTGTCTATCGAACTTGTTTTTATAGGCGTTGTGAACTAGTAATAGATAAGTATATCTTAGATGCTGTATAAAAATATCTTTATCTGTAGCTTTTATATAATTGTTGAAATACGCTTCAGCACCTTCTAAATAACCAAGTACACCTTTTTTATTTAATTGAAGGTCTTCATTACTTCCCTTTTTGGGGTTATCAGTAAAAGGTATTTTACTTACTCCTGGAACGCCATGATAAAACCACATCCAGCTGTTTCCTAGGTAGTTAAGTTTTTTGGCATCAATCTTTAAAAAGTGGTATCGGTCTGATTTTGTTTGCCAATAATAAGTAGTAATGATTCTGAAGCCAGTATAAATAATAATAGCTAAGCCGATTGCTATAGAAGCACTAACTAATCCAAGAACTGTCAAATTACTCGGACTTATATATCTTATAACTATACCAAGGCCAGCAAGGGCTATTGTAAAGAGCTGTAAACCAGCTTTAAAGTAGTCTCCTCTTCTTTGATCTAAAGCCTTTGTTAAATCGAGGTAATGTTTTATTAAGCCTTCCAGGAGCTTTATTTTGTCTACCTTCTTTGTATGATCTTCTTTAACCTCTTCATCTTGGAAGTTATTTAAACTATCATATATAGATTTTATTTTGGCATTAGCTTCGTCAAAGAAAGCTTGATCTGGTTTTTGATCATCATTCCACCATTCCTGTGAATTAATATCGAAGTCTTTCATTAGCTTTATATTAATAAAGTTTTATGAATAGTTTACGTTAAATTATAGTATACAAATAAAGGAAATAGCTTTTACAACCCAAACCCAATCCCCTCCAGATTCTCCCGAATCCGCTTCTCCAGCAGGGCGCTTTCCTCAAACTGAGCGGCAAGTTCGGTAGTCAGCAGTTTCATCTTCTCTTCAAACGGAACACCGTCGTCTTCCTCGGCTTCGGAGCCCACGTAGCGGCCCGGCGAGAGAACGTAATTGTTGGCAGCCACCTCGGCTAAGGTAGCGGCCTTGCAGAAGCCTTCCACATCTGAGTAGCTGCCGCCCAAGTTGCGCCAGGTATGGTAGGTGTCGGCAATTCGGGCCACGTCGGCATCTTCGAACACACGCAGGCGTCGGCTGGCCATGGTGCCCAGTTTGCGGGCATCTATAAAGAGAATCTCGTTTTTGCGCTCGCGGTGCTCGCCGTCGCGTCCGTCGCGGTTCTTGCTAAGTATAAAAATACAGGCCGGTATGCCGGTGGTCAGGAAGAGCTTGTCGGGCATCTGCACAATGCAGTCTACCATGCCTTGCTGTATCATGTGCTCGCGCACGTTCTTTTCGCCGGCGCTTCCGGTGGTCATGGCGCCGTTGGCCATCACCACGCCAGCCGTGCCGCGCTCGCTCAGGTGGTGCCACAGCGTCTGGAACCACATGTAATTGGCGTTGCCGGGGGTGGTAAAGGTATCTTTGGCCCCGAAGAGGCGCGGGTCGTTGTCGGGCAACAGCTCGGGGTGCCAGTTGCTGATGTTGAACGGCGGGTTCATGAGGGCGTAGTCGGCCTTCAGGTCGGAGAAGCGGTCCTGCAGCAGCGAGTCGCCCAGCTTCACGTCGAAGGAGAGGTTGCGCAGCAGCAGGTTCATTTTGCAGAGACGCAGCGTGCCTTCGTAGCGCTCCTGCCCGTAAATGGAAATGTCGTTTTTGTCACCGCCGTGCGCCTGCAGAAACTTGAGGCTCTGCACAAACATACCACCCGAGCCGCAGGCCAGGTCCATGATGCGGCCCTTGAGCGGCTCCAGCATTTCCACGAGCAAACGCACCACCGCACCCGGCGTAAAGAACTGCCCCGCACCGGAGCCTTCGGCCATGGCAAACTTGCCGATGTAGTACTCATACACGCGGCCGTAAATATCAGACTCGGGGTTGTTGATCTCGGAGAACTTCTCTTTGGAGAACAGGTTGATGAGCCCGGCTACCTGCGTAGGGGAGAGCTGGCTTTTGACAAAGATAGGCTCCAGCACGCCTTTGTAGTCGGGGTTGCGCTTGGCAAGCAGCTCGTCTAGCAGCACAAAGGCCTGGTCTACCTTCACTTTAATGTCGTCCTGCTCAGCGTTCTCGCGCAGGTACTCCCAAGTAGCTTGCTGGGGCAGGCGGTACACGTTCTTTACCTGGTACTCCAGCTCGTCTTCGAGTACCTCGGCCTGCTGGTGGGCCTCTATGTTATAGTAGTCGCTTTCGGGGTTAGCAAAGTCCTGCTGTATTTCCTGCTTGCGCAGTTCGTAGCGCTCGGAGAGGTGCTTTACAAACAGCAGCGAGAGCACGTAGTCTTTGTACTGGTTCTCGGCTACAGCGCCACGCAGCTCGTTGGCAGCATTCCAGAGTTCGTTTTCAAAATCTATATCCGCTTTAGCTTTAGCGGCAGGGGTGTTTTTATTGCTCATTTATACTTGGGTACTCGGCGTTAATACAGGAGTACAAGGTAGGGAAAAGGTGGCATTGTTCTGTAGAAAAGTATAGAATTTTTGCGATGTTTTGGAGCGGTTGCTGCAGGGAGGAACAGGTAGCAGAGACGCGGTATAGTTCAAGTGGCTGTGCAGGCCGGCAGGGACTAGGAGGTGTTGAAAGTTGGTTGTGTATATAACACAGGCTGTAGTTGTACTGTAGGCAGTTGTGTTGCCGCGCTTGAATTCACGCCGGAACCCGCTGAAAACGGGTGCTCCGGTCCGCTATTTTATACTTGTTTATGCACGGGTTTAGCAGACGGAAAAAGTGCGGTAAGATTCAGTGTGTTTTACATGCGGAAAACAGTTGGTTTTACTGTCTCTCGCTGCCTGGATTCGGATCAAGTTACGGAACAAAAAGAGTGCGCTCAAAATGCGCGTGACTTTCTGTAACAGCCTTTCCGGCTGCCCAAAAAGCTCCGCGCCAAAGTGTGATCCTGTCGGTGGTTTAAGCGGCGGAAAACAGGATGTTTAGCAGCAGCTTTTATAGATCATATAAACAGTCTGTTTTGGCGGCGTTACAGGGGCTATTAAGCGTGCGGTTTTACCGACTTTTTTCCGCACTTATTTCCGTGGCTCTTTTTGGATGGTTAAGGGCATGGTGCCCGTGGTACTTTACCATGAAAATAGACTGTGAGAATTTTCGTTGCAAGATGATTGTTGTATAGTTCGTTTTTCAGCCTGGAAGTACGGAACTACGGAAACGCTGTTTTTGCCTGTTTTCAGGCGCTTAATTATTTCTGTAACCCCTTGTGATGGCGTTAGTTGCATGTAGATTTGACTGCATGTTTTAGCTGTTGTTCTGGAAGCGTACTGCGGAATGCGGTTTTTGGGGTTTCAGTGGTTTTTGCCTGAGAGCTATAGTTTCCGGCGCGTTTCCGCCTGAAAAAACACCCAGTTCGGGCGGCTATTTTTAATGTTTAATGAACGCTAAAAAGTATTTGTAACTACCTGTGCGCACGCTACTTAGATCTCCGCAAAAGTTTCCGTAAAACAAGCACTTGCAGTGCCTATGCGGAACCTTGATTTTCTACCGCATACCCTGCTTTTCCGGCTGTGTTTTCCGTGTCCGCAACCAGCACCAACGCTTCTATAATCGCGCCCGCCTGCGCACGACGTACGCGTGCATGCGCGCATGCAAGATCCGGTTTCAGTTTTTTTAGAGACGATTGTTTATGCATATCCAAGCTGCCGTTTTAAGCACCAGCACTGGTATAAGAAAATATTTTACCCCGGAATAAAACAAATATTACAAAGTTGTTGTATAGTTAAAACTAAATATTACCTTTGGGTTAAATATAGAATTTAACTACACATGAGAGAGGAGACACCACCCCCCGAAACCGGCACGGAAGACTTTGCTTTGCAGCTGGACCTGCAGGAAATGGACCAGATACCAGAGCTTTACGAGAAGCTGCGCGAGCCGATCTTTTCGCTGAAGCAAGCCGGTATTGCCCCCAAGCTCTACGTGGACTGGAAGAAAGCCGGGCTGGCGCCCAAGACGGAAGAGCAGGCCTGGACCAAGCTCAGTTTTCTGGAGTTCCTGTGGCTGAAGATGGCCAAGGAGCTGCGCGAGTTGGGGCTGCCGCTGGCACGGGTAAAAGCCTTGCGCGAGTACCTGTTTGGCAACTTTCCAATCAGCGGCAAGAACCTCAGTCCGTCATTACTGAAGAAACTAGAAACAGGGCTGGCAAAGGCAATGAAGCCTGCCGAAGTAGCTGAAGTTCTAGAGTTGGTGAAGACCGGACAACTTGATGAAATTTTGCAAACGTTCGGGATTGGTTTTACGCTGCTGGAGTCGATGGTTTATTCCGCGTTATACCACAAGCAGGAAGCCGGCATTCTGATCTTTCCGACAGGCGATCTGGTGCCGTGGCTCGACGAGATGCAGGGCATGGGGCCAGAAGGGCAGGTGCTGCTGGGCAGAACGCATGTGTTCCTGTCCATTACCCAGCACCTGGCAGCATTTATCTTAGACGAAGACAAAGCCGACTATATTCCGCGTTTATCGTTGCTTTCAGAAGAAGAGCTGCAGGTGGTCAGGGCCATCCGCAACAAAAGTTTCCGGCAGGTTACCGTCACCTTCGACGAGAAGCGCCAGATCACCCTGCGCACCACGTCAGATGGTGTGCTGGACGAGGCCTTGTCTAAGGAATTGATCGAAACACTGGCACTGAAGAACTATCAGTCGGTGGAGCTGGAAAACCGCGGGGGCTCTAAACTGAAGTTCACCAAAGAACACAGACGTAGAATTTAGTGCCCAAGGCTTATTAGCTTTCAGCATACATTACCATTTAGCTTACTCTTGCCGGACGCTGATCAGGCAGGAGCCAAGGGTAGCGGTAGCCCCGCACCCATAGTATAGCCCGTCAATGTACCGGTCGCCCCGGACACTGGCACTGGCAAATACCAAATTGAAAACGTTATCTAAAAACCAAAAAGAGAAACAACAAAGACCAAACAAAAAACAGCGTTCAGTAAGACCTGGCAGCATCAATACAGTTGCTGCATCCGCGCAACCTGAACAAGGACAGCAAAGTGGCTACGATAGCTACTACAAGCAGCTCACCGAAGAAATTGAAAGCATCGAGCGTCATGTCCGCGAACTAAGGCAGACGCCGGGGCTGGAGCATCTGACCGAAGAAGAAGCCTATGCACAGGTAGATTTTATGCTCCGTTTTAGTGCCTGGGTTTTTAACCAGCACCTGCAGGAGCTGACAGCGGCCACTATGGCTGGTGAAGACGGAACAGACCCTGAATCTGCTAAAGTCTCTAAAGCACTAAAGCCCAAAATCAAGCGTAACAAAAAAGCAAAAGAACCCCTTTCCCTTTAACCTTGACAGAACATGAAAAAGCAAACCACAGCAGCTATGCCGGAGACACCGGAGGTTGCAACTAAAGTTAAGAAGGTAGCTACAAAATCTGCTGCGAAAGCTAAAGCTGTTTCTAAGAAACCTGCTCAAGCTAAAAAGCCTACGGCACTTCGGGCTGTCACAGGGAAAGGGGATGAACTGAGCATCTTTGCACGGCCACTGCAGAAGGGAGCCAAGAAAGCAGCCCCGCGCGGCAAGGTGGCCATCATCTACACCCGCGTATCGACCAAAGAGCAGGCTGAGACCAACCAAAGCTTATCCACCCAGTTAGAGCGCTGCACAGCTTACGCTGAGCGCCACGGCTACCAGGTGGTGGGTAAGTTTGGCGGCACCTATGAAAGTGCCAAGTCAGACGAACGGAAGGAGTTTCAGAAGATGCTCGAATTCGTGAAGAAAAGCAAGCTCCGGGTAGGCTATATCATCGTCTACTCGCATGACCGCTTTTCGCGTACCGGCTCTTCGGCCATCGGCATCGTGGATGAACTAGGCCGTATGGGCATCTCGGTTGTAGCCGTGACCCAGCCGGTGGACACCCAAACGGCGGCCGGCAAGCTGCAGCAAGGCATTCAATTTCTTTTCTCGCAGTTCGACAATGACCAGCGACGGGAAAAGTGCATGACGGGCATGGAAGCGCGCGTCAGACGCGGTCTGTGGGTTGGCAAGATTCCGATGGGTTATGATAAAGTGATTGTAGGCAAAGAAGTGATTCTAAAGCCCAATAAAACGGGTAAGCTGATTCGCCTAGCCTTTCAGCTCAAAGCTGAGCAGGGACTAAGTAACACAGATATTCTAAAGCGCCTGAAAGCGCAAGGCTTGATACTCTATAACCAAACCCTTACAAAGCTGTTCAGAAACCCCTTCTACTGCGGATTGATCAGCCATGGCTTACTGGAAGATGGCGAAGTCGTGGAAGGCCAGCACGAGCCGCTGATTACGCGCCAGATGTTTCTGAAGGTGAACGGGCTGCAGGCCCAGAACGCGCACGGCTACACACAGGTGAAAGAAGACGAGGAACTGCCGCTTAGACATCACATCAAGTGCGGCAGCTGTAAAAAGCCACTGACGGGCTACGAGATGAAAAAGAAGCAGATCCACTACTACAAGTGCAACACCATCGGCTGCAAGCTAAATAGAAACGCCAGTAAGCTGCACAACCTATACGAAGGCTTTTTAGCGGAACTCGAGGTTGATGCTACATACTTGCCCAAGCTGTCGGAGATCATGGAAGAGACCTACCATAAGCTGACAGAGGAAAGTAGGATAGAAGAAAAACGTTTGCAGACGCAGCACACCGAGCTCAAAAAGAAGCTGGACACGCTCGAGCGCCGCTATGCCTTTGGCGAAATAGAGAAGGAACTCTTCACTAAATTCAGCTCTGAACTGAAAGCTGAGCTACTGGAAATCGAGCAGAATCTTGAAAAGTGCGCACCAGCGTTATCGAACCCCAAATCCTTCATTGAAAACGGGCTAAATACAGCGGTAACTATCTCATCTTCATGGAGTAATAAAAACGTGCAGGGCAGAAAACAACTGCAGGCGATGATGTTTCCCGATGGGGTGTATTATGACCGCGAAATGGAGGGTTATCGAACCACAAGGGTGAACGGCTTTTTCTCCCTTTCCAAGGAGATAGAGCGGTTTTTAGAGGCAAAAGAAAAAGGGAAAAGCGATGCAAACGATCACTTTTCCCTTCCAGTAGCCCGTAGGGGAATCGAACCCCTGTTACCAGAATGAAAATCTGGCGTCCTAACCCCTAGACGAACGGGCCGTTCTGTCTAATTGTGGTGCAAATATACAGCTCTCTTATTAATTGCAAAAACGTAAAGCATATTTTTTTTAACATTATCTGTAAAATGTTCATTATCAGGATAGAAAAAAATATTGGTTTTACACTATGGTAATCGTAACTTCGCACCATAAATTATAACTCTCAAAATTAGAAACTATGTCTAAAATAAAAGTTGCAATTAACGGTTTCGGCCGTATCGGCAGACTTACATTTAAGGCGCTGCTTCAGAAGGAGAACGTAGAAGTAGTTGCTATCAACGACCTTACTGATACCAAAACACTGGCGCACCTGTTAAAGTATGACTCTGTGCACGGTCGTTTTAACGGCACCGTAGAGGCTACTGATAAAAGCATCGTAGTAAATGGCCAGGAGATCCAGATTACTGCAGAGCGTGAGCCTAAGAACTTGCCTTGGGGTAAGCTGGGAGTAGACGTAGTTTTAGAGTCTACAGGTCGTTTCGTGGATGAGCAGGGTGCTGGTGGTCACCTGGAGGCTGGTGCCAGAAAAGTAGTTATTTCTGCTCCTGCTAAAGGCGATATCAAAACAGTAGTTCTTGGTGTAAATGATGATGTGTTAAATGGTGAAGAAAGAATCGTTTCTAACGCCTCTTGTACAACCAACTGCCTTGCGCCAATGGCAAAGGTTTTGGATGATACTTTCGGCATCGAGAAAGGATACATCACCACTGTTCACGCTTACACAGCTGATCAGAACCTGCAGGATGGTCCGCACAAAGACCTGCGCAGAGCACGTGCTGCGGCTTACTCCATCGTTCCTACCTCTACTGGTGCTGCTAAGGCCGTTGGTCTTGTGCTTCCTCACCTGAAAGGTAAACTGGATGGCGTAGCAATGCGCGTTCCTATTCCGGATGGTTCACTTACTGACCTGACTGTAGTACTAAAGAAGCCTGCTACAAAAGAGGAAATCAACGCTGCTATGAAAAAGGCTGCTGAAGGTTCAATGAAAGGTATCCTGGAGTACACTGAGGATCCAATCGTTTCTATCGACATCGTTGGTAACACACACTCTTGTATCTTTGATGCAGAGATGACATCAGCAAACGAGACACTTGTTAAAGTAGTTGGCTGGTACGATAACGAAGCTGGTTACTCTAACAGAGCAGCTGACCTGATCACTAGAATCGGTTAAGCAAAAGCTTAAAGTTATAAAACAAAACCCCGCCTCTTAAGAGGCGGGGTTTTG
>NZ_JBHULU010000022.1:63673-119575 GCF_042684605.1 Pontibacter locisalis
CGCTAATTCCATGATGAGAAGAATTTTAGTTCCTACCGATTTTTCAGAACATTCCAGAAATGCTTATGAAGTAGCTATAAGCATTGCCCGCCGTACGGGTGCAGCTATAAAACTACTGCATGTAGTGGAAATGCCCTACACCACTAACTATAGCTTTACAGGTAATTTCAGTGCCACCGGTGATACAACACTGACTGGGGATGGTATGGAGCAGGTATATGTGCTACAGATGTTGGAAACGACGAAAGGAAACATGCGCAGAATGGTCAACTCTTTTGATCATAAAGGAATCGATGTTGTGGAAGAAGTAGCCGTTGACAGACCGATCAGTAAGATCAGGAGAACAATTAAGGAAGATCAGGTAGACCTGGTAGTCATGGGGTCAAAAGGAGCAAGTGGATTAGATGAATTCCTGGTCGGCTCTAACACTGAAAAGGTTGTTCGTTCAGCGGAGTGCCCTGTGCTAACTATTAAGAAGCGTGATCCTGAATTTACAGTAAATGAAATTGTTTTAGCCTCTGACTTCAAGAGAGAAATTCGGCATGCTGTCGATAAATTCAATATGTTTCAGTCCTTGTTTGGGGCCCGGTTGCACCTGGTGTACATAAATACCCCTGGCGCTTTTGAATCGAGCGGAAACCTGAGAGATAAACTGGAGCACACAGCACAGAAGTATGGATTACAGAACTATACTATAAATGTTTACAATGATGTAATTGAAGAAGACGGGATACTGCACTTTGCAAACGACATAAAGGCTGATTTAATCATGATGGCAACACATGGCAGGACTGGCCTCTCACATTTGTTAAGTGGGAGTATAGCGGAAGATCTGGTAAACCACACCAACATTCCGGTACTCACTTTCCATCTGAAGTAGAAGAAATGGGAATACAAGCCTGCCCGGTGCCTTTAAGGGACCGGGCTTTTTTATTGTCAGCCGGAAAGGGTATTTTTGCAAGGTTAGTACCCTAACCTAAGACTATGAGTTCACGCCCCCATATACGCTTTATCATCAATCCGACCTCGGGTCCTAAAAATCGGGTAGATGTGCCTGCACGTATTGAAGACTTGCTGGATCGCAAGAAGTTTAAGTATGATGTTGTTTTCACAAAGCACGCAGGACATGCACCCAATCTGGCGCGCGAAGCTGCCGACAAAGGTTGTGAGATAGTTGTTGCCGTTGGTGGTGATGGTACGGTAAATGAGGTGGCCCGTGGGCTTGTATATTCTGAAACAGCATTGGGAATTCTGCCAAGAGGATCAGGCAACGGGCTGGCACGCCACCTAAAAATTCCAATGGGATTGGATGGGGCGCTGAAGGTACTCAACGAGGGACATGTATCTACAATCGATAGTGGGAGTATTAATGGGAATGCTTTCTTTACCACAGCAGGAATAGGGTTCGATGCTTACATCAGCTCGGTCTTTGCTGGCAACAAAAAGCGTGGGCTTCAAACCTATGTTGAACTCGTGATGAAGGAAGTGCTTAATTACAAGCACTTGCCTGTTAAGGCCAGTATAAACGACCATAGCTTTGATACCGACTGTTATGTGATGGCTTTCGCTAATGCCGCGCAATATGGCAACAACGCATACATTGCCCCTATGGCAGATATACAGGATGGTCATCTTGATGTGTGCCTGGTGCGTAAGCTGGATCTGATTAAGGCACTGCACCTGAGTTACTGTATGCTTACAAAGCAGCTGGCAAACGCTGACAGTGCCGAATACTTTAAAACAAACCACGTAAAAGTGGAGACAGACGAACCTATGATGTTCCATGCAGACGGTGAGTTCATGGGCAAGGCCTCTGAATTTGATGTTCAGATGAATCCGCTTTCCCTAAAGGTAGTGGTGCCAAAGTAAAACAGCGGATTGATGTTATATCATTACGGCTTAGGGGCTGGGTTAATAATGTATCACAAAAACTGAAAAACTATGAAGGATAAAAATAAGAAAGGCCGCCAGGGAGTAGTATATTCTACAAGTTCAGATTTTAATTACGAATACGATCAGGAGCACGAAGAAGCTACCCTGCCGCCTCAACAGCAGAATCTGAAGGTGATGCTGGATAAAAAATCACGTGGCGGAAAGCAGGTAACTCTTGTAACCGGTTTTGTTGGGACAGAAGATGACCTGAAGGAGCTCGGAAAGCTTTTGAAAAACAAATGCGGCGTGGGTGGTTCAGTTAAAGACGGTGAGATACTGATCCAGGGTGACTTCCGTGATAAAATACTTCAGGTTTTACAGGCTTCAGGTTATAAAGCAAAGAAAGCAGGAGGATAATTAACCCTATAAGTTCCTTACCTTCTCCAGGTCTTCTGGTGTATCAATGCCTACTGTTTCAAAGGTTGTGGTGGCAGTGGTGATTCGGAATCCATTTTCAAGCCAGCGTAGTTGCTCCAGCGACTCTGCCAATTCCAGTGCGGATGGAGGCAGTTGTGTTATCTGCTCCAGAATATCGGCCCGGTAACCATAAATGCCGATGTGCTTGTAGTATGTGTGCTGCTTATGCCAGATGTCGTTCGGTACGTTACGGCAATAGGGAATAGGCTGGCGACTAAAGTATAAAGCTTCCTGTGCTTTATTCAACACTACCTTCGGGGAGTTCACATTAAATAATTCCTCTGCCGTTTCCACTTTTTTTATAAGGGTAGCCAACTGGGTACGGGAGTCTTTGAAGCAGGAGACCACAAGATCGATCTGCTCCGGCCTGATGAAGGGTTCGTCGCCCTGAATATTAATAATATACTCATAAGGCTGGTCAAACTGCTGATAAGCCTCAAAGCAACGGTCTGTACCGCTCTGGTGATGTTCCGCCGTCATCACTACTTTTCCCCCAAATCCCTGCACATGGTCAAAAATACGTGCATCGTCTGTTGCAACTATCACTTCTTTAAGGCTGGAGCTTTTTGCCTGGTCATACACCCGCTGAATCATACTTTTGCCATTGATATCAGTTAAAGGTTTACCCGGAAATCGGGTGCTGGCATAGCGCGCAGGTATGATTCCAAGAACTTCCATAGTGTTCGGAGTGTAGGGTTTTTGATGCTTTTAAGTACTGCTCAAAGTTACGCAAGTATGGCTGGTTTAACAGCGGGCCCTTCTTTTCTTTTTGCCTATTTTTTGCAAAGACTCCATCTTTTTCAGGTATGTTAGGGCATCGGGTACTTTACAGGAAGTTTCTCCCATGTCCACTTTGACCATACCTATTTCCGATGCCGCTTGTTTGGCTGCGGCAGTTAAGCCCTCTACAAAAGTTCCTGCGGCAATTACAAAGCTATTCATGGTATAGCGCACCCTGTTGGGCTGCTGGTGAATAGTTGGTGCAATATGGCTGAGTAAACTCCCAAGGAAGGGTAAATCCAGCTTCTCGTCAGGCAGTATGTTAACTAAATTCGAAAGGGTTGACCAACCAGCGGAGGCAATGCCTTCATTGTCAGAATCTATCCACTCCTTGGCGAGCTCCCATCCATGGGCGCTCTCTGCAGCAAGCTGGGCAACGGTATACTCGCTTAAAAGGTACCAATGTGCTTTAGACACCCATTCTTGCAGATCAGCTTTGGTCATAGCTTTTTCATCAGCTATAAGTCCTGCAAGGTACATGGCATCTGAGTTGCCGGTCCTGTAAAGCTCTTTAGCTAACATGTGGTTCTTTTTTAGCTTTTTCTGGATAGGCTTAAGGTCTCCCACTTTAACCCCGAAAAATGGTTCTTTGGCTCCGTGTTTCAGAAGTACTTGCTTTGTGCCTGTGTCACCGAGCTCCGACAGCTGCTGCATGATTTGTTCTAATGTCACAATTTTTCCCTGATGTCCAGGATTTTAATCTTGTTCCTGTTGACGTTGGTTTGGCAGGTTTTCACCGATCTGTTATAGTTAATAAATTTTACCTCGACCTCTGTCGTAAAATTTTCCTTATATGAAGCAGCTATATCTGATTCATTTACAGGCTTATGATACTCTTCTCCAATTTGTAGTGTAAAACCACAACCATCGACAGCATAATCTCCGGACCAGGTTAAAGTCGCATCAGCTCTCTCAAGAGTGCCTCCATCTAATTCATCATCTTTGCTGCAGGAGGTAAAAAGCATTACTCCGGTAAAGAGGGCAAGGGGCAGAAGTTTTTTAGTCACTTTCATCGTATCTCTTTTCCCATAGGAGTCGAAATAAGCTCTGATGGTTGCAGTGGCCAAAAATTTTAAATCTCCTCAACAGACACAACACGTATAGCATCCATAACCCGCGGCTGTGGTATCATTCCACAGCGCCTGTCAATCGGTTCCTTCAGAGGTATGTAAGATAGCTGAACCTGTGTGCTGTCCCTTTCTTTATATTTGGCCGGAATTGCGTCTTCGTTTTCTGGTAAATAATTTTTTCCATCTATCACTACCTCAAAACCACATCCGTCTGCCGCAATTTCACCCGTCCATAAGAGGGTAGCTTCAGTGGTCAATCTGGTTTCGTCTTGTGGGGAGTTATTCTGGCAAGATAACATAGTTACGGCTGTAAGTACTGTTACAAGAAGGGGTGCAATTCTCATGGATGGTATGGTTATGTTTAGGATACTAAATTTTACGAAACCCGCTTTACACGAAGTGAAAAAGTGCTCTGATCAATTACCTGCACTGTCTCTCCCTTCTCAATAAAACCATCACGAGCCTGTGCATCATATAAAGTGTCATCTATCATAACACGCCCTGAGGGGGTCATACGGGTATGGGCCACGCCCGTTCTTCCTATCAGGTGCTCAACAGTATTGCCTGAGCGATACCCCTCTTTACTGCTGAAAGTATTACTTAAAATTACACGCTGAGCATGCTTGCTGCTGATAATGCGGTTCCAGGTTAGGGCAATAAGGACAGCAGCTCCCAACATGCCTGCTACAACAGAAACCAAGCTTTTCGCAAGCCTGTCAGAAGGTACAAAGGTGAAGTCAAAGTTCTGGTTGTTAACCATTACCAGAACCAGCGAAACAAACACCAGTATGATACCACCTATGCCTGCAATTCCGAAGCCGGGAATGACAAAAACTTCGAGCGCTATAAGTATAAGCCCTGCTACAAATAGCATGATCTCCCAGTTCTCCGCCAGTCCGTTCAGGTAATACGGAACCAGGTAAAGAACACCTGCCACCAAAGCAGCCAGTAAGGGAAATCCTATGCCAGGTGTCTGCAGTTCAAAATAAAGGCCACCCACAATTATAAGCAGCAGAATTCCGCTGATAAATGGATTGAGAAAGAAGGAAACGATCTTATCTGTTGTGCTAAGCTGATACGTAATGATTTCTGCGTCCAGCAGGTTCAGGTCTGCCAGCACACCTTCCACATTAACGGCTACGCCATCACAAAACCCTAGCTTTATTGCCTCTGTGGTAGTAAGGGTAAGGACTTGTCCGGCTGATAAGGTAGAATCTACACTGGCCTCCACCATTGCCTCTGCTAAACGTGGGTCTCTGCCGTTAGCCTCAGCCGTAGAGCGCATAATAGAACGCATATAACTCTGGTATTTGCCTGGAGCAGCCTCGCCGTCGGCACCAACCACCGTGGCAGCACCAATGTTTGCCCCGGGAGCCATGTAAATGCTGTCGCAGGCCAGGGAGATTAGAGCCCCTGCCGAAGCGGCATTCTTATTGATGAACACATAGATCGGCTTCGGGTACTCCAGTATCCGCTTCCTTATTTCATCAGCATCATTTAAAGCACCTCCAAAAGTATCGAGCACAAGCAGCACATGATCGGCTCCGACCTCTGTTGCTTCTTCCAGAGCCAGTTCTGTATAACGATTGGTGCGGGGATCTATCTCAGAATCAATCTCCATGATAAAGACCTTAGTCTTAGCCTCCTGGGCCACGGATATGATGGGTAACAGCACCAGGCATAGCAGGTAAAACAGGTGCAAATGCCAATGCTTTGGATAGGATTTCATAATTTAGGGCAGGTTATAAGGGCCAATAAGGCATAAGATAATAAAAATACTCCAGCTATCGCTACGCTACTCTTTAAATACGAATTTGCAGCTCCAGTGTGGCGCATCCGCCTGGATACTTCGGCTTTTAACCTGGCCCTGGAAATAAGGGATGCAGATTTACTTCTGGCCTACTACTTTACTTTGTCAGCTTCAGATTTTACTATCAGGCAATTACCAGTACCATCTGCCCAGGCATGGTGGAAAGGGCTGGAGGATACACAAGAAGGTGTGGTTTACCTGCATGGCTACGGCGACCGCAAGGTAGGCCAGCACAAAGGGATCATAGCCATGGCTGCAGCTACTGGGGAAAGGATATGGGAGCAGCCGGAGTTAGCATTCTATGGCGTTGTTGCAGATGGTGTTTTAGCATATCCGGCTACAGCTCCGGAGATTTCTTTTCAGTTGCTGCATCCTCGTACGGGGCAGCCATTAAAGACTGGCCTGCGACAGCAGGATGCTGCAGAACAGGCAGAGGCATTTAGTGTACGCAGGTACAAGAACTGCACCTATCCGGCGTTGTACAAAGAAGGGGAGGCGTATTTTGAGCAGGTGCGGGATTTCCTGGAGGCGCAACTTGGAATTGTACCCGTTAAGGCCGTAGAGTACGCTGAAACGGATGCGGCTTTAGTGGTTAGCTTCTATGAAGATAAGGGAGAAGCAGGTTTAACAAATTTTGTGGCTGTATTTAACCTGGAGGGGGATTTACAGCTAAAAGAAAAACTTGGAAGCGGATTGAGTGGCATTGGTTCAGATACTTTTTTTATCTTTAACCTCAATTTATACTTTCTGCAGGACAAGCAGATTTTGAAGGTATATCGACTTTTAGCATAGTACAATTTTACCATGGTTCGATCTTTTTTAGTTACTCTTATAGTAGCACCCTTGCTTTCTTTCTCGGCAAATGCCTTTGATGTATCGTCTGTACGTGATTCCGTTGGCATAGCGCGCAAAAACGGAAAGCTGTTTGTGCAGCACAAGGTAGAACCGAAGGAAACACTTTACGCCTTATCCAGAAAATACAGCATTCCCGTGTCTCAGATCGTGGATGCAAATCCTAGCGTAGAGACGACGATAAAAATAGGAGAGATTGTTTTGATCCCTCGTAAAACAATAACTTCCAACGCTGTTGCATCTGCAGTTAATACAGTTCCTGTTGCTACAGGAGCCCCTGCAGCCCCTGCAGCCAGTAGCCGTACCTATACAGTGAATGAGACCGGCAACAAGCTGCATACAGTGGAGCCTAACCAAACGCTCTATTCTATCTCGAGGCTGCACAGTGTAAGCGTGGATGACATTAAGCGTTGGAATAACCTGAAGGATAACAGCATCAGCGTTGGAGCGAAACTGGTAGTAGGTAAAGGAATGGCGACTCCTACTAAAAAGCCTGTGTACGTGCCGGAGCCTGATGATGAAATGACAAAGGCCAAGCCAGCAGAGGCTGCGGATGCTACAGAGCCGGCTACTGCTGTTAAGCCTGAAGCAGCTACTCCTTCGCCGGCAAACGAGCGTGTGGAGGCAAAAGAGGAGAAGGAAGATAGTGAAGTAGTGAAGCGTGTGGTGGAAAGTGGCATGGCTGAGATGATAGATCCGAAAGCTGATACTAATAAGTACCTGGCCCTTCACAGAACAGCTCCTGTAGGAACCATCATGCAGGTGAAAAATGCTATGAACAACCAGATAGTTTATGTGCGTGTTATCGGGAAGCTTCCTGAAACCGGGGCAAATGATAAGGTTGTAGTAAAAGTTTCTAAAAAGGCATATCAGAAGTTAGGGGCTGTAGACCAGAAGTTTAGAGTAGAAGTATCATACATGCCATAAAACTTTAAGAAGATTTTGCAAAAGCCTGAGCAGAAATGTTCAGGCTTTTTTGTTGCAACAGACCACAGTTATGTAGGAGTTATTATAATAATAGTCTTTCTAACTAAGGATACTTGTTGGCTTTGCTGCTCTGAAAAAAGATATTATAAACAATCATTCAAACTAAATTCCCTCTAACTCCCGTAGAGTATCTCATGGAACAAGATTACGCCACCATAAAAGCTTTGCTAGACGATAGGGTAGAGAAGTATAACCAACCTGATTTTATACCCAATGACCCTGTTTCCATTCCACATCGTTTCACTAAGAAGCAAGACATCGAAATCAGTGGGTTGTTTGCAGCAATACTGGCTTGGGGACAGCGTAAGACCATCATCAACAACTGTATAAAACTGATGAGTCTGATGGATAGTGCTCCGCATGATTTCATCCTTCATCATCGGGAGCATGATTTGAAGCGCTTTTTAGGCTTTAAGCACCGCACCTTCAATGACACGGACTTACTTTACCTGCTACACTTTCTGAGGTGGTACTATGAACAGCATGAGAGCCTTGAAACTGCTTTTACAGGGGAACAAAACGAATTGACATCTCAAAAGGAACGACTGGAGCATTTCCATACACTGGTATTTAGCTTAGAGGATGCGCCTCAACGCACAAGAAAGCACATTGCCACTCCTGCCCGTAAATCTGCCTGTAAGCGCCTGAACATGTATCTCCGATGGATGGTGAGAAAAGACGATTGCGGGGTAGACTTTGGTATCTGGAATACAATGAAAATGAGCGATCTTGTATGCCCTTGTGATGTGCATGTGGAACGGGTAGGCCGCAAGCTTGGTCTTATAACCCGAAAAGGCATGGACTGGCAGACGGCTGAAGAACTAACAGATCATCTGCGGGTTTTTGATCCTGCTGACCCGGTAAAGTATGACTATGCGCTATTTGGCTTAGGTATAGAAGAGAAGTTCTGACATCACCTACTGCACCAGTTGGGCATATAATTTTTCCAGCGTTTCCTGTGGGTCTGTGCAAAGCCCGGGATGAACAGGGGAAGTTTGTACCACAGTGCTGCGTGTAGCTGTAAGCCACCGGAAACGCGAAGCAATTGGCAGAGCTCCTATCGTGCCTCCGTCCTTACCGCCCGCACAAATGCGCTCGAAAGCTCTCAGGCGCTCCCGCAATTCCTCCACATCCATCTGATCAGAAAATGCGCAAAGACGTTTTTCATTCAACTCACATTTCGTTTTAAGGAATCCCTTTGAGGAGCAATAAACTATGACCCCCACGTTGATAAACTCTTCCCGCTCAACGCACGGCACTACGCGAATTACGGCGTACTCAAACAAGTGCTTTTCTTGCATGCTGTGCTTCATTAATAAATACTTCTGTATGTGCCAGTCGTGTCTCTAAGAATTTTGTATAAACCTCCCGGTGCTCACCCACGGATTCAAAAGGGGAGTCTATGGTTTGCAGCCACTCGTCTGGAATAAGCGCGACAATATTCTGAATGCGTTCTGGTGTAAGAATTTCTCTAAACTCCTTATCTACAAGTTCAAGTTCAGTGGCTTCCGGCAATAAAACGTGGTCTTTTACTTGTACAAATGGTCGCCTTGCCTGTTCCTCCCAGTTGTACCCTGCATGATGAAAGTATAACGATGCGCCATGATCAATTAACCATAGCTCCTTGTGCCACATCAGCATGTTTGTGTTTCTGGGCGTGCGGTCTACGTTCATCACCAGGCAATCCAACCAGACAATCTGTGAAGCTAGTCTGGTATCTACTGTGGTCACAAGCGCATCAAAGGTAATGGCACCCGTCAGGTAATGCAACGCAAGGTTTAAACCTTCGCTGGCCCGGAGTAAATCCTGTATCTCTTCATCAGGCTCTGTGCGGCCAAATGCTTCATCCAGGGTGGCAAACACTAACTCCGGTACTTTAAATCCAAGTATACGGGCAATTTCACCGGCAATAAGCTCCGCAATGAGTGCTTTTATACCTTGTCCGGCACCCCTGAATTTGAGCACGTAAAGGAACTCATCATCTGCCTCGACAAGGGCTGGCAAAGAGCCTCCCTCACGCAGCGGCGTAACATACCGTGTTACCTCTACTGTTCGGAGTTCTGGTGGAGTATACTTCATAAGTTGATATCAATAGTTCTGGTCCACAATCTCCGCCTGCAGTTCTGCCTAAAATTAAGTGACTTATGCTTCACTGGCTGTTTTTAGATCTTTCTGCATACAGACACTGCTTTCAACGCCGGCATACTGTCCATAGTTTGGAATAACAGCGTAACTGCTTTTCTGGTAAAGTCTGATTGCCGGCGTTTGCTTTAGGCCTGTTTCTAGGATACAAGAAGAATAGCCCAGTTCTGCAGCCCAATTTTCCAGCTCCTGAAGTACAAGACCGGCAATTCCCTGGCCCCTGTGCTGCTCCGATACGAACATTCGTTTGATCTCGGCAATACCTGGTGTGTAGGCTTTAATAGCACCACAACCTACAGGTATATTCTCTTTATAGGCCACGATTACATGGCTTATATTATCAATTTTATTGAATTGAGCGAAAAAGGAGTGCTCGTCGCCATCTCGCTTCTTCAGGTCCTGGTCAAGTAGCACTATTAGCTGGCGAAAGTCTTTATTATCTGAATCTGTTCTGATGAGTCTGAGCATCCTACTGTCCGGGCTACAAAGTTCGTGCGGCAAGTATAAGGAAGAATTATGTGATAAACTGCTTTGTATGGGCAGAAAATCAGATAAAGGTTAGTTAAATCTTCTGCTCTTCCACACAGATTGCTTATACCTTAACCCGCTTCCAGGTGCCGCGCCGGAACAACCATCCACTCACAACAGCATGGAAGGAGTGACAGAATGCAATGGCGATAAAAATTCCTGTGGCTGCTAAGTTAAGGTAAATGGCAAGCGCATAAGCAAGTGGTATCTCAAGAAGCCACAACACGACAATATTGATGATAGTGGGAGTTCGTGTATCGCCGGCGCCGTTAAACGCCTGTACCATCACCATACCTAAGCCAAAGAAGATGTAGCCAAGGGTTATGATCTGCAAGGCCGTTGTCGCGATACTGATTACTTCAGGATCATCGGTGAAAAAGGCAGAAAGGTGCTCGCCAAATAAGATAAATATACCTGTAACAGCAGCCATAAAAATCATGTTATACCTTGCCGTGAGCCAGACTGCTAACTCAGCTCTTTTCGCTTTCCTGGCTCCCAGGTTTTGGCCGACAAGGGTAGCAGCAGCCGAAGAAAGTCCCCATGCCGGCAGGAGCGTGAAGATAATGACCCGAAACGCAATGGTATAACCCGCAAGAGCATTACTACCGAACTCGGCCATAATTCTGGTCAGAAAGATCCAGCTGGCAGAGTCGATGAGGTATTGCCCCACACCACCGGATGAAACTCTAAGAATCCTGATGATGACAGATAAACTAACCATTAAGTTGCTGCGCACGATCTTTAGCAGATGTTTGCCATTAAACAGGTGATAAAGCTGGTAAATTACCCCTAGGCTTCTGCCGATTGTCGTTGCCCAGGCTGCACCAGCTAGCCCAAGACCCTCAAAGCTGCCAATGCCAAAAATCAGGAGCGGGTCCAGGATGATGTTCGCCCCATTTGCCAACCACAGGGCCCGCATAGCCAGGTGCGGCTGTCCTGCCCCACGAAAGGCACCGTTGATCAGGAATAGTAAAATGATAGCAACGTTGCCGGCAAAAATAATCTGGGCATAGGAGACCCCGGTTGTAATTACTTCTGGTGCTGCTCCCATTAAAGCCAGCATCTCGGCCGCATAATAGGTCGCTATGCCTCCCATCAGCAGCGCCAGGACCACACCTGTTACAATCAGTTGAAATGTTATGCTTCCTGCCTCGTGGTAGTTCTTTTCTCCAACTCTACGCGACACCATTGCTGTGGCCGCTATACTTATGCCCATCCCAACAGCGTAAATAACCATCAGCACAGATTCTGTTAACCCTACTGTGGCCAGGGCGTTTGATCCTAGTTTCCCTACAAAGAAAATATCCACGATAGCAAACATTGACTCCATCACCATCTCCAGGATCATAGGTATTGCCAGCAGAATTATACTCTGTTTTATGCCCAGTACAGTATAATCCTGCTCCTTACCCTTCACAGCAGACCACACGAGATGCAGAAAGTTTTTCATAGTTTAGATAGATGTACCAGGTGTAATAATCAATACTAGTTCTGTAGCAATTAGTATTAACTGCTAAGGCTCAAAAGAACATTAGCTGCGCTGGCTCAAATGTTAAAGAAAGTTAAAGTTTAGCCTTGTTGAACAACAATTCTTTAAATTAAGCTTTCAACCAGTTGTTTCCAGATGCTTAGACTAAAAATCCTGTTATTGCTGCTGTTGCTCGTCTCCACTGCATCTGCCCAAAAGGTATTGCAGGGGAGGGTAATTGATGAGCAGACAAATAAACCTGTAGAGTTCGCATCTGTTTACCTGAACAATACAACGAATGGTACCCACACTAATGACAAAGGAGAGTTTAGGCTAGCTGTAGGAGCAGGTACGTATGAAGTGGTTGTCTCTTTTATGGGGTACGAGCCGGTTATTTTTGAAGCTAAAGGAAATGAACTGGCACCCTCTTACTTAGTTAAACTAACACCCAAAGCTTATAACTTAGGCGAAGTAGAAGTAACTGCTACCCGTGACAAAGAATGGTACTATAACCTGGCGGTATTTAAAGAACATTTCCTTGGTAAAAGCAAATTGGGCAATCAGCTGAAAATCTTAAACCCCGAAGTGTTAGTTATCACCTTTGATCCTCAGGAGAGTGTACTGGACGTGCAGGCAAAGGATGTACTGCTGATTCAAAATCCTGCATTAGGTTATACAATTGAATACCTGTTGACGGACTTCAAGCTTTATTTCAGAGACAATTATTCTTACTTCCTTGGCTATCCTAAGTTCACGCTGATGGAGGGTGGCAAAGGGAAACAACGCCGCTGGCTGAAAAACAGGGAGGCGGCCTACAACGGATCTTTCATGCATTTTGTGCGGGCGCTGCGAAAGCAACAGTTAGAAGAGCAGGGATTCAACCTGCGCCGCCTGTACCGTTTGCCTAACCCCAACCGCCCTACTGATGAAGAGATCGCCGCAGCCCGTGCAGAATTAAGAGAAAGAGCTAAAGGAGGCACTGTAAAACTCGAAGGTGAAGTTGGGGAGGTCTTATCCCGAGCCAGTTTACCTAAGTATATTGAAAAGCTGGATAAAAACCCTGTGCCGTACAATGCCTACCTTAGTACAGAAAACGGGTTAGCAAAACTGGCCTTTGATGACTTCCTGCAGGTCGTGTTTACAGGAGAAAAAGAAGAACCAGGCTACCTGCTGCAGTTTAAGGAAAGAAAAGCAGGTAAACCTACTTACCAGACTTCTGTTATATCACTTGATTCAGGAAGCATATTTTTAGAGGAGAATGGCAGTGTTTCTGAGCCCTTGCAAGTGGTGCTGGAAGGTTACTGGGGCTGGGAAAAAGTAGGAGAGATGCTCCCCCTTGACTACAGGTTAAATTAAATTTTCTTATTAATCAGGCTTCCAGGAAAATTGGCTGCCACATCCCATGAATCTTCATTCCCAAGAAACAGGCCAGATATTTTATGTTGCTAACCCATTGTTCTAGGTCATCATCCTAAGTGGAAGTACAGGGTAGTAAAGACTTACTCTATGCTTATATCATACTTATCTAAAAGTCCTATCACACCAGGGATAGAGAATTTTGCTTTCTTCATCTGCACTTTTTCAGGATCAATGGAGTAGTGGGTGGCAGTCCGAAAGTCAGCTTTTTCAAGAATGGTATATTCAAAAGTAGCACCGGTTAAGTCACAGTTCTGAAGCAAAATTCCTGTCATGTTTGCCTCTGTAAAATCTACCTCCTGAAGACTACAGTCTCGGAAAGCTGAATTCTTTAGATTTAGCTTATAGAAAGAAGAAAGGTTTAGCTGGCAGTTGTTAAAGCTTACAGAAAACAAAAAACTGTTACAGTCTTCGAAGTGCAGACCCAGCATTTTACAACCTCTAAATTGAATGTCTCTAAATGCTGTACCCTGCAGGATAGCCATACTCAGATCACAGGTCTCAAACCTGCAGTCAATGAAAACAACTTCTGACAGACTTGAACCGGAAAAAAGGCAGTTCGTGAAAGTGCAGTTTTCATATTCTCCTTTAGGCAGAGAGACATCGGTAAAATCTTTCCCGTTAAAGTCTTTATCTTCTGTACTCATACCTTCTTTCTACCTGCAGGGCTAGTTTACTGCAATTTTTAACACCACTTTACGGACTGTCTCTTCTGTAACCATGGCAGCATGGGCATCATCAGGGTAAAAAATAGTAAAGGAACCAGCCGGAACGTCGAACCAGTTCCTTGTTTTGTCCGGGAAGAAAGCTGCATCACGCTCTTCAGTATAGGGGTCACTTGGTGCGCTGCATTGTGCCAGGTCTTTCCAACCCATATGGTCTGTACCTGAAACAATGTATTGAATATCTATGTATTTACGGTGCACCTCCAGCTTTGCATCCTTTTCTGTAGTACCCGTACCCTCCGATATGATTGCAAACAGATCCCTGCCAACTATGGCTTGCTGCCCGATTGGTAAAGCGGTTAGATCAGTTTCCTTCAGGAACCGGAATGCCTGCTCGAATAGCGGGTGCAACGTATAATACCGCGGTGCGTTTTGAAGTTTATCTAAAATCATATGGAGTGTCTGAATGTGCGATGTAAATGATTTAAAACATGAAATGAGCTACTCTGAAGTTTAAAGTTTATTGTTAATAGCTTCAGAACAACTGCCCTGAAAAATAAGCATTATCTATATCAGGTTTAAGCGAACGAACAGCAGCCTAAACTTGTTATAAAATGCTATTTTTGCACAAATTAAGAGATAACATTGATCTATCCAGAGAATTTTGAAATAAAGATCGGGTTTGCCCAGATTAGGGAAATGCTTTCAGAGCTTTGCCTGAGTCCGCTGGGTAGCCAATTTGTAAATCGCATGCAATTCCTTAACCGCCAGGATCTGGTGGAAAGGCTGCTTCAGCAAACTTACGAATTTAAACAACTACTGGAATCTGACGCAGAGATTCCGTTGCAGCACTACTTTGATGTTACCGCTTACCTGGACAGAGCTGTGATCGAGGGTACTTATCTGGACGTGCTGCACTTCTTCGAAATAAAGATGTCTCTGCGTACTATCCGTGATTCGCTGCGTTTCATTTCCGGTACCGAAGAAGGAAAGTTTACTGCTCTGAAAGGTTTAGGTACAGACATTACGGTAGAACGTTCTTTGATTGCTGCTTTGGATAAAGTGGTAGATGATGCTGGTGCCGTGCGCGATGATGCCACTCCAGAATTGCAGCGTCTGAAGCGGGATCTAATTGCACAGCAAGCCGTACTTCGTAAGCAAATACAATCTATCATAAGGCATGCAAAGAACGAAGGTTGGACACCATCTGATGTGGAGCCTACCATACGAGGAGGACGCTTGGTTATACCTGTTATTGCGGAGCATAAGCGCCGCATAAAAGGGTTAATACATGACGAATCCAGTACAGGGCAAACTGTCTACATTGAACCTGAGTCTATCTTCGAGCTGAATAACGATATCAAGGACTTAGAGAATGCCTATCATCGTGAGTTGGTACGCATCCTTATTGGTCTTACAAATACCTTACGCCATCATGTGCCGGAACTTCGAAAGGCTTACCAGTACCTGGGGCTACTGGATTTCATTCGGGCGAAGGCAGCCTTTGCCCGTAGAGTAGAAGCCACGAAACCGAAGCTTCAGAAGTATCCGCACATCAACTGGAAGCAGGCGATGCACCCTTTGCTGTACCTGGCACACAGGCAGGCAGGCAAACCCACCATTCCAATGGACCTGGAACTGAACAGGGATCAGCGCATGCTTATTATTTCCGGACCGAATGCTGGTGGTAAGTCGGTAAGTTTGAAAACTGTAGGATTGGTGCAGTATATGCTACAGTGCGGTATGCTAATACCGGCAGAGGATGGTTCGGAAGCAGGTATTTTCCATGATATTTTTATTGACATCGGCGATGAACAATCCATAGAAAACGACTTGAGTACCTACAGTTCACACCTGACAAACATGAAGAAGTTTGTAACGGTGGCTGATAGTAAGAGTTTGGTATTGATAGATGAATTTGGTACGGGTACTGAACCTATACTCGGTGGTGCAATTGCTGAGGCTGTGCTGCAAACGCTAAACGATAGTAAGGTGTTTGGAGTAATTACAACGCATTATACCAACCTGAAAAATTATGCTGAGCGTACGCCAGGTATCGTAAACGGTGCCATGCGATACGACCACAAGAATCTTCAACCACTTTATCAACTGGAGATCGGAAAACCCGGATCATCGTTTGCCATAGAGATAGCCCGTAAGATTGGTTTACCGAAACCAATCGTTGACAAAGCCAGCAGTTTGGTAGGTAAGGACAAGATTCGATATGACCGTTTGCTGGAAGAACTTGAAACAGAGAAGCAGGAGCTGGAGAAAAAACTTCAGGAGGCTACAAAGCTGGAGCAGAAGCTGAAACGCAACGTGAAGGAGTACCAGGACCTGAAAAACTATCTTGAGGATAGTAAGCAGGATATCATGCGCGAGGCTAAGGGGAAAGCGAAGCTGCTGCTTAAGGATGCAAATCAGAAAATTGAATCTACTATACAGCAGATAAAGCAAAGCCAGGCAGAGAAGGAACAGACGAAGGAAGCAAGAAGAGAGTTAGAGGCCTTTACCCAGGAGGTACGAAAAGAAGAACCGCGCCCTGCCCATAAGCGTGTTGCTAGCGGAACCATAAAAGAAGGCGATAACGTGTCTCTGGTTGGGCAGGACTCTGTAGGGCAGGTAGTAAGTATCAAGGGCAAAACAGCGGAAGTACTTTTTGGCGGACTTAAAACAATAGCTAAAGTTGATAACCTGGAAAAGATAGAAGGGCAGGTGTCAACGAAGCAGAAGAAAGAAAAAGCCTCATCAGCAGAAGGCTATACCCGCGGAATGAACATCACGCAGCGTATGGCGGATTTTACCACCATACTTGACATTCGTGGCGAGTTTGCAGAAAGTGCGCTAACTAAGATAATGAACTTCACAGACGAGGCGATCATGCTTGGCATTCCGGAGATAAAAATAATCCATGGCCGCGGAAACGGTATTCTCCGCCAGGTGGTGCGCGATTATCTATATGCCGTACCAGAGGTGGCCAGTGTAGGCAATGAAGCTGAGGAACGAGGTGGAAATGGTGCCACAATTGCTGTGCTGAAATAGGCGGAATCCCTTAAAAGAAGAAGGCTCCTTACAGGGAGCCTTCTTTGCTTATCGGCGGAACCTTATTTCACCGTCTATGGATGTTCCACTGTCTTCGTCTTCCAGCGTCATGTTGAGAAACAATTCTGAACTAGTTAACTTATTTATTTCAACAGTTTGAGTGTCGCCTGGGCTGTCTCCTTCTAAGATAATGGCCTGCTCGTTATTGGTGAATTCCCACTCTCCCTGAAGAGGAGAAGGATCCACACCGTCTCCTCTTATCGTGTAAGTGCCGTCGTTATTAAACTTGAGCTTCCAAGTCCTGACGTCGATCGGTTCGTCTTCATCGCTTGCCAAGAAGTCGGTTACATCTGCACCATTAACAAAAATAGCAAATCCCGACCACTCACCTGCAGTCAATAAGTCCATTCTTGAAGGTTCAACGTCATCATCGTCATCGTCGCAACTGGTCATCGGGACCAGTGTAATAACGAGTAAAAGGAAGAATAAATGTTTAAATCTTCTCATAGAAGCATGTTTAAAATTCCAAATAGTATATAGTTTTGGTTGTTGTAACTATCCTTGTTTTAATTTGGATATAGTGGGGGTTATGGGTGTTTACGTTTAAAGTTGCTGAGGGATAGTATTTTATATAAATATCTAGTGTGGGAGTGATGCAGGAATGTAAAGCTTACTAGGTTGTTGTAAAAAGAAACTGGCTAAAACAGCAAAGGCTCCCATTCGGGAGCCTTTGCTGTTTTATTGTCGCTTATATCTTACTTCTAAATCAATTGTTGAAACGTTTCCTTCATCGTCTTCAATTTCAAGATCTTGTTGAATGAAGAGTTCATCACTATCAAGTTTAGAAATTTCCCCGATATATTCATTATCAGGATCCCCTTTATCGAATAAGATAGCCTGCTCGTTATTAGTAAATTCCCAAGTTCCATTTATTGATACACGTTCATAGGTATCAACATAAGTTCCTGCTTTATCAAACTTAACAGTGTTCTTTTTGATATCGTAACCTAGTTCATCTATAAACACTTGAGTGAAGTCCTGTCCATTAGCATAGATAGCTGTACCAGTCCATGTTCCTGCTGTAAGGAGATCCCTCTTAGATGGTTCCTGATCTTCGTCATCTTTATCGCAGCTTGTTAAGGTTGACAGAAACAGTGCAGCAAAGAGGAAACTTAAAATTCTAATTTTGTTCATATAATATTTAATAAAGAGAAAGTAAAAAGGTTTAAAAGGGCTGCAATATATTAAATCCTTTATATTTTAAAGGATGTTATTTAAATACCTTATTGTTGTTAAGGCTTTGACATGTTCTGATTATATTAAGTTTTTTTACTTCACAAACTTAACTTCGGCATCAAATATTACACCCTGAAAAGGGATTTTAGCCATAAAATCGAGGTTCCTGTCTGTTAACCTGACTACATTTACTTCCCCATAAAGGTCAAAAGTAATTGTAGTCTCATCTTCGTTAAACTCCCAGGTGCCGGTTTCTTCCTCTTGCCCCTCATTGCTTTCATAGGTGGCACGGTAAGTACCATTCCTGTCAAACTTCATGTGTGCAGTTTTTATACGACCAACTTCATTGATGACTTCCTGCCTGTCAGACACATCTACACCATTGACCAGTACCTGATCACCTTTCCAGGTTTCGGCTACAAGAATATCAGTTTTAGTTAAATCAGGGTCTTCCTTATCGCAGGCGGTAAAGAAAGCCAGGGTAAAAAGCAAAAAAAGATGGGTGAGTAGTATTTTCTTGTTCATAGCTGCTAATTTGATTCTACTATATATCGCAGCTGTGGAAAATAGGTTGAGCCAAAACTTAGATATTTTGGCTCTAGAAAGAAAATTACAGGATATTGACTTCAGGAGTTAGCCTGATACCAAACTTTTCTTCTACGGATGCAATAATGTCATATGCCAATTTGCGTACTTCGTCTCCTTTGGCACCGCCATAATTAACCAGCACTAACGCCTGATTTTTGTGCACTCCATAGTTACCTAATACTTTACCTTTCCAGCCGCACTGCTCAATTAACCAGCCAGCCGGTACCTTTACAGTTGTTTCTGATACAGGATAGGAGGGAATGTCTGAAAACTGTGCTTTCAGTTGTTCAAACTCGTCAAGTGGAATCTCCGGGTTCTTGAAAAAGCTACCTGCATTCCCTATCTGCTTTGGATTGGGTAACTTGCTGCTCCGGATGTGGCAGACGGCAGCACTAACATCCTGTATAGTAGGTTGCTTTACCTGCATCTCTTCCAGAGTAGTTTTAATAGCTCCGTAGCTGGTGTTTAGGTGATGCTCCTTATGCAGTTTAAAAGTGACAGCAGTAACGATGTACTGCCCTTTTAGTTTATTTTTAAACACGCTCTCCCGGTATCCAAACTGGCAGGTGTCATTGTCAAAGGTTTTTACTTCACCTGTTTCTGTATGTACTGCCTCCAGCTCATGGAAAACGTCTTTCAGTTCTACCCCATAAGCCCCAATATTTTGTAAAGGAGCAGCGCCTACTGTACCTGGTATAAGTGAAAGGTTTTCCACGCCTCCCCAGTTGTGCTGTAGGGTATACAAAACGAAGTCGTGCCATACTTCTCCGCTACCGGCCTTTGCATAAACATGCTGGTCGTCTTCATGAATAACCTCAATGCCTTTAATGCTGTTCAGGAGAGCTACGCCATCAAAATCCTGCGTAAACAACACGTTACTGCCACCCCCTAAAATCAGTTTCTGCTCCTGCTTCAGTTCAGGCATCCTTAATATCTCCTGCAATTCCTGCACAGATTCGAAACGAACGAAAAGCTTTGCTTTTACATCTATACCGAAGGTGTTGTAGGGCTTAAGCGAATAATCAGACTGAATTTTCATAAGCATTGAATTTATACAAAGATAGTTCAGGTTGTTTAGAGTTGAAAGTTATGAGTTAAAGGTGGCTTTAACTGGTATAGATTGTTTTTGCCAATTGGGGGCATTAAAACACACATAGCTAACTACTCTTAACTTTAACTCTAAACTCTTAGCTATACATCCTATCTTTGCATAGAATAAAAGTATAAAAAATGGCTAAGCAGAAGCAGAACGATAATTTTAATATTATAGCCACTACTATGGCAGGTTTAGAGGAGGTTTTAGCAGAAGAACTGCGTGCCCTCGACATGGAATATGTAAAGGTGGGAAATCGTGCTGTAAGCTGTTCTGGAAACCTGCGCCAGCTGTATGAGGCTAACCTTTGGTGCCGTACTGCTATTCGCATCCTGAAGCCCATCCGCAACTTTAAGGCTCGTGATGAAAAGGACCTGTATGCACAGGTCCAGAAAACGGATTGGTCAGAATACTTTGGTTTGGAACAGACCTTTGCAATAGATGCAGTAGTTAGCCATTCTACGTTTGAACACTCCCTTTATGTAGCGCAGTTAACCAAAGATGCCATAGTAGACCAGTTCCGGAAAGCAACAGGTGAGCGTCCTTCTGTAGATCGCATCCGTCCTGATTTGCGTCTGAACCTGCACATGCATGAGAACATGGTAACCCTTTCACTTGACTCCTCTGGAGATTCACTGCACCGCCGCGGTTACCGGCTGCAGACAAACGTGGCTCCATTGAACGAAGTTTTAGCTGCAGGCATCATAGGTTTATCGGGTTGGGATAAGAAGTCTGCTTTTGTAGATCCCATGTGTGGTTCGGGAACGTTTTTAATCGAGGCAGCCATGATGGCGCAGAACATTGCTCCTGGATTATACCGCCGTGATGCCTTTGGCTTTGAGAGCTGGAAAGATTATGATGCAGGTCTGCTGGAGATGATCTGGAAAACGGCTGAGGCAAAAGCTATCATGGACAAACCACAGGCTTTGATACAAGGGTACGACATTGATGCTGACTATATAGCGGCTGCCAGAAATAACATAGAAAATGCCGGATTAGAAAATATCATCCGAGTAGAAAAGGCTGACTTTTTTGAAACAAATGCTCCTGCAGATCATGGATTTGTGGTTATGAACCCACCTTATAACGAGCGAATACAGTCTGATGACATTAACCTGCTTTACAAGAACATTGGTGATACGCTTAAAAACAATTATCAGGGCTTTGATGCCTTTGTATTCACAGGTAATCTAGAGGCTGCAAAGAATGTTGGACTGCGTACTTCTCGCCGGGTGCCCCTATATAACGGCTCCATCGACTGTCGCTTGTTAAAGTATGAGTTGTACAGAGGCTCACGCAGAAATGGGGGAGAGGAAGAGTAGTCATTAGTAAATCTAAACAAAAAGAGCAGCCCTTCAAGACTGCTCTTTTTGTTGAAAGTTAAAGGCTTAGGTGTTCTTCTGCCGTTTTACCCAACCTATAGTTTAAGCCTACACTAAAGTTCTTTGGTATACTCCCCATGTATAGTAAATCATTTATTTCTAAAAAGAACGAAACTTTATCAGAGGGCCTTGCTTCAATACCAATGCCAGGTCTAATACCAATAGATATACCTCCAGATTCATGGTCTTCTTTCCAATCAGCTTTATAATTTATATCAGTTTTAGTGAATTCTAATACTTGAGCAACAAGGTATGACGTATAGGTACTCTTTTTCAAAAACTCATATTGATATTTTGCAACTAAACTTAGAGCTTCAACATTCAGATCTGAAAAACTGTATGTTGATTTGTTAAAAGCAAGTTTTACAGAGCTTCTAGTGCCTTTCCCAAAATGATATTGTACTCCGACCTGATAACCAAATGAAAAACCTTCTGTTTCTACATTTGAGTTCATGCCACCGTGGTTACTAACCTGAGTATATACAGACCAGAAATTATTATGTTCTAATTCCTTGGTGTTCGGAGTATAGTAATAATTGATATCTCCATTAGCGTACTCAGTCAGGATTTTTAAAAGATCTTTTTCCTGCAATTTTATCTGATTAAGATTGCCAACTAAATCCATGCGGTCTTGCAACAATTGGCTTAGAACACTTACATATTGATAATCATAAGACTTTAACTCTTTGCCTTTTTCTTTTATCAATTTTACATTATTCTCAAGCTTGTAAATAATGCCATCTTTTTCTACATAAAATTCCTTGTTATTGCCTTCACGAACATAAAAGTTGATTTTATCTGTAATAAGAATTGCCTGAAAAATTTGGTCGTGAGTGCCTGAGGCAGACTTAAAAGGTTTAGATACAAAACGTTGCCCACTGATTAATCTAATCTCAGATATTTGGTCCGGTGAAAACACATGCTTCTCGTTTTGAGCATCCCAATAGAATATTTCAGTAGGACTATCAAAGAAATATGATACAAAACCTGTAAGCTCCTGATTATCCTTTTTGATAATTCGGCCCTGCTCTTTTTGAACTTGAGCAGAAACATTAAAATAGATGAAGCTAAATAATGATAAGAGTAAAAGTTTATACTTCATAGATTGTGATTATAGTGAAAGAGGTAAGTTTTAGGTAAATATATGAATATGAATATGAATATGAATATTTTTCACTAAATATCATGACTAAAAACAGAGTAAATGAAAAAGAGCACCTCTAGAGGTGCTCTTTTTGATCTTTAAGTATGATGGATGCTTTAAATTCTTCTGATCTGAGCGCCAATGGCATTTAATCGACCATCTATGTTCTGATAACCGCGGTCAATCTGCTCCACGTTATCAATGATACTCTTGCCTTCTGCTGAAAGTGCAGCAATTAGCAACGCAACACCTGCCCGAATGTCAGGAGAGGTCATTCGTATTCCGCGAAGTGGGATTTGATTGTTAAGACCAATAACCGTAGCACGATGTGGGTCACAAAGAATAATCTGGGCACCCATATCAATCAGCTTGTCCACGAAGAACAGGCGACTCTCGAACATTTTCTGGTGTACGAGCACAGTCCCTTTTGCCTGTGTAGCCACAACCAGCGCCACGCTTAGCAGGTCTGGTGTTAAACCTGGCCATGTGTGGTCTGATATGTTCAGAATGCTGCCATCAATATAAGTATCCACCATATAATGATCCTGCTCCGGTATAAAAATGTCATCCCCTCTGAATTCCATTTTTATACCCAACCGCTGGAAAGTATCGGGTATCAGGCCAAGCTCAGGAATCTGGCAGTTTTTGATGGTAATCTCAGAACCTGTCATGGCAGCCATACCAATAAAGGAACCTATCTCGATCATGTCAGGTAGCATGCGGTGTTCTGTGCCACGAAGAGATTCTACCCCTTCAATTACCAGCAAATTAGAGCCAACACCACTGATCTTGGCACCCATTCGGTTCAGCATGCGGCAAAGCTGCTGCACGTAAGGCTCACAGGCAGCATTGTAGATAGTGGTAGTGCCTTCGGCCAGCACAGCAGCCATAAGAATGTTGGCTGTACCTGTAACAGAAGCTTCGTCCAGAAGCATGTAAGCTCCCTTCAGCCTGTCGGCATGCACGCCATAGAAGCTTGCTTCAGAATCATATTCAAAATGAGCTCCAAGTCTTTCAAAGCCGATAAAGTGCGTATCCAGTCTGCGTCTGCCAATCTTGTCTCCACCTGGCTTTGGCATTTTTGCCTTTCCGAAACGAGCCAGCATTGGACCAACGATCATTACTGAACCACGGATGGCTCTGCCCTGCTCTACAAACTTCTCAGTTTCCAGGTAGTCTAGGTCAACATTGTCGGCCTGGAAGGTATAAGTGTCCGGGGCATTGCGTTCTACCTTAACACCTAAGCCGCGAAGAAGGTCAATTAACTTATTTACATCCCGTATATCAGGTATGTTGGAAATTACTACCGGTTCAGAGGTAAGCAGCACGGCACACAATATCTGAAGTGCCTCGTTTTTAGCACCCTGTGGATAAATATCGCCTTTTAATTTGTTGCCGCCTATTACTTCAAATGAAGCCATGTATACTATTTGTTTCTTTGGTTAGAAGAGGATCTTTGGTTTTTTCTGCCACCACCGCGGTTATCGTTGCGGCTCTGCTGGCTACGCTGGTTATCCTGCTGTGAGCGTCCGCCTCCGGAAGACTCAAATAAGTTGTTACTTTCAATGGTGCGCAGGTCCATGTTTAATTTTCCTTTTGAAAGCTGGCGGATATCGTTCAGGATGACATCATCCGTAATACTGTCTTTGTTGTAGGACTTGTACAATGTCTTCATCAGCTTACCCACAGATACAATAGCAGCTTCGCGCTCCTTCTCATCCTCTACCTCCGTTGCTTTCTGGATCAGCATTTCCACGTTAGTACCATAGTGCTTATAAGTTGGCGTATCCAACGCATATTCCATCGGCTGCGGCTTATCGTTCAGGTACTCCATCGCACTAAGCTTGTAAGGAGCATCCACGTCCAGAGTAGAGCCAGACATTACATACAGGTGATTCCAGAGTTTCTGCTGGTAATCCTGTGTGTCGCGCAACTGTGGATTAAGTTTCGCCATCAGGTTTATGAGCAGCTGCGAAAGGCGTGTACGTTCCGAACGGTCTTCTACTTTAGTTATGTAGTTTACCAGGTCCTGTACGTTACGGCCATATTCTCGCAGTAACAGGTCTTGTTTAAAAGTGGTACTAGCTTCCATTATATCTTATGTAAATTCAAAAGTATGAATTAGAAATTAGAAATGATAAATATTGCACGTGGTGCAACTAGGAATTACGGATCTAGAGCAAGAAGTTATAAGCTAAGTGGGTTATACTTTTGGCTCCTATCCCAATTTCTGATTTTTAATTTAGAATTTCTAATTAATTAATTAGTTGTGAATCCGCAATTTGGCAAAGCTTAGCAGTAAGGTTTTTTCGCCTACCTCATCAAAATCGATGATTGCTTTTACGCTGTTACCTTGCGTGTCTATTTTAGATACTACGCCAAATCCAAACTTTGGGTGTTCTACTTTCATTCCCTCTGCTAAATTGGAGGTATCGCTTGGTTTAAAATCCGCAGGTGGTGTATAAGCCGTGGCAGCCTGCTTACGTGCTGGTGGTTGTACCAGACTGCTGATGCTGCTCTTGCGCTGTAACACCCGATCAAACACGTTGCCACCTGAAGAAGATTCGCCATACTTAAAGTTGAGGTATCTCGGATCTATCTCTTCCAGAAAGCGGCTCTTTTCGCAGGCGCGCAGGTTACCCCACTGATAACGGCTGGTGGCATAGGTCAGGTACAGCTTTTTCTCTGCCCTTGTGATCGCCACATAAAATAAACGACGCTCTTCCTCAAGATCGGCTCGGGAGTTTAGCATCATCTGGCTAGGGAAGAGGTTCTCTTCCATTCCCACTATGAAAACATTCTTAAACTCCAGGCCCTTGGCCGAGTGAATGGTCATGAGCGTTACAAATTCCCCGTCTTTATCTTCCTTGGTGTCAGCATCCGTAATCAGGGCAATGTCCTGCAGGAAAGCTGAAAGACTCTTATCCTCTTTCTCCGGATCATCCACGTATTCTTTTATACCATTCAGAAGCTCCTGGATGTTCTCGTAACGTGCGAGTCCCTCTACGGTTTTATCTGAGTAAAGATCATCTACAATTCCGGAGTGCTTGGCAATATGCTTGGCTACCTCAAACGCATCTGAATTTTCCGAAATGCGGGCGAAGTCCCGGATCATGATAGAAAAATTTTCAATGGCTGTACCCACCCTGTTGCCCAGGAACTGAGCAGCATTCTGCACTACTTCCCAAACAGAATGGTTGGTTTCGTTAGCCGTTACAAATATTTTCTGTTCCGTAGTTTCGCCAATTCCTCGCTTTGGATAGTTGATAACACGTCGCAATGCCTGCTCATCATTCGGATTGACGGTCAGACGCAGGTATGCGATCAGGTCTTTAATTTCCTTGCGCTGATAGAAGGACAGGCCACCGATTATCTTATACTTGATGTTCATGCGGCGCAGGGCTTCCTCCATGGCCCTGGACTGCGCATTGGTGCGGTAAAGGATGGCAAAGTCGTCGTAGGAGAGGTGGTTGTTCATTTTCTCCTCAAAAATGGTAGTGGCTACCAGTTTTCCTTCCTCGTTATCGGAGTTTGCCTTTATTACCTCTATCAGCGGCCCCTGCTCATTATCCGTATAAACATCTTTCTTTAACTGAGCCGAGTTATTCCGAATGACAGAATTAGCCGCGTTAACAATGTTTTTAGTGGAACGGTAGTTCTGCTCCAGCTTGAAAACCTGTAATTCCGGGTAGTCGCGTTCAAAGTTGAGGATGTTCTGGATATCAGCACCACGGAAAGCGTAAATAGACTGCGCATCGTCTCCTACAACCACAATGTTACGGTTTTGGGCAGCCAGCTTACGCGTGATCAGGTACTGTGAGTAGTTTGTGTCCTGGTACTCATCCACCATTACAAACTTAAAGATGTTCTGATACTTGTTAAGTGCATCAGGATGGTCTTTGAAGAGCACGTTTGTGTTGAAAAGCAGGTCATCAAAATCCATTGCACCCGCCCTGAAGCAGCGGTTCTGGTACATTTCATAGATCTTGCCAATCTTCGGGCGCATGGCAGCATCATCGTCGGCCTGGATAACAGGGTCGTTGAGGTACTGCTTTACAGATATCAGCTTGTTTTTAGCAGATGAGATTCTACCCAACACCACATTTGGCTTATACAGCTTGTCGTCCAGGTTCATCTCCTTCACAATGTTGCGAATAAGTGTCTTGGAGTCGTCCGTATCATAAATGGTGAAGCTTTTCGGGTAACCTATCTTCTCAGCCTCTGCGCGAAGTATGCGTGAGAAAACGGAGTGAAATGTACCCATCCAGATATTTTTGGCTTCATTGCCAATCACCTTCTCAACACGGTTGCGCATTTCCTTGGCCGCTTTATTCGTAAAGGTAAGGGCCAATATGTTAAACGGATCTACTCCCTGGCTGATCAGGTGCGCGATCCGATATGTTAGAACTCTTGTTTTTCCTGAGCCTGCTCCCGCTATAATCATGGCAGGTCCTTCGGTATGAAGTACTGCCGCGCGTTGCGACTCATTTAATAGGCTGATATAATCCATTTCTTCTCTTCCGCGTGCGTCTTAAAATCTATGCAAGTTACAAATACAAATCCTTTTAAAGAACACGCGCAGCACCCGTCGCCGTTCAGGCAGAATAAATTTTAAAGATAAAGCACTAGTTATGAACAGGAAGTAGCCTGAATGCGTTTACGAGTTGGGAAATAAATAGCCATAAGATAACTATTTGCCCGGTTTTTGATTTAGAGCGTGGATAACTGTAGTTTTGCAGTTGTTAAAAAAATATAAGAATTGATTTTGGTACCTCCATATATAACTAGCGATCGTGTTGTGGTCCGTGTGGTGATGCTTCTTCTGGCATTTACATTTACGGGCTTTTCAGCAGTGGGGCAAACAAAAGCGACAGCTAAAAGCACTGGCAGCACCAAGCCTGCCGCTGCAACTGCCAGTAGTAAGCCTGTAACGGCTACAGCCACTGCGCAGCCTAAAAAACGTGTCTGGCGCACACCGGCAATGGATGAGGCCATGGCTTACTATACCACATTAAAGTACCAGCAGGCTCAGGAAAAGTTCAGAGAAGCCATTGCGCAGGGAGACAAGGATGCCCTGTACTTTATTGGAAGAATGTATCAGTATCGTGAGCTAAAGTACGATTCCGTTAAAATTGATACGCTGCGCGAGATCGGTGATGTAGAGGAGTTCTTCTCATCAGAGAGCGATTCTGCTGCATATTACTATAAAAGAGCAGTTGATGAAGGAAGTCTGCTGGGGCACCTGGGTTTGGCAGAACAAACAGTTATCATGACACAGGATGATAAGCGCCGCTTCATGCAGCACATGCGTACTGCTGCCATCGAGATCAGGGAAAAAGCCGTGGTGGGCGACGCCTTCTGTAACCGCATCCTGGGCAGTATGTACTATACAGGTTTTGGCGAGATGGTAGATAAGGGATTAGCTTTTAACTACCTGAGCAAAGCAGCAGAAGCAAACGATGTTAACTCCTATACTGCTCTGGCTAACCTTTACCTGAATGGGGAAGGGGTGAAGAAAGATTACAGCAAGGCCGTGTACTGGCTTAAGAAGGGTGTTGACGCCGGTGAACGGGAGGCCCTTTATACCATGGCCTTGTTATATGAAGAGGGTACTTTAGGTGAAGTAAAGATTGATGATGCCCGTAAGCTATACCGAAAAGCCGTATCAAAGGGTAGTGTGAATGCTTATGAGCAGCTGCGGTATATCAACCTTAGCCCGGATCAGAAAGTAGTGATGTCAGCTGTGACCCGTGATCCGGAAATGCTGAAGCGTGCGCTGAATGCCGGGGGAGATCCAAATACTTTAGCCGTACCAGAGGAATTCATGACTGACCTGCGTGGCAGAACACCATTGATGCATACTATTTATGTTCCTTTGCTTTTAGAGGATTACGGTGTAACCTATGAACCGGATGTTCGACCTAAAACAGTGAGTATGCTGCTTGCTAAGGGAGCCAACATCAACGACAGAGACGTAGATGGCAAAACCGCCCTGCATTACCTGGTAAGCAGTGCCCGTGTCAGATCTGAGCTGTACGAACAGGAGCAGGTAGATTTGCTTGATACCCTGCTGCGCCGTGGCGCAAATCCAAATATCAAAGACAACGACGGTAATACAGTGCTGGCAAGCGCACTGCGGGCAACCATTGGTCAACACATTGGTATTATGGAACTAGGCAGGCTGCTCAATGCAGGAGCCAAGCCGAATGCACGTAACAACGAAGGCAAAACGCCTTTGATCCTGGCCTGCGAGATAAATGCAAACCCAGAAGTAATAGTTGCCCTGTTACAGGCCGGGGCTGACCCTAAGCTGAGGGACGCCTATGGAAAAGCGGCCATAGACTATGCCAAACAAGAGAATGTGCAGAACGTTTTAATGGCAGCAGGTTCTCCGGAGAAGCAGAAGTAAGCGCTAAAAGATTTTAATCGACTTTATTTTTATTGAGCGCGGGGAGGTTATGAATTGTATAGTCATCCTTTACTCCTTTCTACTCAATGCTCTAACCTTTTTTTATGATAGTTCTTCAGAATACAGTTATTAGTGACGATGTCCGGGATCAGTTCTTTGTGTGTAACCTGGAGAAGTGTAAGGGTGCCTGCTGCGTGGAAGGTGATTTAGGTGCACCCCTTGAAGAGGATGAGCTTGCCATTCTGGAAGAAAGTTACGAACAGATTAAACCCTACATGACGGGTGCCGGACAGCAGGCTGTTGAGGAGCAGGGGCTGTACATCAAAGATTGGGAAGGAGATTACTCCACGCCAACCATTAACAACCGTGAGTGTGCTTACGCCATTTATGATGAGGACAAAACATTGAAGTGTGCTATTGAGCAGGCATATTATGATGGCAAGATTGACTGGAAAAAGCCAATATCCTGCCACCTATACCCGATCCGGATTACAAAGTATGATGGCTTCGAAGCTTTGAACTATGACCGG
The DNA here is from genome assembly GCF_042684605.1 of Pontibacter locisalis. Classification (NCBI taxonomy): domain Bacteria; kingdom Pseudomonadati; phylum Bacteroidota; class Cytophagia; order Cytophagales; family Hymenobacteraceae; genus Pontibacter; species Pontibacter locisalis. Next base: position 93,165 of record NZ_JBHULU010000022.1, read on the forward strand.
TGGGGAATCTGTAGCTCAGCCTGCAGCTTCGGTCAGGACCTGGGGGTGCGTGTGTATCAGTTTCTGAAAGAGCCCTTAATCCGCAGGTATGGCGAGGGCTGGTACAGCGAACTGGAGCAATTAATGGATGAAGAGTTGAAAGAGAAAAAGTAATCTTCAAAAGCAGAAGCCCCGGCCTTTATAGCCGGGGCTTCTGCTTTTAAGTCGCAACTCAGTTTCCGTAGTTCTGCAGGTCGGGGAGCAGAAGAGCCGCTAATTTGTTGCCGCTATCTGCAGCCTGTCTGGCCCAACGTTGAGCTCCCTTTATGTCTCCTTTTGCCTCATGCACTACAGCGAGATTATAAGCTGCTTTTCCTGCATCCTTTCTGTTTTTGCTCTCTGCAAGTGGCTGAAGCAGTGCAATGGCCTGATCCCATTTACCAGCCGCTATCTGGTAGGCAGCAGGCTCGAAAGCCTTCATAGAGTAGTAAGGACGCACCAGGCTAACCCGCTGCGGAGACAAGCGCCTCCAGTAGCTTTTCCCGGTACGCCAGGCTAAACGGTTAACAGCCGGACCAGCGTTACCCATAGAGGGACCGACAGCCAGTAAGCCACTTACTACGTCACGGGTTTGATAAGGCTCCTCTTGCCTCAGGCTCATTCTGTCCAGCACTGTTCCTAAGCTGTCATAGAGCGTCCAGGTTGTTGTGGTGATCAAGGTATAATGTGCCGTTTTAACAACCGTTTCATCGCTGTCTTTTTCCCGGGTTGTCATCTGATGGAAGCTAGCATCAATGTTATCTAAGGTTAACAGCAAGTGGTGCGGATACTTTTGATGAATGCTTTTTACCTGGTCTCTTGTTAGCTGTTCATTAGGAGAGTTAGCGAGGTAGGCAGAAGAAGTATCTACTGCTACTATTTGGTAGGTGTGGTCCTGGTGAATGGCTTCTAATACGCCAGCTAAAGCTTCATCAGCCCCGTTTTGGAAAACCTCAGTTTTCTTTTCACGCTTAAAAGGCAAAAGGGCAGGGTTGAACCTTTTGATAGCTACAACTTTCCACTGCTCATTACCAACATCTACTGCAGGAGGCAAAGTAGTATCTATAAAGAGTTGAGAGGTACAGCTCATCAATGACAGTCCTGCTACAATAAAGAGTGCGAGATTTATAATTGTCTTCTTCATTCAAATATAAGATACCATTATAGGATGATTAGTTGCACGACCCACAAAAAAAGCCCCGGCTGTAAAACCAGGGCTTTTCTAAAGCTATTGTTGCGTCTTTCTACAGTTTACTAAAATCGAAGCTGTCCAGGTAAGCTGTTGTAAAGTTACCTGCCTTGAAGCCTTCGTCATCCATCAGCTTCAGGTGGAAAGGTACAGTTGTTTTGATGCCTTCAATGACAAACTCGCTCAGTGCGCGCTTCATCTTTACCAGGGCCTCCTCACGTGTCTGTGCGCTGACGATCAGCTTCGCGATCATAGAGTCATAGTTTGGCGGAATGGTGTAGCCAGAGTAAACGTGTGAATCTACCCGTACACCGTGTCCTCCTGGTGTATGCAACGTTGTGATCTTTCCAGGAGAAGGACGGAAACCATTCTTTGGGTCCTCCGCATTAATACGGCACTCAATGGCATGCATCTTAGGATAGTAGTTCTTGCCTGTGATCTTATGACCGGCAGCTACCTTGATCTGCTCCTTAATCAAGTCGTAGTCAATAACCTCTTCTGTGATAGGGTGTTCTACCTGGATACGCGTGTTCATTTCCATAAAGTAGAAATCACGGTTTTTATCTACCAGGAACTCAATGGTACCTACACCTTCGTAGTTAATTGCTTTTGCACCAGCAATGGCAGCTTGTCCCATCTTCTCCCGCAGTTCATCTGTAATGAAAGGTGAAGGAGTTTCCTCAACCAATTTCTGGTGACGGCGCTGGATAGAGCAATCACGCTCCGAAAGGTGCGCTACCTGGCCATGCTGGTCACCGATCAGCTGAATTTCAATGTGACGTGGCTCAACAACAAACTTCTCCAGGTAAATACCATCATTACCAAAAGCTGCCTTTGCCTCAGCGCGTGCATCATTCCAGCCTTTCTCAAATTCGGCGTCGTTTTTAGCGATACGCATACCCTTACCACCACCTCCGGCAGTTGCTTTCAGAATAACCGGGTATTTGATCTTGTTTGCTAATTTTATGCCTTCTTCCATTGACTTCAATAAGCCATCAGAGCCAGGTATGGTTGGTACACCGGCTTTCTTCATGGTTGCTTTAGCCGAAGCCTTATCGCCCATGGAGTTGATCATTTCAGGAGAAGCACCGATAAACTTAATGCCGTTTTCAGCACAGATACGGGAGAACTCTGCATTCTCAGAAAGGAAACCGTAGCCAGGATGAATGGCATCTGCGTTTGTTATTTCTGCAGCAGCTATGATGTTTGGAATGTTAAGGTAAGACAGTGCACTTGGTGCCGGACCTATACACACAGCTTCGTCAGCGAAACGCACATGAAGGCTCTCCTTGTCGGCAGTAGAGTATACTGCTACCGTTTTAACACCCATTTCCTTACAAGTACGGATAACGCGCAGTGCGATTTCGCCACGGTTGGCGATCAATATCTTTTTGAACATAAGTCTTTAATTAGAGAATCTGAAGATTTGGAAATGTGGAAATTCTAGACGTTAAAAATGAGGAAAGGGAGTTTATACTGTTTCTCCAATTCCTCATTTTCACACTTTCAAACTTTCAAATTTTACGTTAGCTAGGATCTACCAGGAACAATGGCTGATCGTATTCTACTGGTGAGGAATTGTCTACCAATACTTTCACGATTTTACCAGAAACCTCAGATTCAATCTCATTAAACAATTTCATTGCTTCGATGATGCAGATCACCTGTCCTTGCTTAACCTCATCTCCAACATTAACAAATACTGGAGATTCCGGGCTGGAAGAACGGTAGAAAGTACCGATCATTGGTGCCTTTATAGCAACATATTTACTTTCATCAGAAGTAGTTGATGGAGCAGAAGCTGCTGCAGGAGCTGACGCAGCAGGTGCCGGAGCTTGAGCGGCAACTGGTGCAGGAGCCTGTGGTGCAGGTGCAGCCGTGGCTGGCTGGCTCACATACTTCACTTTCTGGTCCGGATCACGCTTTACGGAGATCTTGAATTCTTCTGTTTCGATGTTTACTTTATTCAAGCCAGATTTGGCGATAAAGTCGATAAGGTCCTGGATTTCTTTAGCTTTCATTTGTTATTTTACTCTCTCTGCGTAAGAATATGTACGAGTGTCTACTTTGATTTTTTCGTCCTGGCCAATAAACAGAGGCACCTGAATTGTAGCACCTGTTTCTACGATGGCTGGTTTTGAGGCGTTAGTGGCTGTATCGCCTTTAATGCCTGGCTCAGTATAAGTAATTGTTAACTCTACGAATGGTGGGATTTCACAGGTTAATGGCGTTTCTGTTTCAGCGTGGAAAAGAATTGTAACTTCCTGTCCTTCCTTCATCAGGTCAGCGAATGGTACCATCGCCTCATTAAGGGTAACCTGCTCAAAGGTATTCATGTCCATAAAGTTATAACCCATGTCATCTTTGTAGATGAACTGGTGCGGGCGCTGCTCCACTCGGGCAGTTGTTATTTTATGGCCTGCCGAGAAAGTGTTATCAATTACTTTTCCCGTTCTAACGTTTCTGAGCTTTGTTCTAACGAATGCCGGGCCTTTGCCTGGCTTTACGTGCTGGAAATCAGTTACCTGGTATAGGTCGTGGTTAAATTCAATCACAACACCGTTTTTAATATCAGCTGTGGTTGCCATAGTTTATGGTTTATTCTAAATAGTAAAACTGAAGGGTAAAAGTATAGCTGAAATTGCTGTGTTGCAAACAAAATCAGGTATTCTGGGTAATTTGTCCTGAAAAAGCCGCCATTTTGTCCAAATAGCAGTTCTTCATGTTTAAACATCAGGCATGCAAGATGCTTCCCCGGCTTTCATGAGTCTGATTTATTTCATTCTGCCGGTTTCTCCGAATCAGGAACAGCATAGCTAGTAGAAGTAAAGTGCCGAATGTATAAACAGAGGCATTTTCAAATAGGTTGTATATCTCCCGGCCCATTAAGTCTCTGATGTTAGCTCCAATTAGGAGGCAGCTTGCTACAGTCATGTATTTACCTGCTGGCGGAAGCTGCGGGTAGTTGTACAGAACCAAAACGATGGCAGGTAAGGTGAACAGGAAAGCATTCTGACTTGTAAAGGCAAATAAAGGAACAAGAGCTATAAGTACTGCTACTTCTGCCACTAAACCGTTTTTTACTTTCTTACCCATTTGCATAAAGGATAGAAAGCAGAGCCCAATGATGCCCAACAGGATCAGTTGATATATTTTTATTGATGAGGAGGTAGCTAACAGGTACTGTAGCGGCGAATAGCGTGCGAGAACAGAGAAAATAGTATGGTTAGCTTCTGCCATCAGGTTCTGTTTTGCACCTAGTTCTATACTTAATTCTGTCAGCCAGCTTTGGTTCAGTAATGTGTACTGGTGCCATGAAGGATAAAAGACCATGGGCAGTAAAGCTAAGATCATTATGGCTCCCAAAGAGGTCAATACAGTTTTGAATTTCCCTTTTAGCAGCAGGTAAGGGTAAAATATCAATCCAAAAGGCTTTAAGAATAGGCTTACTGCTAATAGAACTCCGGCTGGCAAGGATTTTTGCTTCATCAGGAACACAAGCATAAAAATGTATAGTGAGAGCAATACAAAATTGACTTGGCCAAGGTGCCACTCCCGGTGTACGTGTGCCCCTACAGCTAAGAATGCTACTAAGAGTATATTCCTGTTTCTGTTGTTGATACCAGGAAAGGCCTCTTGAGCTAAATTGAAAAGCACTCTTAAAACAACTATTGTCAAAGCTGTTAATAAACCCCAAAAAATAACTTTGGCTACTGGAAAAGGAAGTAAGGCAAATGGAACAAAGTACAGGGCAGCCGTAGGAGAGTACTTATATACATAATGCCCGTCAGCCGCAATACGGTACAGTTCCTCTCCATCTATCATCCTGGCTGCTGTGCGGTAATATACCTCCAGGTCATGCATTGTGAAGCGGTCGTTAATGATTTCTCCGAATAGCAGGATGGAGCTGGCTAACAGGATAAAGTAGATCCAGAGGTTCTTTATCTCCAAAATTTTTTTCACTGGTACCTTTTAATCTGATGTAGATAGGATAGGCTTAAACTAAACCTACGTTTTATGTTGTATGCATGCATAAAAAAACGGCCGCTGAGGCGGCCGTTTCAATGTTATTGTTTCGGGTCGTAAGCCCATTTAACGTAGATAGCGCCCCAGGTAAATCCACCCCCGAATGCGGCTAACACTATGTTGTCTCCTTTCTTGAGTTGGTTCTCATACTCCCACAAGCAAAGCGGAATAGTGCCGCTTGTTGTGTTGCCATACTTTTGAATGTTAAGCATGACTTTTTCACTGCTAAGGCCCATGCGATTAGCAGTTGCCTCAATAATACGCTTATTGGCCTGATGTGGAACCAGCCAGGCAATATCATCACCTGTCAGCTTGTTACGCTCCATTACTTCGGCAGAAACATCAGCCATGCCTTTCACGGCAAACTTAAATACCTGCTGGCCTTCCTGGAAAGCGTAATGCTCTCTTGCCAGCACGGTTTCTACAGTGGCCGGTTTTCGGCTACCACCAGCCTTCATGTGCAGGAACGGTGCACCTGTGCCATCTGACTTCAGTACCTCGTCTAAAATGCCATAACCTTCTGTGTTTGGCTCCAGCATTACTGCGCCGCCGCCGTCACCAAATATAATGCAGGTAGCTCTGTCTGTATAGTCAACGATAGAAGACATCTTGTCTGCTCCTACTATAACCACTTTCTTGTAGCGGCCGGATTCTATGAACTTTGATCCGGTAGCCAACGCATAAAGAAAACCTGAACAGGCAGCCTGCAGGTCGTAACCAAAGGCATTTACAGCACCTATTTCTGCTGTGATCAGGTTAGCTGTTGCCGGAAACACCATATCAGGTGTTGTGGTAGCACAAATAAGAAGATCGATTTCTTCCGGCTTTGTATTCGTTTTTTCGAGCAAATCCCGTACTGCTGGCACAGCAATTTGTGAAGTACCTTTGCCCTCACCTTTCAGGATACGTCTCTCCTTGATACCCGTGCGAGAAGTGATCCACTCATCATTCGTATCAACCATTGTCTCTAGCTCCTTGTTAGTGAGCACGTATTCTGGAACATAGCCACTCACACCTGTGATAGCGGCGGTGATTTTACTCATGTTAAGAAAAGTCTTATTGTTAAATCAAATGTGGGGGGCAATTTACTAAAAAAAAATTGGCATAACCTGCCAGTTTCTGTAAAAAGAGTTACTGGTGCAGGTTATGCCAGCTAAATATTAGCTATTGCCACAGAGGGCAACCATTTATTCTGAGTAATTTTTTCTGAAGCGCTCTGATAGTTTTGACGCTACCATTTTCTGAGCCTGTAGTACCATGTTACTGATAGCTTTCGGGCTGGAAACACCATGCCCGATTACTGCATTACCATTGATGCCCAGGATAGGACTACCACCAACAGCCTCATAGTTGAACTTGTCGATGAACGGATCATGCATGTTCTTCTCATTGAGGATGTCATAGATGTTCTCAGCCATCTTCAGAATGATATTTCCTGTATAGCCATCACAAACAATAACATCTGCTTTATCATTGAAAAGGTCACGCCCTTCGATATTACCGATAAAGTTAATGCTGCTGTTTGTTTTCAGGCGCTGGTGAGCAGCCTGTGTAACTACTGTGCCTTTCCCTTCCTCTTCGCCCAGGTTCATCAAACCTACCTTCGGATTAGGAATTTCCAAAACATACTTGGCATAGATAGAGCCTATTTCGCCAAATTGCTCCAGCACTTCAGGTTTACAATCTGCATTTGCCCCAACATCCAGCATAATACCATAGCCACCATTTACTTTAGGAACCAGGCCACCTATAGAGGGTCTCAGAATTCCCTCAATAGCTTTTACGCTAAACATGGCACCTACCAGCATGGCACCCGTATTTCCTGCGCTACAAAAAGCATCTGCTTTCTGCATTTTAAGCAGCCCATACCCAACGGCAATGCTGGAATCGGTTTTTTGTGAGAGCGCCTTAGTAGGGTGCTCTCCCATTTCTATTACCTGGCTGGCATGAACAACTTGTATGTTATTGCCAGAATATCCGTATTCGTTTAGCAGCGACTGAACAATGTCTTCCTTGCCAATTAGCAGGATTACATCTTCCTGTTCCAGCTGCTGAGCGGCCAAAATTGCACCTTTAACGACAGCCTCTGGTGCAAAGTCACCGCCCATAGCGTCTAAGGCGATCCTCATTTACTGGGTGTTGTTAAATTATACAGAACTTAAAAGAAGCAGGCTATTGCTTACTGAGCGTTCGTTGTATAATTTTTGATAGCCAACTTGCCTTTGTGGAACAGGTCGCCATCAACCACATATGCGTGGTGGAATAGGTGAGGCGTGTCTGTAGTAGGGCAGATTGCGATGGCTTTCTCAGAAAGTTTATAATGAGTTCTTCTCTTATCTCTTCTGGTCTTCGAAATCTTACGTTTAGGATGTGCCATTTTTTGTTAAAAATTTACTTACTAGTTTATACTTTCTTAAAATCTTAAAACTCTTTAGTTAAGGTTTCTGAGGGCGTCCCAACGCGGATCAGTATCCTCATCGTCGTCATCCTCATCTTCGCTGTCGCTCTCGCTGCGCGAAGTATAAATCAGGATATCCTCCTCGCTGTCATCCTCCTCTTCATCAGACTCCTCCACAAAGCGTGGGTGAAGCTTCTTCATAGGCAATGAAAGACTTATGTAATCATACAGGTGTTGTGCAATGTTGATAGCCTGTGTGCCATTCGTGATCTGCCACAAGTCATCATCCAACTCCAGGTTCTCTTCGCCATACTTCACTCTGAAAACTTGCTGCACATGTACCGGATAATCAAACTCATCCAGGCTTCTGTCGCAAGTCAGGCGCACATGTCCTTCTATGTCTATGTCAAAGGTAAGCAACGACTCCGTTTTGTCGAGCTCCACTTTAGCCAGCAGTTTACCTCCTGATATTATATCCGTCCCAAAAAGTTCAAAGAAAGAATCGTCCATCTCAAACTCATACGAGTGTCGCTTATTGCTAAGCTTGGCGATGCCGATCTCATAGTCTTTTAGCTTTTTCACAACCGACTTTTTATTGCAAGACGCAAAATTAGGATATAAATCTGATAAAAAAAATACCTGATGCTATTAAACAGCAGGCATTTCTTCAGCTAATCGTTTTTTAACAATGTCGCAGGCCAGGAACAACGCTTCTCTGAAAGAGGTTTCATTTGCAATGTGCTTATTAGCAATATCATAAGCAGTACCGTGATCGGGCGAGGTGCGCACAATCGGTAAACCGGCTGTATAATTAATTCCACTTTCAAAAGCCAGTGTTTTAAATGGAATCAGACCCTGATCGTGGTACATGGCCAGTACGGCATCCACCTGCTTGTACTGTCTCATGCCGAAGAACCCATCAGCAGGGTAGGGGCCAAACACTAAGTTGCCGCGCTCTTTCATTTGCATGATAGCCGGACGAATGATCTCCTGTTCTTCTGTTCCCAGCAAACCTTCTTCACCGGCATGCGGATTCAAACCCAGCACCGCAATCCGGGGCTTAAGGATGCCAAAGTCTTTTCTAAGCGACTCCAGCAGGATGGTCATTTTGCGAATCAGGAGCTCTACTGTAAGTTTTGATGCTACCTCTTTAACAGGCATATGCCCTGTAACTGTAGCAACTCTTAAGTCTTCGCTAACCAGCAGCATCAGGCTTTCCGGTGCATCAAAGTATGATGTCAGAAATTCTGTGTGACCCGGAAAATTGAATTCTTCCGCCTGTATGTTGTCTTTGTTAATCGGAGCTGTCACCAGACCATCCAGTAGACCGGCTTTTAAATCGCTGCTGGCTGCCAACAGGGAATCCAGGGATGCCTTGCCGGATTCGGGAGTAGGTACGCCAGGTGTAACTGACAGTTCCTGATCCCAGCAGGTGATCAGGTTTACCTTGCGTGGTACTAATGCATTGGCACTTTCTACCTGCTGATAAAAAAAATGCTCAGCGCTTAGTGCTTTACGCACCCGGTTAAGTACGCCAGGTGCGGCATAAATTACAGGGGTGCAGTAGTTTAATACCCGTTGATCTGATAAGGTCTTGACAATCACTTCCGGACCAATGCCATTGGTGTCGCCTATGCTGATGCCAAGTTTCACTTTATATTTAGTATCCATTTCTAATTATCGGGCCAGAGAACTGAGGTAGTTATAAACAAGTCGAACGCCGGAGCCTGTAGCCAGCTTGCCACGGTAAGAGTCCTCGCTATGCAGGTAAGCTGTACCGGCAATGTCAAAGTGTACCCAAGGGTAATCCGTGAAGGCTTCCAGGAATTTGCCAGCCGTGATGTGGCCCGCGTCGGCCCCACCTATGTTTTTAAGGTCGGCAATATCTGAGTCGAGCTGCTTTTTATACTCGTCCCACAGCGGAAACTCCACCGTGCGCTCGTGTACGTTGTCGCCCGCTTTCTTGAGCTCTGCCATCACTTCCTCACCGGCAGTTCCCATTACAACCAATCCTTCCTTACCCACAGCACGCATGGCTGAGCCGGTAAGGGTGGCTAAGTCCATTACCAGTTCCGGGTTGTATTTCTTTGCAAAACTTAGTGCATCAGCTAGTATCAGCCTGCCTTCCGCATCTGTGTTCAGGACCTCTACCGTCATGCCATTATGCATGGTGATGATGTCACCTGGTGCCACAGCATTGCCTCCCGGGCGGTTATCAGTGGCTGGGATTAAGCCAATAATGTGCAGTGGGAGGTTGTTTTTGGCTGCAGCATACATAACACCTGTTACAGCAGCTGCGCCAGCCATGTCAGATTTCATGTAATCCATAGACTGTGGTGTCGGCTTCAGGCTCAGACCACCAGTGTCGTATACAACTCCTTTGCCTACCAGCACGTATGGCTTGGTGTTTTTTGCATTATCAGGCTTCCACTCCAGTATGTTAAAGGTAGCCGGTTCTTCACTGCCTTGGTTTACCGCTATAAGCCCGCCCATTTTCAGTGACTGAATCTTGATCAGGTCGAGCACCTCCAGGTCAAACCCTGCTTCCTGCGCAAGCTCTTCCAGTTGCTCGCTAAGTTGTGTGGCAGATTGATGGCTATGCGGTTCATTTACCAGGTCGCGTACCTTATAAATAGCCTCGAGTACGTTAGAGAGTTCCTCTACCTGCGTCTCAGTTACATGCTCATCAGCAATTGTGATGGTTTGCAAAGAACTTGGTTTCTCGTCTTTTGTCTTGTGTTTCCGGAACTGGTAATTCCCCAGGTAAATCCCCTCTGCCAGGTATAAGCTGGCTTCAGAGTTTGTTTTGTCCAGTATGGATATGCTCTCTGCTTTGTCTGTTTTAAGCTGCTGAAGCAGTTTATGTCCAGCCTGTCGAAGTGCTTCTTTTTTAAGGCTTTCTGTTTTGGCTTCAGGAGCCACCACTACAAACACGCGGTGCGAATAGCGGTTCAGGTAGATGAGTTTAGCATCCTGTTGTACCTGCTGTTGCACATAGTTTTGCTCTTCAGGTTGCAGTTCCTGCACCTGATCTACCTGATCCTTAGCTATAATGATAGCCAAATTAGTATTTTTAGCTAAGCTTGTGTCGTATTTAAGTTGTGTTGGCATCTGTCGTTTGTATCTTTGAGTGCGCAATATAGTAAGTATAATACGTAATGCGAAAGCCTGCACCCCTGTTGCTGGGGCTAAGGCTAACTTACAACTAAAGTATAACGGGAATGAGCGGAAAAGTATACTTACTGCCGTTCGACCTATAAATAACAAAGCGTGGGTAACGTAAGACCAAAGAAACACCTGGGGCAGCACTTTCTGGTAGATCAGAACATTGCCATCAAAATTGTAGAGCAACTGAGCCTGCCCGGCGGTGTAAAAGATGTGCTGGAGATAGGCCCGGGAATGGGCGTGCTCACGCAATACCTGATCAAACACCCGGAGTACAGAACAACCGTAGTGGATATTGACAGGGAGTCGATTGCTTACCTGCAGGAGCATTTTCCGCAGCTTGGGGATCGTATCATATCGGCAGATTTCCTGAAGACCGACCTGAGCAAATTGTTTCCGGGACCTTTTGCCATTATAGGTAACTTCCCTTACAATATCTCGAGCCAGATATTCTTCAAGGTGCTGGAGCAACGGGATGTAGTGCCGGAGGTAGTATGTATGATACAGAAGGAGGTAGCAGAGAGAATTGCAGCTCCTCCGGGCTCTAAGACCTATGGCATCCTAAGTGTGTTGTTGCAGGCGTATTATACCATTAAATATAATTTCACGGTAAGTGAACACGTTTTTCACCCGCCGCCAAAAGTGAAGTCGGCGGTAATCAGCCTGGTGCGTAATGAGGTAAAACAGTTGCCTTGTGATGAGAAGCTGTTTATGCAGGTGGTTAAATTAAGTTTCGGAACCCGGCGTAAAACCCTTCGTAACTCACTCCGAAGTTATAACTTGCCGCCAGAAATAACGGTGCTACCCGTTTTTGATAAGCGTGCCGAGCAACTTTCGGTACAGGACTTTGTAGAGTTGACCCAACTTATTCAGCAGAATACATAAGAAAAGATGCAGATAGAGATAACACGTGAGTTTATTGAGCAGGTAGAGGAAGCAATTGAACGTCAGGATAAAGACTTTATTCTGAGTACAATGGGCGAGATGCATCCTGCCGATATTACCACGGTGCTCTACGAGCTTGATACCAATGAGTCGAAGTATGTGATGGACTTGTTGCCTCCGGAAGTAGGGGCAGAGATTCTGAGCGACCTGGACTATGACATCCGTGAAGACTTTCTTGATTACTTCACAAGTGCCGAGATAGCCCGCTATGTTAACCTGATGCACTCGGATGATGCCGTGGACATCCTTAACGAGCAATCGGTGCAGACCCGTGAGGAGGTTCTGGCCTTGATTGATAACGAGGAAAAGGCTGAAGACATCCTGGACCTGCTGCATTACGAAGAGGATTGTGCGGGTGGTCTGATGGCGAAAGAACTTATTAAGGTAAACCTGAACTGGCGTGTAACCCAGTGCATTGAAGAGATTCGCAGACAGGCAGAGGATGTGTCGCGCATATATACAGTATATGTGGTTGATAACCGTGATATACTTGTTGGCCGTGTTAGTGTTAAGTCCCTCCTGTTATCCAAAGACGATAAGCTGGTAAAGGACATCTACAACCCGGACGTAATATCTATCGAGTCTTTCAGAGATGAGAACGAGGTGGTGAACGTGATGCAGAAGTATGACCTGGAAGCGATACCGGTGGTAAATATTCAGGGCCGTTTGCTGGGCCGCATCACCATTGACGACGTGGTAGACGTTATGCAGGAACAGGCAGAACTGAGCCGCCAGTTAATGACAGGTATCTCTGAGAACGTGGAAGAGGATGACAGTGTGTTCCGTATCTCCCGTTCACGATTACCCTGGCTGATCATTGGTATGGTGGGAGGTTTGCTCGCTGCTCATTTTATGGGCTTCTTTGAAAAAGACATTGCCCTGCTGCCTGCTTTGGCCCTCTTCGTGCCGCTTATCACGGCAACAGGAGGGAATGTAGGAATACAGTCCTCCTCCATAATTATCCAGACGCTTTCTTCGAATGCGGTAATGCTGGAGAACTTTACGCAGCGTATTTTAAAACTTGTGCTGGTCGCCCTGCTTAACGCCCTAATTATATCTATTCTGGTCTTTAGCTTTTCATACTTGTTCCGTCAGGACCTGACCCTTTCCATTGTAGTGGCAACGGCTCTTTTCTCAGTTGTGATGCTGGCTTCCATGATGGGTACCATCACCCCCATGATCCTGGATAAATTCGGCATTAACCCCGCCGTAGCTGCCGGACCTTTTATCACTACCGCCAACGACCTTCTGGGTATAACCATTTATTTCGGTGTGGCGCATCTGCTTTATAATTTATAATGTCTGAAGATTTGAAAAGTAGTAGTGTTCTTATTATCGATGAGATGCACGACAGCATTTTTCCTATGCTGGAAAGGATAGGGGTAAAGGCAGATTACAGGCCGGAGATAAAGCCGATTGATGTTTGCGAGGCGCTCGCCGGGCACGAAGGGCTGATTGTACGGAGTAAAATGCGAATTACCGCAGATACGTTAAAACATACTGCTAAACTCAAATATGTGGCCAGGGCAGGAGCTGGCGTAGATAACATTGATGCAGCGGCGTTGCAGGAGCGAGGGATAGCTTTGCTTGCAGCGAATGAGGGTAACAGGCAGGCTGTGGGCGAATTTGCCCTGGGAATGCTGCTCTCGCTTATGCGCAATATTACCCGTGGTGACAGGCAGGTAAGACAAAAGGTGTGGCTGCGTGAGGAGAACCGGGGGGAGGAGTTAGGTGGTAAAACTGTTGGTATCATTGGCTTCGGGAACATGGGGCTTAGCTTCGCCCGTATCCTGCAAGGGTTTGGCTGCCGGATCATCGCCTATGATCGTTTTGCCCCTGAGAAGATCTGTGCCCCTTATGAGTGTGTTTCGCTGGAAGAACTGCAGCGGGAGGCGGATGTAGTGAGCCTGCACATACCTTATATTCCCGAAAACCTCAATTTTGCTGATGAAGCTTTTTTTAGGAACCTGAAGAAGCGGGTGTGGTTCATTAACACCTCCAGAGGAGATGTGGTGCAGCTGTCTGCCTTGGTTGAGCACCTCCAAAATGGTAAATTGAAGGGAGCTGCGCTGGATGTTCTTGAAAACGAGAAACTGCAGAGCCTCACAAGCGAACAGCAGCAGGATTTTGATGCGCTGGTGCAGGCAAGTAATGTATTATTAACTCCGCACATTGCCGGCTGGACACATGAGTCTTACGTAAAGATCAATGAAGTGCTGGTTGATAAAATCCGAAAATTAATAAAATAGAAGGTAATAAGACTATAAAAATAAATTGCATCTTGTGTCTCTAATTCTGTATATTTGCTTAAACAGAACCAAGGGGAGTAGCTCCTGGTTATAATTGTCGATTAAAGTTAAAGCAATGCTAAACTTTGGCGGCAGTATAGTTTTATACTGGTCGCCGCACTGGAAAAGAATTAAAAGATTTTACATATTTGGCAAAAAGAACGGTTATGCGCGCCATAACCGTTCTTTTTGTTTTTGTGTTTTAAACGTGGAAACTGATTATGAGCAAGATTTCTTATTACACAGCAGAAGGCTTACAGAAATTGAAGGACGACCTCGCTGAGCTTAAAACAAAAGGACGTTCTGAGGTGGCACGCCAGCTGGCTGAGGCACGCGATAAAGGTGACCTTAGCGAGAACGCTGAGTACGATGCCGCAAAGGACGCACAGGGGCACCTGGAGCTGAAGATCGCCAAGATGGAAGAGATCGTGGGAAATGCCCGCCTGATCGATGAGACTCACCTGGATGCAAGCAAGGCGTTGATCCTTTCTAAGGTGAAGATTAAAAACCTTAAGAACAACATGGTAGTAAACTATACTTTGGTGGCAGAAGAGGAGGCCGACCTGGCAGCAGGAAAAATCTCCGTTAAGTCACCGATTGGCAAGGGACTGCTTGGTAAATCTGTAGGTGATGTGGCTGAGATAACTGTTCCTGCCGGTAATATTCAGTTTGAGATCCTGGAGATCAGCCGATAAAACAAAAAACTATGGAAGCTTCGATATTTACAAAGATTGCCAAGGGTGAAATACCATCCTATAAAATTGCAGAGAGTGATCGCTTTCTTGCTTTTCTGGATGTATATCCAACCACCAAAGGGCATACACTTGTAATACCGAAGGAACAGATTGATTACATCTTCAACCTGAACGATGAACTCTATGCCGGCCTGATGGCTTTTGCCAAAGAGGTAGCCAAAGCAATTGGTAAGGCAGTGCCATGCAAGCGTGTAGGAATGGCTGTAGTAGGCCTGGAAGTGCCGCATGCACATGTGCATCTCATTCCAATAAACAGTATGGCAGATATGAATTTTGCTAATAAGAAGGAGTTCAGCAAAGAGGAGTTTGAAGAAGTAGCCGAAAAGATACGGACTGAATATCACATGTAACTTCAGCTAGAAGTCATAAATAAAAAGGGAGCTTGAATTTTCAAGCTCCCTTTTTATTTATGACAGTATGTCTTTATTGCTCGTCCTGTTGCTGCTGCTCCAAGTCTTTCTGAAGTCTTTCTTCGGCCTCTCGTTTCGCTTGTTTCCGGAAGAATCCGCGCAACAGGAAGTTGTTCTGAAGGGCTTCCATGTTCTCATCAAACTTTTGGGTGCTGGTTTCCAGGTTACGCATGGTCGTCTGTAACTGGCGCGCAAACTCTTCGTCTGAAAGCAGCACACCAACTGCATTGTTCTCATTATCCAGTTTAGCCGACACCTCCTGCAAATTCTGCATCATCGCAGAGGCTGAGGTTGTGGCCTCTTTTAATTGAGCCATGGATGTTTTTAGTCTGCTGTATACCACTGTGTCAGTAGCTATCTGGTTAGCAAGTCCACTCGGGTTGTTAAGCTTCGTTGTGAACCTGGAAAGCTCATTGGAAGCCTCGGCGGCCTCTCTTGAGGCCCGCTGCATATTTGCCACCATTGCCCGGAAGTTATCTGCCATGGCAGTGTCTGTGAGTATGGCGCCAATAGTGCCTTCTCCCTGTACCAACCTGGAAGTAATTACTTTGAAGTCGCTCGTAATGGCAACCAGGTTCTTGTTGTTTTTCTGAAGGGTATCCATCAGGTCATCTGTGTTCAGCGGGTTTATGGCCAAAATCTGGTCACCGTCTTCCACTGGACTTGCCTCCATCGTGCCGCCCTCGATCACGATGTTTTTATTGCCGATAAAGCTTTCGGAGCTGATACGGGCAATGGAGTTTTCACGGATGTACTGCTGTGCGCTCTCTTCAATCCGCATGGTTACCTTTACCTGCGAATCTCCTACAAAGCTGATAGATTTTATTGTGCCTATCTTCACACCAGAAAACCAGACGTTATTACCTGTTTTCAAGCCAGCCACATCGTCAAAAACTGCACTAACTTCAATTGTGCTGATCAGCCGCTTCTGTTGACCTGCCAGCATAAAAATGCCCGCCACCAATATCACGATTGCTAAAAAAACAAATATGCCCACAATTACTGTGGGTCTATTACTTCCAGTGCTCATCTAGTCTATAAAGTTGTAGTTATAAAAAGCTTGTACCCGCTCATCGTCTGTGGCGAATACTTCATCAAAAGAACCCTGCCGCTGAAACTGTCCATCCAGTAGCATAACCACTCTGTCTCCTACGGCGCGCGCGCAAGTAAGGTCGTGGGTGATGATGATAGAGGATGTGTTGAACCTGCGCTGAACATCATTAATCAGCTTGTTGATCTCGATACTGGTGATCGGGTCAAGCCCGGCGGTGGGTTCATCATACAGCATGATATCCGGCCTCAGGATCAAGGTTCTGGCGATACCAATGCGTTTGCGCTGTCCGCCCGATAGTTCGGAGGGCATTTGATTCAGCGCCTGCGAGAGGCCGACAGCTTCCAGCACAACATCTATTATCTTATCCCTTTCCTTCTGAGTCATTTGTTTGGCATGCCGTTCCAGCGGAAACTCCAGGTTTTCTTTTACGGTCATACTATCATACAGGGCGCTGTTCTGAAACGAGAACCCAATCTTAAGCCGCAATTCGTCTAATTGCTTAGGCGTTAGTTTACCCACTTCTCTCCCCAGAACGTTTACATACCCTTCATCAGCCTGTAACAGGCCCGAAATAATTTTGATCAGAACTGACTTACCTGTTCCGGAGCGGCCCAGTACTACCAGGTTCTCCCCTTTGAACAGGTCCAGGTCTACACCCTTCAACACCTCAAAATCATCGAACGCCTTTTTAAGTCCTCTGATAGAGATGACCTTTTCGTTTCTGTCTATCCGTGGGTTTATTTCCTTCTGCTCCATACCTTACATCATTCTTAAAGCGTTCACGATTTGCATAATGAGCAGCTCCTCGATAAATATCAGGAACATGGCCGTTACCACAGATGAATTGGCAGCCTTACCCACACCCTCAGTACCTTTAGAAGAATTATAGCCTTTGTAGCAGCCTACCATCCCAATGGTAAAACCGAATATTACTGATTTCACTGATGAAGCGGCAATATCCAGGAAAGTGATAGCCTCAAAAACCTGGTAGAAGAAGGTGATAAGTGTAGTTTGTTCGTTCTGGTGCACGTTCAGATATCCTCCCAGCAGCGATACCAGCGTTGTGTACATCGTTAGGGCCGGAATCATGAGAGTAGAGGCAAGCACACGTGTTACCACCAGAAACTTAAAAGGCTTGGTAGCCGAAACCTCCATCGCATCTATTTGCTCCGTAACCCGCATAGAGCCCAATTCTGCGCCGATGTTAGAACCAACACGGCCTGCTGCAATAAGTGCTGTAACCAGAGGGCCCATGGCTCTTACTATGGCTACAGAGATCAGGGCAGGCAGAAGAGCAGTGGCCCCGAAGCCAGCTAAGGAGGGCCTGGACTGATTGGTGAATACAATTCCGATGATGAAGCCTGTCAGGGAAATAAGAGGAAGTGAGCGAACGCCAATCTCGTAGCACTGCCTGATCACCTCCTTAATTTCATAAGGAGGAAAGAAAACTTCTCTGAAGAACCGCGCTATGAAACGGTACACACCGGCCAGCTCTACAAAGATCTTGTCGAGCCTTCGGGTAGTCACGTATGTGCGGGTGCGGGTATTTTTAGTTTTATCTTTGTCTTGATTCATTAAAGCCGGTTTGTACCAATCAATATACAAATCTACTATATAATTGGTAAAGGAGTACCTTAAACAGGTACAACCTCATACGGTTTATAAGATGCATGAGGTTTATTTACCAGAAACCCGGTCAGGGTTATCCGTCAGAAAGCTTTTCCACGATTTTCCACCCTGTCTGGCGTTATTTCCCTTCTGGTAATGATGGCAGAGGGCAACTCCCAGAGCATCAGTGGCATCGTGCAGCTTAGGGTCTGGCTGTATCTTCAGGATCTGTACCAGCATACTGGCTACCTGCTCCTTAGATGCATTCCCATTTCCCGTTACTGACTGTTTTACTTTTTTAGGCGCATACTCCACATAAGGGATGTCGCGGGATAGTGCAGCCGCTATGGCCACGCCTTGTGCACGACCTAGTTTCAGCATACTTTGCACGTTCACACCAAAAAAAGGCGACTCTATGGCAAGCTCATCAGGCAGGTACTCATCGATGAGCTGTATCATTCGGTCAAAAATTTTCTTTAACTTGACGGCGTGGTTGCTGTAGCTCTTAAGGTGGATAACGCCATACTGCACCACCTGTACCTTAGAACCAGTTACTTCGATAAGGCCATAGCCCATTACCTGTGTACCCGGGTCTATGCCAAGAATGAGTTTGTGAGGGGGAAGTGCAGAAGAGTAAACCATAAGGCTACAAAATTAAGACAATATCTTGAACATTAATCTTAACAAGAGATTCCTTTTACTCTCGGGTAAGTTGCTGGTACTGCTGCTTACGCTTTACCTGCTTTACCAGACCATTTTTTTTGCACCAGACACATTCCTTACCTGGGGAGGTATTCTAAGAAGCGCTTTAGATAGTCCCCTTTTAGGTCTTTTGTTCTTTGCCGCACTGTTAATACCCATTAACTGGGGGTTTGAAGCCCGTAAATGGCAGCTGCTCGGTCAGAAACTGGAACCGATCTCCTTTATCAGAGCTTACCGGGCTGTAATGGTGGGGCTAACGCTTGGCTTTATTACGCCTAATCGTTTGGGTGATTATGCCGGCCGCGTACTTGAGCTTAAGAGCAGGCAGCGCCTGGATGCCATTGGAGCCATCTTTATTGGCAGGTACTGCCAGTTGGTGGCAACAGTGCTGGTGGGTACCATTGGCCTGACATACTTCGTACTAAAATTTTACTGGCTGGAATACCCGGCAGTGGCTATGAGCCTGATACTTCTGCTGCTGGCATTATGTGGAGCTACTTTGCTTCTTTTGTATAATGCGAGAGCCATGGTAGCCATAGTGGCTGCCATAAAGCCCCTTCGGCCGTTTGTCCGGTACGTGGCCGTAATGGGAACCTACAATAAAAAAGAAATAACAAGCCTGCTCTGGTTGTCGCTGGGGCGTTATTTTGTTTTCCTACTTCAGTTTATCCTGCTTCTTGTCCTTTACGGCGTGGAACTGAGCCCGCTGGAATACCTGAGTGGCGTTTCAGGGACTTTCTTTCTTAAGTCTGTGGTGCCGTCAGTAAGTCTTTTGTCTGATCTGGGTATTCGGGAGCTGTCGGCAATGTACCTGTTTGGTTTATTGGGGCAGGCACGACTACAGGTACTAAGCGCTAGTCTTAGCCTTTGGCTCCTGAATATTGCTGTGCCAAGCGCGGTTGGGCTGGTGTTTGTGCTGCGTTTAAGATTAGCACGGAAAGGAGTAGCCGCATGATCTGGCTTTTAGGGCTATCGCTGTTAGCCTATGCCTGGGTGGTGCTTCGCCGCTGGGTAGCCTGGATGCAGCTTCCAGATGCCGATGCCCCTGCAGACTTTAGTCCTTCCACATTCCTTTCTGTGATCATACCTGTTCGTAATGAGGGTAGCCATATCGTGGATCTGCTGCACGACCTGGAAGCACAGCATTATCCGAAGGAGCTTTTTGAAGTGATTGTGGTGGATGATCATTCTGTTGATGAAACCGCCTGCTTAGTACGTAACTATACTCTCACTTCTAAGCTTTGCTTAAAGCTGTTGCAACTTGATGGTGAAGCCGGCTTGCGAATGAAGAAAGGAGCTGTGAAGAAGGGGGTAGAAGAGGCGCAGGGGGCGCTACTTGTGTTAACCGACGGTGACTGCCGTGTAGGGCCGGAGTGGTTGTTGCAGTATGCCTACACTTATGAAACAAAGAAGTCATACTTTATCAGTGGCCCTGTCTGCTTTCATAAAACCAGTTCTACTTTTGAGAAAATGCAGCTGGTGGAATTTGCCAGCCTGATCGGAATAGGCGGAGCTTCCCTGGCCCTGGCGAAACCGAATATGTGTAATGGGGCAAATCTGGCCTATACAAGGGCAGTTTTTGACGAAGTGGACGGTTTTTCCGGCAATGAGCAGATCGCTAGCGGGGATGATGAGTTCCTGTTGCACAAGGTGAATAATCTCTTTCCTGGCAAGGCGGTTTTCCTGAAAACTAAGAAGGCGATTGTTTATACCGAGGCCCGCAAGTCCCTGTCTTCTTTTATCTCTCAGC
Organism: Pontibacter locisalis; assembly: GCF_042684605.1. NCBI lineage: Bacteria > Pseudomonadati > Bacteroidota > Cytophagia > Cytophagales > Hymenobacteraceae > Pontibacter > Pontibacter locisalis. The sequence goes on from NZ_JBHULU010000022.1 coordinate 113,473, forward strand.
GTGTAAGGTGGGCCAGCAAATGGAAAGCTTATCAGAGCCTGCATGTGCAGCTGGTGGCGTTGGTTGTTTTTCTTGTTAATTTCCTACTCTTCGTAAGTATCCCATTATTTTTATTTGGCAAATTGCCGTTACTGCTATTAGTTTCAGCCTATATAGGTAAGTTTATTATTGATTTTTTATTTTTAGAACGCATACTAAACTTCCTGGGCAGAAAGCAGTATTTATGGCACATGTTTCCTTTGCAGCTGGTGTATGTACCCTATGTGGTAGTAACCGGCATAATGGGGCTTTTTGGTCGCTACCAATGGAAGGGAAGAACAATACGAAACTCATGAGCGAGAATGAATTTGATATACTGGATGAGCTTTACTTTGTAATGTCTTACCTTGACCTGAAAAGTACCCTTTCTCTTACCGATAATGAAATATGTTCTGCCCTGCAGTCGTTGATCAGGCAAGGTTATGTGAAGATACTATACCCGGATCAGGACACTGAATACGAGTACAAGGAGGCAGAATTCGGTAGCCACTGCCAGGATTATTACTTTCTGGCAACTAAAGCAGGATTAGTAGTGCATAATTCTGTTTGAGGCCTACAGAAGCTGGTATAGTGTCGTTTCCGCACCGCGTTACAGAGGGGGATTTTAAAAATGATTTTAGTTAACAACTGCCCTCGCTGTACTTTTTTTACTACTTTTACCTTGCATTTCGCCTCCTGCTGAGGTATCAGAACCTTGATTTTCGCAGTTGGTGTGCATGATGCTATAAATTGAAAATCAAACTTTCGAATGCCTGAAATAACCGTACCCAACATACAGCAGGAGTTAAACCTGAAAAAGCTGGAGCTATCTGCGTTACTTGAGATTACCCAGGCTATCAACGAAAACTTACCGGAAACGGCGCTTTATAAAATCTATCGTTTTACGCTGCTGGCGCAGCTGCAGATCAGCCGCCTGGTGCTGTTTGTGCATGATGAGAGCTGGGAGTGCAAGGTGTGCTTTGGAACCGAGCAGGATTTTACAAAGCATGATATGCCGGACGAGATACTGAAGCTGAAGGAGATAACCCGTACCTCTAAGTTGAAGATCGAAAAGAAGTGGCGGGCTTTTGAGATTGTGATTCCCATCCTGCACAACGGCAAAGTACTTGCCTTTGTAATGATAGGAAAGATTCAGCCATACTACACCAACATGGAAGCCCTGAGCTTTGTGCAGACTGTGAGTAATATCATGTTGGTGGCCATCGAAAACCACAAATTGGCAAGGCAGCGACTGGCGCAGGAGTCTATCAGGCGGGAAATCGAAATTGCCCGTGAGGTGCAATCAATGCTGTTTCCAAAGTCGCTACCAAACGACAGAGACGTAACTATACACGCCAGCTATATTCCGCATTCTTCCATTGGCGGAGACTATTACGATTTCATTGAGATAGACGCTGACAACTTTGTCTTCTGCGTAGCCGATGTATCGGGCAAGGGGGTGCCTGCATCTTTACTGATGTCCAACTTCCAGGCTGGCCTCAGAACCATTCTGCGCCAAACGGCAGACCTGAACACGGTAGTGGCAGAGCTTAACAACCTGATCTACCGTAACGCGATAGCTGAGAAGTTTATCACCATGTTTCTGGGGCTCTACAACCGAAAAAAACGGGAGCTTTCTTTTGTAAACGCAGGTCATAATTCACCAATCCTGTTGCACGATGATAATACGCACCGCCTGTTGAGCGAAGGCTGTACTATGCTGGGGGTCTTTGATGTATTGCCATTTTTATCGGTTACACGGGTTAATGTGCCAAAGAACTCTGTACTCCTTTGCTATACCGATGGACTAACGGAAGTATTTGATGAAGAGGAGGCGGAGTTTGGCATTGAGGGCACTATAACATTTCTGCAGCGAAACAGGTACCTGAGCTCTAAGATGCTCCACCTGCAATTGCTCCGTGAGATAAACCTGTACAATGAGGAAGCTGCTCTGAATGATGACATCACCTTGCTGTCATGCCGGTTTAAGTAATCTGAGTCCCTGCCTTATCACATGTTAAAGTCGCTTTGATCCGCCTTTTTAAAACTCCCTGGATATTAAAGAGAATGCTGCCGGGTTACACCTGGCATAAAGAGGCATCCGGCAAGAAGCTATATCTTACCTTTGATGATGGCCCCATTCCGGAAGTTACACCCTGGGTGCTGGAGCAACTGGAAAAGTATGGTGCCAAAGCCACCTTCTTTTGTGTAGGAGATAACGTAGTGAAGCACCCTGATGTAACTGAAAAGATCATACATAAGGGACATGTGTTGGCCAACCATACTTTCCATCACCTGAAAGGCTGGAACACGAAAGAGGACCGGTATGTGCGAAACGTGGAGCAGTGCCAGCAGGAGCTGGAAAGGTATGCTCCCAGTCCTGCAACAAATCTTTTCAGACCTCCTTATGGCAGAATAACAGGTAAGCAGGCAAAGCAACTACGCGGGAAGTATGAAATTATCATGTGGGATGTGCTTACCAACGATTATGATAACTCGCTATCGCAGGAGAAGTGCCTTTTAAAAAGTATTGAGAGTACTCAAAGCGGTAGCATCATCGTGTTCCACGACAGCCTGAAAGCCCGGAGAAATATGATGTATGCGCTTCCCCGTTACCTGGAACACTTTAGCAAACTGGGCTACACCTTCGAAACGCTATGATCTTTTCAGTAGCCTATTTTATACTCTACTTCATCCTTTTCCTGCTACTATTGGGGCTTCTGGTCGCAAACCGAAAGCGGTACGTCTTAAAACCTGATGCATATCCTAAAGTTAGTATCCTGATAGCGGCCCGGAACGAGGAACATACAATTATTCGCTGTCTATCTGCCATTGAAAACCTCGATTATCCCAGGGATAAGGTAGAGGTGCTGATTGGCGATGACGGAAGTACCGATGCTACCCGTACCGTGATAGATGATTTTATTCGGGATAAACCAAATTATACCTGCATAACCATATCTGAAAACATTGGTAAAGCCAGGGGTAAAGCCAATGTACTTGCGCAACTGGCTAAGATCGCGCGCACAGACTATTACTTTTACACAGATGCTGATATTGCCGTGCCACCTACCTGGATAGAGGCTATGCTGGCTGAGATGAAACCTGCGGTTGGTGTGGTAACGGGTATTACCACCATCAGTGGGAGCAATCTGTTTTCGAGACTACAGGCTATGGACTGGCTGTACTCACTGGGGTTAATGCAGGTAGTATCTGACCTTAAACTGCCTGTTACAACCATGGGGAACAACATGCTGCTGCGCCGGAAAGCCTATGAGGATGTGGGAGGCTTTGAGAGCATAGACTTTTCGATTACAGAGGATATTGCCATTTTCAACAGGATACTAAAAGAAGGCTGGAGTTTCCGGAATGTGTATGACCGCAGTGTTATGGCACTGTCTACGCCGGCCTTCACTTTGTTTCAGTTTTTGCACCAACGCAAGCGCTGGATGCGCGGCTCTATGCACCTGCCTTTCTATATGGCTGTCATTTTTATCATGCATGCAGCCTATTACCCGGTGCTGCTTCCATTCTTTGCCTATACTTCGGTAACGGTGATGCTGGCAATCTTTATACTTAAACTACTGCTACAGAGCGTGTACATTTTCCTTTGTCTGCGCCGGCTTGGCAGGTCTGCCCCCTGGTGGCTCTATATCCTGTTTGAGATTTACATGGTGGTTTCCTCTGTTATCCTCATCGTGTTCTTCTTTCTTCCTGTTAAGACCAACTGGAAAGGGAGGAAGTATTAAGGGGCTTGCCCAAGTGAAAGGGTACATCTATGTCCGGAGGCAAAGCTGTATAGGAACTATCACCAACCAACAATTTTTAAATTCCTAACTTGCAGCTATAAAACAGAAGTAGTATCAGGTTGGTATTTTGCCAACGTTAAAAGATTATTGTAGATGAACTTAGTTGATTCGCACGCACATATTTATTCTGAGAAATTTGATGAGGATCGTGCGCAGGCTGTTGAGCGTGCGCAGCAGGATGGGGTGAGCAAAATCTATATGCCAAATATAGATCATACGTCCATAGATGCCATGCTGGAAGCGGAGGAGGAGTATGCAGGTATCTGTGTACCCATGATGGGGCTGCACCCAACTTCGGTAGGGAAAGACTTTGAGCGGGAACTGTACCTGGTGGAGGAGTGGCTGGATAAGCGTGCGTTTGCAGCTGTAGGGGAATGTGGTATAGACCTGTACTGGGACAAGAGTTTTCTTCCGCAGCAACAGGAAGCGCTTAAGGTGCAGGTACAGCTGGCAAAAAAACACAGCCTTCCTATTGTGCTCCATACCCGCGACTCCTTTAATGAAACCTACGAAATAATTGCAGCTGCGCAGGATGGTTCACTAAAGGGAATATTTCATTGTTTTTCAGGTACAGTAGAAGAGGCAGAGAAAGTAAAGGAACTAGGCTTTTTAATGGGGATTGGTGGAGTGGCTACCTTCAAGAACGGCGGCATGGACAAAGTGCTCCCTCACCTGAGCCTGGAAAACCTGACTTTGGAAACAGACTGTCCTTACTTAGCGCCTGTACCGCACCGGGGCAAACGTAACGAGCCTGTATACCTTTCGCTGATTGCCAAAAGAGTGGCAGAGTTAATGAATAAGCCAGTGGAGGAAATAGCAGAAAGAACGACTGCCAATGCGATAAACTTGTTTAAGCTGTAGTAATGAAGGTAATTAAAGTAGACATTGACACCGCCACACCCAAGGATCCGGAGGCATCCATTTTAATTATTTATACGGGAGGTACAGTGGGGATGGTATTTGATAAAAAAGAACAGCACCTGGTGCCCTTCAACTTTTCGCAAATCCTGGACCATGTGCCGGAGATCAGTCAGTTCCATTACCTGCTCACGGTGATGAGCATTGAGCCGGCCATCGATTCATCTAACGTATCGGGGGCAGACTGGCTGATGCTGGCGAAGCTGATTGAGGAGAACTATAAAAAGTATGATGGCTTCGTGATCCTGCACGGTACCGATACCATGGCTTACAGTGCCTCGGCACTTAGCTTTTTGTTGGAGAACCTGCAGAAGCCGGTGATCTTTACAGGAGCGCAGGTGCCTATGGGCCGCTTACGCACCGATGCCCGCGAAAACCTGATAACAGCCCTGCAGATTGCTGCTATGAGGCAAAATGGCAAAAGCATGGTGCCGGAAGTTTGTATATATTTCAGGAACCTGCTTTTGCGGGGAAACAGGGCGAAGAAAGTAGAGAGTAGTCATTTTGATGCCTTCAAGTCTGACAACTATCCGCCGCTTGCCGAGACCGGTATCGATATAGAGTATAGCTATGATGATATCCTGGCGCACCCCAAGCACGCTTTCAGGACACACAAAAAGCTAAACGATAAGGTAGCCATTCTTAAGTTATTTCCCGGGATTACGCGGCAAGTGGTACAGAGTGTACTTCAATCCCCTGGTTTGCAGGGATTGGTGCTGGAAACGTTTGGTTCGGGTAATGCTCCGTCTGCCCCCTGGTTCCTTCAACTGCTGCATGATGCCCTTGACAGAGGAATTCATGTTCTTAATGTCTCACAATGCGACGAAGGCAGGGTAATTCAGGGGCAGTATGAAACAAGTACTCACCTGTTGCAGATGGGAGTAATAGGAGGTGCTGATATTACCACCGAAGCCGCTATTACCAAATTAATGTATGTGCTTGGACTGGAACTGGACCATGAACAGACACGGATGCTGCTGTGTCAGAACCTGCGAGGAGAGATAAGTCTATAGATAAGTGAAAGTATACCGGATGCATATTTGCAGATGTGCTGTAGAATAGCCTATATTTGCATCACAAAGAGAGTTGTCCGAGTGGTCGAAGGAGCACGCCTGGAAAGTGTGTATACCCCAAAAGGGTATCAAGGGTTCGAATCCCTTACTCTCTGCTGGTAATGTCATCATTTTTAGAGAAGCCTGTAAATGAATAGTTTACAGGCTTTTTTGCGTTTATTGTCCCGTCCTAAAATAGGTTGACACTTAAAACAACCTATTATGGAAAAAGCAGCAGAGAAAAAAAGCAAGCGCAGTCAGCGCGATTATCCCTTAGGCTTTAAACTACAAGTGGTAACTGAGGTA
>NZ_JBHULU010000023.1:0-2923 GCF_042684605.1 Pontibacter locisalis
GTAAAGTTCGCATGACCCGGGAGGAAAAAGGGAAAACACCCTCGACCAACACTGTCTAGATGCCATTGGAGGAACCTTGCCGAGCACAGCGACCCTCCAACGAGACACCATCTAGACTAAACGTTGTATGTAACTTAAATCATAAATATATGAACAGGTGTAAAGAAGTTTTACAACTACAGTTGCTGCGGTATTCTATCATTATTGTCGGTGCTGTACTCCTTCCAAATAAACTTCTTGCACAAAAAGAATTCTATACGCCAAAATCTTTGTTAATCCCTCTTCACGACCAAAACAATCAGTTGCATATCTCATTTGGCAGAGGTGGTGGGTATGACTTTAACCTGTCATATGCCTTTACGGACAAGCTGGCATTATTCTCTGCTGCAACCTTCGATAATGACACTAAAAAAAGAATCAGTATTATTGGCGACAGGTATAATGTTGACAGGAATGATTATGCCATCAAAGGTGGCTTAGGTTATTTTACCAAAACTGCCAATCCCGAATTCCCCATTGTTGAGGCTTACATAGGTACTGGTATAACCAAAGTAGACAACTATTGGCACTTTACAGGTGATACAGATGGAGAAGTTACGCAGGCACGATACTGGAGCGTATTCGGACAATTTAATGCAGGCAAAAGAGTATCGAAAAGTGAATACGGGCTTGGACTTAGGCTTAACTATTCACAGTATACAGATTTCAACTTTTACGGCACCCACATAAATTCTATTGCCAGGAAAAGCAGTTATAAAAACCTTAGAGGCTTGACTGCTGACCCTGCCATTAGTGCGGGTTATAACCTGTATGGGGTAAACATAAATGCACAGGTGGGGGTGGCAATTCCTTTGATTGCTCCATCTGTAGAGCGAACAGACACTCATACCACGTATGAAGGGTCTACTGAAACAAAAACCTTAATGATTTCGGAGGAAAAAATTCGCTTATACTCCTTTATAGGCAAATTGAGCCTACAGTACAAACTAAACTTTAACAAGAAGAGGTAAAAAAGCAACATACAACAAAGTTCAGCCCTTATGCTCGGCTACGCCTCGCCCATCGGCTGCACCAACACGTTAGCAACAATATAAAGTATGCGAAAAAAGTTACTGATTATTATATCATTCGTTTTCATACTTTATGGCTGTTCAGCGCAGCCAAAGCTTAATGACATTCAAAAGCTTGAGTCCCTTGCAAGGGTGTGGGGCTTTCTCAAGTACTACCATCCACAAGTTGCGAGCGGAAAATATAACTGGGACGAAGAATTAATTCAGAGCCTGCCAAAGGTAATGTCTGCACAATCGAAAAAAGAACTTAGCCAAGTGTATCTGGACTGGATTGCAAGGCTTGGGGAAGTAAAAGTACCTGATTCTGCAAGCAAGAACAGTACGTTTGATAAGAACTTTAATCTGAGCTGGACAGATGACACATCACTGTTTACAGAAAGCCTGATTTCTCAGTTGGACTTTATTGAAGAGAACAGGGTTCAGGGGAAAAACCATTACGCTACTGTTAACCCTATTGGCTTATTAGATATAACAAACGAAAATCCTTATCCCGAGCTGTACTTTAAGCAGCCAGATGAAACACATCGGCTGCTGAGCCTTTTCAGGTACTGGAATGTTGTTGAATACTTCTTTCCCTACAAATACCTGACAGACCAGGAATGGGATGATGTTCTGACGGAGATGATTCCAAAGTTTAGGAATGCAGCAAATGTCTCAGAATACCATCTGGCAGTTCTGGAATTGGTGGCAAAAACAGATGATAGTCATGCCTATATTTCTGGCGAATTTGCGCCAGAAGTCTTCGGCTACTACTGGATACCAGCCAAATTCAAAATCATAGACGGTAAAGCTGTTATTTCAGGTTTCTACAATGACTCACTTGCTCATGCAAATGACATACATATAGGAGATGTAATTCACAGAGTAAATGGTGAAACAATAGAAAGCATCATTGGAAGAAAATCAAAGTACATCCCTGCATCCAACCAGTCTGCAAAGTACAGGGACTTTTATAATGCTGTGTTCAATGGCGTGACGGACACTGTAACGATAACATACGAACGCAGTGGTGTATTAGAAGAAAAGCAAGTGAAGCGGTATTACTTCAGTGATTTCAGTTACGGAGTAAGTAATAAGAGCCCGAAGTGGGAGATATTGAAGGGGAACATCGGTTACGTAGACATGGGGCTTCTTGAGATTCCTGATGTGGCAGCCATGATAAAAAGCCTGATGAAGTGTAAGGCTATCATACTTGATGTCAGGAACTATCCTAAAGGTACTATGGACGAAATTTCTAACTATCTTAACTCCGAGCCAAGGCCTTACGCAAAGTTTACCCTGCCCGATCTTGCCTATCCTGGAAAGTACTACTGGCTAAAAGGTGATAGTTCTGGCAGGCATAATAAGAGCCCATATCAAGGGCAGGTGGTACTGTTAGTAAACGAGCATACACAAAGCCACGCAGAGTTCACTGTCATGGCGCTACAGACTGCTGACAATGCCACGGTTATAGGAAGTCAGACCGCAGGTGCTGATGGTAACATTATTCCGTTTGAGCTGGTCGGGGGAATTAAGACCAGAATTTCAGGAATTGGAGTATACTACCCTGATGGGAGAGAAACTCAACGTATAGGCTTAGTTCCAGATATAGAAGTGAAACCGACCGTTGAAGGTATAAGGAACGGGAAAGATGAAGTTTTGGAAAAAGCACTAGAGTACATAGAAAAAGAAGAAATACAGTTGCTAACCAAACCTAAACGTTAGCTACGCCATCGTTTAGGAAAGCCCGTTAGGGCTTATTTAATATTAAAATTGAGTTTTAGAATTTAGTGACAATTGCTCTGTAATCTTACAATAAGAACGGCTAAATGAAGAAAACAAAATTCACATTTATAATTGCAATATTACTGTTT
>NZ_JBHULU010000024.1:0-1436 GCF_042684605.1 Pontibacter locisalis
ATAGAAGATACTGGCATTGGGTTTTTAGAAGTTCATGTGAATAAACTAAAATAAGAAAAGCTCTCCCCAACACGGCACATAAGTTATACTTCGGCTGAGCCTCGTCTATCTTATGTACTAAACGTTGGCAGCAATTGTAATTAAAGAAAATGGAATTAGAAGACTTGCTTTCAAATTATGTGCTGGGTGATGGGCAAATCATTTCCATTGAAGCAAGTCTGAATTATCAAGAAAAGAATAAGTCAACTGTCATAGTTGAGTTGATTATAAGAAAGTCAGCAGGAAAGAAGAAGTTTGATAAATGTAGAGTTAAACTGCAGTTTAAGCAGGTGGTAGAAGTAGGTATAAATGAAGATATGGATAGTGACTATTACTCTGACATAGTTCTTGTAAAACAAGAAAATGGCACTTACTACTTGTTTTTAGACCCTTATGGTAATTCTGGTGAGCCACATGAAGGCGATAACTTGGTCACCATTGCCAACGCATTTGCTTTTGAAGAGATAGAATAACTCCAGCCAACAAGGTTTATACCTAATGCCTCGGCTGACAGCCTCGCACAAGGTATATACAAGACGTTGTATGCAACTCTAATCAATGAAAAGAATACCTGTAGTTTTGATTCTTATTGCAATAATGTGTGGTTGCAAGAAAACATCTGAGGGATACTTTAACATTTCTAACGGCAGTATGCATAATACTGAAGTTAAATTAACTGTTCTTGTAGATTCAGATACCATATTCAACCAAATTGCAAACTATACGGACATTGCTCCTGATTTGCAGTACATTGAGAATGTGAGCCTGAGCAACGGAACTCATGTAGTGAAGGTTATTGCAGCGGCAGAAAATGAAGAATATTTTACAAAAACTGACACTATAAATTTTGACGGTGATAAGTGGGTTTTTATATCCTATCAATATGAAGCGCCACCAGATTCAGCAGAAAGGGAAGCTTTCAGAAGAGCAAACAAAGATATGCTTCTGGTTGACTCAACATTTATGAATGATATAAGAAAAGGCAGAAAAGCTGAATTGATTATTCATACTATGCATCAAGAGCCTGTACACCATTAAAAAAATAGCAACATACAACACGGCACAGGCTCCAACCTCGGCTGATGCCTCGTTCGCAGCCTGTACCAAACGTTGGCAAACATATAAAGCATGAAAGGATAAACCAGTTATCTTGAAAATCACACAAGCATATAGTATCAAACCTTGTTTTCACACTCCTTCACCCTAAGCTATGCAACTAACGATTGTTTACCTATTGAGCTTGCTGAGTATCTTGCAAACACCAGCAGCGGACAGTTTGGTCATCTTCAATCCTAATCGCAATTACTCCTACCAAGCTTTCTTCGTAAGCCCCTCTGGCGATACTTTAACCAGAGAGCAGATAACACTCCAACCTAACGGGCAGCCGTGGAAGTACG
>NZ_JBHULU010000025.1:0-2776 GCF_042684605.1 Pontibacter locisalis
ACTCATAGGAGGCAAGGCTGCGGAAAACTTTTATGAAACCCTCCTGCAGCACATCGCAAGCCTCGTCCTCATCCTTTGTATAGGTAAGGCAGACATTGTACATCTTGTCCGCGTATTGCCTGTAGAGCCTTTCCTGCGCCTGGCGCTCCTGGGCGATGCATTTTTGGATGAGTTCTTTCTCAAACATGGTTAACGGAGTACTATAAAGCCAGCAGGCACGAAAACAACCCTAAGATTGCCGTGACTGGCCAAACGTTGGAATGGGCCGTGCAAAAAGTAAAGAATTCCCCCAGTGCTTCATGTTGCTTTGAGAAAATGTTTTTTATTGTTGGTAAAATACAAAATATCCCAAGCTGGTAAAACTGCTCAACGCTGCTTTTTGTTCTGAGTAGCATTTATTCTAAGGGATATGGGGCATGAGTGAATAAGGTCTGTCCAAAAGAAGCAATTCCGCCTTTCATCCTTTTTTATCAGAATCATTCAAAAGTAAGCATTTCACGGAAAGAGATGTGTGATCCTAAGCTGTTTTCTTGAAATATTTTTTTCAGGCTGTTGGGAAGGTGCATTCAGCTGACTAAAAGCTGCTTATCATTTTCCTGTGTCTGGCTTGCCGGTGCCAAGCCGGTTACTCTAGAACTTTTTTCCAGATACGTTTCCAACGTTTAACAGCCGGGCGCTGTCTTACCCTCAAACAATCTTTAACAACACTTTTATGAAAACTTCACCCTTATTACTTGCAGGCGCCCTGGCCTTTGGTCTTTTTTCCTGCGACTCGGAAGACACAGCCTCCCCGCAGGCACAGGTAGGGCTAGACTTCGTTACTGTCAAAACCGCCGCCCAGCTAAACGGCAGAGTTGCCTCCACCAACAGCCTTTCCTTCACCTCCGGCACCATCGTGCTGAGCCAGGTGCAGTTTGAGGGAGAGAGTGACGTTGACTCGCTGGAGGTGGAGTTCGAGCTGGAGCAGGACGTGACTATTGACTTCGCCACCGGGGCCACCTCCCCAGACATCAGCGCGGTTGGCTTCAAGCCGGGCACTTATGAGGAGATCGAGGTCGAGCTCGAGCTGCAGGACAGCGGTACAAAGCCGGCCGTCGTGCTGAACGGCACCTTCACCGACGCTCAGGGGCAGGCACACCCGCTGCGCTTTGAGTTCAACTCAGCGGAGACATTTGAGGTGGAGCGAGAGGGCACCATAACTTTCACAGAAGGGCAGAGCTCTATGGCGCAGGTGACTTTCGATCCCACCGCCTGGTTTGCAGGCGTGTCGGCAGCGCAACTTTCGGCAGCAGCAAAAAACGCTGAGGGCGTGATCGTCATCAGTGAAACCCAGAACACCAACATCTTTGACATAGTGGCCGATGGCCTGGACCTGGCCACAGATGTCGAGATAAAAGATTAAGTAAACCATAATAGGTAAGGCAAAAGCGCCCCGGACCGTATGGCTGGGGCCCTTTATTATCAGGTGGTAGGATCATACACCTCATTTAAAATCCAGTTTGGAAAAAGTAGTGATGAATACAGAATTCCAAAAACTTTATAAGTGGCGGTATAAGGAGGAGAACTCTTCATTTTGGCTGTTCTTCCTCTTGATAACCATCAACATCGTCGTGTATTTTATCAGCACTTGCCTTTGAGAGCTGGGGTTGCTAGGTAGTCAGATTTATTCATCTGCTAAGACCATAAATGAGTTCCAACACCATCTTTGATAAAAATATAGCGGTTTTCTTGTTCTTCATTTTGTCTTCATCTTCCTGTCTGATATTTGACCTGTAACTAAAACAATTATACACCATGAAAAGAAAACTTTTACTCCCCCTGATGCTTGGCGGACTGGCCCTGTTCAGCGCCTGCGACAGTAGCGAAGGCACTGCCCGTATGGAGGTGCGCATGACAGACGCCCCTGGCGACTACGCAGAGGTGAACGTGGACGTAAAGACAGTGCAGGTGCACAAGGACGGCGACGGCGATGAGTCTGAGTGGATCACGCTGGATGAGATAAAGCCGGGCGTCTACAACCTGCTGGACTACACCAACGGCGAAAGCTTCCTTCTGGCAAGCTCCACCCTTCCTGCAGGCAGGATCGCTCAGATCAGGCTGATCCTGGGTGACAACAACACGCTGAAGCTGAAGGATGGCACAGTAACTCCGCTTGTGACGCCTAGCGGACAGCAGTCAGGTGTGAAGCTGGACATCAACGCTGAACTGGTGAGTGATGTGACCTACACGCTGTTGCTGGACTTTGACGCGGCTCAGTCTGTGGTGCCGAGAGGCAATGGGCAGTATAACCTGAAGCCTGTGATCCGCACCATCACGCAGGCCGTTGCCGGAGGGATCAAAGGTACTGTTACGCCTGCTGAGTACAAGCCGGGCATTTACGTGATCAGCGCCACTGACACTGTGGGTGGCTTTGCCGATGAGAGCGGGAACTTCCTGGTGAAGGGCGTGCCGGCGGGTACTTACACGGTGAAGTTCTACACCGAGGGCGGTGCACACGACAAAACGCTGGAGAACGTGAGCGTGTCGCAGGAGCAGATCAAAGACCTGGGGACTGTAACGCTTGAGTAACAAAAGTTATTAGAAACACTTGTTTAATTTGTTAGGTAAAAGGGCTTCCTGCTGGGAAGCCTTTTTACTGTGTATCCTTTAACCTTGTCCCAAGAGGCGGGTTAAAGGCTTCTGGCTGCCAACAGCGACTTTTACCACGCCGGGTATGTAAGAAAAGTCAGTTTAGCGATTATGTGAGGTATGAGCATCAGCTAAAGGCGCAGTGAAT
>NZ_JBHULU010000026.1:0-743 GCF_042684605.1 Pontibacter locisalis
GTATTGAGCTGGAAGCCCACCCTTCGGTTGATGCGTCTGGCCGTCTCGGTCCTGCGCTTGCTCAGGCGCTCGTTCACCTGCACCAGCGGCCGCGACTCGCCGTAGCCTCTGGTCACCAGGCGGTCCGGGTTCTTCACCCCGCGCTGCACCAGGTACTCCTTCACCGCCTCGGCCCTGCGCTCGGAGAGCGCCTGGTTGTACTCCTCCGAGCCGATGAAGTCCGCGTGGCCCTGGATCAGCAGCACGTGGTCAGGGTATTTCTCCAGCGCCACGATCACCGAGTCAAGCAGCTGCTTGTAGGCTTCCTGCACCACGGCCTTGTCGAACTCGAAGCGCACCTTCTCGTCGATCACCTTCAGGGTCGCCGCGTCCACCTCAGGGCAGCCGTTGGCCGTGCCAGGGCCCGGTGTGTTCGGGCAAGCGTCCTCGTTGTCCGGCACGCCGTCACCGTCCGTGTCAACCGGGCAGCCGTCGGCGCCCACCTGCACGCCGGCCGGGGTGTCCGGGCACTTGTCGTCCTTGTCGGCCACGCCGTCGTTGTCTGAGTCAGGGCAGCCCTTGGTGGCCGCTGTTCCCGCCTCGTCCGGGCACTCGTCGTTCTTGTCAGCCACGCCGTCGTTGTCCCTGTCAGGGCAGCCCTTCAGGTTGGCCACGCCAGCCTCGGTCGGGCACTCGTCCTGGTAGTCGGCCACGCCGTCGCCGTCCGTGTCAACCGGGCAGCCCTCCTTGTCCACCTGCACGCC
>NZ_JBHULU010000027.1:0-80362 GCF_042684605.1 Pontibacter locisalis
TACAAAACCAGTAGCTCTTCCCCTAACTTCACTCATCATCTTATCCAAGGTTACCTCGACACGGGGGAGATACCTGTAAGTACTGTTCAGCCTTTTGGGAAGAAGCACTACCGGAAGGATGTCCCTTTTCATCGCCATATCACCAGGTGTATGTCGTTCGATTCCAGTTACCTTCCGGCAGCAGGCTTTTTAAGTACGAATTGTACTCTAATAGATCTTGGTAAAGATATGAGTTCGATAAGTCTATCCTCCGGGCTACAGAGTAACAGAAAAGTAACCAACTACAACAGCAAATCAGAAGACCATCACTAGAAATAGAGAACAAGGACATCAGTTACTTTCTTCTCTTTTTTCTTTCATCTGAACGACTAGCTCATTGAACCCTTTTCTCTTCTTCAGCGGCTCAAAAAGGGCATCCTCCGTGACAAGTTCATACCGGGACATCCCCCTTTGCACAGCCTCTTCTAAATTTTGCATAGCAAGTTTGTACCTTCGCTGCTTGCTGTTCACTTTGGCTAGATAAAAGAACGGCTCGGGGCTCTCAGGCTTCACCACGCTGAGCACCTGCAGGTAATTTGCAGCCTGATCAAATTCCTCTGCTTGCCAGGCACGTTCAAAGCTTTCCACCGCTGTAATCCAGATATAGCTTTTAATCCTGTCGTAAAGCAGGCTTCCCTCCTTCTCATCCAACTGCAGGGCCATTTCCTTAACCTTCTTTAGTTCCTTTGCCCACCATTTCTCGGAAGTATACAGACTGTTTACAGGAACCGAACCAGAAGCAGTATTTGTAGAAGATATACTTGCAAGGGCACTACCATACTGCTTCCAAAACTGCTCTTCCAGAGTCCTTATTTTCTCCCTTGTTTTCAAAGCCAGGGCTAGTTCCTCGCTTTTCTCGAGACGTAGCATCTCTTGCTGCAGGGCGGAAACGTATGTAAGTCCGTTTAAAGAGTTGTAAAGCTGCTTTACAAGGAAATACTGCTGGGCAGGGTTTTTCGCATCCTCAATCCTCTTCATTTCAGACTGTTTGTAGGCAGAGATGAGCTCCTGGTCCACAGGTGTAAGCCCCCGCCGCATCGCCTGCAGCTCTAACCAGGCTACTCCCTGCTCGATCAACATGCTATCCGGCCACACATGCCCCCCATTAAAGGTGATGAGCAGTTCGTTGTGAGGCATTTTACTCAGCTCCTCATAAACCAAATTAAGCTCATAATAATTAGCGTCTTGGTTGCCTACTATTCCGACATGGTCAAAATTAGGATAGGCAGGTCCCCCTATCGTCTGTGGGAAGCCAGCTCCACAACCTATTACACCGGCAATTTCCCCTGTCTTCAGTGCCATGTAAACCGCAGCCCGCGCTCCCCCCGAGAAACCACTGCTGTACCTCCGCTGCTCATCCAGGGCAAACCGTTTCTGCGTGTCCTCGGTCATGGCGTTCATCGCGTCTATCACAAAACTCCAGTCTCCGTTTCTCGAGTTGTTAGACGCAGCTATGATATAGCCATACTTTTCTGCAGCGTATCTAAAGTGCGCCGCAGCCAAAGCTCCTCGGGCAGCAGGGTCAAACACATAGATAATAGGCCACTGTTTAGAAGGGGTATAACTGGATGGTAAATATAGGGAGTAGCTTTGCGCTAAATCCGACATTGCCTCGATTTGCTCTAGCAGCTTGCCCCGTTCCATATCCTGTGCAGAAGCAGACATTGCAAGCAGGCTAAGGCATAATGCAACAGCAACGCCTATTTGAAAAGTAGTACAAGCTTTCATCCTGTTCATGAGCTTTCCTCCTGTATCGTTTCTAGGCCTACAACAACATATTTATACAAAAAAGTCATAAAGGCAATTTACTGGCGCTACGGAGTACAGGCTTCTGGTACCCTATCCGAAGTAACATAAATTTTATACCCGGATATGCACGCTAATAAAGCAAAACATGGAGAAAGACAACAGGGAATGCGGACAATGTGGCTCAGCCATGGCGGGAAGGTAAGACAAGAAGTTCTGCTCCGACCAGTGTCGGGCAGCGGCTGGCAACAGGCGTAAGCTCAAAGATGAGGGCGAGCAGCTGATGCGCCAGGTGAACGCCACCCTGCGCAGGAACAGGCACCTGTTGAAGCAGGCGAGCCCGTTGGGGAAGACGACCGTAAGGCGAAAGGCACTTGAGCTTCACGGCTTCGACTTCCGCCACTTCACCCACCTCTACCGCGCCAGGAGCGGCAACACCTACCACTTCTGCTATCTGCTGCTTGAGGAGGAGAAGATGCTCATCGTCAATTGGCAGCCATACATGGAAAAATAAGCTACTCCTCCCCTATCTGTAGAAAGCTGCCTAAGGCATCTAAATCCCTGTGAAAAAGGTTCGATAATTCCATCCTACGGGCTACACGGAAGGCCTTCAGTTAACGCTGAAGGCCTTTTTTATTTCACTTCGGACACTATTCTGACACCGCAACAGCTACTTGTTATCTCTTGAGACTTTCTTTTAGTACTTTTTGAGTCACTAATACTAAGGACTTTTGCGCAGTAGCAGAAAGGCTTGCTTATTCCTTTTGTATTTTCTGCACACTGTGCACCCCTAGCTGCTCTAAAAAGTGTGGGAATTCTTGTAAATGCAGTGGAAGGCCCTTTAGGCTGCTCCCCGAGCAGCCCAAGACCAACAGCCACTCGGCAAAACAGGTTTGAAGCTCTAAAAAAAATGGATTGTTGAGCGGCAACTGCTTCATATGCTATTAGGAGTCATCACGTATACCAGGTTGAATTGAAGCAGAGTATAAAGAATATCGGGTAATGGCAATCAAGTCAGCATCTAACCATGCACAAGATGCGAAGTGCCGGGAATCGCTTTTTTAAATTAGTTAAGTGCTCTTGGAAGAAAGCCACACTAAAAGCTGTTTGCTTTACATAACTTTACTTCTATATAAATTGATACAACAGCAGGAAGGCGCTATCCTCCTGCTGTTGTATGCCGGCCATTTAGTCCTGCTGATTTCACAATAAAGTGTCTGGTAACCCAAGTCCGGGATACTGCTTCTGCAGGAACTGCTCCTTTGCCTGCCCCAAAACATTTCAACCCCTAAAATAGTACAATCACCAGAACATAAATATGCTATATCGCAATATATGAAAAGAAGCAAAACGGATACCCCGTCCCTCTACAAGAAGAAAAGGAACAGGTTATGCCTCTTCCTGATGTTAGCCACAGGCCTGTCTGCCTGCGGCGGTGAAACCGAGACAGAGGCAGTGTCAGATGAGCCGGCCGCAGTGGAAGCCGATGCCGGGTCGGCCAAGACAATAGAGTGGGATTATGAGAACACCAACTGGGAGCAAATCTCCGGCACCGAGTGCAGGGCCAGCGTGCAGTCACCCGTTAACATCAACACGCAGGAGGTGATTGAGGCGGAGCTCGCGGACATTCGGTATGAGTACGAGCCCTTCCCCATGAAGATTGTGGACAACGGGCACACGGTGCAGGTATACGGCACAGAGAGAAGCTTCATCACGGTAGAGGGCAAGCGGTATCAGTTTAAGCAGTTTCACTTCCACTACCCTTCTGAGCACACCATCAACGGCGAGCGGCACCCGCTGGAGATGCACCTCGTGCACCAGGAGGAGGGAACAAGCAACTTGGCTGTGCTGGCAGTTTTCATAGAAGAAGCAAATACTGCCAATCCATTCCTGGAGAAGGTGTTCACGCAGATACCGGTTCAAAAGGAGGAGGAGGTGCAGACAGAAGTGCAGCTGACGCTGTCTGATTACATCCCGCCATCCCAGATGCACTATACCTATATCGGCTCCCTGACTACGCCCCCCTGTACAGTGGGCGTGGACTGGATTGTCTTCAGAGAGCCCATACAGGCATCAGAGGAACAAATAGCTAAATTCTCTGCCTTGTATGCCAATAACGCGCGGCCTGTGCAGCCTCTCAACAACAGAAGGGTGCTGAAGACAGAAGAGTAATTCTCCCTGATGAGGAGGGTGCAGGAGAGTGTAAGCCGCCACGGATTAGGCAAACGTCCCCTATGCTCCTAAGTTGGTTGTGTCCGCCTCTAAAGCGTATAACTGAACTTGCTACATTTGTCTGTGCTCTGGCGATGCATCAGCCAGAGCACATGATTAGGCGCCACAGGATGCTACTTCAGGCTCCTTTTATGCTGGAATGCCCTCCAACATCCACCAGGGTTTAACATCTGTGATGTTAAAAGTACGTGTCAATATACTCAAGAAAGGTGTTTTTGCTCTTGGTTTGAAGAACTTTGGCCCCGGTCAGTGCCGGGAAAGTAGTGGGGAATTCGTTCAGGTGCGCCTCTTTTGACTCGCCTATAGATAATATTGCATTGATGCCCTCAAAGCAGATGTACCCCGGTGCATGGAAATAAAGCGATCGTAGTTGCGTAAGTCATCAACTGCAAATGGTTGAAATTATTTAAAGAAGCTCGGTGCACCTGGTACAGCTCATCCACCAGCAGAACCTCCGCATGGTTCTCCTTCATCCACTTTTGCTCCTTCAGATCCAATGTCTCGCTGTTGTCGGACACAATCTAGGCAGGAAGTGGCCTGTCATAGATGATCTGGCACTTGTGCTTGTGTGCTGATGATCCTTTCCAGTCCTCAACACTCAGGAAGTTTGCCGGTGCGTTATCCCATTCTGTAACCTAATCGTAGACGTACAACAAAAGGTGGTTAAGGGCCTTTCGTTTTCTAAGAACACATCTTATGCAAAAACATTAGCCTACATGATACTACCCCTCCCCTGCCTGCAGAAAGCTGCCTAAGGCTTCTAAATCCTTGTGGATAAGGTTCGATAATTCAATCCCTTGGAAACAAAAGCTATGCAGCAGGGGCTTTTCCCGGCTACTGATGAATGGCCTATCGCAACTATAGATGCCTGTTCGATTGCCTGATTTTAAAGCTATGATTTTACCCCTTATCCTCACTCTTGCCTCTAACCTGGCAGTTGCAAATGTAAAGGAAGAGTAAAAACATATCCACCAGTCAAAGACATAACCATTATTTCTTAACCAACATATCTTTAGATGCAGACTCAGCTTAAGAGAAGAAATTTTTAGAGTTCCTTGGAAAGAGCTCTTTAGCTGTTGTGCTGCAAGGACAGTTGATTGAAGCACTTGCTTCTTCTAAGGAAGTGAAGCTACTATAAGCATTAGCCCCTTCCTCGGCAAATGAGCTTTTATTGGCAGACGGCCTGCAGTACGACGTTCTGCTAAAGTGGGAAGACGCCATTTCCCAGAAAGATCATTTCGGGTTTAACAACGTTTATATTGCGATGGTACTTGGTAAGAAGATGAATGAAGCTTTGCTATGGGTAAACCATGAGTACATAGGTTCTAAATTCATATCAGGTTATACCGGTAAAAATGAACTCACTTAAGAACAGGTAGAGAAGGAAATGTATGAGGTGTGCGGTACTATTGTAAAGGTTAAGAAAAACAGGAAAGTGAAAGGTGGTGCAGTACCAATACCCGTAACAAATATTTATGCTTACCTTATCTTTTCGAACTTTAACCTATTGCCTTTAGCCTCGCTGGCAACTTCACCATTTGCATACACTAAATTTCCATTTACCCATGTGCTGATGACGCTGCTTTTAAAGGCTTGTCCTGAAAAGGGAGACCAGTTGCATTTATACAGCAGGTTCTGCGGACTTACCTTCCATGGTCTGTTGATTTCGACCAAAACCAAATCGGCGAAGTACCCTTCCCGGATGTAGCCTCTTTCTTTTATTCGATATGCTTCAGCCACATTGTGGCTCATTTTTTCTACTATTTTCTCTAGGCTGATTTTTCCCTGATGACACAGTTCCAGCATAGCCACTAAGGCATGCTGTACCAAAGGTCCCCCGGAGCTAGCCTGAAAGTAGTTACCGGACTTCTCTTCATTAGTATGCGGAGCATGATCAGTAGCTATAATGTCTAACTTATTATCTAAAAGAGCTTGTAACAAGCCATTAGCATCCGTTTCGCTTTTGATGGAAGGATTCCATTTGAGCTTCGCCCCTAAATTTTCATAGTCCTTGTCTGAGAACCAAAGATGGTGGACACATGCTTCAGCTGTTATGCGCTTCTCTTTGACCACTGGTTTGTTGTCCAAAAGGTTAGCTTCTGCCAGAGTGGAAATATGGAAAAGGTGAAGGCGATTATTATGTTTACGTGCAATTTGCAACACCCTTTCTGTTGCCTTCACACAGGCTTCCTCACTCCTTATCAATGGGTGACAATCAAAAGGAATATCGTCGCCATATTTTTTTCGGAATATTTCTGTATTCTTTTTGATGATGTTATCATCCTCACAATGCAGGGCAACTAAGGTGCTTGTACGTGAAAACAGCTTTTCTAAAAAGTCGGGATAATTGGCCAATATCCCTTTATCATTATGAAAGTAAAGACCATCATCAGTGATTCCACAGACATTTTCTGTGTCTGTTTTTAAAACCTCTTCTAAATTATCCTTTCCAATCCCCATAAAAAAAGAATAGTTAGTAAGAGACTTCCGGGATGCTAAACTGTACTTTTCTTCAAGCAACTCCTGCGTCAGCGTATTCGGAATGGTGTTGGGCATATCCATAAAAGAGGTGATGCCTCCTGCAGCAGCCGCTTTTGATTCTGAACAAATATCTGCTTTGTACGTCAGGCCCGGGTCCCTGAAATGGACCTGGTCATCTATCACGCCAGGAAAAAGGTACAAACCCTCAGCCTTTACTTCCTGATAGTTACCTTCTTTGTTGGTAGTGATTTCAGAGGAGATTCTTTCTATTCTTCCCTTTGATATAAGAACATCAGCAACAAAGGTTTTACCCTCATTTACTATGGTGGCACTCCGGATTATTGTCTTCATCTTCTTTTTAAGCCATTACTTCATTTGCTAGCCTGCCTACAGGTTACCTATGCCGCAATGCATGGGTTCTATGTGGCTCTTTTCTCACATTAATGAAAAGCGAATCTGTTTCGCTTTAGAGCTAGTTTTAGAAAAAAGTTACTGTCCTTGACCGAGAGAGAAGGCAACTCTATGATCAAAGGCGTAGAGATTCTCTGTTTTGATTGTATCAATGTTCTTTTCCATGGCCCGGGCTAAAATATCCAGGATTTGCTGCTTGCTTATGGATTTGCCCTCCACATGCAGATAACGGCAGCGCCAGTGGTCGGTACAGAAAGTTTCTTCGAATCCCTCCGGCCATACTTTTATGCCCCTGTTGGTGATCATGCTGAGCTTCACCTCAGCAGTATCGAGCTGTTGCATTAACTCACCCATTTCCTCTGCGCTGTTGCCGTCCCACTGAACAAACACATCAACTCCTAACAGGTCCTTTTTAGCAGCGGCTTTCCGCTGGTACTTAGGGAGCTTAAAGGAGGAGCCTTCTACGTAGGCAACCGACTTTAGAGAGTCAGGCTGCTGTCCGAGGTTGTCAATAACGGCCTGTGCAAATTCCCGGGTGCCTACTTTTTGCTTACTTACCCCTTCTTTGTATATATCTGCCGTATGAATACCCTCCTCAATGGTTTTCAGCCAGGCATTTTGCACTTTTTGCGCAATGTCAGCCTGCCCGATATGGTTAAGCATCATAATGGCTCCCTGAAGCAGCCCGGAGGGGTTAGCCAGGTTCTGGCCCGCGATGAGTGGGGCAGAGCCATGAATGGCTTCAAACATTGCACAGCCCTCCCCTATGTTGGCTGAGCCGGCTAAACCCACTGAGCCGGTAATTTGTGCTGCCACATCGGAGAGTATGTCGCCATATAGATTTGGCATGACGATGACATCAAACACTTCGGGTGTATCGGCAAGTCTTGCGGCTCCGATGTCTACAATCCAATGTTCATTCTCAATATCAGGGTATTCTGTGGCAACTTCTTTGAAAACCTGGTGGAAGAGACCGTCTGTTTGCTTCATGATGTTGTCTTTTGTGAAGCAGCTTACTTTCCTGCGCTTGTATTGGCGCGCATATTCAAAAGCATACCGCACAATTTTTTCACAGCCAGGACGGCTGATGAGCTTCAGGCACTGAACCACCTCGTCAGTCTGCTGGTGCTCGATGCCTGCATACAAATCTTCTTCATTCTCCCTGATGATAACCACATCCATTTCCGGGTGCTTGGTCTTTACAAAGGGGTGCAGGCTTGTGCAGGGACGTACATTGGCGTAGAGGCCCAGCATTTTTCGCATTGTCACATTTAGGCTTTTGTAACCGCCGCCCTGCGGAGTGGTGATGGGAGCTTTTAAAAATATCTTATTGCTTCTGATGGAATTCCAGGAATTTAGTGAAATGCCGGAAGTGTTCCCAGCCAGGTACACCTTTTCTCCTACTTCAATTTCATCAATATCAAGCTGAGCCCCTGCAGCCGCCAAAATCATTAGGGTGGCCCCCATAATTTCCGGGCCTATACCATCTCCTTTTGCAACCGTAATTCTTCTTGCCACAGGTTTGGCCGCTGATTTTTGGCAGCCTTCATTGCTTTTAGTTTGTGTCTGCTCTAACATAAGTCTTTATTTGATGTACAAAAGTGCTGCATTAGATAAATAAATAAAAATATATAGTTTATATGTAAATCATAAATAAAATTTATGGATTCACTTAACGCCAGTTGTATTTGATTTTATAATCAACCTGAACGCAAGGCATTACTAAAGCAACGGAGAAGGTTCATCTACCTTAAACTTCTTGATTCAGTTCCTCTTAAATAGAACTGAATCTGATTTATAAGCAATATTTATGTTTCTTATTAATATTATAAATAAAAATTTATGTATCAGAGAATTAATTTTGCAGCACATTATTCATAGTTAAAATCGTTAAGTTAAATCAACAGATGGCTGTAACTGGCAAGAGTTATAAGAGAGCAAGTCGGCTTTTAGCTGGCGGGAAATTAGTAGCCATACCAACAGAGACAGTTTATGGACTCGCAGCCAATGCATTAGACGAACAAGCCGTAGAGCAGATCTTCTTCACCAAAGGCAGACCACACTACAACCCGCTGATCATTCACATTGGGTCCAAGAGCGACCTAAGCAAGTATGTAATGGAAGTGCCGGATGTAGCACAGCGGCTGATTGAAGCATTTTGGCCAGGCCCTTTAACCCTGCTGCTGCCTAAGAAAGACATTGTGCCTGACCTTATCACGGCCTCGCTACCACGTGTGGCTGTACGCATGCCTGACCACCCACTGACACTCAACCTTTTACAGCTGCTGGACTTCCCATTGGCTGCACCAAGCGCGAACCCTTTCTGCTACATCAGTCCCACCAAGGCCGAGCATGTGCAGCAGCAGATAGGGTACAAGATACCCTATATATTGGATGGTGGGCCATGTGAGCAGGGGCTTGAGTCTACTATCGTAGGCTTCGAAGAGGGTGTTCCTGTGGTTTATCGCTTGGGTGCCATCACGCCGGAAGAGATTAAGGAGGTGGCGGGGCAGGTGTTAATAAACCAGAAATCTAGTAAGCAGCCGGAGGGGCCGGGGATGCTCCCGTTCCATTATTCACCCAGAACGCCACTGTACTTCACAGATCAGATAAATGAGCTGCTGCAGGAGTATGATCTGACAAAAACTGGTGTCATCTCATTTCAAAGAATGATTGAAGGAGTGCCTGCTGAACACCAGGTTGTGCTGTCAGCTGCAGGCAACATGCAGGAAGCTGCCAGCAAACTTTATGATTCCCTGCACTACTTAGATAGGCTAAATCTCAGCCACATCATTGCGGAGAAACTACCGGAGCATGGATTGGGATTGACTATAAATGAGCGATTGAAAAAAGCTGCCGGTAAAACAACGGGAAGCGCTCCTAAAGTTGAAGCATCAAATTCATAAAAACTATAACAGTTCCAGTTGTAGCAGGGTGATCAGAGAATCACAGCGCTGTGTTAACCTACTACAAAAAAAGTCTTCATAGAGACACCTAACATTGAAATCTCTTTCATGAACCTCAACCTTTTAATCGATAATCTGACAAGTCCGGCTCTGCTATTTTTTGCACTTGGTGTTTTGGCTGTCAGGTTTAAGAGCGATCTGGAAATTCCTCCTTCCTCCTCAAAGTTTATTTCACTGTACCTGCTCTTTTCGATTGGCTTCAAAGGTGGACAGGAGCTGGCACACAGTAGCTTTACGATAGAAATCATCTGGGCAATTTTATTCGGGATTCTTATCTCGCTGCTCATTCCCTTGTACAGTTTCTATATTCTCAAAAAGAAACTTAGCATAGAAAATTCCGGAGCTATTGCAGCTGCTTACGGCTCGGTAAGCGCTGTGACGTTCGTAACGGCCGTGTCATTTCTGGAGGTTCAGAATTTGGACTACAGCGGGCATATGGTGGCGGTTATGGCGCTAATGGAAGCTCCAGCTATCATAGTTGGAGTAATACTGATTCGATTTTACTGTGAAGACCAGGAGAACTCGCCAAAGATCGGGAAAATACTTACGCATTCGTTTACCAATGGTAGTGTAATGTTGATCCTGGGAAGCCTGCTGATTGGCCTGCTTGCCAACGATCAGCAGGCACAAGGTATAAAACCCTTCACCACGGACATATTTAAAGGGTTTCTGGCCATCTTCCTGCTTGACATGGGCATCGTGAGTGGCAGGAAACTAAGTGATTTTTTTAAGAGCGGCTGGTTTACAGCAGTCTTTGCTGTCGCCATCCCTTTTATAAATGGGTGCTTAGTGGCGGTGCTTAGCGGTCTTGTAACAGAGGACATCGGAAACAGATTTATATTTGCCGTGCTGGCTTCAAGTGCTTCCTATATAGCAGTGCCGGCAGCCATGAAAATAGCAGTGCCAAGAGCAAATCCGGGAATCTACCTGCCCATGGCGCTTGCCGTAACCTTTCCGTTCAACATCACGCTTGGTATGCCGGTGTACCTGTCCATTATAGGCCCTTACTTATAAGCAAATAGGCGACTCATTAACTGTAAAGATGTGTCGCAGTTGAAAGAAAAAACAGTATGTTTAAGAAATGGAGGCAGTGTCATTTGCGCCATAGTTAAAACATATCCAACCAGCCAAACCAGTCTTTTATCGTTTTGCTCTTTTCTTTTTGCAGGTACTCCAGATAGGCTGTTGCGACAGGAGAAAAGCTTTTTTGCTTTAGCCAAATAAGGTTCCAGGTTGACTGAATGGGGAAGCCTTTGATCGGGATTATCTGTAGGTCGCCATTGTATAATTCATTTTTGATGCCAATCAGGGGCATGATGGAGTAGCCAAGTCCTGCAATTACAGCCTGCTTTACAGCTTCGTTGGATGTAAGCTCCATTTTTTTGCTTACACGCATGTTATGCTGTTTAATAAAGTTCTCCATCACGTAGCGTGTGCCTGAACCGGCTTCACGGTAGATTAGCGGTACTTCTTCCAATATGCTGTTATCATGAAGCTTTCCCGTGTACTGGTGCTCTCTGCTGCCTACCAGAAATAGCTTGTTTGTCATAAGCTCAGTGTTCTCTACCTGCATGTTTTCCGGTAAAACCGAAACAAGCGAAAAGTCCACTTCATTACGCTTCAAACTTTCGATCACCATGGACTTATTTGTGACATCCAGCACCAGCTCCACCCCGGGGTGTTGCTTCAGGAAGTCAGACAAAAAGTAAGGCATTACATACTTACCAGTAGACACCACCGTGATCTTTAACCGACCGATCAGCTGCCCTTTATAGGCCAGCGTTTTGTAGTTGATGGCATGTACCTCATTAAGAATTTTTTCGGCTGCGGTGGCTATTTCCTTTCCAAAGTCGGTTATGAAAATCCTTCGGCCCACCACCTCCGTCAGGGGGATGTCGAACTGGTCCTGTAAGTTTCTGAGCTGAATGGACACAGCTGGCTGCGTTAAATGCAGCTCTTCGGCGGCTTTGGTTATACTGAGCGTCTGAGTGATCTTTTGAAATACCTGTAATTGGTGAAGTGTGTAATTCATAAATATTGCTTATGATTTACATTAAAAGTATATATTTTTATTTATAGAAGCAAATGCGGAATTTTGAAGCAGCAAAAGTTCATAGGCAGGTAAGTATCAAAAGCACCTGTAACATGGAATTCAAACCAGATACATCTTATGTTAACAACTACAGCTGAAAGAAGCGCAGCGGCGCCGGAAAAAGAGAGCCTCCAAGTACAAAGGCCAAAGCAAATCCCATCTACAGCCAAGCAGAAGAGCCAGTTTTTTGGTCTATGTCTGAAAACGCTATACCTCTACGCTAGTGTACTGGGGGTAGTGCTGGTTCTTTGTGGCTTATTGATTGCAGTAAAAAATCATAATGTGCTAATGGTTGAATGCTTCAAGGCGCTGATGATAGTTGGTATCCTGAACCTTATTCGTGTATTCTCAATTTCTTAAATTTAAAGATAACCTTTATGAAAATCCTAAATCTTATTTCAGGCAAGTATACCCCATCTGAAGCGAATGAAGTGCTCCTGAAACTGGTGGACATCAAAATAAATTTTCACAAGATAAAGAACCTGAAGTCACAGGTCAAATACGAAATGCCCGACGCGGGATCTGATGCAAGAATCAAGGAGCTTATGGAAATAAGAGCGCAGATTGTTAGCCTTATCCAGGAAGCAGTTGAAAGCAACTCTGATGTAGAGGTTGAGTCTGTACTTAACATAGCTATAGAAGGAGAGTCCTATGCAGTAGATCATGTTCAAGGGAAGGAAGTTGCTTATAGCAACGAAGCATAAGAAAGAAAACGTGCTTGCTCCTCTCCTGCAGGAGGCACTGGAAGTTGAGTGTGTTGTAACCGAAGATTTTGACACTGATACGCTCGGTACTTTTACAGGAGAAACAGAGCGCTTGGCAGACCCCATAACAACTGTACGTTCTAAGTGCCTGCAGGCCATGGAGCTATATGATTGTGATCTTGCTGTTGCCAGCGAAGGCTCCTTTGGCCCGCATCCTACTTATTTTTTTCAGTATGCCGATGAGGAGATACTGGTCCTCATTGACAAGAAGAATAACCTTGAAATCCTGGCCAGAGAGTTAAGTACAGAAACAAATTTTGGAGGCGAGGAAGTAAGTTCTGAAGAGCAACTAGTAAGTTTTGCAGAACAGGCTTTATTTCCAACGCATGGCTTGATTCTGCGGGGACAGCAGAACAGCAATGCTGACATAGTAAAAGGAATTGCAGACTGGGATCAGTTAACAACAGCCTTTTGTCAGCTTCTGAAAAAGTATAAGACTGCCTATGTTGAGACGGATATGAGGGCCATGTATAACCCCAGCCGTATGAGGGTGATCGAGAAAGCTGCCCTGAAGCTGGTAGAAAAAATAAACAGCAAATGTGCTTCCTGTGGTGCTCCGGGTTTTAGTGTAACTGAAGCCAAGCCGGGCCTACCCTGTGAATGGTGTAGTTTTCCGACGCAATCCACTCTAAGTTATACCTATAAGTGCCAGAGGTGCAGTTTCACGAAGGAAGAAAAATATCCTCATAACAAGCTGGCTGAAGATCCAATGTATTGCAACCTATGTAATCCTTAACATCCCACAGCCAATACAAAATCGTTTGTTTAAGGTGAGATATAAGCAAATGGTAACTAGAGGCTATCAGCGATTATTTGCAGATAGCCTCTTTTAGTTCTTATAGTATTTTCGTTTTATCCATTGGTTTCTGCTATATTCCGTAGGTAAACATAATTCAGATAGTCATAATAACTTCAGCAAACCTGCAGGATTGTCCAAATGCAGGTATCAGCCAGGTGGTAGAGCTCTACAACCAACAGCGTCCGCACATGAGCATTGGCAACAGGATGCCGGCACAGCTGCATGAGCACAATCAGCAAACAGAAAAAGTGTGGAAGAACTATTACACAAAAAACGTACCATTGTAAAGCAATAGCAGGACTAAGAAAAATTGTAACCTTTTAACAGGACTAATACCTAAACCTGTAAACTTATTTTAGGACGAGACAATGCTGTCTTCTCCCCCGTTCCGGGGCGGGACCTCCCGCCAGGGGCGCCTTAGAATGTCTTCCACCATAGCTGAAATGTAGTTTCGGTTCCTTTTACGGGAGTTCTCCATAGAAAGATAGCGCTATTTCTATATAGCAGTAACTCAAGACCTACCTTTTCCAAGAGCCTGCGGGAATGACAGTGGCAGGAGACTTCCTTTAGGCTTCTTTGTTGTTAACGGCCAAGCCTTACGCTCAGGTAAGGTCCCGCGTTCAGGGTGTAGGTCCGGTTAAACCTGCCGGGCATGCTCTCACTGCCCAGGAAGATGTTCTTGAGGCCTCTCTCCACGCTGACCCCGTAGCCGATGGTCAGGCCCCCAACCCGCCTCTCCTGGCCCAAGGCCCCGCGCACGCCGTAGTCATACTGGCTGTAGCTGCTTTCCGTGTCCCGCAGCTCGCCACGCCTCTCATGCAGAAGCCCTGCAAAGAGGCCGGCCCTGAGGGTGATGTTGGAGAGCAGGGACTTCCTGTCGGGGAGGAACCTGTGCTGGTACTGAACATACCCTTTGTAGTAGGTCAGCTCCAGCCCCCTTTTGGTGTAGCTGCCGCCCCTGAAGGTTTTGTACTCCTGCCCGGCCTTTGCCATGTGGAGCTCTGCGGAGGCAAAGCTTCTGTGGCCCAGGTGGTAGCCGAGCGTTAGGCCCGCACTTTCCTTGAACGTCGGGCTGGTGGAGATGAGACTGCCTTTGTCGAAGCTTCGCTGGGTCTCATTGTTGAGGAGCCAGCTGCTGTTGTAGGAAACAGCCAGCCCAAGGCTGACCCTGGCAAGCATCAGCCTTTTCCGTGGGCCTTTGGCCGCAGCATCGCTTTCGACTTGGGCCATGTGCCTGTACTCCACTGAGTCGAAGGCCACAGGATTCAGTCCGGTGATCGGCCTTAGCGCTGCCTGCCTTGTCTCCAGCAGTGGGGCAAACTCATGCTCTCCTAAGCCGCCTGTGGAAGTCTCCCCGCCCTCCTCGGCAAAAGAAGATGCAATACCTGTATCCGACAACCCCGTGTTGTCAAATATTCTAGGGGCAGGTGCTGGAATAACCTCCCGGACCTTACTGCGCATCATGCCTTCCTCCTGGCGTTTTGCCTGGTGTCCTGCAAGGCTCTCCCCAATGCTTGGTTGTGGGAGCTTTTGCTGCTCGTCGTTGGTGTGTGGCGCATTCGGGTGGCCATTCTCTATACCAAAGCCTGTAACGTGCTCGCCTGCCACAGGAGTTTTGGTTGCGGCCACTGCGGTCTCTGCTTTTCTACCTGGCAGGGTAACGGCCTTTTCCCACTCTACAAAGTAGGCGCCTGCGAACCCGGCCAGCAGCAGGAGCACGGATGCCGCCGCTGCCCACCGCCACCAATGTCTTTCTACGCTGCCCGCTCCGTCAAGCTCCCTGTCGATCCTTGTCCAGACAAGGTCGATGTTGAGCTGCCTGTTGATGGACTGCCAGACGTGGGAGGGTGCCTTCTTGCCCTGAGCCGAGAAGCTCTCCCTTATCTTTTGGTACAGGCTCAGCTCACCCGGGGTGTTCCCGGCACGGGTGGATGCAGCTTCATCCAAAGAGGCGGAAAGGCTTCTCCACAAAAGGTCAGGGGCCTTCCTGTCCATCTGGCCAAAGCTGGTCTTTACCTTCTCTCTTAGCTTGTCGTCTTTTTCCTCCATTGCCTGGACTGCCTGATATTTAAAATTGTGCCTTAGTAAGTGAACACTGCCTCGGCTCCTTTGCCGATCCGGCTTACTATGATCTCATAGATCTGCTCGTTCACCTCCTCGCTGATGAGAATGGTGGCCACGCCGTTTCTGTCAACTGTCTCCGCGTTGTCCAGAAGAGAGTAAGGCACGGCCTGGAACCAGTAGTGCGGGTCCAGCCGAATGGAGGCAGTGGCCGGCGCCTCTCTTTTCAGGATGATCTGGCTGCCGTCTGACAGGCTTTCCGCCACCACCTCAATCTCCTCAGAGGATTGGAGCTCAAAGAGCAAACGAAGCTCCTTGCCCCCGCTCGTCCGGTACACGCCTCTTACGGCAAGGCCGCTTCTTCCACCGCCATCCTCCTCATCGCCGTCAGCGGTTTCAATGGCCACCGCAATGCGGCTGTAGCTCCCCTGCGGGACCTGGAACCGCAGCTCACCCACCGCCTGGTTTGGGGAAAAAGGCACATGCAGCCCTTGCTCGTACTCCTTCTCGAAGCGCACCTCCTCCGCCTGTTCCCTTTCTCCCTCGAACTCAAAGGAGGCGAGCACAACATGGCCCTCCGTGAAGCGGATACGGCTGTCAGAGGTCTTCTCCCGTTGCATGTCCACCGTAAAGCTGACATCCACAGGTATTTTGAACTCCTCTTCTTTCTCGCAGGAAAGAAGGAAACAGGAAAGAAAAAGCACGAAGTATGTTATTCTTTTCATTTGAATGCACCCTTACCTTTGATGTATAGATTCCCCTAAGGCTGTAAATGTTGGAAGATAACCACAATTTATTTTATTTTTTTACTTATCACAGTTTACCCCTCTGCGACTTTCCCCTCGCCTCCACGCTCTGGGAAGGGAATCATTTTTCCCTCCCGCCTTGTCATGGACTCCCTGAGCAGGAACCTGGCCCTGTTTAGCTGAGAGCGCGAGGTGCCCTCGGAAGTGCCCATCAGCTCTGCTATTTCCCGGTGGTCGTACCCCTCGATGGCGAAGAGCTTCAAGACCATGCCTGCCTTTGCCGGCAGCTCGTTGACCATGGCAATCAGCTCCTCGGCATGCAGGCTGTCGAGAACATTGTCGGCCACAGGGTCCAGGAAAGTGTGGTAGGTGTCCAGGTGCTCCTTCTCCCTTTGTCTCTTCTGAAAGGAGGCAAGCGCCGTGTTGACCATGATCCTCCGGACCCACCCCTCAAAGGAGCCGGCAGACTCATAGGAGGCAAGGCTGCGGAACACTTTTATGAAACCCTCCTGCAGCACGTCGCAAGCCTCGTCCTCATCCTTTGCATAGGCAAGGCAGACATTGTACATCTTGTCGGCGTATTTCCTGTAGAGCATTTCCTGCGCCTGGCGCTCCTGGGCGATGCATTTTTGGATGAGTTCTTTCTCAAACATGGTTAACGGAGTACTATAAAGCCAGCAGGCACGAAAACAACCCTAAGATTGCCGTGACTGGCCAAACGTTGGAATGGGCCGTGCAAAAAGCGAAGAATTTCCCCCACGCCTCCTGCTGTTTTGGGATAAGGCTGTTTATTAATGGGATAATACAAAATAGCCTGACATAGCAAAGCTGCTCCATTCTGCTTTTAGTTCTAAGTAGCATTCCTTCCAGGGGGTATGGGGAATGTATGCATAAAATCCGTCCAAAGGGAACAATGCCGCTAGCCAGCCTCTTTATCAGAATCATCCAAAAATAGGCTTTTCCAGGAAAGAAAGGTGCGGGCCTGAGCTGATTTTGTGAAATATTTTTTTCATGCCGCCGGGGAGGCGCAACCTTCTGCCTGTTACCCGCTTATGCTTTCCCTTTGCCGGGAGCAGGCGGATGCATGATGTTTTTTTTCTGATACCATTCCAACGTTTGGCAGCCGGGCAAGGTCTTACCCTCAAACAATCTTAAACAACTCTTTTATGAAATCTTCACCCTTGTTACTTGTAGGCGCCCTGGCGTTTGGTTTATTTTCCTGCGACTCAGAGGACAACGCCTCCCCAACGGCCCAGGTAGGGCTGAACTTCGCCACTGTCAACACCGCCGCCCCGCTCAACGGCAGGCTGGCCACCACCAGCAGCCTGGCCTTCACCTCCGGCACGATCGTGCTGAGCCAGGTGCAGTTCGAGGGCGAGAACGAAGCCGACTCCCTGGAGGTGGAGTTTGAGCTGGAGCAGGACGTGACCATCGACTTCGCCACCGGGGCCACCTCCCCCGACATCAGCGCCGTCGGCTTCAAGCCGGGCACCTACGAGGAGATCGAGGTAGAGCTCGAGCTGCAGGATGAGGGCACCAAGCCGGCCGTCGTGCTCAACGGCACCTTCACTGACGCCCAGGGGCAGCAGCACCCGGTGCGCTTCGAGTTCAACTCGGCCGAGACGTTCGAGGTGGAGCGCGAGGGCACCATCACCTTCACAGAAGGGCAGAGCGCCGTGGCGCAGGTGACATTCGACCCCACCGCCTGGTTTGCGGGCGTGACGGCAGCACAGCTATCGGCAGCGACCAAGAACACGCAAGGGGTGATCGTCATCAGCGAAACCCAGAACGCCGGCATCTTCGACATAGTGGCCGACGGCCTGGACCTGGCCACAGAGGTTGAGATAGACTAGCAAGCAAGCCACAGGTAAGACAGGAGCGCTCCGGACCGTAAGGCCGGGGCACTTTTGGTACCTGGGCATCAGAAAATGAGGTGTGATGCACACAGAGTTCCACAGAGCCTACAGGGACCGCTACAAGGAGGACGGCCCCTCCTTTTGGCTGTTCTTCCTCCTGATCACCATCAACATCGTTGTGTACTTTGTCAGCGCTTGCCTTTGATGGCCTTGGTTTTTTAGGGACTGCCTGTTCTTCGAAAGTCCCCTGCAGGTACTAAATAATTAACAAAATATACAGGTGCAGTCGCTTGCTAACAGTGCGGTTTTCTGCTGCTGCTGGCCGGTAGCAAGACACCCATTACCTGTCGGCAGCACTACGCATGAGGCAAGGCTCAATTATAAAAGTCTTCATGCTTAGCAGGAGATCGGTCATTGCTGTGACAAAGGATTTTAAAACGTATCCCCCACCTGAAAGTGCTTTTCCAAAGCCACTAAATTCCTGTGGATAAGGTCGAATATTCTATCCTTTGGTCTAAACAAAGTGCCTTCTGTTAATGCTGAAGACCTTTTTATTTCTATTCGGAAACTATTCGGACACCACGGCAGTTTCTTTGTATCTTCCGGAGCTTTCTTTTACATGTCCAGCTTCCTGATCATTCGTTTAGTATGTTCATGCTCTATAGCTGGTGGCAAGCATTTGCTATCTGTTTTCTTTCAGCATGTCTGCTGTTAAAGTAAAATGACTCACTTGCTGCCATAACACTTCACCACCTCGACTTAAGCAGCCTGTGCCGGTTCTATTCCTTCGCCACCTATAAGGACATGGCAGCGGTAAAGGCCCAGCTCAAGCACGTGGTGCTGGCAAGGGAGTTTGGGATAGTCAGGGAGATAGAGGCAAAGAACTTCGTGCGCCGTATCGGGCAGGGCTGCGGCTTTCAGAACTACTGGTGAACACCGAACCCCAAAAGGACGGCAGTGACGGCCCTACAGGCTCTCTACAAGCACAACGGCTGCTCTGCCAGTTCATCACCATATAAGGCATCTAAACACTTAATGGTTGGTTACGCCGTTAGCCAGCGCAGGGCTTCCTCCCTAGTGGGGAAAGTGCGAAGTTCCAAAGGCAATGCAACAGCCGTTCTTATGTGCTTGTAGATAGCATCCAGCCTTTCCTCCCGGGCGGTGTCACCCGTTGCCACACGGGCTATTTTCTCCACGGAGGCAGGGAGGAGGCCCACTGCCAGCTGCGCCAGCACGGACAAGTACTCGGCACTGGACATGGTGATGTCGCTCTTGTCGAAGGTTACCAGCAGCCGCCTGATGCCATGCTCCCTGACGCAGACCACCATGGAGGTGAAAATGGCTTTGACTTCCGGGGCAGTAAGCCTCGAGCGGTTCAGCGGTTCCACGTACAGCACATTCTGCGCCGTAGCGTAATTCAACTCCACAAGGTTATCACTGTAAAGCAGCATTGGTCAGTAGATGCTTTTTAAGATACTGGGACGCCATGGAGTTGTTTGAGCAGGACAATCCCACGGCTATCTATCTCCTCGCCCTCCCCCTGCAACTGACGGAGTTGGGCCACCAAGGCCGGGGCAGAAACAAACATCCCGTCCATATACACGCCGTTCAGGAAGAAGCGGCAGTAGAGGCGCTCCTCGCTGGCCGCTGTCAGGACGATAAGGCTGCAGGCACTCAACTTATTCAAAAAATCTGTTAACTCACTCATAATCGAAAGCCCTCTAAGGCCCGCAAACCTAACAGTTTAAAACGACAAATATTGTAAGGGCAGAATGTTTCTGCCGGCATTCTTTTATTTGTAGAATAACGCCTATATTAGGAATATGAAAGCGCACGTGCACAAGGACTTCCTGCATTACTCCCTCCACCCTGACAAAAGGCTGGTCAGGAGCCGGTGGCTCACCCACGTGGACAGCACCATGTACCGGGAGGGCATGCTGCACATGCAGAAGGTCATCCAGGAGCGGCAGGCGCTCTATTGGCTCTACGACGCCTCCCGCTTCACGACCCCGGACATGTCCGACCAGCAGTGGACGCTATGGGGACTGGGACCCCTGCTGGCGCAGACGGCCCTGAAAAAGATTGCCGTGTTGGTGCCGCAGGACGTGCTGCTGCAGACTGTGGCGGAGCGGATACAGCTCGAGGCACAGCCGGTCCTCCATAACAGGGTGCGGATGGAGAACTTTCTTGGCGCAAGTGAGGCAGAGGAGTGGCTGCTGTGGTAAGGAGGCCGCACGCGCAACGCAGGGCGCATAGCAGCAGAAAGCACTGCCTTTTACCAGTTGAGCAACTTTGCAAGCAACTCGCTCCCTTGTTGGGAGCAGAGGAACATACCTACGGCAACCATAACTACCACAAGAGCAATGATTAGATTCACTCTCTCCTCCCGCCTCTCCCTGTCCGGCAGGCCTTCTAACCGGTGCTGTAACACTCTGTCTTCTCTGTACAGGCAACTAACATTAAGGAGTTATTTGGAAGCTAAACTTTGCTTAAAGTCTAGAAGCTCAATATTTATCATTTGCCTTAAATACTTTTCAATAAATGATTTGTGCGAAGCCCCGATGACGACCAGTAAGCGTTTGCCTGGATAAAGGGCTGACACTTTTGCTATGTTTGCTGCTATTTGCATGTTACGCATCTCCCAAAAGGCCAGCCTTGCCTTATCTGATCCTGACGAGAAGTTTGTTTTTAGCCATATATGCCACTGAGCCTGCACGTCCTCTTGCATATACTCCTGACTGTTGAGGAACAGAAACAGCTCTGACAAATCATTTTTAGCTACCCCTGTTTTTACAAGCGTATTTATTTTCATAAAAACAGGACTGTTGCCCACATCTTTGAAATTGTCTTTGTTTGCATTGTATTCCTGCATAAAAGAAGGGTAGTGCTTCAGTAAAAGGGCTTCATCCTGAAAATTGTCAATATATTCGAGCTTGTGCAGCTGCTGATTTTGCGCCACTTTCAGAGCCAGGGTATAAATTTCATTGGCACTAGTTAAATTTTTCCTGATGCTGCTTAAGACATCCGTATGAATGTTTGCCTCATCCGCCAGAATAGAAGATTTTTGAACTAGATATTGATAATGCAAAGCCGCTGAAGCCACTTCTGTAAGAGCAGAAAAATAGCCAATCAACTCCTTATGATCAGCATCTGTGAGTTTATCTTTTTCCAGTATCCTGTTGATCCTCCCCTGAGCTGTGGAGGGATCAATCATTAGTTGTTTTTGGGCTATTTCAGCCACTTCCAACCGGGAACCCCCAAAGCGTTTCAAAACCTCCAGATAGGCGCTGTCATTTCTGGACCTGATGTCATAGAGCAATTCTCCGGGCATATTTTCAATACATACTACATCGAAATTATATCCGTCTAATTTTTCAATAACCTGCTCAAGCATTTCAGGTTGAAATCCTTTGATTTGATTCAGGTGATAGCTGCCTAACACCAACACTTTAGTCTTTTCGGCATTGGCAATTTGAGCTTCGCCCTTAAAGGTGTACAAGAAGAAAAGTAGTACCGCAAGAATGTGTATCGACTTTTTCATAGTATTTTGATTTAGTAGTTTGTAAGTATATGGATGCTTGTCACTTTATAAAAGGAAAGCCACATCTAAGTATACATTAATATAAAACTTTAATAAGAATGACATTTGCTTTGTAAAGACACCTGTAGTACTCAACATCACCTGAGTAAGTAGGTAATATTGGAAGGAGTGCTAGCAGCAGCTTACATTTTTATAAAGTTACCGTCATACTTTGTTGAAGGTTGAAACGGTCAGTTAAACCTTAAGGTAGTTTAATCAGAAGTAGTCTAATCTGAATAGGTATCACCTTACACATGCAGTCCCCTGATTTTACCAATAATGTTTAACAGGTTGATGATGAAAGCTGGCGGGTTAACAGAAACTATCTCTGCCTTATATTTTTTCATCAGCATGGCCAGATGGTTGGCGGCGTTGAAGTTCATTTTTAGTCTTTCCTGTTTTCCTGCAGCTAGTTTGTTTACCACAGTCGCTAATCCTTCAAAATACTGATCAAACATAAGGGCAGGAGTATGCGTGTTATATACCCTGACAATTTCATTGGTAGGGTTCCGGAAGGTATGAGGAACCCCTTCAGGCACTGTAAATGACTCACCACTTTTCAGAACCATCCATTTACCGTTAACGTTGATTTCCATCTGCCCTTCCAGTACATGATAGCATTCCTGGGCATTGGGATGAATGTGGAGGGGTGTTCCATCTGCTTTGGGCAGGAGTTCCCATTCCATTTCCAGTGATGCACCTTTGGTTTCTTTGGCTGTTTTCACCACATGTAAAACCATGCCAATAGGACTTAGATCTAACTTTTGTTCTGCTACTAACATAATTGCTTTTTTCTCAAAGGTCAGCATCTACTCATCTGGAAACTTGTACAAACCCGACAAATTAGAAGAGGTAATGTGCCTGAAGGCGCAAAGGTGTTTGTGCCAGCTCCGTTTCAATAGCGCGAGGGGCCACACCGGTAAACTGCCTGAAATCCCGGATGAGGTGAGCCTGATCGAAATATCCATTGATGTGTGCGATGTCAGTCCATCGAAGTGCAGGCTGAGATTCGTGCATACGGTACGCTTTGGAGAAACGAATAAGCTTTAGAAAAAGCTTGGGGGGCATGCCCAGTCGCTCCTTAAATTTGCGTTCAAGCTGGCGAAAGCTCATACAGGCTTCATCGGCAACCTCTTCAACGCGCAGGATAGCCTCCTGCCTCATTAGTACCGCCATCAAGTCATCAAATTTCTCCTTTACCTTCCCTTGCATGGCTTTTATGAGTAGGAAGGTCTCCACAATGTTCTTCATGGTCTCATAATCCTGCGCAAGCGCCAGCTGTTCATTAACTTCTTTTATCTGCTGACCAAACAAGTCATAGCCATCAAGAGGATGATTAAAAAGTTCATGGGTGGGTAATCCCAGTAGGCGATAAAGACCTCCCGGGTGAAATCCAACGCGAATTACAATATGATCGTGCCCAATAGAGAGATTTACCCTTTCAATAACTGGACCGACGATAAGGCAATGCGGGTGTTCCTTCCTCTCCCCTGTCTGCTGGCTGTGGCTAACGCAAGGCGTGCGGGGGTAAAAGTAAAGGCAGTGTTCGGGAACAGGAGGATGAACGCTTATAACCGGAGGCTGCTCTGGGTCCAACTCTGCATTGTAGATCATCAGATTACTGACAATACTCTTAAGTTGATCATGTGGCTTGTAGAAATGAATTATCATCTCAAATCATTATCTGTCACCTAATATAGGTTTATTTTAACTTTCTTAAAAGATAATGTTATAGATAATCCTTACAACGCTTCGTACTGTTAGAGATGAATCCGTGATGAGTCTTCTTAATTATATTTCTCCGATACCTTCCCTTGGTATTCCGGTTGAACCGTGACCTGAACAATTTCAACTAAGCTTCCTTAATAGGTAAAAAAACCAGTTCTATGGTCATTTAAAAGAATGACCATACTCCATGCTCACTTAGTTTAAATTTTAACCTTTTTACTTATATTTACTGTTAGAGTAATGGCCTCTTAAAAGAAGATGAATGACCCTGCACAGCAGTTCATTTCAGGTAGAAAAGGTGATTTTATACTTATTAAACAAATATGGTAGCGGTTCACAGAGTCAGTAGAGACTATACTGCACATTTTAGCAATACTCACTATGCATTCTTATCAGTCCAGCAAGGACTAAAGAAATTATCTGTGGGGCCACAAAATTTCTATGTTGATACAAATTCTATCTTTTTCCTCTGCCCAGGCAGTACATATGCGCTCCAGTTTTCTTCAGAACCCAAAGGGTAGATCCTCACCTTTCCCAAAGAGTTGATCAAGGACCACCATTTTAAAGAATTCACTATTCAGAATGTAGATTTATTTAACGCCCTTAATCAAATTCCCAACATTGTTCTCAGTCCCAGAATCATTGAACGTGTTCAGAGCATTGTTGAGATGATTGATGAATTCTCAGGCTCTGCTATCCCAAATAAGGAATCAGCCATTATCTCCCTCATCAAGACCCTGCTAGTGTACTGCGACAGTAAGTGCAACCTAAAACTGCACTTGGATGGCTCTAATACATTAGTGAATATTGTAAGCAGGTTCAAAGACCATGTATCCCGCCAATATACCAAAGAGCACAAAGTATCATATTATGCTGCTCTCCTCAACATTTCACCTAAATACTTAAATGAGGCAGTTAAAACTATTTTGGGAGTTACGGCAAAATCCATCATTCAGGAGCAGTTAATCATTCAGGCTAGAAAAGAATTGAAATTCTCTCATAAAACTATCAAAGAGATATCTTATGAGTTAGGATTTCCTGAGCCGTTTCATTTCAGTAGTTTTTTTAAAACACAGATAGGTATCTCTCCCTCAGACTATCGGTTGCAATAAGACATTTTTACATTCTTTCCTTACCTTTCTCTATG
This sequence comes from Pontibacter locisalis, assembly GCF_042684605.1. NCBI lineage: Bacteria > Pseudomonadati > Bacteroidota > Cytophagia > Cytophagales > Hymenobacteraceae > Pontibacter > Pontibacter locisalis. The sequence goes on from NZ_JBHULU010000027.1 coordinate 24,649, forward strand.
GTGACTGGAATAGCTGTGCCCTTACTTTGCATAAAAAAACTATGAAAAGAAAAGAATTTATCAAGAGGTCAGCCATCGGTCTTAGTGTTTCCCTGATAGCACCAAGCGCTTTCGCTTCCACATCCTCCGAGAGCAAAATCTCCAAAATGGCAGCTAAAGTCATACGCTCAGCCGAGGGTAAAAAAGTAAATGTGATCGGAGACAACATGACCTTCAAATTAACGGGAGAAGACACTGGTGGTCAGTTTTCACTCATGCAGGAGTACAATGAACCAGGTGTGGGCGTGCCCTTACACGTTCATGAGCACGAAGATGAAATATTCAAAGTGCTGGAAGGAGAAATAGAGATGGAGGTAGGAGACACAAAAACAGTTCTGCGAGCCGGTGACATAGGCTTTGGGCCTCGTGGGGTACCCCACGCTTGGCGAGTGGTTGGAACTCAAAAAGCGCGGGTAGATTTAAGTATTTTCCCTGCCGGCTTAGAAAATATGTTTATGGAATTGGGACAACTTCCCGCAGGCCCTCCCGACTTTGCTAAAGTGACCGAGATTTGCGGGCGGTATGGGGTCAGATTCGTTTAACGCCTGTGAGCAGAAGCACTTCGATCACATGAATTCAGCTTTACAAGTTGAAGGCTAACAGAGACATCTAAACAGGTGCTAAGAATTTAATTATATTATTTTGTAGAATAATATAATGTACTAAATTTACAGCTACTAATCCCGCTTCCTTAATAACGTGCTGTCTAGCCCTTACAGACGGTAATACATCCTATTATTAATTTTTAACCACAAAACTATGATCAAGTTAAAATCTGGCAGCTATAAGCTGCTGGCAACGTCTCTTTTACTTTCCTCCCTGGCCATGTTTGGCTGCGAGAGCCAGGAGGATGTACAGCCTAATGCCTTACAGGCTACAAGTCAGCAAGAGCTGCGAAAAGCAGAGACAACTACCTATTACGGCCCCACAACTTTAGCTTTGGGCGGCACTGCCCGTACCTGGGTGGAGATGGTAGGCGGCAAACCTTCCGCCATCGGAGTAGACCTTTCGAGGGAGGCACTGCAAAACCTGCCGCATATGATGCAGGGGTATGTTTTGGAAATGCCTGGGCAGGCACGCGCCACCGGGATAAAGACTATCGCCTTCGACTGGAACCCGATGGGCCACGAACCGGAGGGTGTGTACTCCCGCCCCCACTTCGACTTCCACTTTTACATGATGACAGAGGGGCAGTTAAAGCGGATAGAAGGTGGCATAGACGAAGGGGCATACACGCTAATAGAAAAAGGTGTGCTCCCATCCGTGTACACGTTTGGCCCTGTGCCATTCGCCGTTCCTCAAATGGGTGTCCACTGGAGCGACATCAGATCACCTGAGTTCTCCCCTGCGGGTTTTTCCAGGACTTTCATCTACGGTTCAAGCAAGGATAAGATAACTTTCCTGGAGCCGATGATCACGCTTGAGTACCTGATGAGTCTTAAAACAGGTGAGTCAGTGAAGTTACCCGTTCCATCCTTACTGATACATGAGACCCCTGGCTACTACCCGGCATCCTACACGGTTAGCCGCAGTGCCGACGGCACTTACACCATAGCCCTCACAGACTTGGAGTGGCACAACAGAAACAGGTAACAGCAAGCCCCCCTGTCACAACCTGGCAGGGGGGACTTGTTCAACAAACGGCTTCCATGTAACAAGGAAGCCGTGCTGTTTTCTTAACAGGAGCTTTCTGCCTCATGTTAGGCAACAACAAAAGAGTGGTGAATGTGCTTTGAGATGGGACCCATAAATTCAAATAAGCAGCGCCTCCCTTTAGAATTGCAAGCTCTTCCCCCTTCTAAATCATTCCTGAAACAGGACAAATTTACTGGTGTTACATGTTTATTTAATTTTTTAATTGATTCATAACTGCGCTCTGATGATTGATGGATTCCTGATGCACTGCCTTTAGGTACTTTTCTATAAAGTCCTTACTAAGTCCCAACTTTTCTCCCTTAGCAAACGAGTGATTCAGTATGTCGTTCCACCGTGACGTTTGAAGAATGGTCAGGTTGTTTTCCTTTTTGTACTGCCCGATGCTCTCCACTACCTGCATCCTCTGAGAAATTATTGTAAGTATTTCACTATCATACTGATCCACCTGTTCGCGAAGCGCCTGCAGGGTATCGTCTGTTATTACTTTCCCAGAATAGCCGTCTCTAAGCACAAGCTCATTAATTATCTGCGCTAACCTTTCAGGTACTACCTGCTGCTTTGCATCACTTAGGGCCTTGTCAGGGTTGATGTGGCTTTCAATGATAAGGCCGGTGTAGTTAAGGTCCATCGCCTGTTGGCTAACCTCAGCAATAAGCTCCCTGTTTCCGCAGATGTGACTCGGGTCACAGATCATAGGCAGGTCGGGTAATCTTCTTTTCAGCTCTATCGGTAACTGCCACTGCGGCGCATTGCGGTATTTCGTTTCACCATACTTTGCAAAGCCACGGTGTATGGCCCCAAGCTTTGTGATTCCTGCACCGCTTATACGCTCAATTGCTCCTAACCACAACTCCAGATCAGCATTGATGGGGTTCTTTATCAGAACCGGAACGTCAACGTCTTGCAGGGCATCGGCGATTTCCTGCACCGAAAAAGGATTTACGGTGGTGCGCGCACCAATCCACAGTATGTCTACGCCATGTTTCAGAGCTTCCTCTACGTGCTGCTTGTTGGCTACCTCTACTGCAGTCATCAAGCCTGTGGCTTCCTTCGCTTTTTTAAGCCATTCCAGACCTATGGTGCCCACGCCTTCAAAATTATTCGGTCTTGTTCGCGGCTTCCAGATACCTGCCCGAAGCACGTCCACCTTTCCCGTTGCGGCCAATTGCTGGCACGTTTGCATCACCTGCTCCTCTGTTTCCGCACTGCAAGGGCCACTGATCACCAAAGGGCGTTGCAGGTTAGAAACCCAGTCAGAAATCGGAGCAATTTTAACTTCACCACTATTGAATTCAGACTTAACAAAAGACTTCTGCCGGTTTTTTAGTTCAATGCCATCCAGTATGCGGCTGATTTGATTAGCTGTGGAGATCATATCATAGGTTTCTGTCATCAGCCCCTCATCAATTGTTTCCTTGAATAGCATCAGTTGCTCAATATACGCGCCCAGTGCTGCAGAAACATGGCTCGCATTCTGACTGAAAATTGGAGCCCACATGTCCGGTGAGCTTTTGGCGAGCCTGACAGTGGAGGCAAACCCACTGCCCGCCAAATTGAAAATGCTTTTCTCGTCTTTCTCGATGTTCAGCACTGTAAGCCCTAGCGCAAAGGAAGTAATGTGTGACAGGTGCGATACGTAGGCGATGTGCCGGTCATGCTCACGTGCCTCCATGTGTACTGACTCCATTTTCAGGGCAGCGAACAGTGCTTCCGCTTTCTTTACCGCACTGGCATCACTGTCATTGGAGTTGCAGATGATGCTCACCTTGTGGTCGAACAGCTTTTTCTGTGCAGCACCAGGACCGGTATTCTCCGTGCCTGCAATGGGATGGCATGCAACGAATTGGCTTCTTCGGGGGTGCTTGGCCACTGCTCTGCAGATATGCTCTTTAGTAGACCCTACATCAAGTATGACTGTCTCTTCGTTAACTTGGCTTAGCAACTCCAGCAGTATACCAGGGGCTACATCTACCGGAGTGGCTAAGATAATCAGGTCGCACGTTTGGGCTATTTCCGCCAAACTGCCTTCTTCCTGAATAATACCTGCCTTCTTGGCTATATCAATGTGATCTGGATTGTTGTCTGTACCTACTATTTTCTTCGCAAAGTCTCTTTGCTGCAGGTCGAGTGCCATAGAGCCTCCTATTAGTCCCAAACCAATAACTCCTACTTTCATAACTGTTTACAATTTTGTTCCTAATGTCTTTATTCTGTTTAATGCACTTTTTAAGCGCTCAGTGTCAGAGCACAGGGATACTCTGATGTACCTGTTACCATTTGTTCCGAAAATGAAACCGGGAGTAACAAAAACTCCTGCTTTGTAAAGGAGGTCATTCACCAGGCAGCTCACTTCCTCTACCTCATCACGCACCTTTCCCCACACAAATAGTCCAGCCTGATTTCTGCTGTAGGAGCACTTTAACTCTTCCATTATCTGCCAGACTATTTTTCTTCTTTCCCTGTAAATTTCGTTCAAACCTTCGTACCAACCGCTGGGCATTTCTAAAGCCTTTATAGCTCCCTTTTGTATACCCAAGAACATACCGGAGTCGACATTACTTTTAGCGATGAGGATGTTCTCTATGTGTTTCGGGTGACCAGCCACCATGCCCACTCTCCAACCGGCCAAATTATGGGATTTACTAAGGGAATTCAGCTCCAGCACATGCTCAGCTACACCCATTACAGAGAAGATACTAAGAGGGGTATTGTTCAAAATGAAGCTGTAAGGGTTATCGTGGCAAAGCAGGATACCATTACGCTCAGCAAAAGTAACAAGCTCCACTAGCTGGGCACGGGAGGCCTGCGCCCCGGTGGGCATGTGCGGATAATTAACCCACATGATCTTTACCCCGGTCAGGTCCTGCTCCTGCAAAGCCTTCAGGTCCGGAAACCAGTTATTTTCCTCCTTCAAATCATACTCTCTAACAACCCCTCCTGCAATCTTTGTGGCGGCCGCATAGGCCGGATAGCCGGGGTTTGGTACCAGCACCTTGTCCCCCTCATTCAGGTATGTGTTCGAAATGTAAGTGATCCCCTCTTTAGAACCCATAAGCGGCAGCACCTCCGTATCAGGATTTAGAGACACATTATAATAAGCAGCATACCAATCACAGAACGCTTGCCGCAGCTCCCGCACTCCCTTGTAACTCTGGTATCCATGCTCGGCCGCCTTGTTTGCTGATGTGCTTAATGCCTTTACCGCCTGCTGGGGAGGAGCCATGTCCGGGCTGCCAATGCCAAGGTTAATAATGTCCCGCCCTTCCGCATTAAGCAGCGCTATTTCTCCGAGCTTTTTTGAAAAGTAATATTCCTGAACACTTTGGAGCCTCTTTGCGATGATAATCATATTTACTGGCTAATTTATAGTATCCTTGATCTTAACTTCCTGACTGCCCTTTGCCATTTGAAAGGCTCTTTAAACAAAAAAGAGTCCACCGGAGGGGACTCTTGTAAATAAACCACAGCTTTCTTTACCATAGAAATCCCCTCTTCTTCCATAGATAGAAGTAATAGTAAAAAGAAAAGCTGCTATTTAAATTCCTGTTCATCATGATGCATAAAAAAAGCCTCCGTTCAGGAGGCTTACAATTTATCTGTTTTTAGCACACAGGTTAGCCTCCCTTATTAAAGTAGTAGCTATAATACGCTGTATGGTTCTGTGCTTTTTCCATTTATTTAAGCTAATATATAATAAAGTTCTCGGTTTCAAAAGCTGTTGGAGAAAAATCTCACGTTTATAATACTTGTGTGCAGACAGCATTTACCACCTCCTCCTTTACTTGATAGTCAACTCCTCTGCAGCAACTTATAGTTTTTGGTTCATTTTTACCTATTATCAACTTTTCTCCTACAATAAATATAAATCGAGATTAGATGCTGTGCGCCCTAAAGTTATTAAAAAGCCTAAAAATAATTATTTTTTGCTTGGGGTGCTAATATCACTCACCTGCTATTAACGCTGTTTCTACAAGTAACCAAAATTTTATTTTCCGGGCAAAGCAACCTTATTATAAAAATGAGAACACCATTGTAAAAGCATGGAAAAACAAATAAGCATTTACAGTAAGTACAGATTGACGAGGAATAAACTAAAAACGTTAAAGAAGCAGTATCAGGCTTTTATACAAGCCTGACACAACTCATGTAAAGCCAGAACTAATTAAGAAACCAACCTAAAATCTCATGAAAAAAATCGTGTTGTTGATTGCGCTTACCGCATCCAGCCTAAGCTTGTTTGCTCAGAGTAAAGCAGGCTTAACTGACAAACCAGAGATAAGACCACAAAATAATATCTACATAAACTTATTAGGGGATGCTTCTATTGTCTCCTTAAACTACGACAGATTGCTTTTCATCAGCCAAGGCTTTTTCTTCTCAGGTAAGGTAGGTGTAGGGTACAATGAAGAATTCAGCATTTGCTCCTCTGAAGGTTGTTCCCCAGAGCAATTCATAACAGTCACGCACCATGTAACAGGGAATTTAGGAAAAGGGAGACACTTTGCTGAATTCGGTTTGGGAGGTACCTTGATAAATGGAAACACAAATGAAAAATACTTAGCTTACCCTATTGTAGGATACAGATTGCAGCCTTTAAGATCCAAAAAGGTAAATCTCAGGGTATACGGAAGCGTTCCTTTCACAGGCTTAGACACAGAAGACATTTTGTATGCTCCGTATGGATTAAGCGTAGGCATAAGCTTCTAGTTCTGTTGCTGAAAGGAAAGGCTTATCTAAGAGTTAAGTCGGTTTCCTTAGAACTACTAAGATGAAAAACCACTAATGCAGTCAACACTAAGAAAACACAAAAAACCTTTTTCCCATTTTACCTCTTCCCAAATTTGGATTAATAACAGGCCAAAGGTATCATGTTCAAAGCATAAATATATTGGTTTTCGAATATTACTTTAGAAATTTACTTTGAGTCAGGCCTTTGATTTTGACCTGAAGTATGATATAAAAATTCCAGCCTGCTGATCTGCCCAGGAGTGGTTTCGTGACTCAAGATAGGCTATCACAAATCAGTATCCCGATGTTCCAGAAGGTGTGCTTTCTGGTTTGCCTCAGCTATGTGAATCAGATGGAGTTCTAAAGTTGCAGGTAACCTTCTAATGCTTCCAAATCCCTGTGGATAAGGTTCAATAATTCCATCCTTCGGTCTACCACAGTAAAAAAGCCGCTCCACGTCAAATGGAGCGGCTTTTACCTTTATACAAAGTTTTACAATGGTCCTTTCACCGTAGTTAGACTAGGTGCATTGACCAGGGGGAATGAGAGATGGAGCGGCAGGTAAGTCAGCAGTACTATACCGTAAAAAAGGAAGCTCCATTCCCCCTACCTTTTCTCTAAGAGTCTGGACAGTACTTAAGGCTATCAACGTGGATAAGCAAGTGTAAGACAAAAGGCAAGACGAAGGAGAAAGAAGGGTCGCTAACTATAACCACTCATGCTATGGAACAAGCTACAAGACAGTGCGTGGGCATCGACATCGCCAAAAAGGACTTCAGCATCTTCTCCAGGGGAGACGGGCGGTATTTGGGTTCATAAATGAGCACCGGTGCCAATACCCCGTCGAGAAGATGTGCCGGGTGCTGCGTGTGAGCATCAGCGGATTTTACTACTGGCTCAAATACCCAGTGGGGCTCAGGGAGCGCAAAGAGCAACAGCTTCTTGCCTCTGTGAAAGAAGTGTACCAACAAAGCAAATGCCGCTACGGCTCTCCCCGCATCAGTTTTAAGCTCAGGGACCAAGGCATCAGAGCCTCTCGCCCGCGCGTGGCCCGTCTGATGCGAAAGCATCACATAAAGAGCATCGTGCGCAGGAAACACTGGGTGCAGACTACTGACTCCAACCATGTCTTCACAGTGGCTGAGAATCACCTGAACCGGGATTTTGCCGCCGAAAGACTGGGAGAGAAGTGGGTCTCGGATCTGACCTACATCAACACCGGGGAAGGATGGCTTTATCTGACGGCTATACTCGATCCGGCAGACCGGAAGGTAGTGGGCTGGGCATTGAGCGAGACCATGGAGGCCGAATCGACAACAGTGGCAGCCTTCCGGATGGTCGTGAGAAACAGGCCGGTGACTCAAAACCTGCTGTTCCACTCGGATCGGGGCCTGCAGTACGCCTGCAGTGTCTTCCGCTAACAACTGAAGGGATTACCTGTATGTAGTAGAGCATGAGTCGCAAGGGTAACTGCTGGGACAATGCCGTGGCCGAGAGCTTCTTCAAGACATTGAAAACAGAGTTGGTCTACCACCGCAAGTTCACCACCAGGCAAGAAGCCAGGCTGGCTGTTTTTGAATATATCTTAGGCTTCTACAACCGGGAAAGTAGACACTCAGCGCTGGGCTACCTCACACCCGGCCAGTATGAGGAAAGACTATACAAACAAAGAATGGCTGCCTGAGAAAAACCCTACAGTTAACCGTTGCAATTCCAGAATATGCGTAAGCAAAATACTGGTGGAACTGATAAAAAACATGAGCCCTAATATTGATTTGCTGTCTGCTATGCGGCAATGTGCAGCTTCTTGCTTATCTGGGGCGAATAAGGTGGACCCAGTCTAGGAGTTGACGCTTGTTCTTACCTTCCTTTTACGGGCTCATGGTATTATCACGTAAAAGCAAAAGGCAGCCCGCTTTGGCGTTAATAACGCTAGTAGAATCCAGATTTACTATACGAGCGCTTTGCTTCTAGTTGCAGACACGGCGAAGGAGAAAGATCCATACGATGAAGAAAACAATACTTGACCGCTCCATAGAGCCTATTAATAAGTTTCTGCACTATGAAAACTCTGGAGGTGCGGTTTTGATGTTAGCAGTGCTTGTTGCTATTCTATGGGCGAATTCGCCTTGGAGTGAGGCTTACCATCAGCTATGGGAAACAGAGTTTACCATAGGTTTAACAGGTTACCTTTTAACCTATTCGCTTCACCATTGGGTAAATGACGGGCTTATGGCTATGTTCTTCTTTGTGGTGGGGCTGGAACTCAAGCGTGAAATTATTGCTGGTGAGTTGTCATCTTTCAACAAAGCGCTATTGCCGATGGCTGCCGCCCTGGGAGGCATGATCTTTCCGGCCTTAACCTACTTTATCATCAATATAGGCAGAACTTCCTTAAGTGGGTGGGGCATTCCCATGGCAACTGATATTGTCTTTGCGTTGGCACTCATGTCCCTTGCAGGCAAAAAAGTACCTGTTTCCGCAAAGGTTTTCCTGGTTGCTCTGGCCACTATAGATGATTTGGGGGCTGTACTGGTTATAGCCTTTTTTTATAGCTCAAATTTGTCTTTTGAAAGTCTTGCTTACGGGTTTGCTTTGTTAAGCATTCTCTGGGTAGCGAACCGTGCAGGAGTCCGAAATACGCTGTTTTATGCTTTGATCGGCATTGGAGGAGTGTGGCTTGCCTTTTTGCTTTCCGGCGTGCACGCCACTATCGCAGGGGTGTTGGTAGCGTTCGCTATTCCGGCACGTACGAAGATAGATGAGTCAGCTTATTCCGCTAGTCTGGAAGTGCTGGTGGCAGAATTTGATGAGGAGATCCCGAACCAGGGCCCTCTGATGACTCAAAAGCAACATCAGGTAATTGAGAAAGTAAAAAATAAGAGTGCCGAAGCTCAGACGCCTTTACAGAAAATAGAAATCGCCCTACACCCTTGGGTCACTTTTTTGGTTATTCCCCTCTTTGCCCTTGCTAACGGCGGTGTTGCAATCGGTTCAACTTTCTTCTCCGATCTTTTACATCCCATCAGCATAGGGGTGTTTGCAGGTTTGGTATTAGGAAAGCTGGTTGGAATCCTGTTATTTACCTGGGTGCTGGTAAAGTTCAGGGTGGTACCCCTTCCTGAGGCAGTTACGTGGAGGCATATTGTGGGCATTGCTTTTGTAGCCGGTGTGGGCTTTACTATGTCCCTTTTTATTGCCGCCCTGGCGTTCAAAGACCCACATATGATTGAACAGGCGAAATACGGCATACTCTTGGCATCCGTTGTTTCAGGCACGCTTGGGGTTTTGACCCTTAGAAGTGCTGAATAGTGTAAACTGTGCACCTTCGCCCAAGAAGGACTGACCTCCATGCCGATTAAAGAAGAGGCATGTTCAGATTGCCAAACTCTGCCGTAGTCCTCGTGGTGCAGCTTATTATCCTCAGCTACTATGCCCTCTGCTGGTTTCTCCCTGTTCCCGACATATACGACCTTTCTAGGCAAGCTAAAATTTCTTCCTCCGATTCCTGTCAGATCTACACTGCAGCGCTACGCGCACTCCCCTCGTTCCCTCGTGCGCTAATCATCAACAGCAGGTGCCTACAATCCTAGCCCTGCAGGTAGTCCTTTTTCCCCCTTGGCTAGCTGAGTACATCCTTTACAGAATCCCAGCCTATAAGCTATTTCTTTAGAGGTCAGATTACCAAAATGGATTTCACGTTTTGCCTACAGTATCAACCGTTGCAAAACCCATTCTTTCACCCTAGCGCCCCTTTTCCTTTTGACAAGAGCGTTCAGATGTTTTACACTATTGTTTAGCTGGTCTGCATAGAATGTTGCTTCACGTTGTTGCAGGTAGTGCCGGTCAACCAGTTGAAGCAGTTCATTAATCCTGCTATCGCCTGTTTTTTCCTCACCATTCGTTGCAGCCACAGCATGAAACAGAAAAGCACCTAAACTAAATAAGGCTTTAGCAGTGCCATTCATTTTTGGTGGTTGTATTCTTTCAGGATAAGTGATAACAGGCTTTTAATGGCTTCCAATCCACCCTAACTGGGCACTCCTACTGGCAAAGGAATGTCTATCCACCAACTGATAAAACAACTCTTTTGCAAAGGCCATTACATAGCCCTTCTGCGTTGTTTTTCTCACTTGAAAGACCTGTCCTTAAAAGATAAACTTCGTTTTCTTTCAGCTGGTAGGGTACAAAGTCAATTTCAACGGACTCATTGGGGACAGTTTTGGCAAACCAAATAATCTCATAAAAGTCATGGCGGTGAAGTCCATCAAATGTTTCGTCATCCGTACTTTCTGTGGTAAATGCAAGAAAGGGGGAACTTGTGAGGTGGTGTAGCGGAATGCTGTCTTGTTTTCTATTTTCGCTTATGAGCTTGCCATAGTTAAAACACACGCCAAAATTCGGAATTAAACTTAACGGGAAAAAATTGAGAGACCTAGCTTCCCATTGGAACATAAAAACGCATAATATACCATTGGTAGTGATCTGCCGCTAACAGACGCTTGCCAATGTACCGGCTGACGAAGTGCTAATGCCGGTATGATACAGCGGGTGCCAGTCGCTAAGACAGGTCAGGCTAACAGGTCAAATCTCAAAACTTTTCCCCTCGCCTGAAGTAAAAGCTTCATACTTTATACTGTTAAATGATAGTCCGGAGAAATTTGAGCTGGAGGGGAATCCTCCATTATGCATGGAAAAGCCTGCTTTACTACCTGTTGCTGGCAGTCGCTGTTTACCTTGTCCATGACCATTTTGAGGTGGCCTACCTGAGCATTCCTTTCAACACCGTTACCGCACTGAGCACGGCACTGGCTATCTTTCTGGGCTTCAAGAGCAACAGTGCCTATGAGCGGTGGTGGGAAGGCCGCAAGATATGGGGCCTGCTGGTTAACTACAGCCGCGCCTGGACCCGCCAGGTGATTACGATGGTCATTCCAAGTGAAGAGGCGGAGGCCGCAGCGGTAAAAGAACTGCAACGCCGTATGGTCTACAGGCACATTGCCTTTGTGCATGCGCTGCGCGTGTTCCTGCGGTTAAAGCATGCTTATAACATAACGGCCCAGGAAGAAATATACGAGGAGACCAACATATACACCGATATACAGGCTTTCCTACAGAAAGATGAGTTTGAGGCCTTCTACCACAAGAACAACCCTCCCAACTTCCTACTTGAGCTGCAGGGCGAGGACTTGCGGCAGGCCTTCAAGAGAGGTTGGGTCTCGGATTACCGGTTTGTAAAGCTGGAGGACACGCTGGTGGAGTTCAACAACATCCAGGGCATGAGCGAGCGAATCAAGAATACCCCCTTCCCGCGCCAGTACAGTTTCTTCTCCCGGGTTTTTGTGTTCATACATGCCTCGTTGTTGCCCTTCGCTTTCGTGAGTGAGATGGGCATGGCCACTATTCCTGTCTCCGTTATGATTTCTTTCGTGTTTTTAGCGCTGGATTTGGTGGGTGAGCGTATTGAGGACCCATTCGAGAACAAGCTGGAGGATGTACCGCTCACCGCCCTCAGCCTCACCATAGAAACCAACGTCAAGGAGCAGTGGGGCGACCAAGACTTTCCTGTTAAGCAGACGACGCAGGAGGGCATTGTTTTATGACACCCATTTTCAAGCCGCATCGTCGGGCTGGAGTGCAGAGTGCCGGAGCTTAGCCTGGGAGAGTCAGGAAGTGTGCCCTCCGGGAAGGAAAAAGGTACCGTTGCTGACCCACTTGGCTGTGAAGAACACATCCCCAAACAGCTTCTTTAGCTCGACCTGCTGTTCCATCGTCTTTTAATATTTCAGCCCACGCATCAGGACCAACGCAGATTAACCCCTGCTCCTAAGGAGTGCTGGCGCAACCACGCCTCGGCAGTGGGTGCATCAGCAAATATCTTTACCTCAAAAGCTTTGTTGGTAGAGGAGAAATTAGATGCCGTAGCCCCCGCGAAAGACTCAGGAGTGGTGATAAGAGCGAAGTGCTTTATTCCGGCAGTGGCTGCCTGCGATGACCATTCGTTTACCACCCAGTCAAGGGAGTGGTCCCAAGTCCCAAGAACCTCGCTCGTGTCATTCAGCACACAGCTAAACCCATGCTCCTTGACCATGCTCGTATAGGCCAGGGCGCCCGCCCTGATGTTCTCCTGCGTCAAATAGCCGACCCAGTTGGTGTGTACCCACTTGTTTTCTGTGTCTGCCTCAATGGTAATGAAAACCTTGCCGAAAGCGTTTGAAAGTTGCTGCCTCATCTCTGGGAATCGTGTAAACAAACTACATACTGATATTATCAGCGCAGGGTTTAGGTATATCAGGCTACCTGGCGCGCAGTCCATTGTTTTCTTTTTGAGAGACTTGGTATTTAAAAACAGAGAGTGGAGAGTTACAGAAAAGCAGCCATAAGAAATATGCCAGAGGCATATCCATAAGAGTAATCTTTTAGTCTCCACATCACTGTGCTGTAGCCAGCATGTAAAGAAAAAATGGTTGGGCACACTGTGCTGGCCAGTTTCATCCAAGTTCAGCCTTGGGACCGTAGTACAAATGAGTGCAGCAAAGGGCGCCGCCAATGCCTTTACATGCCTCAAGTGTAGCTTCACTAAAAAGAAAGGCAAGAGGTGGTTTTCACATAGGATGGGTTTTGGCACGGTAGCACCGTCTCACTTGATTGCCGTTCCCTGAGATGTCTGAACCAGGGAATAGACACGGTTAAGTAGTGCCCGGACCTTGCCCTTAACAGATATTACCCGTCAAGAGCTGCCAACTTATGCCAGGAGAAGACCTGATCGGCTTGTGTCCCTCCTACAGGGAGAAATCGCTTCATCTCTTGTTAGAGCTTGCGAGGGTCCCATATACGGCTCATTAGGATGTTTTTTTTATTGAGCAGGTGTGCTATTTTGCGCTGCGAAATTCACTAAGAACACAATGCTTGTAGCCGCTCTTATTATTTTGGTACCTTTTTTCCTGTATTGCCTTTACCTGACTGTAGCGGATATGCGGAGCTGGTACTCCATGTATAGCTTCAAGAGAAACCGCTTGAGGGGGAAGCGGACCAGCAAGCAATGACTGTTGTTAAATGTTAAAGCACTTCTTCACATGAAAAGGACAGGCTTCTTCACCTTGTCTTCTGTACCTGGGCTTTTATTCTTAACTTTCATTGCCTAAAGCAAATCAGAACGTTTTCCTTGTACTGGTTTTTCTTTGATTATTTATAAAAGGCAGTTTTCAGACTCCCAAAGCCTCCATGAATGTTGAATTGGATAATGCTGCATTGACGACAGGTGCTTGATAATTCCATAGCTCTAATTTTTCCCTTGCAAAGGCATGCGATGAACAAACTATACCAGGAAGCATACAGAAGCCGGTATAAGAAGGAAGGCTCTTCTTACTGGCTGCTTTTTTTTGATCACCACCACCCTTATAGTGTACTATATGAATGTCTAGCTCTGAATTTGCAGAGAGAGGGTGAAGAACGCCACATGCCTCTGCGGCGGGGGTAGAAGCTCTTCTGCGCCTGAAGCTAGTTTCTTTGGCAGCCTCTCTGCTTCTGTCCCCCTGGGCCTGAGCCCCTGTGGTAGCGACTACTTCCTCTTAATTATGTTCAGACAGCCCAATAGACAATTTCTGATGGTATCCTTACCACATCCTAAACTCTGCTCTCTGGTGCATGGCCTGAATCAGGAGCCAGCAGAAAAAAAGGCAGAAACACATCCATCTCCTAACAGAGGGTGAAGGAAGCGTTCCGGCAAGGAGATCAAGGGTCGCCCTGGAACGGCGTAGGAAGTTTAATCACTAGTTTAACAGTATGGTAATAATTGCATAGTCAATACACAAAGAAAACAGAAAAAGAACCTGTTAAGCTTGTTTGTTAACTTATTATATTCATATATTTGAAATCAGTTATTTTTATCCACCCCCAATTCGACATGATTAGTAATGTTGGCTAAGTAAACTTTAGAGGATGAAACCGGAGCGAAGCCTGATTGATTTTGAGAAGATAGTAATGAGCTCCCCGGATATTTTTGGGATCATAGATAAAGATGGCTTTATTCTGTATGTGAGCGAGGCGTGCAGGAATGTCCTGGGCTATGTGCGGGAGGAACTGGAAGGGAGGAACTTTGCGGAGTTTCTGCACTCAGACGACCTGGCCAGCACCCAACAGGTTATTCAGGAGGCACTTAAGAGCGGCACTAAAGCTAGCTTGGAGAACCGCTACATCCACCGACAGGGGCATGAAGTGCCTATGCACTGGATGGGAGTCTGGTCGGAAGAAGACGGGTTCCTGTACTATGTGGGTCGTGATGTGACAGAGCAGAAAGCCTTTCAAGCCCGTTTGGAAGAAAGTGAGCAGCGCTATAAGACTTTATTTGACAACAGCCCTGAAATCGTTTTTGTGGAAAGCAGGGAAGGCTTGGTCACGGAGGCTAACCTGCGCTTCCTTAAAGCCTTCAGAAAAAGTGAAGAGCAAGTAATCGGATCACCCGCCTCCTGCTTCCTCTCTCCTGATACGGCCACTGTCAACAACAAGTACCTGGAGCAGGCGCTGCTGGGAAACCCCACGAGATTTGACCTGGAGTTGGAGAAAGGGGGAGAGGTAAGGATCTACGACACGACGAAGTACCCTATCATCGTCAGGGATGAAGTGATCGGCGCTCACACAGTGGTAACAGACATCACACCCCTAGTGGAGTCCTATGAGACCATCCAGCAGCAGGCAAAAAGGCTGAACACTATTCTGGAGAGTATCACGGATGCCTTTTGCACCATGGACAGGGACTGGAAGTACACCTACGTCAACGGTGAATTCGAGCGCCTGACGCATTTTAAGAGAGAGGATGTACTGGGCAAATCCTTCTTTTCATTGTATCCAGATGAGGGCAATCCGGAGTTCTTCAGGAACTACAGGCAGGCAATGGAGACAGGGAAGTCTGCACGTTTCGATGCCTACTCCCCTGAACATGGGAAATGGCTCGAGGTAAAGGTGTTCCCGTCAACGGAAGGGCTATCTGTTTACTTCAGTGACATCACAGACAAAGTCAAGGCACAGCAGGAAGCAAAGAGACTCTCGCTTGTGGCAAGCACCACGACAAACGGCGTCGTTATCATGGGGACGGACCGCAGGATAGAGTGGGTGAACGAGGGCTTCACCGAAATGACAGGCTACCTCTTGGAGGAGTCAGTGGGGAAAAGGCCGATCGAGTTGCTCGGGCACGCCCAGACAGACAGTTCCACATTGGCTTCCGTGAAGGAGAAGATGATCCATGGGCAGCCTGCCGCCTTTGAGGTGTTAAATAAGACAAAAGCCGGAAAAGACCTGTGGCTGTCCATTAAAGTGAACCCGATATTTGGGGAAGACGGGGAGGTAGCAGGCTTTGTAAGCATACAGACCGATGTGACAGACCTGAAGAAGCACCAGCAGGAGCTTGAGGTGCTCTCCCTGGTGGCTAGCAAGACAGCTCATGGGGTTGTTATTACAGGTGCAAACGGATTTACGGAGTGGGTGAACGAGGGCTTTACAAGGCTCACCGGTTACTCACATTCCGAGATAGTAGGCAGAAAGCCCGGCACGCTTCTGCAGGGGGCCGAAACAGACAAAAAGACTGTTGGTTTCATGCGTGAGATGCTCCTTAAAGCCGTTCCCTTCAACACCAACATCATCAACTACAAAAAGACGGGGGAAAAAGTGTGGTTCTCCATGGACATCACACCTATATGTGATGATTCAGGCCAGGTTGTAAGGTTTATTGCCATCCAAAAGGACATTACTGAAAGGAAGGAAATACAGCAGGAACTAGAAAAACTGTCGCTGGTTGCAAGCAAGACGAACAACAGCGTGATCATAGCCGACCGAGACTGGCGGATCGAGTGGGTGAACGAGGGCTTCACAAAACTGACAGGCTACACCTTGCCAGAGGCCACAGGCAAGACCCCTTCTAAGCTGCTGCACCATCACAGCAAGGGCAACAAGGCTTTTGAGGTGTTGGAGGAAAAGCTTCTGAAGGGAGAGGCGATCTCCTTTGAGGAGCGCATCCGAAAGAAAAATGGGGAGGAGGCATGGGTGAGTGTGGACATAACAGCCATTCTTGGTGAGAACGGGGAGCCGTCAAAGTTTATTGAGGTCCAGACTGAGATCACCCTGCTAAAGGACAAGGAGCTGGACCTCTCAAGGCTGGCAAAGGACCTGTACAGGCAAAACAAGGACCTGGAGCAGTTCACTTACATCGTCTCGCACAACCTCCGGGCACCAGTGGCCAATGCCCTCGGGCTTGCAAACCTGCTGACCAGGATCGACAGGCGTACAGACATGTTCGACAAGTCTCTGGCTAACCTGCAGGAGAGCATGGTCCGGCTCGACACGGTCATGAAGGACATGAACACCATCCTTAGCATAAGGGACAGCAAAGGGAACCTGGAGACAGAGCAAGTCAGTGTAAAGTTCGTCATACAGCAGGTGGTGTCTTCATTGAGTGCTTCGCTTAATGATTGCGGCGGGGTTGTTACTGATGACATAGCAGAGGGACTTAGCGTCAGCGCAAACAAAGCCTACCTCTACAGCATATTCTATAACCTGCTGTCAAACGCCATCAAGTACAGATCCAAGGAACGTGTCCTTGCTGTGTCCATCAAGTGCTTCAGCAATTCTGATAAAGGCATGCTTCTCTCTTTTGCCGATAACGGGTGTGGCTTTGATCTGCAAAAGGCCCGGGATAGTGTCTTTAAGCTCTACAAGCGGTTCCACACAGATAAAAAAGGCAGGGGAATAGGCCTCTACCTTGTAAAAACCCATCTAGAAGCCATAGGCGGTCATGTGGAGGTGGCAAGCAAAGTTGGAGAAGGCACTAAGTTTTTGATTTATTTACCCAAGATGTAGTATGAAGATTTTCCTCATAGACGATGATCAGCTAAGTATATTCCTGACAGAGAGCATGCTCGCCTTAGAAGGCTTTACACATGAAACCAAATATTTTTTGTCTGCCGCAGAGGCCCTGGAGGCCTTGGGTTCAGGGGGAGACGATGCTGTCCCTGATCTGATCTTTCTGGATTTGAACATGCCTGTCATGGACGGATGGGGCTTTCTGGACGCACTGGCGGCGGCTCAGCTTAACCCAAAGATAAAAGCAAGGTGCAGCATCTACATTCTTACCTCTTCCCTTGATCTGGCAGACACATGGAGAACAGAGGAATATCCGCTTGTGTCAGGGCTCATACACAAGCCTATCAAGAGCGAAGACATCAAACTTGTTCTTTCTCAACACCCCTTACTGGATCAAAGCTTTACTCAGTAGCACACAAAACTAGTAGCACCATTTTACTCATGGAAAATTCACTAAAGACTCCGCCCATCTCAGAGAAAGAAGAGCGTCGGCTAAGAAGGCTGGTCGGCTACAAAAGCCTGGATGAGTATGAAAGAACAGGCACATTCCAGCATGTGGTGAGCATGGCGGCGCATGTTTTCAACGTGCCGATAGCGTTTGTGAACTTTGTGGACAGGGAAGTCACAAGGGTAAACTCCAGCATGGGCATGGACGGATTCTGTGAGCTTGACAGGGGGGTGACCCTGTGCTCGCAGGCAATCCTCAGGGACGAGGTGACTGTGTTTGAGAACGCAAAACAGGAGCCGTGCCTGTTTTCAAACCCCTTTGTCCATGGTGATTTCGGACTTCAGTTTTACGCGGGCGCGCCGCTGAGAACACCGGATGGCTTCAACATAGGGGTCGTTGGTATTGGGGACACAAAGCCAAGGGAGTTCTCTTCTGAGGATAAGACATTACTGGAAGGACTGGCTGCCGTTGTCATGGAGGAGCTGGAGGAGAAAAGAAACAAGATTGCCAGGTAACAAGGCGCGTGAGTGCATCAAAGCACTCACGTCCAACTTTAACCGTTTTCACACCTCATTGCAAGTCATCCATGAGATAGAAAGAGGGCGGCACTGACTAAATGCCGCCCTCTTTCTATCTTCCATTACTTGAAAATACCCTTAACAGTGCTGTTCCTCAAAACAGCTGCTGAATAATAAAGTGGCGGATCATCGACAGCCCTGGCTGCTTTTAGCTTAATCCCAAGGCTGACTTGCATCCCTTTAATCCCTCGGAACAGAGGGCGCCAGAGTTCTTCTCTGGGGCCGAGGCGAGGAGAGAGAAAGTGAACCGGCTCCCCCTGCCCTCCTCGCTCTGAATCAGGAGGCTGCCCCCGTGCATCTCAATGCAGTTCATGCAAAGGTTGATGCCAAGGCCTGTTCCCTTCTCCCCTTTCGTGCCATAGGAGGTGAAGCCGTCCGCATTTCGGCCCGACAGTCTGGAGATGCTCTCCGGGCTCAGGCCCACCCCCTCATCCTTGACGGAGACGTGGATAAAAGAGGAGCTCTTGGCAGTCTCTAAACGCACTGCCTTACCAGCCTCGGAGAACTTAATGGCATTGGACAAGAGATTTCGAAGGATCAGGTGCAGCATCTGCCTGTCAGCGTGGACCCACAGCCCGGCAGGCACGTCAACCTGGACAGGAATGCTCTTGTCGGAAGCCTGCTGCTGCAACTGCCCGACCACCTTCTCCACCTCCTCTCCCAGCGCCAGGGACGCAGGCTCAAACCTCAACTGCCTGAACTGGGACTGGGACCAAGCCAGCAGGCTCTCGAGCATCTCTGCCGTTGTGTGGGCACTTCGCCTCAGCTTGGAGATGAGGTCAACTATCTTCTCCTTTGGGAAAGAGCCACTGTTTTTCTCGATTATCTCCAGAGCCTTGCGGTGCTGTTAACCGGGCCTCTCAGGTCGTGGGCAATGACGGAGAAGATCTTGTCCTTGTAGGCGTTGTGCTGCTTGAGCAGCATCTGGCTTTCAAGAAGCTCTCCCTCAGCCTTCTTTTTTGAGTCAATGTCCTGCACCATCCCCATCACCGTGGCTGTGCCATCAGCCTGCCCCGCCATGGAAACCGTCAGCATCCCCCAAAACACCCTGCCGTCCTTCCTGACGTAGCGCTTCTCCATCTCATAGGAGTCAATTACACCCGAGAGCAGCTCGGAGAACAGCCCAAGGTCCTTCTCCATGTCCTCCGGATGGGTGAAGTCCTTGAAAGGCATCACCAACAGCTCCTCCTCCGAGTAGCCGAGCAGATCGCAAAGCTTAGTGTTGACCTTTATTGGCACCCCGTCACCGTCAACCACCGCAATACCAACTCCCGCGTTCTTGAAAAGGGACTCAAAGAGAAGAAGGCTCTTAAATTTACTGATCAATATTTATTAAATTTCTAATATAAATAGACTATAAAATTGGCAAAAATAGGACTTATTTCCTATATCAAAACAATTTTTAGTACTTTCTAATAAAATTTCAGGAAGTAAAATTCAGATGAAATCATCTTAGAGTAGGGCTCTCCACATAGGACAGTTTACCCCCTCTCCATCAGACAAATAAAGCCTTAATTTGTACCCCATTAGTACTATTTCAAGGCTTGCTCCCCCGCTTCCCGACCAACACTTCTTCTACGGGCTTTCCATCCCTCCCCCCTACTCGTTAGAAGCTGTTTTGTCAGAAGCCACAGTGAACTACTGCCCCTCAAGCAATTCACCACCGTATCCAACTAGATTAGATTCTCAAGTTTCCGATCGCCAGGTACTCTATGGTCAACATAGTAAGCAAGAGTTACAAGCCTCTACCTCTTTTGAAAGTAGAGGAGCAATTTAAATGGCGCCAGCATTCTAAGAGACTTCAAATTAAGGCCACTCATATGGCATGGTTTTGATGAATAACAGCTTTTATGATAACCAAGCTCTTTAATGCTACTGATGAGAAGGGAATTACCGCTCCTCTCCTACCTCCAGATATTTGCTCACAGCCGCCAAATCCCTGTGGAAATGGTTCGATAATTCCATCCTTCGGTCTACTACTATGAAAAAGCCGCTTCACATTAAATGAAGCGGCTTTTTTAGTTCGATATTTTTAACTGAAGGGGAGACTTATCGAACATTCGATGAATCAGGGAGTCTTAGTGCAGATAGAAATATAACGCTCACTCCTTAACAACTCCTACTCTCCTGTTAGTAATTACCCAATCTTTCATTCCATTGAGCCACAGTGCCCCTATAATAAGAAGTAGTTTCACCTTCCTAGTTTGCTAACAGCATTTGTTGGGTCTCTCCTATCCACTGCCACACATCTCATTCCCCTAGCGTACACTCAGCAAAACATAATAATTGCCTCAGGCAACCTTACCTGCTTATATAGCATCTGCTCTGTGTTAACCAGCTGCAATGATTCTATTCAGGTGAGATTACACTACCCTTATCCTAATTATTTAAAACAATGCTGATCAAAGGAATTTTTCCTTATACTTTTTTCTGGAAAATCTAATACTTGTTCAGGCTAAATAGATGGCCCAGAGTCCTTAACAGATAAACGTTCAACATTTTCAGTTGCTTAACGTTAGCCACATTTAAAGTTGAACTTTTTAATATTTTAAATTATGCCTCTTAAATTGAAGATACTTCAACTTTGCTACACCTCATTACTACTTGCCTTTTTTGTCCTTCCAGAAGTACACTCACAGAGCAAAAAGCAGATAGCATCAGGCTTTATGCTTCAGAATGGAACTGACACGCTTACTATAGAACGTTTCTCAAGGATTGGAAATAAGCTGGAAGGACGCTTGTTGTTTAAGGATCAGATTCCTATCGTTTACAGAGCAAATATAAACGAACAAAAACAACTGGAGCAGTTAGCCATACAGGTGCTTAAACCGGGAAGTCCTGAAGGCACGCCCCCGCAACAGGAAAGCGTATTAACCTTTAGAGGAGACAGTATCATGACTGTGTCAGTAAAAGGCGACACAAAAGAGAAAGAGTCCATCAAAACAACACCCGGTGCAATGGCCTATCATCCAAAGATGCCCATGCTTTCGCTGCTGGAGCAGGTTGTGATGCGGGCCAGGGTAAAAGGCGGGCAGCAGGTAACCGTTCCGGTATTTTTACTTAGCACAAAAGGGCAAACCATTAATGCTACTATAAACTTTTCCGGTAATGACTCAGCACGGGTAGCCTTGGGCAACACTACTGTTCACTTGAAGGTAAATAAAGACGGTGAGATTTTAGGTGGAAAAACATCTGGTGGCCAGACTATTAAAAGACTGGAAAGTGTACCTGATGCAGCTCTGGCCACAAAAGCCCCTGACTATTCTGCTCCTGCAGATGCACCCTACACCGCTGAGCAGGTACGGATACAAACAAAAGCAGGTCACGTATTAGCTGGCACCTTAACAATTCCTAAAAATGCATCTAAGCCTGTACCCGTAGTAGTTACCATCACTGGCTCCAGTCCGCAGGACCGGGATAACAATACTCCTTTCGGAGGCCCATATCACCTATTCGGGCAACTGGCAGACGAACTTGGCAGAAATGGTATAGCCGTGCTGCGCATGGATGATCGGGGTGTGGGACAATCTACCGGAAACTTAGAAAATGCTACTTCCGCAGAAAGAGCAGATGACATACGCGAAGGAATTGCATTTGCCAAGAAGCAAAAAAGGATAGATAAAGACCGAGTAGTACTAGTAGGTCTAAGTGAAGGGGGCATGATCGCTCCTATGATTGCCAAAACGAATAAGGCTCTGAATGGTATTGTACTAATGGCAGGGCCCGCCAGCCCGGGAAAGGAACTTCTGGAATATCAGATTCGAACCAGCCTGGAACAAGGGAAGAACCTTACGCCTGAAGAAAGAGAAAAAGCATTTAAGAAGGCCTTACAGGAAAACTTAAAAGAAGCAGACAGTAACCCTTGGCTCCGCTATTTCCTTAACTACAATCCTTTAGAAACGGCCAGGCAGATAAAATCAGTTCCTGTGCTCATTATGCAGGGTACTACTGACAACAATGTTCCACCGGGAGATGCAAAAAAGTTAGCAGGAGCCTTTAAAGCAGCCGGAAATAAAAATGTCACACTTAAGATGATGGAAGGGTACAACCACATTTTTTTAAAGGATGAAAATGGGCATCAGCAGAATTACCAGAACCTTAAATCTTTCACGGTAGGTCCCGAGGTGATACAGCCCATCGTAGATTGGGTCGCAAAAGTTACAAATGTAGCCCAATGAAAAAATATCACTTAGACTGATGAGGTTTTACATTTATTTATGATCCCATACTTCAATATGCTTTCTTAGTACATAAGAGCTGATTAAGGGCGGTCGTTTCTTAAATTCATGTACTTGCCCAAAGCCGCCAAATCCCTGTGGAAAAGGTTCGACAACTCCATCCTTTGGTCTACCATAGTATAAAAGCCGCTCCACATCAAACGGAGTGGCTTTTTTGGTTCGATAAGTTTCCCCTTCGGTTAGGCTTATCGAACTATTCGGGAAGCAGTCACATGTTCTAAACCATCTGTGAGTTTTTTCTATATATTATCTTTTCCTAAAGAACCAAAGGCACCTTTCCCGTTGCCGGTGTTTCACTACGGCTCGGCGGCGTTGAAAGCATGGCCCTTCGGCACCTCCCCCGTACTGAATCCGATGTCGTAGCTGCCCATCAGCGAAAAAGTCTTAGAAACGAGATACACAACCCCCACGTTCCAGGTTGTCTCACGTCTGTAGTTGCCCCCCTTGCCCGTGCCATCCTCCGGCTCAAAGTCGTTCACCCAGCCTAAGTCAGCCTGGTACTCATACTCGCCAAACAGGAAAGTACGCGGGAAGATTAGTACTTCCCTTCCTAACCTTTTCTCAGGGCGCAACTTGTTGTCTACCCGCAGGTCCAGGTTGAACATGTAAGGCGTCAGGTATAGGATGCCGGCAATGGCTGCCGGCTCAATCTTATCAATAGCACCCTCCTCCTCGTTTTCCGCATTCTCACCTAAAAAAACCTTCTGGTAATCATACAGGAACCTTCCGGAAGTGCACTTTGTCT
Organism: Pontibacter locisalis; assembly: GCF_042684605.1. Classification (NCBI taxonomy): domain Bacteria; kingdom Pseudomonadati; phylum Bacteroidota; class Cytophagia; order Cytophagales; family Hymenobacteraceae; genus Pontibacter; species Pontibacter locisalis. Next base: position 47,935 of record NZ_JBHULU010000027.1, read on the forward strand.
CTAGACTTTTATTTCAGTCAAACTCTGCCAACAAGGTAAACTGGTTGCGCAGATTCGACAGCACCATTCTTTTCTCACACATGTGTGAGGCTGAATCCACGGCACCCAAGAAGAAGAAGAAATGATTGCTCTTGTTTGTCAGTATACGGAGCACGGGTAGCTTTTCAGCCATGGGTCGCGAAACATGTCTTTCTTCCTAAATAAGCCATAGAATAGTACACACAAAGTTTCTAAGCGATGTGGTTAGACTGCCCCTGTCGCTTCAGCTGGCTTATTTTGATGAGTCAGGCGAAGTAATCTTTGTGTCTTGCTCCGGCATGAAAAAAACTGTTGAACAAAAGCACCCTCTTCAAGTACTATAAGTACTATCTAAATTAACAAAACAACAGAATCAGATGCCACAGCCGAAAGTAAACTTTTACCTTTTACCAACATTCTTTTTTGTCTTATTCTCAACAGCCGCACTTGGTCAGGTGCAGGATTCGCTGAAAGGCGATGGCCTCACCTTCAGGGATCTTACCAGGGTAAACAGGCCACTGTCTTACTTAACCTTTGGAGAGGGACTTGGCAACCTGGAGCCACTGCTCTTTGAGGCACAGATCGCATCGAGCTTTTATGTCACCGGCAAGAGAAGTCAATGGACCCTGCAATTCAGTCCGCACATTGTTCTGCGGATGAAAAGGACAAAGTCTTTGCCGGTAGAGAACCCCAGCTACATTGCGCCCATTTACTTTCATCATAGGCTAGGCTTTTGGGACAAGATCTTTCAGAGCAAGTTTATTTACTCCCGTGCTTACGCGACAGTGGGCCTAGCCCACCACTCCAATGGTCAGGAAGGACCTTTTTTTAAGAATGACGGGAGTATTAACCTGGAAAATGGAAGCTTTTCAACGAACTACGCTTCTTTTGCCCTTACTCTTTATCAGGGGATAAGCAGGGAAGGGTTATCCGGTTTCAGCCTGCTTGAGCTTTATTACGAGCGTCACCTGCCCTGGCTAAGCTTAGAGAACGGTCCCTTTCCGAGGCACCTTGAAGACATTTATGGTTTAAACCGGCTCAAGGTGAAATATAGCAACCTGGACCTAAGTAAAAAAGGGCAGCAGTTGCCCTCCAAGTTTCTTGCCAGCTCCAGGATCATTAGCCAGGCTGGCTGGATCTTTGGCCCCATCGGACAAGCGGAGAAGAGCGATATAAAAGAACGGCTGCTCTTCTCCCTGAGGTATATGTACTATCCGGAATGGCTAAGGGACATAGCCCTGTTTACGGAGTTTTACCGTGGGCAGGACTACTACAACATTCGCTTTGAGAGAAACCTCAGTGTCTTCAAAGTAGGACTCATCAGTGACCCGCTTAACCTAGGGGCAGCTACTGAGCTTTTCAAAAGAAAGGATAAAGCACCTGGGAATTAGTAATGCTTAACCCTGGCATTTGTGGAAGCCCTGGCACTGTTTGCCCGTTGCTTCCAAGGCCTAGGAGACCGGGGCATCCGTTACAAATAGTTTGTTTCCGCTAAAGCATTCTTTTGCTGCTCTTTATTGTGTTATTCATCAGGAGGAAGCAAATGTACTTCGTCTCGTTAGTATACTTAATAGACATATAGTAAAATAGATGAGGCTTGTAGTGTAAACGCATCTAATCTAACTCGAAGTATTTATCCAATACCGCCAAATCCCTGTGGAAATGGTTCGATAATTCCATCCTTTGGTCTACTGAAAAGCCCTTCAGTTAACTCGGAAGGCCTTTTTCATTTCACTTCGGACACTATTCGGACACCACGACAGTTTCTTTGTATCTCCCGGAGCTTTCTTTTACACATCCTGTTTCATTAACGTGAGTATAAAAAAAGAGCAGCGGATTTAACAGCAGTTAAATATGCCCCGCAACCGCAGCAGTGAAAAAAATGAATCCTCCGCTAACACTATACCCGCTGCTCCTTTTTAAATATTGCGAGGTGCTGGCGTTTGTTTCTCACTTATAATATAAGTCTATATCTTATCATTTGCTTTGCTATAATTATCTTTTATATCAGTCGAAACGAGTTTATTGGGTAATGTTTTTTTGAACGACTTCTCATCTTGGTTTACAATAATTGATACCGACTTTTGAAAAATCATGGAGTTAGGAACGGTTATAGTCTGGCCATTTTTTTGTCTTTAGATGAACAAAGAAATAATTCAATTCATTAACTTCCCCTTCCATTGGGTAATCTTTATCCAAAATCTTAACAGTATCTCCTAATCTTATAGGGTGAGTAAAGAAAAGTAAAAGGCTCGATGTGATATTGGATAGCAGTGACCATTGAGCAAAAAAAGCTATACCTAAAACTGTCAGTATTGTACTTGCAAATACAGCAATTTCTTTTTGTTCTAAACCCCAAATACCAGAAAGTAAAGTAACCACAGCAATTGAAATAAAAAGATGAGTTATTTTGATAATCATCTTTCTTCTGGCTCTATGGAGTTGTGCTTTTTTTAAGGTATTATCAATTATATTCTTCGTAAGATAGAAGGCAATTGCGTACAGAAACAAGATTACCAATGTTTCTAATATTTGTATTTTTAGCACGTTCATATTTTTTCTTCTCTGACACTAATTTTTCTTTTGGTTAACGTGCCGCCTTCGTCGCTTGCACCTAACGATCTAAGCCAGAAGACGCTGAACCTTGTAAGACTTGACTCAGTGTCTTTTGGGTGGTGTTGGCCGGGGTTGTTTTTTCCTTTTTCTCCCGGATTAATGCGTGTAATTTCTTTTAAAAAAAAGGGAAAAGCAACCCGCATGGTTGGGAAGTTTTACTCCTATCAAAAAACCTTCTAAGTGGCACTTTAGCTGGAGGCGATGACGTTAATACAGGTATTAGCGACGTTGTCGAAGGCGTCAGGCTCCGGGGCCGGCTAACAAAAAAAGAAAGACTACCTAATCATTGGCCTCTCTATTGTAGGCAAGGCTGTTTCTATCATAATAGCTTTTATGATGAACAGGCAATCACTTGCTATTGTAGAAGAGGAAGTTTATTGCCCCTCTCCCATCTGCAGATACTTATCTACAGCCACAAAATCTTTGTGGAAATGGTTCGATACTTCCATCCTACGGGCTACAAAGTAAACAGCAAAAAGCGGCTTATTTATCAAAATAAGCCGCTTTTTCGATTGTAGAGTAACAGAAAAGTAACAAAAAAGTAACAAAAAGTATTCTTTGAACTGTTATACTCTACTTTTTCCTTAAACATCCTACTCCCGTGTTTAGCACTTTCCAAGGAAGACAAGAAGTAATCGTAACACCTGCCCTAAATCAAACACTGTTTACTTTACCACTGACCTCTTCGGATTGCTCAAGGTCCATGTAACAGTGATCATACGCATGTATGCTTAATTCATCAATTACTGCGCCTTTCATCAACCATACGTTGATGTTCTTGCTTCATTTGCTCGTGCTCCTGCATCATCTTGTTGTGTTCACTCTTCATGCGCTCATGTTCTTCTTTCATCTGTGTGAACTGACTCTGCTGTTGCTCCTCAGTAAGGTTTGATTGTTCAGGGTTATCGATAAAGGAGCCATGCTTTTCTATAACACTGCTGTGCTCTTTGAGAATGGCAGCGTGTTTGTCAATCAATTGCTGGTGTTGTTCCTTAATGCTGTCAAGAGTCTGCTGGTTCTCATCCTGAAAAAGACTAGCATTTTCGGTTAGCCACTGCTGATGCTCTTCTTCCATCTGATTGTGGGTATTTTCCATCTCTTGATGGATCTGCTCCATTTTCTGGTGATTTTCACGAAGCGACTGTAATTCTGTTTCGTCTACTGCACTTTGATCTGATGAATTGCAGCTGTATAATACGCTGATAAATAAGAGGAAGTAGATTTTCAGTTTCATAAGCTCTGCTTTGTGTTCTTTTAATTGGAAACGTGAGAGCAATAGAAAAGTTATATATAACTCTTTGAACAATAGCAGCCTACAACATGAGCACTTTTAAAAAGAAGTGCCTATACCTATGGCATAAAGGTTGCGCTGACAACTAAGAATCTGTTAGTTTAATTTTATACTAATAAAAAGACCTGCCATGACAGGTCTTTCCAATGTCAAACTTAAAATTGTCCGGGTAAAATATTTTTACTTCACACTAGCCTTCACATTCCTGAACAGTAGTATTCCCATCACAAATACCAGCAACACACTCAGCAATAGCTTATACAAACCTGTGTATACTGTTGTGTAATCAGGCAAACTTACGAAGCTGTGCTTTGGCTCTTTGGCATAATCTGCATTGGTGAAGTTCACCTGCTTAAACAGGAACGGATTGGAATTGCAACAGTTTACTGTAGGGTTTTTCTCAGGCAGCCACTCTTTGCTTGTATAGCCTTTCCTCATACTGACTAGGGGTGAGGTAGCCCAGTGCTGAGTGCCTCCGTTCCCTGTTGTAGAAGCCTTCGATGTATTCAAATACAGCCAGCCTGGCTTCTTGCCTGGTGGAGAATTTGTAGTGGTACACCAGCTCTGTTTTCAGTGTCTTAAAGAAACTCTCGGCCACGGCATTGTCCCAGCAGTTGCCTTTCCGACTCATACTCTGCACCACCGGTATCCCTTCCAGTTGCTGACGGAAGGCGCTGCAGGCATACTGCACGCCCCGGTCCGAGTGAAACAGCAATGTCCCGCTCAAGGGCCTGTTTCTCACCGCCATCCGGAAGGCTGCCACCGTGGTTTCTTCCGCCTCCATGGTCTCGCACAATGCCCAGCCCACCACCTTCCGGTCTGCCGGATCGAGTATAGCCGTCAGATAAAGCCATCCTTCCCCGGTTCTGAGGCAGGTCAGGTCCGAGACCCACTTCTCTCCTGGTTTTTCTGCTGCAAAGTCCCGGTTCAGGTAATTATTGGCCACTATGAAGGCATGTTGGGAGTCCGTGGTCTGCACCCGGTATTTCCTGCGCACGATGCTCTTTATGTGATGCTTCTGCATCAACCGGGCCACACGTGGACGTGAGGCTCTGATGCCTTGGTCCCTGAGTGCAAAACTGATACGGGGAGAGCCGTAGCGGCACTTGCTCTGCTAATAGACCTGCTGGATCTGTGCCACGAGTTGCTGCTCTTTGCGCTCCCTGAGCCCCACTGGGTATTTGAGCCAGTAGTAAAATCCGCTGATGCTCACACGCAGCACCCGGCACATCTTCTCTACGGGGTATTGGCACCGGTGCTCATTTATGAATCCGAATACCGCCCGTCTCCCCTGGAGAAGATGCTGATGGCCTTTTTTAGGATGTCACGCTCCAGCTGCGCCTCCTTCAGTTCCTTTTGCAATCTTTTGATCTCTTTCTGGTCCTCGGTTAAGGCCGCAGCAGGCTGGGCGGGAGAATGGGATTTGCTGCGCCACTTGCTCAACCGAGCCGGATCGATGCCCAGCTCATCGGCTACCTCTTTCACTGACCCCCTCGCGTAGGAGAGGTCAACGGCCATCCGCTTGAAGGAGGCGTCATAAACTCGTTTTTCCATGATAGTCAAATGTAAACATTTATCTAAAGCTGCCTAACAAAAACCCTCCAGTCAAAGGTAGCAACTTCAGTCAAGTGCTCGAGCGGTAAGTGCCGGTGGTCAACTCAGGGGGAGATCAACCACAGCGCATAGACAAACAGGCATCAAAGGAAAACACATGTCACAAGACGAGGCCGCGCATCTGTTGTCCCCATCGGGACTCAAGGCCCTGCCGCGCATACGGGCCCTATGAGAGCGCCCCTGAAAATACTCTGTCCAGGACCGGTAGAAGCTTCCCTCTGAAGGGGGCATAGCACCAGCGCCTCAGTTGCCCTATCTCCTCGGCACTGAGGAACCTGAAGGCTTTGTGTAGCTCCTTCTCAAACATTTCCCTGCTGATGCTCACCTTCTTGAGCACTGTCTTGACATAGTCTAGCATATGGGCAAATTAGTGCAGGGCAGACATCCAATGACGTTGCCTGAGCAGAGTACTGTTCTTCTCACTTTTTAAAGAGCCTGGCGATGAAGTAAACAATCAGCACAATGACAGCTATGATGATGATGGCCGTCCAGAAGCCGAACTCAAGCACATCTCCGACCAAATCGCAGCCAGAGAGGGTGAAGGCAAACAAGATAAACAGCAGGTTAAGTAGCCAAGGTATGTTGATAGTTTTCATAGGTCATTTCTTTAAATTAAACATGGAAGTGCTCATGCCACCTTTAAGAGTACCCGTTACAGGGCGCGGAAGTTACAAAGCAGCAGGCCGGCCACTTTCCTGCTTTCGCATAAATCTCCATCAGACAAGGTCAAACCAACTCAACGTCGCACGCAAAGCAGCACGCCTGTCCTGGCCTCCGCGTAGTTCTGCCACTTGACAGCCACCTTCCTGCCCACAGTCAGCCCTAGCCAGGTATACAGCACAGAGAAGGCCGCAGTGGTGGCAAAAAGCAGCACCGGCGGCAAGTTTGCAGGTCCCAACCCAATATCAAAACCGGCCAGCGGTTGTCCAGGCTCAACCCCAGCTCCAGCGTCCCGAGCATGAGCGCCGCAGCCAAGTTGTTCGAACCTATGACCAGGCCCATGAAAAGAAGGGTTGGGACCATGTGCTAAGCAACTGTTATTTTTTTGGGTTTCTGTTCTCTTTCTTTCAGCTTGACCATCCTATGCCTGTTAATCAAGGTAGTATTTTAATAGCTTGCCGTTCGAGTCAAGTGTCTGCGCAGGCGGATTGTCATCTTTCTTGACTTTTACCATGTCTTCCGCAGGATATTCATTGCCATAGGTAGAGTCATGAATATGGACCTTATTCTTTTTGCCTCTGATACTTTTGAAGGCATAAAGATCCTCTCCTGCCCCGCCGAATACATCTATCTTAATTCGACTCTTTCCCTTTCCTGTGAAGAGGAACCTGTCTTCCCCATCTAACCCGTAGATGCTGATTTGCTTTGTTTTCTCCGGATAAAAGATGCGCCGGAAAATCACCTTTTCCCTTACACCGTCTTTCAGCTTGTGAGCCGTGACCTCTAAGCGACCTCCATCCAGAAACTCCACCGCGAACTACTCATGCTTGTCCGACCCGACGATGTCGGCTTCTCGGGACAGTGACTCGAAGTAAGCCTCTGCCACCCGGGGCAACTGCTCCCTTCGGCTCTTTAGCTTTTCTATGATTCGATCTGCTGTCAGGGCGTAGATGGTGTCTGGCAGCTCTCGGAACGCGTTCTCGATTATTTCGTCCGTCAACAGTGCCTTGAAAGTCTTAGCCTCTGTTAACCATGCCTCCCGGGGGAACTCCGCCAGCAGCAGCTCATCCAAGTTACGCCCGCTCCGGTTGAGCGTCTGCCTACTCCCCCCCTGCTTTACCGGGGTGAGCCCGCCCTTCTCCCTTTCCAGGTCCAGCACCATGACCGGCACCGGCGTGGCCCACGTATCACGGTAGTGTTTGCCAAACAAGAAAGTGTGCAGCTTTCCGGTCTGGTAATGCTTGCCTGCCGCCAGCAGGATGGTGCTGTCGTTTAGCATCTGCTCCTTCTCCTGGGCGGCAACCGGCACCTGCCGGACTGTGTGCGTGTACGGGCCACAACCAGCTAGGAGTGGTATCATAGCTGCGGTGATAGTTTTTTCAGGGCGTTCAAAAAAAGTATTTGCTTTGGTGTATCCTTTCTTTGGTATACTCTCCTCTGAGCTGACATGTTCAGTGTTCTCGCGCAAGCCTCAAAGCCTTGTTCAGAAAGCGATCACCCCTTATCCGTTCTACTGAACAAGACGAAGGTCACCAGCTCCTACTCCGGGTACAATGTCATTTCGCGCAGGACCCGCCATCGACTCTTGCCTGGGTACAGTAGCATACCCCAATAAGCGTATCGGTAAAAAGGTGCTATCAAAGCAGGTGCTTCATCGTGTAAACCCAGGGTGGTAAGCCTTCAGCCGCGACATCCCAACAAAGCACCTTGACTTCAGGTATAGCAGGAATATCAGAAAGCCTTTTTGCTGTGAGCTAAAGCCTGCAGCGGGCGCTTTGTTTCTTCACCCATTCTCAGGCAGCATGAACTCAGAGAACACTCAGCAAAAAAGATTCCGAATACTCTACAAGCTCGAGGCTTGGCTGGAGGGGCCGATGTTCCTGCTCTCCATCGTGTGGCTGTACCTTTTCATCGTGGAGTTGACAGGGGGCCTGTCTCCCGTACAGGAAAAGCTGGTGGTGCTGATATGGATTCTATTTGTGCTGGAGTTTAGCATAAAGCTGGTGCTCTCCGCCAGTAAGGTAGATTACATGAAAAGAAATTGGCTGACAATAGTGGCCCTTTTCATCCCTGCTTTCAGGGCATTCCGCCTACTGAGGGCTGTTAGAGTACTGCAGCTGAGCCGGGTTGCCACTACGACTACCTTCGTCAGAGGGCTCACCTCCTCCAGGCGCTTTCTGAATGAGCTAAAGGATGCGCAAGGGGAGACACCGGCTGCAGAGATCCATGTGGGGGTGCTACTTGCCTACAGTCCTGCTGTCACGCCGGAGGGCATGCAGCCTTTTTTAAAGCAACTGACGCTTGATGTGCAACCAGAGATGAATTCTGCCACCGAAATTCCATGGACATTCCACCTGGTAGAGCCGGTGGCCCTGACAACTGACAAAACAAGGGAGCCTTCTGATTTCCTAGATGCAGCCACCATGCGGATGACGGAGGGTCCTTACGACATTGTGCTGGTAATAACTGATGTCACACTGATCTCCCGCAGAGACCGGATAGAGGCCGGGCTTGCCTCCCCTGTCACATATACTGCGGTAGTCTCCACTCAGCGGCTGACTACAACATCCAGAGGAAAGCCAGTACGCACTTTGGACGCTGCGGCAGTAAGGCACAACACTGCAGCCCTCTTGCTGCATTTGCTCGGTCATATCAGTGGGTTACACCATACGAAAGAAGGAAAAGGAGGCGTGATGGCTCCCTTCTCATTTCGAGAGGGAAGAAAGCTCCCGCCCCGGTTTACTGAAAAGGAGCGCGCGCTACTTAAAGAGCAGGTAAAGCACCTTCCGGAAAGGGAGCTTCGCGGAGGCACCGGCCTGGAAAGCTTAATATTTCACCTGATCATGGCAGCTAAACACCCGAAGGCGATTCTAAGTCCATTGCTCCGGAATTGGGCGATCCTACTCCCCTTGTCGCTGCCGGGGTTGGCCACCGCAGCGGTGGCCCCGAGCCTGCTGCTGATCTTCACGGCAGAGATTTGGGACGTGGGGCTAAACATGGGGAACAGGACCACGGCTTTCTTTGCGGTTGTAAGTATTTTGGGAGCCTCTTTTTACCTCATAAAAATCCAATCCCTGTTTCTTCCCAGGAAGGAGAAAAACGTACTGACAGAGCACCAGGCAATAGCCAATGTGGTCATCTTCCTGAGCATCCTCCTTGCCTGCTTCGGGCTATTCCTGATGGTGGGCGGGCTGATGATGGTGATCGAGCTCTACGTTTTCCCGGAGGACCTCATCAGCACCTGGCCCACGCTGGACAAACCCGTGGTGGGGCTCTCTGATAAGTTACGCCTGGCAGCCTTTATCAGCACAGTTGGCGTCACTACAGGCGCGTTGGCTGGAGGCCTGGAGAAGAAGACCGTCATTCAGCACCTGGCTTTGTTTCTTGACAAGCCTTAGGCAGGACCCATTTATAGCTTGTGTAAGTGTTTAACTGGCTTTTTTGGCCATAAACCGGTCGATACCATTTCCCCTTTCAGCTGTCTGAACTTCCCTCTCTAGTCTCTTGCCATTTGCTACCGCATCGGCAGTGTTCTCGTTGGTGGTCAGGAAAAACACACCTTTAAAGCGTGAAGTAAAGACTGTAGATGAGCTGTTTCCTCCAAGGTAACAGACAAGAAAAAAGGACTAAAAAGTACAGAAATACTCCAGAGGGATGTGCATGTGATAGGAAATGAAGGGTCTGCTTCAAGAAGCAGTGAAGTAAGAAACGGAATGATACAGGCCCTTCCTCCTCATAACCAAGGGCAGGAGTAGGATTTCAAACACCAAAAAATAATTTCACAGCACCTTACAGGCATCACGTGGAAACAGTATAATGGCAACATATACAGCCACAGGAATGGCGATTGAAATGCGGGTGTGTGAGCCGTAGAAATCACTAAGGCGCCAAAAAGAGCGCTATCACACAGACTAATGATCAAAAGCCATGGTAAGAAACAGTTTTAGTACAGCAAAGAGGGTCACAAGCTGCTTTTCCCTTGCTCTTCTGTTTGGGTGCAAAGGGGGTGAGATAGAAAAAACAACGGAAGAGATGGTTGACGATGAGCCAGTGGCCGACAAGGCGGTTGTGGTCGACACCTGGGACGAGGGAAGGTTCTTTGATGAGTTCGCAGCCTCGAAGAACTATGGGTACTGGGACCTGAACAAGGACAAGCACCTTAGTGAGGTGGAGTTTACCTCAAGCTTCAACAATGTCTGGGACGTGAATGGTGAGGGCAGGGTCTCACAAAGTGAATGGGAAACGGCGATTTCAGATTTCGGTGTAAAGGCCGCAGACTGGACCGCTTGGAACACCGACGGAGACGGATACATGGAGACGGCTGAGTTTGAAGCCGATTTCGCACAGATCGGGTGGTTCAGCACCTGGGATCAAGATAAGGATAACCTGGTAACTGAGCAGGAGTACACTGCCGGTGTCTACCAACTGTGGGACACAGACGGGGATAACCAGCTCGACAGGACTGAGTACACCCGCTACAACAAGTACTACGGGAGATAAAAGGCTCGGTGCAGCAGCCTGTCATTCCACAGCTGTGGGCTGATGCATGCTTCATCCTCAAAAACTGCAGTCAATGAAGAAAGAGAGCGGGAAGCTCAAGGCGGGGGAAGAGGTGATCTTCCCCCTGACTACTGGAGGAACAGCATGTACTGCCCCTGATTCAAAGCTAAAGCATCAAGCCCGATTTTATTTTGCTGCTAGTGACAACAGCTCAAAAACCTACTCCACAACCACAGTTGTGTCGACCTCTTCAGCTACCTCCTCATTATACTCCTGCACCTCTTCTCTTAACTCTTCTTTTTCCTCTGCTACATCCTCAACTTCCTCTGCTACATCTTCTGCCTCTGAGGCCGGTGAGTCACATGAGGCAAAGGCAAAAAGACCGGCAGCGAACATTACAAAAAGTGTTTTTTTCATATCTATTATTTTAATTTAGCTTTTACTCCAAAAGGAGTTTGTTTTTATAATACAATGATAGTTTTCTAAATAACGAATTGGTCAAGGTAAAGGTTAAGACTCATTATCTTAATGAAGTACTTGTGACACTTCCAAGATGCCTGTGGTTATTTATTAGTGGTTATTTACTAACAACCAGAAAAAGTGAAATAACAGTAAAAAAGCAACGAAGGCTTAGCAAACAGGGAACGAAGGCAATGATTCTCATGTCACCTCTATCCCCTCCAAGTTCCTCTTTTAGTTGAAGCCGGCACTCCATCTTCTTCCTCACTCCACCTTATGAGTGCCCTCTGTTTTGAGGCTCCTCTGAAGGAGAGCATCGCTAGCACCCAAATAGAAGACTGGCTGTAAGAAATGAACTAAGGTTGGGAGGGCACGTAAACTTTAACACACCCTGTGTTGTAATGTGCTGCATGGGATACCCATGTGTGGGATACCCATGTGTTTGACACTTAATGTGAGCGGCAGGGTTTGCCAAGCCAGGTTAGTACGGTTCATGGATCAGGACGGGCCAGTAAGCGAGCGGGATACTTTGCATTACTCTAAGATACAGGGACAGGTGCGATGTCCTGGACAAATTGAACTCAACTTATCCACCTATCACGGCAGCTGAAGGCTTCTATATGGGATTAAAGTGGCTGTAGAAGAGAGGTCCCAGGCAGAAAGGAAACAAACAACAGAAAGGAGACAAACAGATGAATCCAAAGAAAATAAATGCGATTACACTTGCACTAGCCGTAACAGTTACAGCCAGTTTTGGTCTTGCCTCATGTGACAAGGGCACTAAACCTGGTGAAACAAACGTGGAGCGTAGTGAGATCATAGAAGAAGGGTCTCTAGTAGGAGAAGAGGGTGAAAGCGTCAACCGCTACAGTGACACGGCAAACCTGGAGAAATACTACGATCATGCTGACCACGAAGATCATAGTGACAATGAAAGGGAAGCCTGGGGAGATGGCGCCTATGACGGGAAAGGAGATGGCCTACAACGGGATGAGGTACAGTAAAAGCCAGCATTCTCCCATATACAGGTGCTTACTGCATTGCAGAGCAAAAGCCTGGTCCGTAGTAGCCTGATGTAACGCTATATAATAAAATCATGAAGGAACCGCACTTTAAGTGGCTCTACAGCCTTGCCTTCATCCCCTTCCTGATGACGCTGAATAGCTGCGACTTTGATGATGATGCTGTCGTAAGCCCCAGTTCTTGAGCCAGCATTTTTGTTTTCGCTGCTATCCTGCTGTTCTTTTACTATGTTATTAAGTTGTACAGAAGAAAGTGAAAAACAAACCTCCTCCAGCTTATTAAGCACTATGACAAGTAAAAGTTTTCGTAATTTAAAACCATCTTGAATTGCACGTATGCCGGAATAGCCGGACCACCATCCTTAAGTGAGGTGCCACCTTCTCAGCGACAAGAACAAAAAGGAACCTTTCACTGCGGCACAGCCGTCCATGAAACCCCAAAGCCTTGAAACAGGTATCCCTCTACAGCTGCTGCTTTCCAGTTTGGCAGTTGGTCCAAAGTCTGTCCTCCCACTTTGAAAATGAGTAAAAGCCGAACCAAGACCCTAAAGTCACTTGAACTGCTGTTTGTATATGTTGTCGTACCGCTCTTCACCGCATACCAGTTGCAAGGGTTTTACAACCTGGTGCCTCTCCTGGTGGTGGCGGTTCTCCTGCTTGTGGGCTTGTTGAAAAGCAGGAGCTTTGATAGAAAGCGATTCTGGAGGCTGGAGCCTGTCAACTGGAAGTTTCTCGCAGGCAGGTTTTTGCTCGTCTCCGCCCTGGTCTATGGTTTTATCCGCCTCTTTCACCAGGAACTCCTCTACTACCTGCCGCAGGAGAACCTCGACCGCTACCTGCTGACAGTGGCCCTCTACCCCTTTTGGTCCGTTATCCCGCAGGAGATAGTCTACAGAGCCTGGTACTACCACCGCTACAGTGACTTATTCCAAAACGAGAAGCTGTCTATCCTGGTTAACAGCGCCTTGTTCGGCTTCTCCCATATTGTCTTCGGAAACTGGGTAGCCGTCTCCGGAGCCTTTCTTGTCAGCTTTGTCTTCAGCCACACCTACAGGAAGCACGACTCTCTGCTGATCGTGATAATAGAGCACTTCGTCTACGGGGTGATGATCTTCTCCCTGGGGATGGGCAGGTTCTTCAAGTAATCATGGCAAGAGCCTGCCTGACTAACCTGCCGCTACCCTTGATGTACCGGAATCAGGACGCTGTGAGCGCTCAACTCTCTTCCTGTACCACCCGGAGAAGCCCAGGTAGCTGTAGCGCATCCAGCAACGGCCAAAGGAGTATGTTGTGAGGCTACTTTTCCACCACCACAATCTCCACGCGTCGGTTCTGCTGCCTGCCGCGCGCCGTCTCATTGGTGGCCTCAAACCAATGCTCCCCTATGGGCATTAACTTCAAGCGGGCCGTGTCCAATCCGCTGTTTTGTTGTAGCCAGTCCTCTACAGCCCGCGCCCGCTCCAGGGCCAGTTGCTTGTTATAAGACTCGCTAGCCAGGGAGTCGGTGAAGCCGTACACCCGGATCACTCCCTCCGGGTTCTGCTCCTTTATAATTTTGACAATTTCCTGCAGCTTCTGCTCTCCGCTGGGCCTGATCTGGGCCTTGTCCAGGTCAAACATGATGTCCTCCCCGACGGAGTAGATCCTGTAGCCCTCGGCGCCCCGCACCTCTATCTCGGCGGCACTCAGAGCCGGCTCCTCCAGCACAGGGGCCCCGAAGTCCACCTCCCGGAAATCCTCATCGTACATCACAGCCGTGTCCTCAGTGGCAATCTCGCGCAGCTCGGTTGCACTGTCCACGCTGTCTTCCCGTACCTCGTTGCAGCCCATCAGAAGTCCGGCTGCGGCAAGAATGGTGAATGTGAATTTTGTATCCATGACGTTATACTTTTAGTTATTTACTGCTGTACGCGCATAAAAGCTCTGTGTTTTTTCTTAATTATAAGTGAGACAGAATTTTTATGCCTTTCAACTTCATTTCAGGAGTTGGTGCTGCAACTTGTCCAAGGCTGTACAGCTACTTTTTGCTTCTCTCCAGCTCATGGGGCAGCCGTAACAACTAAAGCAGAGCCCGTGGCGTTACCTTTCTGTGTACAAGCCTAACCAGCTCAAAAATATCCCATGTCTGATTCCCCCCGCACTTCCGGTAAAGAACCTGACCGGTTCACCCAAAAGGTCCTGAAAGCACTGGCACTCGTCCTGGGGGCAGTGCTCCTTCTTCTGCTTATTGGCAAGGCTTTCGAGGTGCTGCTGCTGGTTTTCGCAGGGGTGCTCATGGCCGTGTTCTTCAGGGGAACAGCCAGCGCGTTGAGCACCCGCACCGGTTTGTCCGGCGGATGGTCGCTGACCCTGGTCGTTGTGGCTGTGATAGTTCTTATCACTGCCACTGTTTGGCTGTTGGCCCCTCAGGTAAGTGAGCAGGCCGCTGCGCTGAGCGAGGAGCTCCCAAAAGCTGTGGGCCATTTCAGGGACAGAGTGGAGGATTACAGATGGGGGCGGAAACTGGTGGATGAAGCCCCGACCATGGAGAGCCTGCTGGAAAGACAGGGAAGCTGGGTTAAACAGAGCCTGGGGGTGCTCTCCACTACCTTCGGCATTCTGGCCAACCTGTACGTGGTCCTCTTTCTTGGCCTCTTCATCACGGCACAGCCTGGACTGTACAAGAAGGGAATCGTGCTGCTGTTTCCCATGAGCAAGCGCCAAAGAGCCAGCGAGGTGCTCAACACGCTTGGAGTTACCCTATACAAATGGCTGTTGGGCAAGCTCTTCTCTATGCTTGTTGTGGGGGTCTTTACAACTGTCGGCTTGTCTCTGTTGAATATCCCCGTGGCCATGGCACTGGGCCTTCTGGCGGGGCTGCTTTCCTTTGTACCTAACTTTGGGCCGCTTTTTGCCCTTATTCCGGCAGTTTTGATCGCCCTGCTAGAGGGGCCTGATCAGGCACTCTACGTCGTGCTGCTCTATACAGGCATACAGGCGGTGGAGAGCAATATCCTCACTCCCCTGGTGCAGAAAAAGATGATAGAAATTCCCCCTGCCCTAATCATCGTAGCCCAGCTGCTGTTGGGTGTCTTCTCCGGCGTGCTGGGCCTCATCCTGGCCACTCCGATTATTGCCGTGGTTATGGTGCTGGTTAAGATGCTCTACGTGCATGACACCCTGGGGGACAAGGAGGTAGAGGCAGGTTAAACCCTGCGCACTCAGGCTCGTTCACAAGGTCAACGCCTCTTCTGACCTCTGCCCCTGAGTGGAGTTACACCTATTTTATTACCTAAGAAGGATAAAAGAATTAATAAAGTATAATTAAGCCCATAAGATGAAGCCCCTCCAAAACAGCCACCTCTACACCCTCACTCTCCTTTCACTGATGCTCTGTGGCTGCGATTTTGATGATGACGCTGTCATGAGTCCCAGTTCCTGGGCCTCCATTTTTGTTGTTGCCGCCGTTCTCTTATTCTTCTACTACATCTTCAAAATGCTCAGAAGAAAAAAATAAAAGTTGGGCGATCTCTCAAGTGGCACCCTTCGCCCTATGCCTGCCCCTCTTTTGAACGCCTGGTCTGTGCATGGGCTTTTTCGCCCTGTCCTCAACAGGAGCGTGACCAGCATCCTTTGAACGGTACTTGCAGCCCGCAGACACTTCCTAAAAAGTTATCTTACTTAAAAATTGTATCACCACAACTAGGCTCTCATCATTTATTTGTTCCAGCAATCCAAAGTAGCATCCCATATCATGGGGTGTTACTTTGGATTAATTGCCAGCTTTACAAGAATTTGAGGTGAGGGAGCCAAACTTTGAACCTTTCTTTTTTTTAGAGGCAAGCAACAGGTAAGAACTCTTCCACAGCGTTACTACCTTTTTGCGGGAAAGACAGGAATACACCTGATCCACAATTTTAACCCTTCCGAAATGTTTCTTTCCTTACCGTAGTACTATTGTTTGTAGCTACACCCATGATGTTAATTCCAAAAACTTAGAACGCAGACTACCTTAACCCGTAAATATTTATAATCGATTGTAATTTATTGAGTTAACAAAAAAGTCTTACATAATGAATAGAATTAAAAGAAGTATTTTGTCCACATGCAGAGGCTACATATGTTTATGCCTTCTCCCGGCTTTAGTGGCCTGCGGCGGCGGCGAAATTGAAGAGGCGCAGGATGAAGCTCTTTCTGATGATGAAGTTATGGGCAGAGAAATGGTGGTTGCAGACACCTGGGATGAGGGCATGTTCTTTGAGAAGTTTGCCGCTTCAAACAAATATGGAAGTTGGGACCTGAATGACGATGAATTCCTGGATGAGGAAGAGTTCACCTCAAGCTTCTACCAGACCTGGGATCTGGATGGGGACGGAAGAATCTCAAAAAGCGAGTGGGATACAGTAGTTGCGAACTATGGAGTAGAGGAGGCAGACTGGACGGCGTGGGACACGGATGGCGACGGTTACCTGGAGATGGCAGAATTTGAGGCTGACTTCGCTCAAATCGGATGGCATAGCGCCTGGGACCTGGATAAAGATAGTATGATCACGGAGCGGGAATGGACTGCCGGTGTCTACCAGCTATGGGACACAGACGGAGATAACCAACTCGATAGGACTGAGTACATCCACTACAACAAATATTATGGGCAATAGCAGGCTTAAAGTTTAGCACTAACTGTCCTTTTGAGAATATAGAGCAGAAAAGATTGAAAAATTTACCTGATCCTGAGATACACCTTTACGCTATGAAAAAAAGCAATTTTAACAAAGCCGGAAGTGTACTTCTCCCTTGGCTCTTAGCGGGGCTTATCTCCTGCAATCCGGGCAGAGAGGCTGTAGAAGATAATGCAACTCTTGATAATATTGAAAAGGAGGAGGTTGATGCTTCCGGTGGTGCAGTTGTCCCTGACAATCCAACAATTGCAGACACTATGGACGCGGGAAAACTGTACACGATCTTCACAAATACTGCACACTTTGAGGGCTGGGACTTGGACGATGACGGTTTCCTGAGCGAGGAAGAGTTTACCAGTAGCTTTTACCAGAGTTGGGATACCGACAACGATAATAGAATATCCCAAAACGAATGGACCAAGGCAATGAAAGACTTCAGAGTAGATCCGGCGGACTGGACTGCCTGGGATACAGACGGTGACGGTTACTTAGAGATGGCCGAGTTTGAAACAGATTTCTCCATGATCGGTTGGTACGACGCTTGGGATTCAGACAACGACAGACAAGTAACAGACCGGGAGTATACTACTGGCGTTTACTCCCTGATGGATACCAACGGTGACAATATACTGGATGAGACTGAATACAACCGCTACAGTTTATACTACGGCAACTAATGTGAACCTGTACCTGCTAACACATACCCTCCCAAACCTATAATTAACCCACCGGTAAGAAGCTATTTCAGAAGGAAGGTTTCACTATTACCGAGACGTAAAGGCAATTATATTAACGATGTACAGCACCTTGCGTAGGATTCAATATACACCTTTAAAGTCTACCATTCAAATAAAGTCTACCATTCAAAAACTTAATGGGGAAAACTATGGATAAAATCATCAGAAAAATCAAAATTGGAGTCTGCCTTATTCTTCTGGGCAGCATGATAGCTTGCAACACGGGGAAAGAAGTTGTAGAGGACGGTGTCATCCTTGATGACATCGAAAAGGAGGAGGTTAATGTTACTACCACAGGCACTTGGGACACCAACAGGTTTAACTCCACCTTCGCCTCTACCAACTACTATGAGGACTGGGATCTAAACGACGACAACCTCCTTAATGAGGATGAATTTACAACTAGTTTCTTTCAAACATGGGATACCAACAACGACAACGCACTTGTTGAGAACGAGTGGAAAACGGCAGCTAAAGACTTTGGAATAGAAAACGAGGACGTGCTCACTTGGGACGGCAATTTTGACGGCGTACTGGACGAGGTAGAATTCAGGACTGGCTTGGCCAACAATGGCTGGTACGATACCTGGGACACAAATAAAGATAACATGATTTCTGAGCAGGAGTACACAGACGGCGTATTCATGATATTTGACAGAAATGATGATAACGTGCTGGATGACACGGAGTACGTGTATTACAACACTTACTACGGCGTTTAAGACCAATGCCTGGCAACAGTGAGAGCATCTACTCAAAAGCTTGGCATAGTAAAAAAGTATAAGCGGGTGCTATATTTCTTATTGTAAGGCTCGATCCGTAATCGGAACCGAGCCCTCCATTTTAACTTTACAAAACGCCTCTTGATGCTCAATGTAAATTGGTAGCCTTCATGAACAAGTGAGTTGCTTTTCCCCTACCTGCAGAAAACTGCCAAAGGCATCTAAATCCCTGTGTATAAGGTTAGTCAATTTATCCCCTTCGGTTGCTATATCTCAAATCAGTAGCGGCAACAAACCATTATTTACAGTTACTCGCAACGTTTTTCACGGTGGCGGGTCATAAACCAGCTTGATTAGGGAGTTATGAAAAATACATTCCAGTACTATATAACTACGTCATGACGGCCATTTCCGGGCGTTATTCCGAACCAATCCAAAGATTAGCTTTCTGTGCTCCCTGTCATCCGAAACCTTCTGATGAAATACCTGCTCCGGTACCGTTGGCACTCCTCCTTCCCTTAATTTACATAGAGAAGGATGCGGAGGCGCTTCCGGCGCTTTATGAATAAAGGCTGACTGCAGAGTTTGCAGAAAACTGTTCACAGACTCTCTGGCTGCCGAAAGGTAAGCCTGCGTTGGGAGTAATTTTTTCTCCACTCCGTGCTCCAGCAACAGAAGAGCGTCATTGAGAATGGCAATGGCAACCCCAGGGGACTTATTAGTGCTCTTGGCGTGGTAGTAGTGGAGAATAGGGAAAGCCAGGAGCTGCTCATTAAGTGTGGCCAGCTGTTGGGAAAGCGAGCTTAGCTGAAGCTCTATTGCCTTAAAATCCCTGCCGTTCCAAAATTTCAGAACAAACTCCTCTGGTGTGCTGCCTACACTGGTCACCTGGCTGGCAAACGACCTTTCGTTTACCACAGCCGATACTACCTGAAGAAAATAAGTTACTGATAGAGTGATCATTAGCATACCGTTTAGGCCCACCAGGGAGCTTAGCACCTGCCAAGAGGCCTCAGTGGGCGTGAAGTCGCCATTGCCAATGGTAAACAGGCAGTAGGCTACATACCAAGACACATCGGTAAAATCAGGCGCAATGTCTGACCTGGTAGAGGCAATGGAGGACAGGTCAGCATAAAAGATCAGCGTCCATCCTAACCACAACAACAGGAGCCAGAGCAGAACGGTGAAGAAAAGGATCAGAGGACCAGCAAGGCTTAAAATCCGATGGCTTTTGTTACTGAAAACGGTTCGGAACGCGCGCCAAGTAAAAGTGGTAAAGTGGGATGTTATGGGAGCTGAGTCACCTACGACCCAGATAATTGTCCAGAAGGCTTCCACGATACTCCAAAAAACAACTGCTATGCCAAGTAAGAGAAGAAGTATGCTCATTGGTTAAATCTGTCCTGGACTATTAGCTGCTTATTTTTTTCCATCACTTTTGCTTGAGAGCTTTTTACTATAAAAGTGTTTATTGAACATGCCATTGTAAAAATGATTTTATCAGTGTGTAAGGAGCTCTTCTTAAACGCGAAAAGATTAAGATTGGATAGAAGACCACTTCGATCATTTTCATTTGCAGGATTTAGCTAATTTAGGAATTAATCACAGGTTACCAGTCTGTGTAGGGAAAACAAGCTACACCTCTCCTACCGCTAGATGATCTTTCAAAACTGCCAAATCCCATTGGAAAACGTTCAATAATTCCATCCTTCGGTCTACCACAGTAAAAAAGCCGCTCCACGTATAGTGGGGCGGCTTTTTTGGTTCGATAAATTTCCCCTTCGGTTTATACCTTCAGTTTTTCAGCCTGAGCACAGCTTACTTTATCAACAACCTTATCCTTTTCTCGACTGAATCACTTAATACTACTCTTAAGTTCCCAATGCTCACCCCCTCATTCTTTGCCTTCCTGCTTTTGGCGTTTCCTTTGTCCAGCTCTTAAAGGCGCGATGGAAAGCCCCAAGACGGAGTACCCCATCACTTGGGCAACCTCTTGTATTTGTATCGATGGGTTCCTCATCAACTGAAAAGTCAGGTCCTTTTTTACAGTAGATGAGGTGAGCGAGGCGCAGCCAAAGCTTGGATCATGTTGCTTTATTAGCCACTGTAACTCTATCTATTAGATGTTATCAATGGTTATCCTGCATATTCTGACTTCAAGGCGTATTAGCCTAAGGAATTTTATTATCTATAATTTCCTTATTTTGAACTACCTGTAGTTCAAGAAGGACAAAAATCTTCAGCTCCCTTAGCACAAACGCAGTGTCTCTTCCCTAAAAGATGAGTAACGTTAACTTCGTATGGCCGCACCGGCACCACTTTCTTCACCCTTATGCCGAAACACTTCCTGCGCAAAGCGTACAATTTTGAAGGCTAACCGGGACATGTCACAACTCCGGTTTATGGCTGCCCTGCTTTGCATCTGTCAGCTTCACAGCAATGCCCTTCAGCGGAAGCGAGCAGCTTTCTTACATTTATATTTTATCTCAAGCAGTTTTCATACACTTGTACTTTAACTATGAAACAAAACAATACAGACAAGTCAAGACGCGCCTTTTCCGCCATCTCTACTTTAAGAGGGTCAATAGGAGAATTTAGAATCGTTGCCATTCTTCTTGCGGGCATCTTCACATACAGTTGCACCCAGGTCCCTGTTGTCGGAGACGAGCAGCGGACCACTAGCAATGATCCGATAGTCGTTGGAGGCGACGGGACATCGGCTAACGCGCAGGTTTCAACAGACGCCTATAAAATCGAGCCAAAAGGGCCAAAGCCACAGTGGGGGCCGACTATCGACCCGCAGATGCTGGCCGTGATAGAGAAATTCCAAAGTTATGGTATCGTGCCCTACCCAAAGCTGACAGCAGACCAGGCAAGGGAAGAGCCAACATTTTATAATGCTTTGGCTGACCTGCTGCGCGAGCACAACATCAGCCCGAGGCCAGCCAGTTTGAAAATCAACCACAGGGTCATTCCGAGTAAAACGAACCAAAACCTGCTGGTGCGAATATATACCCCTAAAAGCGGCACCGGCCCTTTTCCTGTTCTTGTGTATTACCACGGAGGGGGCTGGGTAATCGCCAACCTTGACACCTATGAGCCTTCGGCCAGCGCGCTGGCCGAGAAAACAGGGGCTATTGTCATGTCAGTTGCTTACCGGCAGGCGCCCGAGCACAAGTTCCCAGCGGCGCATGAGGACGCCTTTGCCGCCTATCAGTGGGCGCTCGACTCTGCATCTGTGATAAACGGCGACCCGAACATGGTGGCCACAGCAGGTGAGAGCGCAGGAGGCAACTTAGCCGTAGCCGTGGCTCTGATGGCTAAGCAGCGGAACATGCGACTGCCAAAGCACATCCTGTCCGTGTATCCCATAGCAGACGGGGACGTAGACTCTCCTACTTATAGGGAGTACGTAGATGCCTTCTTCCTCAACAAAGCCCTGATGAAGTGGTTCTTTAACCTGTATGTGCCGGATTGGGAAAAGGAAAAAAACCCTCTGATAGAGCTTGTAGACGCCGACCTCAGTGGCTTGCCACCGACAACGATAATCAACGCAGAGATAGATCCCTTGCGTTACGAGGGGCAGCTGTTGGCAGAGCGGCTGAGAGCTGCCGGGGTGCCTGTTGAACGCAAAGTTTATGAGGGGGTAACGCACGAATTCTTCGGCATGAACGCGCTCCTGGAGGAGGCTGTGGCCGCACAGGACTTTGCGGCCATGCGACTGAAAGAGGGGATAAGAAAATAGGACGCTTTGCCATGAACAATGAGTTGGGGCAGGAAGGGCCAATCACTTCTTAAAATGGCACCAATAGGGGAAGCAGCAAAGGCTTTAGTCTCCGCGTGAAGGCACTGATTTTGGAAGCTGAGGTTAAGGAAGGGCAGCAACCAGAA
The DNA here is from genome assembly GCF_042684605.1 of Pontibacter locisalis. Lineage (NCBI taxonomy): Bacteria > Pseudomonadati > Bacteroidota > Cytophagia > Cytophagales > Hymenobacteraceae > Pontibacter > Pontibacter locisalis. The sequence continues at coordinate 70,123 of NZ_JBHULU010000027.1, forward strand.
ATTAATTATTTCAGAAGGGAAGCCACTACCTCAACGTTTCGGCCTCATCGTAAAAGGAAACACCATCATATGTAAAACAGCAGGCGCAACTTTAAAGAACGAATTTCCCTACACAACATTGTGAAGCTGGGCACTTTGCCTTTTGACCTTCACAGGCCTCTGTAAAAATGCTAGTCTGGTTGAAGGTAGCCATTCAGTGCCGCCAATCCCTGTGAAAATAGTTCGATAATTCCATCCTTCGGTCTACAGAGTAAACAGCAAAAAGCGGATTAAACTGAAGTTTAATCCGCTTTTTCTTTTCCAGAGAAAAAAAAGTCACAAAAATAATTTTTGAAGCTGTTATTCTCTCCGTTCTCCTCAAATCTCCTGCTCCCCTTCTTTGCATTAAGGCAGGATAAGAAGTAGCTTCCATCATACCCCCTTAGTTAGTGTTCGGCTGGCTTTGTTTCTCATAAACTCATTTCAATTGCCGGTTTAAGCGCTTGAATTGTGAGACGACGATTTGAGAATATCCCATATGCACCTCGGGCCTTTCAAGCAGGTTTACGTAAACCACTTTGGGTTACGGTTAATGCATTCAATACGTCCATTTTTTGAGACTAAAATACTCAGGGAGCTTGTGGTGCTTTGTCAGGTATTGGTTTCCTTTGCAGCTTAGCTTGACAAAGGTTGCCGAAAGAAAGATGTTCTTAGACAGTATGATGGTTTGTATATGCATATCCCGCTGCGTAGCAAGGGATTTGTATATACAGTGTTAGAAGGGTTGTTTTTCTTTTAGTATTCCTGAATGAGCACGTTTGTCGGGATATTTAAGGTCTTATGCAAACTCCTTATCATCTCCAGTGTAAGCTTTCTTTTCCTGTTCAATACCTCGCTTACCCTGCTCTTGAATCCCAACACTTCGGCTAAGTCCTTCTGCTTTATTCCAAGCTGCTCCATTCTGAACTTTACTGCTTCAATCGGGTCTGGTGCTTCAATCGGGAAATGCTCCTTTTCGTAGGAGTCAATAAGAAATGAAAGCACCTCCAGTTCATCACCCTCCTGAGTATCCGGTTCTGCATCAAATATATCTTCCAGCCTTTGCAGGGCCAATTGGTAATCTGCTTCTGTTTTTATCAGCTTAATATTCATTTCTTTATCTTTAAATTTTAGTAGCATCAACCTTGTCATATTCAACATGCGTTCCGATGAAACGTATCCAGACAACGCCATACTTGTAGTTGATTCGGACGATTAACCTATAGTTGTTCCCCTTTATGTTGAAGACCATTCTGTTATTCTCCAGTATACTAGCTGACGGGTAGTCTTTCTTAATGTCGTTCGCGGACTTCCAATCAGCCTGTTCTGCCTCGTTATACCAAGCTTTTAGCTGCTGCTCACTATCGGCATGCTTTTCCCAAAAATCCCGCAGTGTCCGTTTTGCTATTACTCTCACGTGTTAAATTTAGAACCCAAATATAAAGAAAAAAGTTACCATTATGGTAACTTTTTTCTTTATATCATTGACCCTACCAGCCTTTGCTTCAGTCCACCTTTAGTGAAAATCCACACCACTTGATAAGCACCAGCCCCATCGCTGTTCCATTGGTACACGATGTAAGAATCACCATTTTTATAGACCTTGAAGGTGTTCGTGCATTCGTAGATGTCGCTGTAGAGAGGCGTGTTTATTTCAACCTTTTTTCCTTCAACTATGGCGTTGACTCCTTTTACCTGTGTTCTTGGAAAGTTTCCGTCCGTTCCCCATACAGGCCTACCTGCAATAGTTTTTACCCATTTCCCTTCATGCTTTTCAACAATTCGGTTATTGAGCTTAAAGGGCTCCAGAAGATATTCGAATTTAAAGTCTGTCCCTTGATAGGGTTGTAGCTTGTCCAGCGGCTGTAGCCTTGACTTGTGTATAAATCCTTCGATGTAGTCAGGCTGCCTAGAACTGAAGGAGAAGGAATTCTTAGGTATATAGACAGGAACCCATTCATCGGTATCATGACCTTCTTCATAGTCAAACCAAAAGGCTTCGTTGCTGTGTAGTTTATGGATAACTGGCGCCTGTCTATTCGGCTTCTCCCTAACATTGGTGTACCCGTCCTTATCCTGAATAATAGCTACTTGCGCTGTTGCCACCACAGTCGTGAGAAGCATAGCTATCAGTAATGTCAGGTTTTTCATACTTATAAATATGGTACAACGGGTTTGTGCAGCCGAAGCCCGTAGCATAGCGAGGGTTAAAGCTGCACCGGGTTACCCACTTTAGTTCTTTTAGGCGACTCTCACTTGTCTGTTGAGAAGTTCAACTTTAAAGTTAACCTTTGCTTCAAGTGCATTGAATACTTTAAGAATAGTGTCTATTGTCACATTAGTCGCGTTATTCTCAAGTCGGGAGATTTGGGCTTTTTTCACTCCCACAAGCTGCCCAAGTTGTTCCTGCGTTAGGTTTCTTTCTTTTCTTGCGGCCTGAATCATGTCTCCAATCAGCTCCAGCTTTAACTCGAACTCATAATTGTCACGCTCTGGCGTTCCTTTCACTCCTATAAGCCTGTCTTCGGCTTCGCTCAATGAATATCTTTTCATGATTATTTCTCTTTAAAATACATTTCCCGAATACGCTCGGCCTTGTCAATTTCCTTTTTGTCAACTTTGCTGGTTTTCTTGACGAAACCATGGGTAGCGAGTACTAGTGTTTCCTTCTTGTCTGTTTTATCCCAGAAGGCAAGGAGCCTGAACTGAAGCCCAGCATAAAGAGTCCTGAACTCCCAGATTTCGTTCGTTAGCTTTTTGAATAGCTTAGGGTCGATGTGGAACTGTGCTCTCCGAATATTCTGCAGTATTTTCTCTCGGTGCTTCAGTTCAAGCGATTCCAAATACTTGAAAGCCTCCTCCAACAAGTCAACTTCAAATTTTTGTTGCATGTAGTGCCTATCTTTAGATAACTCCAAAGATAAAGAAAAGTTTCCTTATATGTAAACTTTTTGTAAATCCTATTGTGGGTAACGTACTTGGCTTTGCCGTGGCGTAGCTACGGTAAAGGTGTGGTTACCTTTTGTAATTCTATATTATTACTGAATCTCTTTTTTCAACCACGCCAATTTATCATGATATTAACCAGAATAATTAATCCTTCTATTATTGTCAGTGTGGCACCAATAATTAATCCTATCGCAATTGCTCTTTGGTTCTCACTCTTTATGGCTTTGTTTTTAATTCCTATGTGATAACCAGCAATAAACTCAACAGTCATTTGACAAATAAATATGAAGGTATAATCGAGGACTTTATAACCATACCTTATCATTAAGTCATTTAATATCGCAGTACTAACCGCTACTACTAAAATTTTAAGGTTTCTTCTCAATTATATTTTTTATGACAGGTAACGGATCGTGCATAATGTGGGGAGGCATAGCCGAACCTAAATTATGAACCTTGTTGTGCGATGGCGTTCTAGTTTAACAGCTCCGCCAGCCGCTCGTTCAGCTGCTCTCCCCTCAGGTTTCTACCAACAATAGTCCCATCTTTTGCAATAAGGAAATTGTCTGGGATGCCATTAATCCCATAGATCAGGGCAGCAGTGTTCTTATTCCCGTTCAATTCACTCACATGCACCCAGGTAAGACCGTCTTTCTCGATTGCCTTCACCCAATTGTCTCTTTTAACATCCAGGGATATGGCCACCACTTCAAAACCTTTGTCTTTATAGTTGTTGTAAGTCTTTACGAGGTTGGGGTTCTCAAGACGGCAAGGGCCGCACCAGGATGCCCAGAACTCCAGCAAGACAACTTTTCCTTTGTAGTCTGAGAGCGTCACCTGCTTCCCGTCCACTGTCTCCTGGGTGAAATCAGCGAATTGCTCACCCATTTTAGGGTCTTTGTTCAAGCGCAGGTAATTGGAAATCAAAGCACCGTATTTGGAGGCCTTATTAGCTTCCGAGAAACTACCAAACAACTCCTCCGTTGTTTCCCTTCCCCAGGTAGAGCTAAATACTTCCAATAAGTGGGCGCTAACAATGGATGCGGGATTGTTACGGACAAAGGAGATGTAGCGCTGCTCTTCTTCCTGGTAGAGGCTTTGTAGTTTGCCATTCAATTCCGCTCTTTCTATCTTAGTTAAACCTTTCTCTTCTAGCTTATTGCTAATGCTGTCCTGGCTCCTTCTAACTGAAAGCATTAAAGTGTTGAGCTCGTTGTTCTCATTCTCCGTTACAGAGCCAAGAACTGTGGCATCTCTGAACTTGCCTTTTTCACCTTCAAAAGAAACTGATTTATTTTCAAGCCAAATAAAGCGATAGTTACTCAAATCCTTGGTCTTGAGTATAAACTGCTGGGATGGTTCTTCAATTTTACCCGAAAGCTCAAATCTTTCATTGATGACAAATGCTGAATCAAGCGGCTTGTTTGTTTTGGAATTATCGGCATCCTCTAAATAAAGCAAGGTACTATCAGCAAAACCTTTTGCAGTTCCTTTCAAAACAAAGCCATCAAAAGGGATATTAGAAGCCGTTATTTTCTTTTCGGCGCACCCACCTGTAAGCAGCAGGAAACTAAAAGGAAGGATGTAAAGTTTCTTCATATTTTTAATTATTTATTCTTATCGGTTCCCCACAACGGACTTGTACAGGCAAAGGACGAGGTGCTGCCGAGTTTGGAGCTTGTGCAGGGTTATGATCCTAGTGTTTTTGATCTCTACCTCTAAGCTTGAAGTAGATTATAGATTATTCTCCCTTCTGTATTGAAGCATTTCTTCCCTCGACTTAAAAAACCTTACCGTAGAATTTGGCTTATCGATGTAGAACCTCTTATCACTACTACTAAAGCTCGCCTTCTTCCTCAGGTCAGCTAAAGGCTCCATCCCTAGCTTTGCACGCTCCTGGTTTCTTGCTTTCTCTGCCTCAGGACTAAACGGCAACACCTGTGTACCATTTGCCGTGCCTCTCACTACCGTCGACCCAAATTTTTCTTTTTCGAAGTATTCAGCGTGGTAGGCGTAGACATGAGGAGATAACTCTCCATTCAGAACAGCTGTCAGCAAGGCAGGTAGTATATCCCTTCTCCCTCGCTGGACGGCATGCCGCAGCAGGATGTTGTAGAAAACAGCTCCATCTGGCTTTGTGGCACCCACCAACTTCTCAGAAGGGAAACCGTTTCTGGAAACTAGCTGCAAGAACGCGTCCGTGTTTCGGTTGGTGATATAGTCAATGGAGTCAACATATGCGGCAAGCAGTACGGAGTCCGCCTTACTGGAAGCTAGCTCAGCCCTTTTCCTGTAATAGTATTGGTCAGAGGCCACCATGGCTAAGAGGGTGTCTCTGTAACTTTGGTTGATTTTGTCCGTGCATGTTCTAGCCGTACTTTGGTACTGCGTGGAGAACCTCTGCCATTCCTTTGTACCCTTAAGAGCGCTGAGCACCTGCTGATCTTGAATTTCATCAAAGGCTATTCCCTTGCACTTGAGTTTCCCCAAATACCTGAAGGCAGCTTTGTTTTTGCCAGTCAATGCAGCACAGACAGCGGCGTTATAGTAGGCGTTTGAGGTTGCTGTGGGTTGAAGGCTGAATGCCTGTTCGTATTTTACAAGCGCTTCTGCAAAAAGAGAATCTGTAATCAAAACTTCTGCCTCATTAACTCTAGCATGGTAGGCAGCATTCGTTTGTGAATTCGCCTGAAGGGAAACTATTTGTAAAGCGATAAAAAAAGTGATCTTGTAAATAAGTCTGCTCATAGGTATATTTTATATGTTTTTATGACACACAACGTGCTGGGCTAAACTATGGCGCAGCTAAAGTTTAGGTTTGGTTAGCATAAGGATTTATAATCCCTCTGAGTAATCAGGATTAACACAGGTGACGCCGGCTGAATTCTTGACCTTTACAAACTTTCCAGCCACTCTGTCTACAGACCATGAATCATGGATTTCTGTAAGTTCGGCCTGCTGCTGGTCTTTGAAATGTATTACATAGAGTTCTTCACCGGCAGCCTCCTTGACCTTGCAGGTTGTCCAATTATATTCTTTTTCTGGATAGCTTGACTCAATGTCGATTTCGTCCATGACTTCAAATACGGCTTTATTACCATTTCTGCTGATCAACTTTTGAAGGAGTATCTTACCAGATCCATTTCTGCATTCTTCCTGTGATTTGGCAAGCTGGGAAATCCAAAACCCGCCCTCGTCCTGATTGGAATCTATTAAAGTACCTGCGCAATTGAACCATCCCATGCCTTCAATTTCAATCGTTGTTTTACCTATTAGGCTGATACCATTTTGTTTTGCACCGTCGCCTTCTCCAGTTGTCTGAGATACGCGATTAGATTGAGCCTCTGAATCACCAATTGCCGTTCGGCTAATGTCATCATTAACAGTTTCTGTTTTTACTTCAGCATTACATGAACAAAATGTTACAATTATAAGAATGGCTCTAAGGATTGTTTTCATCTCAATACTTTTATTTTAATGCTAACGGCTCCGGCTAAAATACGCCATAACGGTATGGTAGGCAAGGGGGGTGTATTTTAGGTTTTGTTGTAGCCAGTTTTATTCAGTTGGTAATAAATTTGGGCCTCCTCTTTCTTGGATTAGATTTAAATTTTCTATGATACTTCCCCAAAGTCCATTACTTGAATGCCATTCAACTCCAGTTCCTCTAGTGTCTTTTAATAAAGATTTCTTTTGTTGATTCATTGTTTTCTTAAACTCACTAATGAAAAGATTTGGAGTGTGCATTTTTCTATTTCTATTTACCTTTTCAGTTCCTGAATTATAGTAAGGGATTAAGAAACCCACTAAATAGTCCAAGAATAGATTTATGTCTTCACTAGTGTTTAGAATATGTATTAATTTTTCCCAAATAAATAAGGGGAATACATCCTTGTTTAATTTTAAAAACCTTTTAATATATTTTTCATAATTACCATATGCCCAATGTCCTCCACATTCTCTATCAGCAATAAAGTAATTGTCCATTCCAACAATGAATTTTTCTAATTCATTATTTTCTAATGAGAAATTAAACAAATTGATGTCTTCTTTCATTTTTATTAAATTGGCTACAACGTGCTGGTATAGCGGATGGCGAGGCGTTAGCCGAAGATAACAGCTATACTTTGTTGAGTGATGGCTTTCTACAAGCCCTTTAAGAAGCAGGTCAGTTTTTCTCTCTGCCTATGTAGGCAGCAACCTCTCTTCCATAGTAACTATCCCTTTTGTCTGCTGTCATCAGACTAAATAACTCAGCTGCTACTTCTTTCCCGAACTTCTCTTTATTCAAGTTCAAGAGATAAATGCCGAGGTAGGACGAGTTTGGGTTCTGCCGAATGAAGCCCAGAAGCTTATCATCTCCAGAGGAGGTAAGGACTCTCTCAAAATCCTGTTGCGTTGCTGAGCCTGTTATCTTAGCCTTGAACAGACTTCCTTTTTCCCCTTCCAGCCTGACATCGCTGTTCTCAAGCCAGAGAATTGCCGCATCTGATAGCTTATAACCTTTGAAAGCGCCATCGGCATCGTAGAACGGCTCCTTGAAACCAATAATAGTTTGCAGTACCTTGTTTTTTAATTGGCCTCTAAATTCGAAACGCTCCTTTTTGACAAGTGCCGAATCCAACAAAGGTGTTAGGCTGCTTTCCCCATTGTGCTTCAGGTAAATCCACGAACCGTCTGTCGCTCCCTTCACAGTTCCTGATACTATATAGCTTCCCAAGGATGAAGTGTGCTTTTTGCCTGCGCAGTAACTTAGCGTTAATAGGCCAAACACGAGGGCTGGTAATAATAGCTTGTTCATAGATTTTAAGTGTTATTCATACTTTAGCTTACTCTCAACGGACTGGGCCATAAGGCGGCGTAGCTGGCTTATGGGTGTGGTTAGCTAATGATTTTATTCAATATTCCCTGAACTCCTGACCATGCATTTTCTGGATTTAGGATGATGTAAAACAAAGCTTTTGGTAATACACCAGCTATTTCAATAGCTATTGCAACAATAGGTAACAATAAGTATAGCCAAACCGGGTACTTGAATTTAGTATTTACATTTTGCCATACTTCATTCCAAATGACTTCCATCTTGCTCTTGTAGTGCCATAGTATCAAAAAGTCTAATAGGATGTAAAATGATAGTCGCCATGTAAAGGCATTAGCCATAGCTGGCGGCATGAAAGTAAGGTCTATCAAAAGGACAGTAGTTACTATCGGAAGAAAAAGGAAAGCTCCAAGTAAGGCGGTTTTGTTTATGATTAAGAGAGCGCCACAAATCAACTGTGAAATGCCAATAAATGCCTTGAATGGTTGCTGGTCGAACATGTACCATGAGACACGAAATAAGTCTAAATCCTTCAACGGTGTTGCCAGTTCTGCATCACTTATACCAAACTGACCATCCACCATTTTACTGTAGCCATACCTAAGGAAGGTCCATCCAATTAGAAACCTTGCCGCAAGTATAAAGTAGTCCCAGTATTTCTCTCTAGGTATTTTCTTCAGAAGCTTCATCATTCAATTATTTGCTAACGGCTGGTACATAAAGCGAGCGAGGCATGGCCGAAGCTTGGCTTATGTACTTGGTTATGCTATTTGTTTTTATTCTATCCTAACAGGTAAATAGAACAGTGATGGTTCTGTACACCCTTCTTGACTATTTCTTCTCAACTGAATGTACTCAACGTGCTTAATCAAAACTGGTAGCAGTTGAGATAATTCATTTTTAGGCATGGTATAAGGCTCTTCAGTATTTTTAGAGCGGAGCTTTGCCACCATGATTTCATACTTGTCGAACTTTAGTGTTTCCCTATCATACTCTGCTTTCAGAACTACTAAGCCATGATAATCTTGTTGAAGATTAAGAGACTTTACACTGTCGTCCGTTAGTTGAAAGCAAGGGATTTCAATAGGGCATATAAATGATTCTAATGTGTCGACACTTGGAGCTAATTGCTTCTTCTCAACTTCTGTAGAAGGCACACCAACTTCTGCTTCTTCTGTTGATTCACACGAAAAGAGAATCAGCGTAAGCAGTAGATAACGTTGAGTAAGCAATACAGCTCTTTTCATTCTTGATTCACATTAAGCATAACGGTACTAGGCTAAACGGCGGCTTTGTAAGTTGTATTTCCCGAAACGAAGGTGATAGGAAAAACGCAGCGGCAGTTTGATAAAACCTAGCTGACGTTTAGCGTTGGTTAGCGGCTGTGGTTTCTTTACTGTTTTGGCTTCCCGCCCAATGTCTTTGTTCCTTCAGCTGTATTTTGCTGTTGGTTCCGCTAAATTATTTTATCTCATGCCTGTGATTTGAAATGAGCAACGTGTATAACTCAAAAGCAGGGGTACTCAAACGCACCCCTACTTTAATATTTAGTATACTAATTCAATACTGCTATCACAAATCCTACTATTGCTCCAGCGATGGCAGCAAATCTAAAAACTTCTTTATAGTTCTTTGTAAATATTTTTTGTAGAGTCTTTTCCATGAGATTACTTTAATATTGTTAAATATTTTGTTACTGATTGTACTGCATCTACACCTAGTTCTTTTGTTAAACCCGTTGCTACAGATACTAGCTTGTCAATGACAACTATTCAAGCCAAGACGTTTAGAACTACATACCTGCTAACGTCTCGTATAAAAACTGTGCGAGCTGGCGAGCGCGATTGTCCGCAGGACAATCGGCTAACAAGTGAGCCTGGACTTTCGATTCGAGACAGACTTTAGCATTGTTTTTATATGTTGTTGTAACCAGTTTTATTCGACTTTTTGGTAAAAATGGTTCAAGTCGAAGTTCAATATAATTTTAGGTTTTTCATATATCTTATTGCTAAAATAGGTGCTGTATCCAGCTTTGCCCATTTCATAGTCATAAGACCATTTGATTCGAGTGTTTAAAAGTCCGCTATCAGTTTCATAAGTGCCGTTCCCATAAAAGCCACTAAAAAAAGTTCCGTCAGAGTTTAAAACCAAAGTATCTGGTTGATGAGGCGATTCCACACAGCAAGGTTCTTTGCTAAAGTTTGTATTTATGTAAGTTCCAACAATATGAGATTCTGTCATTGGAACATTGTAATTAAAAACAAATATTCCAACAAGGAGAACAAATCCGATTCCGAATATAATGCGTTTCATTTCTTTAATTGGTTACAACGTTACTCGTGCATAATGTGGGCGAGGCGTTGCCGAAGCCTAAATTATGAACTTTGTTGGCAATCGTAATTTTACTTTTTTAACTAAGAGCAGGCTCAGAAGCCAGCTGAGTTGAAATGATGT
>NZ_JBHULU010000028.1:0-792 GCF_042684605.1 Pontibacter locisalis
CAACGTTACTCGTGCATAATGTGGGCGAGGCGTTGCCGAAGCCTAAATTATGAACTTTGTTGGCAATCGTAATTTTACTTTTTTAACTAAGAGCAGGCTCAGAAGCCAGCTGAGTTGAAATGATGTGATGTTATACCCCCTTCTCTCTTACTTCCTCCAACACATAGGTAATCTTAGCCCCATCGTAAAAGCGGTAATTCATTTCAACAAAGCCATACTCAGGGTGAAAATAGAAGTCGAGATAGCTATTGCCTAACTTGCTGTGCTTACCAACAGAGCGGATAAGCCAACAATCCTCAAGGGTAAGGCTTCCATACGTTCTTGTTTCCTGCCGTACTGCCTGATAGTGATTGGCTACCTTCCCTTTGAACGCTCCCCAGCCCATCATAATCAGCAAGGCATTGTTCCACTCTCCTCCTGCTCTCAGCGAATCCAGCATTACCTTCGGGAACGGTGCTATTTCAGTATAGTTGTACTGGTTGCTCCTAATTGGATGCATCCAGACTTGTTGCCCGTCCTCTATAGCGCCAGTAGTTTCAGCATCTATCCAAACGTAGCTCTTGGGCTTCTTCTTTTTCTTAGACTGCGGGTTTACATAGGATAGAAAAGTAAGCGAGTCTTCGGGCGTGTTATTGTACTTGATTTCAAAGGCAGTTTGGGTTTTGTCGTACTTCCACGGCTGCCCGTTAGGTTGGAGTGTTATCTGCTCTCTGGTTAAAGTATCGCCAGAGGGGCTTACGAAGAAAGCTTGGTAGGAGTAATTGCGATTAGGATTGAAGATGACCAAACTGT
>NZ_JBHULU010000029.1:0-3001 GCF_042684605.1 Pontibacter locisalis
GAGATGAAGCTTGGCAGGAAAATAAACAGGGACTGCTGCAGCCAGATCTGGAAGAAGACATCCCGCACCTCTCGGCCAAGAGCTCTCTTTCAGGTAAGGTGAAGATTAGAAAAATTCAACTAAAATTCTTGACTTTTAAAACAGTACCTTATCCACAGCGATTTGATAGTTCTGGAAGCGTTAATTCAATCTTAAAGCCTAAGGCTTAGTTTGTATTATGCCTTGGGCTCCTCCAAGGCTGCTTCCCTGACTGTCACGGGTGTTTTATGTATGCTATGGCTGCAAAAAGGGCAAGCGTGAAGGACATGTCGTAGAAGCCCTTCTCGCTGGAGGTTAGCGCGGCATTTCGAAGGCCACCACAAGAAACGTTATGGACGGCAGCGCTGAGAACCACCTTATGCCGTAATACAGGACGGTGATAGGCATTCCTTCCATCTGGTTCTGGATGCTTTTCTGTACAGAGACCACCGAAATATAAAAGACTCAAGGCGAGTGCTATGAGACTGTCTCAGGCAGAAAATTAATCCCTACTTCTATTGAGAAATAGCAGTAGGGATTACAAAGTGTTAAAGTGGCTTGGTAACTTTCATACTCTTGCAAATAACAGGGGTGGCAACACTGAGACCAGTACTGCCACCCTTTTTAATTATTGTAATCAGCTTTTGAAAAGCTTAGTCGTTTCTGTCCTTCTGGGTAGTTACGATGTTGTTGCTACTATCAATGACAATGTCATACTCGTAGCACTCGCTCATATGCACTTCCTCTACATACTCCACCTTATCTACTGTCACGGTGTAGACAATGTGGCCAGCATCATAGTTTCTGTACTCAGAAGTTGAACCAGTCGGAACGTTATTGAGGTTCTCTGTGCTGCCACCAGAAGTCTTAATTTGGACACTTGCATCACCTGTGCCGTTGTTGGTAATCCTTGCCCTTGGTTTCTCACCTTCACACTTGTCACAGCCGCTTAGGGTGATTGCAAACAGTAGCAGCGTCATTAAAAAGGGGAATCGTTTCATCTAATAATTATGTATTTCTTTTTCCTACTCCTCTGGTTTTTCGGGCAGACCCCGTTTTTTCATGTGATGTCTGGACTTCACATCGGCAGCAGAGCAAAACAAATAGAAAGCCATTTGAAATATGAAGTATTTTAAAAAGCCTTCCAATTATCCTATTTAATAAGGCCGCTGCAGAGCCGAATCTAAACATACTGCTAAGAAAACACAAATGCAAAACAAGGCAATTTTAATCGATAGGACTTGGGATTGCTAGGCTGAAGTTTATATAGGTGCGGGATATAAACTGGCTTTTTAGTGGGCATTACTTATGCGAGACTTTAAAGTAATTCAGGATGCTTATAAATTTGGACCAGTGTCTGTCTTGGCTTTCATCTTTGTTAAGTTTCTATAATCTTTACTATAATAGTTAATCGCTTCCTCTAGTATATCTTTTAGTATAACTTTGTTCTGCAATCCAATTGAGCTAAAACATTCATATGCTTGCTGCATGTAAGGTCTCAAGTAACAGGTGATTACCTGATTTGACGGTAGCAAACATGAAGTTGGCTTGACATAAAGAATAATGCTAGTTGGAGTGGATGTCAGGGCACGATGGAAATTTACTGTAACTCGATCTTGTCAATTTCCAGCCTGAAATTCTCAGCTTTCCCGTTGCCTATCATAAACCGAATCTCCTGAAGCTTGCTGGCCTCGAAGTTGGGCTGGTTCAGCTTATTTCCGCGGTAGGTGGGTTCCATTTTGCTGAGCGGGATCTCTATTGTTTGCCAGTCTCCGCTGGATTTGAAGGTATATACATAGGAAGCCCTTTCACTCAGATCAGCTTTTACCCTGAACTGGTATTCCTTTCCATCTCCTTTTAAACGGATGACTGCCTTATCATAGCCACTTATGTCTTTGGGGTTGAAATGATATTGCATGGAGGCGAATCCGCCGTCATTCTCCAGGGAGACATACCCAGTAAAGACCGCGTTTCCCTGCTCACTGCGCGTGAGTTCGCTGGTGGATTTACCCCCCATCACCACATCGTTCTCTATTTCCCACACAGACCAGTCTGTTGAAGAACTAAAATCAAAGAGAAGTAAGCTTTTCATAAATATGGTGATTAAAAATAAAGATTTCATAGCCGTAACCCTATAGGTAGTTTAAGCGCTTGTTTGATATTGTGCATGACGCTGCAAAACAGAAGCTCGAACATGGCCAGAGTTCAGGCTTGCAGACTACTTGATAACATTGTCTGCTTCTAATAGTTTTTGATTGTCCAGTTTTTCATTAATGGTTGTGCCGTTCGCATCCCACGCAAAGCTCAGGAACTGTAGATTTTAGGGGTGTCTCTATGTTTGGTTTTTATTTTTAGAACCTTTTAAAACTCCCGTTTCTAGAGGGTTTGCCGCTTTCTCTGAAAGGTTTTCAATAGGTTTTCCAGTCTTGTAATCCCGTCTCACGATTCATAAATCAAAATTGTTTTATGAGATGAGTTTTTAAGTAGAAGAGTAGGGTAGGTAGTTATTTAAAATAATATCTATACCGATGCAGCTTGATGAGTGATATACAAAAGAAGATTTTAGAGAACTAGATAAAAAAGGGGAGGCAACGTCAGTAAAAATCTTTTCTGTTACTTTCCTGTTACTCTAAAATGAAAAAACCCGCTTATTTATCGAAATAAGCGGGTTTTTAAACTTTATTGTGTAGACCGAAGGATAGAATTATCGAACCATTTCCACAGGGATTTTGATGCCTTAGCCAACTATTTGGAGGCAGGGGAGGAGTAATTTGTTTTCCATGTAGGGCTGCCAGCTCAGCATGAGCACTTTCGTGTCCTTTACCCGCGTGCTCTCTCTTAGATAGATAAACTCTTACATGTTCGGGTTTCTTACCGCCACAGGTGGCAATCCTTCACATCCGGTTTGCCCACATGGCTTTGCATCAACTACTTTCCCCTAACGGCCAAGCCTTAAGTTGAGGTAAGGCCCCACGTTCAGGGT
>NZ_JBHULU010000030.1:0-2401 GCF_042684605.1 Pontibacter locisalis
GTCGGCCACGCCGTCGCCGTCCGTGTCAACCGGGCAGCCCTCCTTGTCCACCTGCACGCCCGTAGGCGTGTCCGGGCACTTGTCCCTCCTGTCCGGAACGCCGTCCATGTCCGTGTCCTTAGACTTGCCTAAATTCAGACTTATACCAGCCTTGTGCTCCAGGAAGCGGTCGTTGTCGCCACCGCTCTTCCAATCAAATTTATCGTTGCCTGTAAGAAGGTAGTTAGACTCAATGAATATGTTAAACCCGTCAGACAGCCTGAATCTGATACCTGCACCACCCGCAAGAACGGAAGTAACGAAACGGTCATCAAACTCCTGGCCATCTGAGGCTCCTTCCGCACTAACATACATACCACCTCCGGCTAAATTCAAATAAGGTCCTATAAATGCATCTTCTCTAAGTATGGTGCCATAAGCTTTCAAACGTACTCCAAGCATGGCAGATGCCAGTTGATCAGTTAAATAGTTATTTGGCGGATCTAGATATACTTCAGGGCTATTATAAACAAGACTAAAACCCAAATCGAAGGACGGGCTGAGGAAGCGGTTATAGGATACTCCAATTCCTTTCTCAGCTTTATCCCAGAACTGATTACCGAGTTCTCCTTTATAAGAGATAGCCGTACCGAAGAGTTGAAGGTTGTTGGGCCGATCTGATGTCTGTGCAAATATGGCTGTACCTGGCATCACAAGGAAGAGCAGCACAAGTGCAACAGCAGAAATTTTTGTAGTTATTTTTCGCATAAAGGGTTCAAAATATTTATATATGGCAATACGCACATACTTGAATCAAGTTTGCGTTAGAAGATAACTTCTATATAACTTATCTTAAGCTGCTTCTTTTTTCAGTTCAGAGAGCTTCCGCTCCAGGTATACAATCTTGGCCTGCTTGAACTTCTGCTGATAAGCAGTCAATTCCACAGGTCTAAACTCTTGCTGACAAGATACCATCTTGTAATAGATGGTATCTTGTTAGCTGTTGCAACTATGGCATACCGGTTTCCGCCTCTAGCCTTCATGCGACGGAAGTAGTCGCCGAGCCAGTTGTCGCTCCGCTGCACGGCATTGGCGGCGTTGCGGAATGCCTGGCTGGCCGGGTTAGGCTTCTTTTTCATCACTGTGCTGCTGATGAGCTTCCCGCCAGTTGCCCTGCAAGGACTTGAGAATGGTAGCCCGGTCGGCCCTGATGTTGCTCTCAATGCAGGCCAGGAAGACTTCCGGTGTCCGCTCCCCCCGCAGTATGGCTTCAATGATGCGTGTGCCCGTCTTGCCTGTGATGTCGCGGATGAGGGTGTGCAGCTTGACGTTCATCACCTCCAGGGCCTTCTGCATCCTCAGAACGCACCTGCCCCTGTCCTGCATCAGGGTTCTGCGGTGACGCACCAGCGTGCGCAGGGCCTCCTGCTCATCCTCGGGCAGGTAGCTGCTCTTGAGCAGCCCGCAGCTGTGCAGCTTCTGGATCCATCTCGCGTCATCTTCATCATTTTTCCTGCCGCTCACGTTCTTGACCTGCTTGGCATTGACCAGGTACACCTCGAAGCCACGCTGGATAAGCAGGCTGAACAGGGGCTTCCAGTACACGCCCGTGCTCTCCATGGCTACCGTGTCCACCCCGCACTCCTGCAGCCAGGCGGCGATGGCCTCTAAATCGCAGGTCATCGCCCCGAAAGACTTGACCGGTGTCTCGTCCCTGCCCTCGGGCACAGCGACGGCATGAACAGTGTCTCCTACGTCAATGCCTGCCGCGTTCGGATTGAGCAGCGGCATGTTGACCATACTTTCTTTGACTGAGGCTCGCTTTTTCATACGCATCATTCTTTGGGTTAAGCACAAAAGCCCTGCCTGCTGCCCAGCCAGCTCACTCTTCTATGCGGGCTCCCGCGCCCAGTCTGAAACCAGAAGAGGCAGCAGAACCATACTAGCGGTTGAGTTCACGCACTCAATGTTAGGAAAGGCCTTACTGCAAAAGCTCTTGTCTTTAGAGAAACTGCTCCCACAGAAATTTGGCTATGCATGCACAAAGTTATTAAGCCCGAAACACTGGGTACCCAATATTGATACTAGCGGATAAAATTTTAGGCAAAAGAGGGTTTATATGTGGACAAGCCTCACCTTTTACCTTTAGCATAACCTACAACTATTCATATTTGACTTTTCATTTCACACTTGGCGCTATAACATGAACAGAAAAGGGCTCCGCAGATTTCTCTACGGAGCCCTTTTCTGTTATTACTTAGTCAGTTCCTATTCCAGGTCCAGCTGCATGTCTGGGGTATTGAGCTGGAAGCCCACCCTTCGGTTGATGCGTCTGGCCGTCTCGGTCCTGCGCTTGCTCAGGCGCTCGTTCACCTGCACCAGCGGCCGCGACTCGCCGTAGCCTCTGGTCACCAGGCGGTCC
>NZ_JBHULU010000031.1:0-1136 GCF_042684605.1 Pontibacter locisalis
GACGGCCAGACGCATCAACCGAAGGGTGGGCTTCCAGCTCAATACCCCAGACATGCAGCTGGACCTGGAATAGGAACTGACTAAGTAATAACAGAAAAGGGCTCCGTAGAGAAATCTGCGGAGCCCCTTGTCTGTTGTTTATGCTAAAAAAATATCTATTTAGATTAAGTAACCATGTAGGTATACATTATACCTACTCGGTAAAAGAGGAATTTAGACGTAAGCCCTCTATTCCTAAAACAAAAATTACTTATCTTCTAATGCAAACTTGATTCAAGTATGTGCGTATTGCCATATATAAATATTTTGAACCCTTTATGCGAAAAATAACTACAAAACTTTCTGCTGTTGCACTTGTGCTGCTCTTCCTTATGATGCCAAGTGCTAACCTAGTAGCACAGACATCAGATCGGCCGAATAACATACAGTTGTATGGTACGGCACTTTCCTATAAAGGTGAGCTGGGAAACCAGTTTTGGGAGAGCACTTCAAAAGGTGGAGGACTCTCTTATTATCGTTTAATAAGCCCTTCTTTTGATGCTGGCTTGGATCTAACCTACAATAGAGCAGAACGAAATTTAACCCGCGCTGCGAGATTTGAGGGTGACATGATTTCTGCCATGCTTGCTCTTAAATTAAAGATGTATGGCACAATTCTTAAAGAAGATGCTTTAATTGGACCATATCTGGTAGGTAAATTTGGTGTAGCGCGCCTTGACTTTAGTGGTATTGCTCGAGATGCAGGTGGGGCTCCATTTGCAGAGAAAGGAGCAACTGCTATTGGGGCCGCAGGTGCAGGTATCCGTATTCGTATTACCGATGCCATAAGCTTGTTTGGAGAGACTACATGGATGGCTACTGCAAGTGATAATATAGATGGTGTCGACAATGATGATTGGGAACAATTCCTGGAGCACAGAGGCGGTATCGGTATAAACCTAGGTAAGTCTAAGGACACGGACATGGACGGTGTTCCGGACAGGAGGGACAAGTGCCCTGACACGCCTACCGGCGTGCAGGTGGACAAGGAGGGCTGCCCGGTTGACACGGACGGCGACGGCGTGGCCGACTACCAGGACGAGTGCCCGACCGAGGCTGGCGTGGCCAACCTGAAGGGCTGCCCTGACAGGGACAAC
>NZ_JBHULU010000032.1:0-1255 GCF_042684605.1 Pontibacter locisalis
AGGGACATCCTTCCGGTAGTGCTTCTTCCCAAAAGGCTGAACAGTACTTACAGGTATCTCCCCCGTGTCGAGGTAACCTTGGATAAGATGATGAGTGAAGTTAGGGGAAGAGCTACTGGTTTTGTAGGTTTTGTTTAATCTTTATTTCTCCAGCTATGAAAATCATCAAGCAGTCGGTCAGTGCCGACATCTCCAAAGACAAGTTTGACGCCTGCTTCTCGGTGCTCACCTCAGAGCACAGGGTTGTGGTGAAAGCTAGCCACCGGTTCGCCAACTCCGCTCCAGGGCTGGCTGCTTTCCATAAATGGATAAGCAAGTGGGAGGACGCCTCAGTGGAACTGGTGGTGATCATGGAAGCCACCGGCGTGTATTATGAGCACCTGGCCTGGGCGATGCACCAGCAGGGGCGAAAGGTACATGTGGTGCTGGCTAACCGGGCAAAGAAGTACTTTCAGAGCCTGGGCTACAAATCCAAGAACGACCGCCTGGATGCCAAAGCGCTGGCCCATATGGGGGCGGAAAGGAATCTGGACCCCTGGCAGCCCTTGAGCAAGCAGCTCTACCTGCTGCGCAAGCTCACCCTCAGAGCATGAACAGATCCAGCAGGTGCGTTGTGAGACGGCCAACCGCCTGCATGCCGAAGCCTACAGCATGCACACGGGCAAGAGCACGGTGAAAAGGCTCAGGAAAACGCTGCAGCTCTATGATGCGCAGCTACAATCCATCCGGCAGGAAATAAAAGAGGTCATCGCGGCAGATGCCCTGCTGCAGGAGAAGATCAACAAGGTCACCACCATCAAAGGGGTGGGGGTGCTGACGGCGGCCACTGTCGTTGCCGAAACCAACGGCTTTGCTCTCTTTACCAACCAGAAGCAGCTTGTTAGCTACGCCGGCTATGACGTGGTGGAGAACCAGTCGGGCAACAGGGTCGGCAGGACCAGGATCTCCAAGCAAGGCAACAGCCATATCAGGCGCATACTGCACATGCCGGCATTGCATGCCATGCGCCGGAACGTACCGGTCTGCAGGGCGCTGTTTGACCGGCTGACAGGAAAGGGTAAGAAGAAGATGCTGGCCTATGTGGCCGTGCAGAAGAAACTGTTGGTATTGATCTACACTTTGTGGAAGCGAGATGAAGCTTGGCAGGAAAATAAACAGGGACTGCTGCAGCCAGATCTGGAAGAAGACATCCCGCACCTCTCGGCCAAGAGCTCTCTTTCAGGTAAGGTGAAGATTAGAAAAATTCAACTAAAAT
>NZ_JBHULU010000033.1:0-1162 GCF_042684605.1 Pontibacter locisalis
CCAGTTCGTCTTGGACACAGAGCAACCGTTAGATCCGCAAGTACTTCAAAAGCGCATCCAGGAGCTGGAAAAGCAGCTGGAGGCGGCCCGGCTTCAGGCCGAGGGCTACGAGCTGATGATTCAGCTCGCTGAAAGGGAGCTTCACATCCCGATCCGAAAAAAGTCCGCTGCCAGGTAATCACCGCCTTAAAGGAAAGGCACAGCCGCATATCTCTGGGCCGGCTGTGCCTGTTATTTGGTATCACCAGACAAGCCTATTACCAGCACTACTGGCAGCTGCAGGAGAGAAGCTTTGAGCAGGAGCTTGTGCTAGAGCAGGTGCTCACAATCCGCAGGAGCCACCCCAGAATGGGAGGCCGGAAGCTTTATGAGCTGCTGGAGCCTTTCGTGCTCGAGCACCAGATCAAGCTGGGCCGGGACGCAGTGTTTGATTTGCTGTCGGCAGGCGGCCTATTGGTTCGCAGGCGCAAGAGGAGCGTGCGCACCACCAACTCCTCCCACTGGCTGCGCAAGTACCCCAACCTGGTAAGAGAGCTCATCCCTTCCAGGTCAAACCAGCTGTGGGTCTCAGACATCACCTACTGGAAGATAGAGTCAGGTCATCTTTACCTGAGCCTGATCACAGATGCCTACTCCCGCAAGATAGTGGGTTACCGGCTGGCCGCCAGTCTGGAAGCCTCTGAGTCGGTGCTGGCCCTGCAGATGGCTCTGGCCAGCTGGCCACCAGCCCCAGGCAAGCTGATTCATCACTCCGACAGGGGCGTCCAGTATTGCAGCAGTGCCTATGTGGAGCTCTTGCAGGAGCATGGCATCGCCATTAGCATGACGGAAAAGGGAGATCCGCTGGAAAATGCTGTTGCTGAAAGAGTCAACGGTATCCTTAAGCAGGAATACCTGGAGTGCTATCAGGTAGAGAGTCTCGACCAGGCCAAAGAGCTGCTCGACCAGGTGGTAGAGCTCTACAACCAACAGCGTCCGCACATGAGCATTGGCAACAGGATGCCGGCACAGCTGCATGAGCACAATCAGCAAACAGAAAAAGTGTGGAAGAATTATTATACAAAAAAACGTACCATTGTAAAGCAATAGCAGGACTAAGAAAAATTGTAAACTTTTAACAGGACTAATACCTAAACCTGTAAACTTATTTTAGGACGAGACA
>NZ_JBHULU010000034.1:0-3725 GCF_042684605.1 Pontibacter locisalis
CTTAATCGAGCTTTTCTTCTTTTTATCAAATAGCCCACTAAAAAGACAACAGTGAGTAAAAGGCAAACAGCAATTATTAACACTGTAATTATTGAAGCTATTTCCATACTTTAAGTTTACCCCAACGGTACTGGTACATAAAGCGAACGAGGCGTAGCCGAGGTTTGAGTTATGTACAGGGTTAGGCAGTTTAATTTTGAGCCACTTGTACGTTTGTGATGATAATAGACTTGTATGGCATTAGATTCACGCCTTTCTTGCTCTTGACCGCTATTTTCGTAACCCAAGGTACATTAAAACCAACATGGTTTCTATAGCCGTTCTCTAGGTCCAGTTCAAAGTGCAGCTTCCTGCCGCCATCACTCCAAGCAAGACTGTTATCCTCCTTAGTAAGCACTAATCTATTTCTTTCTATTGGCTGCTTTTCTGCGACCTGAATCACATCTACAGAGTCCAGCTCTACCATAGGCTCACTAAACACTATTTCATACTTCACGCGAGCATTATCCGTTACCTCCTGATTTTGCTGCGGGCTGCTTGCTATGATGGGTTGGATAAGCTTGTCCTGCGTTTGCCTGCACCATTTCAGCATGGCGGGATAGAGGTCATGGATGGTCTGCTTTTTCTTTCTTTTGTCATAGAGTTCTTTTAGCTTGGCATTGAATAGAGAACTGGCAAAAAAGCCTCTGCTCTCGTTTTGCATGGCCCAATCCTGGCTCACCTGTTGGGCTACCTGTGGGAAGTGTTCATACAGGAAAAGGTCGTAAGCAGCCCATGTCATATATTCATTGAAAGTAGCCAATTCCTGCTCTTCGTAGCCACTTCCCGTGTCCCACTTTTTGCTGTTGAAACTGCTGATTACCTTCTTGCTGTGTTTCGCTGTAACGGGGTTCACAAAGCCGTGGTCCATCTCTGTGAAGAGCATGTGCAAACCGGATGCGAACTGCTCTTCTGACACATCCTTTGAAGCGGTTTGGTTAAGCACGTATTCTGGCAGCGTTATAAAGTCCGTGGGAACGCCGCTAACTTGTCTGTGGCAGTTCATGCGGTAAACAAGGGGTGAAATAACGATGGCATAGTCGGCCTTTACCCATTCACTGCCAAACTCCCTTTGCAGGAATGAAATCATCTCGGGCAGCATCTGTGATTTCTGATAGGCTACTATCAGCGAATCATAATAGGATTTATGTTTGCTGTAGAATTCTCTGAAGCCAGAAACCTTGACAAAATCATTGATAAGCTCTATGTTTTCCTCGAAGGGGTTCAGCCCCTGCTGTGTACTAAACGAAATTCTTCTTTTGAGCATACCATTTTCATCGAAGTCGAAAACGTAACTGTCCGTGCGGAAGCTTAGGTACTTGTCCCACTCCTCACGTGAATAATTCACCTTGGCAATCAGCGGATGTGCTGCGTGACGGTCAAAGTGGTTGAGGAGCTCTTGGTAGTAGGGAGACTTCTTGTATACTTCCCATGGGTCTGCCTTACCGTAAGGTGTGATGGCAAGAATAACATTGGCGAGCTCATACGTTTCAGAGCTCTCAATTTTTACTGGAATATCCTGCGCATAGACTGCTGTGCTCCACAACAGAAATAAAAGGAGAAACTTAGCTGTTTTCATTTTTGATTATTATTCTGCCTAACGTGCTGGTGCAGCTGATGGGCGAAGCGTAGCTGAGCCTAAGCGCTGCACTTTGTTGGCAGATGTTATTCTTAATTCGAAATACCGTGTGCTATTACCTTCAGATTCTCCTTAATGCCTTTATCAACTATATTAAAGTATGTAGGCTGGTAAGAGAAGAGCACATCATAGATCAATGGATCACTCTTGTCAAATTGTTTTAGAAGGGCATTTACATCTACTTCCTTAGGGTCAATCAATATATTCACCTCTGTATTGTCCTTCTTCTTACCTATCTCAATATGAAGAGTGTCTGCTGACTTGAACATCTCTGGTTTATTAATGTAGAACTCATCATACAGCCCCCGTGGAACTACCCTCTCAAACCCACCCGTGACATGCACTACAGCTTTACCTTTGGTGTAGGTATAGTAGGTGTCTATAACAACAAATGCTTTCGGATCATAGGGTAACCCTTCCTTCACTTCAAAGGAATCATCTGTTAAGAATACGTGAACTCTAGTACTGTCCAAAACATCTTCTGACAGGAATTTAGCAAATGCCTGATACCTAGCTTTCCTCATTTTGTCTTTCAGTACAGTATCTAAATCCGACACATTGAGATAGAGCAAATAAGAATAATAAGCAGAGTCAATCTTCACGCTGTTAACCTTCTCAAGCCCCACCCACTTCATCGACTCATTTTGTTTAGTGGAGACGAAATAGGTCGAGATTGAATCTGCTACAGCCTTACTAATCATATCAGAGTAGGTGAAATTGATCCCTCCCTTTTCCACTTCGCTTGGAGTGCTGCACGAGTAGAAGATACTTGTTAAAATTATGAGTTGTAGTATTGTCTTCATATATTTTTATACCTGCCAACGGTCTTGGCTTTGCCATGGCGAAGCTATGGTAAAGCCAAGACCGTTGGCAAATGTTTTTTTATTATTCTTTAGAAAAGCCTGTTAAATAATGGGTTATCAACCATTACAAAAAGCAATATAAAAGGAAACAGGAGAGCTAGAACGACTAAAACACCTTTGATCACATACGCAGTTGATTTGTCATACCATCTATCTCTAAAAATCAGATATTTGCGCTTATACCTATAGTTATTGTAGGCCATTAACAGTAAAACAGGGCCAGCTGCTAAAATTCTTAAATCTATATTAGGCTTTGACACATCAAAATGAAGCAGATAACGGTTAAGCAGAGTACAAATTTCAAGCAGCAGAAACAGCTGCATAATAGTTAAAAATGCATTTGCTCTGTAAGCTGCTGCTCCGTCCTTTTTGAAAAAGAATTTTGCTAGTCTAAAATAGATGTAATCAAACAGTACCATTACTTTATCATATTCTAAATAAATGCCAACGTGCTGGTATAGCGGATTGCAAGGCGTAGCCGCAGCAGTACTGCTATACTTGGTTAGCACTTGTTTTATTGTTTTAGGGAATGTTCACTCTACAGTTTTATGATTGAAATAACATAAATTTCTTTAAAAAGTATATATTTAAATCGAACACAAGCCTATACACATGAAACTCTTAAACTACCTTCTTACCACAGTAGTGGTGTTGTTTAGCTTTGGAGCATCTGCTCAGTCAAATACCCAGCAAACTTTTTCGGAAAAATTCGAGGTATTCATCGAAACGCCATATGCTCAATTACGCTGGACACAGTCTCCTGATGCTTCGGAGAGTGCTACTTATTCGACCCCAATGCCAAATCCCATTGATGTCACAAAAACGTATGTAGAAGATCCTGAATCAGGCTTATGGCATTACCCAAACATAGGGAAAGTTCTTGACCCTGAAACTGGTTATTATATTGATTTTGATGCCCATAGGTATTACTTGTATCGTGTGAATCCCAAAACAGGTAAAATTTACAAAGGAAAATCAGAAGTAGAAGTTAAGAAGAAAAAGACCGATAATAATAAACATTAATGTTCTTCTCAAATTAATAATTCCAAATTTGTGCTAACGTTTAGTACATAAGGTGAGCAAGGCGTAGCCAAAGCTTGGCTTATGTGCAGGGTTAGGGTTTGTTTTATTCGTACTCCATTTTTACTCCCAAATAAACTTTTAAATCAGGATTGCTTTCAAAC
>NZ_JBHULU010000035.1:0-568 GCF_042684605.1 Pontibacter locisalis
GTTGGGGTAAACTTAAAGTATGGAAATAGCTTCAATAATTACAGTGTTAATAATTGCTGTTTGCCTTTTACTCACTGTTGTCTTTTTAGTGGGCTATTTGATAAAAAGAAGAAAAGCTCGATTAAGAAATGCAGCTATCTCTTTTGCTACAGCAGTCTTATCACTAAGCTTGCTATTAGTAGTTGAAGAACTATTCTTCTCTTACAATTTTAAAAATAAAGAAGAAGTTTTAGTGGCTTCCAGAGAAGCACCAATTGGTGGAATCCTATTGAAGCTTTATGAAGACAATACTTTTGAAATAGGTGGATTCAGAGAAGTGAAATCATCTGGTACTTACGAATTGAAATCAGATACTCTTTTATTAACTGCCACCAACAATCCGAAGCAAAATGGATACATTACCCAAACCTCTTTCATTATCAGAAAAGGATATTTGGAAGAAATAGAAGATACTGGCATTGGGTTTTTAGAAGTTCATGTGAATAAACTAAAATAAGAAAAGCTCTCCCCAACACGGCACATAAGTTATACTTCGGCTGAGCCTCGTCTATCTTATGTACTAAACGTT
>NZ_JBHULU010000036.1:0-697 GCF_042684605.1 Pontibacter locisalis
AAACAGTAATATTGCAATTATAAATGTGAATTTTGTTTTCTTCATTTAGCCGTTCTTATTGTAAGATTACAGAGCAATTGTCACTAAATTCTAAAACTCAATTTTAATATTAAATAAGCCCTAACGTTTAGTACATAAAGCGAGCAAGGCATAGCCGCAGCTTGGTTTATGTGCTGGGTTAGCGTATGCAGTTTTACAGTTTTTTCAGTTTAATTAGAGAATATTCTCTCTTTAGAAGCTTTTTATACTCTGTAGAATCAATCCATGCATATTTCACGTCTGATTCTCCATATTTCCAGTCTTTATTCTTTGGAATGAAGTCATCATGCTCTCCAAACTCGCCACCAGAGAATTTCAAGTATAACTTTAGCTCTTCAACTAATTCACTCTCCAAATCTTCCGTTGTCCAATCAAAAGGGTCAAAAGTAGAACCTAATTCAAAGGAGAGTACTTCGTAATATTTTATAAAGTCGAGGTCTCCTTTAAGAAATTCAGAAGTAATTCTCCTGAGGGTTAGAATCGATTCTTTCCTTTCATCCATTTCGTGAATTCGTAATTACCTGTTGACGCTAACGTTTAGTCTAGATGGTGTCTCGTTGGAGGGTCGCTGTGCTCGGCAAGGTTCCTCCAATGGCATCTAGACAGTGTTGGTCGAGGGTGTTTTCCCTTTTTCCTCCCGGGTCATGCGAACTTTACC
>NZ_JBHULU010000037.1:0-161333 GCF_042684605.1 Pontibacter locisalis
GTTGTTTTTCCCTTATTTTTACACGCAGTACCGGGAGAAAAAAGGGAAAAACAACCCCGGCCAACAACACCCATAAGACACTGAATCAAGCATCACAAGCTTCACCGTCTTATGGCCTATTTCGTTGTGGTGCATATTAAATTAAAGATGAAACGAACACTAATCTTTGTAATGCTGACCCTGACTTTGGTAGCATATGGTCAAGAACAGACAAATATTCTTGAGAAGTATGAAAAACATGTCAGAGTGGGGAATTTTCTTACTCGTTGGTATTATAATTTGATTGGAACATCTACTGCATGGAAAGAGCATCTAATATTATATGATGACCAAACCTATAGGTATGTGTATAAAGGTGGAGAAAGTGCAACATTTGACAGAGATGAAGTTGGCACTTGGGAAAAGAAGGATAGCCTTTTGTTGCTGAACGGAGAGCAGCATTATTTAATAAGGGACGGTAGGCTATTTTTGTCCAACAAATCTGTAAATCAGAAAGCTTGGGTAATGAAAAAAGTAAAATAAGAATCACGTACCACAACCAAACCCATAAGCCAGCTACACCGCCTTATGGCCAAGTCCGTTATGCTTAATGTAAATTAAGAATGAAAAAAGCAATATTGCTTACTCAACTTTATCTACTGCTTACGCTTGTTCTGTTCTCGTGCGAATCAACAGAAGAAGCAGAAGTAGGAGTGCCTTCTACAGAAGTTGAGAAAAAACAATTAGCTGCAAGTGCCGACACATCAGAAGCACATGTATTCCCTATTGAAATACCTTGCTATCAACTAACGGACGATAGTGTACAGTCTCTTAATCTTCAAAAAGATTATCAGGGCTTAGTTGTTCTGAAAGCAGAGTATGATAGGGAAAGCCTAAAGTTCAACAAGTATGAAATCATGGTAGCTAAGCTCCGCTCTAAAAATACCGAAGAGCCTTTGACCATGACTGAAAAGGAATTGTCTCAACTGCTGCCAGTATTGATTAAGCATGTTGAGTACATTCAGTTGAGAAGTAACAGTCAAGAAGGGTGTACAGAACCTTCACTGTTCTATTTGCCAGTTAGGATAGAATAAAAAACAAATAGCATAACCAAGTCCATAAGCCATGCTTCGGCTACGCCTTGCACACCTTATGCACGAGCACGTTGGTAGTAAATGGTAGTTATAAAAAGAATGGGATTGCCCAAAATTCAAAAAGAATTACTCAAAGTGCCAATACTATCATTTTTAAAAATAAAGCTGAAGAATGGATTGGTATAACTTCTTATGGGGAATCGTTTTTATATTAGTCGGCATTATACTATTGCTGATACTCTTCTCATACGATGAAAAAGAAAGAGATTGGCTTGATATAGGTAATGCTGGACTTATTTCAGGAGCAGGATTTGGAATATTAATGGGTTTATACTTTATCATAACCTCGTTTTAAAACAACTTCTACCAACAAGGCATATAAGCCATACTCGGCTATGCCTCGTTCGTCCTTTATACAAGACGTTGTAAACAATGCCAAGGCAGCCAAATGCCAAATATAAAAAGAGTAGCCTAAATGGCCATAACAGACAAAATTTTCAAATATAATTTATGAAATCAAGAGAAGAAGACACAATGTGGGTAAGAAGTCAAGACAGAAAACAATTAGTTAAATGTACATCATTCTCATTAGCAAGAAATTGGGGAGGCAAGAAAAAGAGTGCCATAGTTGGTAGTGTTTTAAATGCATCGTGGTGGGGGAAAGACGTTGTCCTTGGATTATATGACACAAAGGAGATAGCTCTTGATGAATTAACGAGGCTTCAAACGGAATTAGTTAATAATTCTTATATATATGAAATGAACTAAAAAATCAATCTCAATCCCTTCTGACCGATCAGACCGCAGCTTTAATTTTACTTTTAGAAGTAAAAGAAGAAGGACAAGATAATTAAGCACAATTAGCACAGTTTACAACAGCATATAAAAACAATGCTTAATTCAGTCTTGCTTAGAAGCTAAGTGCTCGCTTGTTTAGCGGATTGTCCTGCGGACAATCACGCTCGCCAGCTCGCACAGTTTTTATACGGGACGTTGCAGTAGTATCTTACCCAAACATAGAAAATGAAAAAAGCACTACTTTTAATTTTTATAATTTTAATTGGGATTATTTTAATCGGTAAAATATCAAATTGGTTTCTAAATTATAGTTATGAAACAAATCATATTATCAACACTGCAATGTATACCCTAATCGGGATTGCATATTTAGTTGGTGGATTTATTTGGAACAAAAAACTGATTAATATAATTTTTTTGATTTGTGGATTATATTTAACTGGAATGAATTTTATTGCTGACTTCGGTTTAAAATCAGTAATTGGATTCATTTGTATCTTATTACCAATGTTGATTGCAAGATTTTCATCCGAACAAAGGGACGAAAAAGAACTCGCTGAAAAATAAAATTTCCAGCAAAAAAACCATTCTTATATCCTGTTGTACCTCTTGATGAGGAGCTGATAGCCAGATGTGCTATTAAAAGTTACCCCAAAACCAGTTAATAGGTAGAGACGGAAAGTACTTCTTCAATAGCATGGTCCCTGTCATTGGGAGCGGAATTATCATCAGAAGAGAAATCAAAAGAGCTTAAAGGAAGTAAGTTGTATACCAGATTATAATCAAAACCTGAGTCTGGAGTCTTTCTGCCAGCATACAAAGCTGTCCTGCTAAACATATTCATCCCACTTCTATCGGCAACAGTTGTCACCTAAATTTCATCAAATTTCTTTGCGGAGTAAAATTTAATAAAACTTTACTTTGAAATACAAAGTACTTTACATAAGATTGTATCATCTTGCATTTCAGCAGAAAAATGAATGTGTCTCAGGTTAGCTGGCCATTAAAGCTGATGCGAAAACCAGGATGAATAGAATGAGGGCTTTCGTCTGTTATAATATGATTCAACTATGAAAGTAAAAATGATTTTGCCAGCACTTGCAGAAGCCGAGAGCCCCTTCTGGAGACCAATAAAGTATTCTTTGTTTCCTCCGCTCGGTCTTGCTACCCTGGCAGCGTATCTTTCTCCTGATGACGAAATAGACCTGCAGGACCAGCACGTAGAAGAACTGAACCTGCAGGACTCCCCGGACCTGGTGATCATTCAGGTGTATATAACCAATGCGTACAGAGCTTATCAGATAGCTGACCATTACAGGAGCCGAGGCGCCTATGTTATACTGGGCGGGCTCCATGTTACTTCGCTCCCCGAAGAAGCTGCCCTTCATGCCGATACTATTTTCCTGGGACCAGGGGAAGAGACTTTCCCCCAATTCCTGAGAGATTTCAGGAACAAAACCCCACGCAAAGTATATAGTTCTGCTATCAGGACATTGAGTGGAATTCCGCCAATCCGGCGTGACCTCATTAAGCGGGAGCGTTACCTGGTTCCAAATTCAATAGTGGTGACCAGGGGCTGTCCGCACCACTGCAACTTCTGTTACAAAGATGCTTTTTTTGAAGGAGGAAAGACTTTCTATACCCAGGCAGTAGATGACGCACTTTCTGAAATTGACCGGCTGCCGGGGAGACATCTTTATTTCCTGGACGATCACCTTTTAGGGAACGCAAAGTTTTCAAGCCAGCTGTTCGATGGGATGAGAGGCATGAACCGCGTTTTTCAGGGAGCTGCTACTGTTGATTCTATCCTTAGGGGTAACCTGATCGAAAAGGCGGCAGATGCAGGCCTGAGAAGTCTGTTTGTGGGTTTTGAAACTTTTTCGCCTGCCAATCTGAGGCAAAGCAATAAAAAACAGAATCTGGAGAAGGATTATATACGAGCTGTAAGTCGGTTACATGCCCTGGGCATTATGATCAACGGCAGCTTTGTTTTCGGGCTCGACGATGATGATAAAGATGTGTTTAAAAGAACAGTAGAGTGGGGCGTAAAGAATGCTATCACTACCTCTACCTATCATGTGCTTACTCCTTACCCTGGTACAAAGCTTTTTAAAGATATGGAGAGTCAGGGTCGCATCCTCACACGAAACTGGGACCTGTACGACACCCGCCAGGTAGTGTACAAAACAAAAAACCTAACAGCAGAAGAACTTAAGAACGGCTACGACTGGGCATACAAAGAATTCTACAGCTGGTCGAATATTTTCCGGTCCAGCATGAACCATACTTCGCATAAACACAAAGTGAAGCACTTTATGTATTCAGGTGGATGGAAGAAGTTTGAGCCGCTCTGGAATTTCCTGATCAAGACAAAAAACCTGAACAACATGCTGCCTGTGCTGGAGTCCATTCTCTCTAAAGTCAAACCATCTGGCAAGGCTACTATGGATAGCGAAATACCAGTGACTGTACATGATTCGGAAAAAAATTATAAGCATGTAAACTTTGATGCTACCTCTCTCCTACCTCTGGCTATTTTAAACTAGGATTCTGCTGTTAGTGAGCCCAAAATTCTCACGCATGAAAAAGAGACTTTAACACAGCAGGCTTTCTGAAAAACATGTTTATGACAGTATGTAACTCATGAAACAGTTCATCACATTCCATTCCTATTGTATAGTTCTGTTGGCTATTGCTTTCACTTCTGTAACCTATGGTCAGTCGGTTACAGAGAAGCAGGCTCCTAAGACTATTGAACAATTAAGAACAGCAATTCTCCAGGTTCTACAGGAAACAGGCACACCTGCTGCCGGTATAGCCATGGTCAAAAAAGAAGGTCCGGTGTGGGTGGAAGGTCTTGGCATGGCTGACATTGCTAAAGGTACTAAAGCTGACCAGGAAACCATGTTCAGAATCGGCTCTACCTCCAAAATATTTGCTGCACTTGCCATTTTAAAATTACAGGAACAGGGAAAGCTGAGCCTGAAAGACAAAGTCAGGGATTTAGTACCCGAAATAGAATTTAATAACCCCTGGGAGACCACCAACCCTGTACTGGTAGAGCACCTCCTGGAGCACACAACCGGATGGGATGATATACACCTGGCGGAGCTCATACACAACGACCCAAACATCTCTCTCAAAGAAGGACTTGACTTTCACCCTCATTCCCGGACATCCAAATGGATTCCCGGAACCAGAATGGCCTATGTTAACTCTGGTCCTGCAGTGGCAGCTTATATTGTTGAGAAAATATCTGGCAGAACTTACGAAGACTACATTGAGAAGAACTTTTTCTCTCCCATGGGTATGGAGACTATGACTTATTTTCTTTCAGAAGATTATAAGCAGCAAGGCGCCACACTTTATAAAGAAGGCGGGTACCCACAAAAATACTGGCATCTGATTACAAGGCCTTCGGGAGCAATTAATGCATCTCCTAAGGATATGGCCAAATTGCTTCAGCTTTTCATCAACCGGGGAAAGGTTAACGACAAACAATTGATATCTGATGGTTCTGTAAAAAGAATGGAAACTCCTTCGACCACCTCAGGCGCTAAGGCAGGTTTAAAGTATGGGTACGGCTTAGGGCTTTATACGTCTGACTATAATGGCTACACTTACTACAAGCATGGCGGCAGCATAGGTGCAGGAAAGTCAGATTTTTCCTACCTCCCCGAGTATGGTGTAGGCTATTCTGTGCAGACCAATTCAGATAATGTAGCAGCTATTCGAAAAATTGGGGCCCTTATCCGGGAATATCAGACAAGTCAGCTGCCAAAGCCGGCTACAGCAATCACTTCTTCTGGATCTGGAGCTTTCACGAAACCTGTGGATGGCTATTACCAACAAATAAACCCAATTAAACAGTTGCCTTTCAAGTTGCCTCCCTTACTGGCAGAAAGGATCTGGTCAGAGGGAGATACCATTTATAATCAGTTCCCTGCTCATGTTGGGCAAATAGTAAAGTTTGTACCTGCTGAGAAAGGCTTATATCATAATCTACACACTGGCAGACCAGATTTTGTTGTCGTCAATGATCCGCTGGAGGGTGAAATTTTAGAACTGGCCGGGACGGAGAGCGGAACGGTTACACTTGGCTCAGTTCCAGGGGTATTGGTATTTGGAAGGATAACAGTGCTTATACTCTGGATAATTTTTATAATTCGCGCTGGTGTTTTGTTGCCCTTTTGGGCTTACCGGTACTGGAAAGGCAAAATTCCCGGTGGTGCTAATGTACTCATCAGGATCTGGCCTTTATTACCTGTCGTTTTCTTGGCGATAGCTGCTGTGTTTCTTGGTTTTGGTGCTATGGAAGGTAAAGTACTCCTGGCGAAGCCCAGTTTCATTTCAATCATTGTCATGCTGGCAACTATAGCCTTCTTTGCTTCGGCAGTTCTGACTGTTGTCATGGCGATCATTTACCGAAATAAGGGAATAAGAAGATCTGTTTACTTACCTGCCACTTTGCTCTCCGTGTTACACCTGCTCGTAGCCTTTTATCTTTTATGGTACGGGGTGATCGGACTTAGAACCTGGGCATAGATAGCCACACAGCAATGAATTCTTGATATAAACTCTCCTAAAACGAATTAAAATATGGCACTACAAATCACAAATCTCTCCAAAACTTATCCCAACGGCGTGCAGGCGCTGAAGAACGTCACGCTCACCATTCCCAAAGGTATGTACGGTCTGCTTGGTCCGAACGGAGCCGGCAAGTCCACACTCATGCGCATCCTGGCCACGCTGCAGGAGCCGGACAGCGGGAGCGCCCACCTTAGCGACATCGACGTGGTGAACCAGAAGGAGGAAGTCCGTAAAACACTCGGCTACCTACCCCAGGAGTTTGGTGTTTATCCAAAAGCGAGTGCTGAAAGTCTGCTCGACTATTTTGCCGTGCTCAAGGGCATCACCAACCGTGCCTCCCGCAAGGAGGTAGTGGAGGCGCTCCTCCGGCAGACAAACCTGTGGGAGGTGCGCAAGCAGAAACTAGGCGGCTTTTCGGGGGGAATGCGGCAGCGCTTTGGCGTGGCAGTAGCGCTACTAGGTAACCCGAAGCTGCTGATCGTGGATGAACCAACAGCGGGCCTGGACCCTGCAGAGCGCGTACGGTTTCTGAACCTGCTCAGTGAGCTGGGTGAGAACAGTGTCGTCATTCTCTCCACGCACATCGTGGAAGATGTATCGGAACTGTGCACCAACATGGCTATCATCAATAAAGGTCAGATTTTGCTGGAGGCACAGCCGTTGCAAGCTGTGGCGGCCCTGCAGGGACATATCTGGCGCAAACTGATTGAGAAAAAGACTTTGCCTTTCCTGGAGCAGGAGCACCAGGTCATATCTACGAAGTTGCTGAGCGGACGTACCCTGGTGCACATCTACAGCCAGGAGGATCCGGGTAATGGCTTTGAGTTAATAGAGCCCGATCTGGAAGATGTTTACTTCAGCACCATGGCAGGATACTACAGCGCCAATACACAGAAAGAGGTGCTGTCATGAAGTTCTGGAAGGTCTTTCGTTTTGAGTTCGATTACCAGGTGCGCCGTCCCTGGCCTTGGCTCTTCGTAGTTGTTCTGGTCATATTCAGCTTCCTGATGACGCGGGATGCCTCCCTTTCAATGATGCTATATACCGACATCTTTATCAATGCGCCATTTTCTATCGTTAAAACTACCGTGTTTGGCAGCCTGATCTGGCTGGTGATGGCCGCTGCCATAGCCGGGGATGCCGGAGCGCGCGACGTGGCTACGCGAATGTATACCATAACCTACACTAGCCCTGTGAGTAAGGGCGATTACCTCGGAGGACGATTTCTTGCCGCCCTTGTTCTCAACGCCATCATCCTACTTGCAGTGCAGGTGGGCATTCTGCTAGGCGTATACTTGCCTGGCGTGGCCCCCGAATTAATTGGTCCGTTCCGGCCGGGGGCATTTCTTACTGCCTACAGCATCATCGCACTTCCGAACGCCTTTACTGCTACGGCTATTCAATTTGGTTTAGCGGCGCGAAGTGGCCGTGCGATGGGCGGTTACGCAGGTAGTTTCCTGCTCATCTTCATGGGTTTCTTTTTAGCTGCTATGGTGCTTTATCACCGGAGCATAGGTGCACTGCTGGACCCGATTGGAGTTCGCTTCATTATAGAAGATGTCGCTCACCTATGGACAACAATCGAACAAAACAGGCGCCTGCTCGCGCTGGAAGGCATCGTGCTCCATAACCGTCTTGTGTGGTTTGGTATCGGATTATTGGCGCTTGCTATTACTTACCTGAGTTTCAGGTTTACACATCGCACCACAAGCACCTGGTGGTGGCGCAGAAAACAAAAATCAGATGCTACCCCGCAGACAAATGGCATAGGAGTTACGGCAAGTAAGCCGATCACTGTTCCGTATATTTCCCGAAACTTTGGCTTTGCCACACACGTGCGCCAGGTGCTGGTCATTACCTGGGCATCATTCCGGACACTAGCGGTAAGTTGGGGTGGACTTGTCGTGCTGGTGGTCCTTCCGCTCCTGTCTGTTCCGGTAGTACTTGATCAGATGGAATCCAGAGGCATTCCGCTGGTGCCAAAAACGATATTTGTTATCCAAGAACTTACAGGTTCACTGTCTGATGAACTGAGCCGATGGGTAATTATTCCGTTTCTCATCGTTTTCTTCGCCGGGGAGTTGGTCTGGCGCGAGCGGGAGGCGCGCATGGGTGAGATTACCGATGCGCTGCCCGGTTCGGACTGGGCTCCTTTCCTCGGCAAGTTCCTGGGGCTCGGCCTTATACTAATCGTATTCCTGGCCTTCCAGATTATGGCCGGCATTCTATCTCAGGTGATACTGGGTTATGATGACTTTGAAATAGGGCAGTACCTGAAAATTATGTTCGGACTGCAGCTAACCGATTACCTTCTTTTCGCACTTCTCGCGCTGGTGGTGCATGTGGTAGTGGATCAGAAGTATATCGGCCACCTGGTGGCGATCATCGCCTTCGTCTTCATCGCAATGGCCTCACTGTTTGGAATAGAGCACAACCTGCTCATCTTCGGTGCCAGTTCCGGCTGGTCGTACACCGACATGCGCGGCTTCGGTCCATCCCTGGAGCCCTGGCTTTGGTTCAAGCTTTACTGGGGAGCCTGGGCGCTGCTGCTCGCTGTGGCGGCAAGGCTGCTTTGGGTTCGTGGCAATGAGAGCAATCTGCGTGAGAGGCTACAGCTGGCGCGCGGGCGCTTTACAGGCGCTACTACCTGGACTGCCGCTGTGGGTGCAGGTCTTGTTTTGCTGTTAGGCGGATTTATCTTCTACAACACTAACGTGCTGAACGATTATGTGACTGCATCTGAAATGAAGGAACGGCAGGCTGCGTACGAAAAACGCTACGGAAAGTACGCCGATAGGCCGCAGCCTATTCCGACAGCAGCCAAACTGTATGTGGAAATTTACCCTGATCAGAGAACCGTGGATATCCGCGGCACCTATAGCCTTACGAACCGAAGCACGGAGGCTATCGACTCCATACACATGGCTTTGGTTCCGGGTGTCGAAACAGGAGCGATAGCCTTTAGTCGGCAGGCAGTACAGGTGCTCGATGATCAAGAGCTTCACCACAGGGTTTATAAACTGAAGAAGCCGCTTCAGCCGGGTGAATCGTTGCAGCTCAACTTTCAGGTAATAAATAAACCAAATGGCTTCCGCGAAAACGGAGTGGATGCCTCGGTAGTAGAGAACGGCACCTATTTTACAAACAGCTGGCTTCCCACAATCGGGTATAAGGCAAGTCGAGAACTCATCCATGCCAGCGACAGGCGGGAGTATGGCCTTCCTGCACGCCCAATCATCGCGTCTCTTTACGACCCTGAAGCACGGAAGAAGCAGGGCGAGGGAATCAGGTTTGAAGCGGTGGTAGGCACCCAGAAAAATCAGGTTGCTGTCGCGCCGGGGGCACTGCGCCGGACATGGGCAGAAGATGGTCGCCGTTACTTCCACTATAGCACCGATGGTCCGATTGGGGGTGAGTGGGGCTTCTTCTCAGGTAACTATGCAGTGCACAAGGAGCAGTGGACGGATAAAGGATCCGGACAAACGATAGATATTCAGATCTTTCATCAGCCGGCGCATGCAACACAGCTGGAGCGTATGGTTCAGAGCATTAATGCTTCACTGAACTATTACACCCAACAGTTTGGCCCCTATGAATACAGTCACCTAAGCTTTGTGGAGCGACCCGGAATGGGTACAGGCATGCACGCTGATGCCAGCATGATCTCTTATGCTGAAGGTTTCTTCCACTGGCAGCCGAAAGATGATTCAAGTGATCCTGATGTTCCCTTTGCAGTAGTAGCGCACGAGATGGCCCATCAGTGGAATGTTCCCTATGCCAACGTAGAGGGTGCACCGGTCATGTCGGAGAGCCTTGCCTGGTACTACGCGATGAAGGTTATGGAAAAGACTAAAGGACCAGCGCATTTTCAGCAGTTTATGAGCTGGATGCATGCTCCCTATCGGCAGGAGATACGCCGCGGTGAACCTCTGTTGCGGGGACTTGACCCCTACATGTCCTACCGCAAAGGTCCATTCGCGCTGTACACGCTGAGCCAGTATGTTGGCACAGAAAAGGTAAATCTCGCGTTGCGGCGCTTGGTGGAGAAGCACGAAAAGAAAGATGCACCCCTGGCCACTACTTTGGATTTGTACCGGGAACTGCAGGCGGTGACACCGGATTCGCTCCAATACTTGCTACACGACCTGTTTGAGGTAAATACGAACTGGGAACTTGAAGCAGAGCAGGTTGCGGCAAAGCAAACCGCAGCAGGCAACTGGGAGGTAACGCTGAAAGTGCAGGCTCGCAAGCTGGTGTTCGACGAAGCGGGTGTAGAGACGGAAGCACCGATGGACGATTGGATACAAGTAGGTGTTTTTTCCCAAGATGGTAGCTCGCCGCTCTACCTGCAGCCGCATCTCATCCGTTCGGGCGAGCAAACCATACAGGTAACGGTGTCTGGCAAACCCGCACGAGCCGGCCTGGATCCGAACTACCTGCTCATTGATGCGAAGCCGGAAGATAATGTAAAGGAAGTGAAGTTGGAAGAGGCGGGCAGTATAGCAAAACCTGTCAATCAGAAGATGAATCTACAAAACAAAAAGGAAGTACTATGAAGTTCTGGAAGATCTTTCAATTTGAATTTAACTACCAGCTGCGTAGTTTCTCAACCTGGATCTTTCTGAAGATTGTGTTTTTATTTCCTTTGTTTTTTTCAGCAATAGGCAACCCCTCAGATAGTGCCGTTTTCCTGAACTCCCCTTTCTTTCTCGTCTTCGTGACGGTTTTTACAAGCGTGATATGGTTGCTGACTTCTGGTGCGATAGCCGGTCATGCAGCTGCACGCGATGTGCAAACCCGTATGCATTCCCTGACTTACACGGTGCCCGTTAGTAAAACAGACTATCTGGGAGGCCGCTTTCTGGCTGCCTTTCTGCTTCATGCGTTGATTCTCCTGACCATTCCCATCGCTTTTTTTCTGAGCTTTTACATCCTGCCTAAAGACCCGGCGCAAGTTGGCCCATTCAGGCTTGCTGCATTCGTGACTACTTACTGCTATTTGTCGCTGCCACTTGCCTTTGTAGTTACGGCATGTCAGTTTTCTGCTGCAGTACTGCAGCGGAGAGCCATAGTGGCTTATGTGGTAAGTATACTCCTGTTCCCGGTAGCTTTCCCATTGATCGGAACAGTGGTGGCTAAACTGGCAGGAAACTGGGAGCTTGTAAAACTTATTGATCCAATTGGGGTCAGCGTTATAAGCACCTTGGATACCTTGACACCCTACCAAAAGAATACGAGCCTGCTCGAGTTGGAAGGCATGTTTCTCTGGAACCGCCTGTTGTGGCTTGGTATTGCACTGGCTTTACTTGCCTATACCTACTACCGTTTCAGGTTTGCCCATCCTGTTGTAGCCGGCTCCTGGTGGAGTCGCTTTAGACGCAAACGTAAAGCACAGGCTCCTGCACCTGCTCTTTCCAGGATTGTGGAGAACCTGAACATTTCAATACCGCAGGTTAACAGAAGCTTTGGCTTAACAGCTCACGTACGGCAGGTGTTTACCATTGCCTGGTCGTCTTTTGGTGCCATCGTGAGAAGCAAGGGAGGATTGATCGTAGTGGGGCTCCTGACATTGCAGATGATCGTATTCGCTATAGAATACCTGGAGTTCCGCGGTGTTCCTCAGTATCCTACTACCATGAATCTCCTGGGGATGCTGACTGCTTCGCTGAAGGACTTCCAGAGTCCGCTGATCATCATACCAATTCTTATTGCCTTTTATGCCGGAGAACTGGTCTGGAGAGAAAGAGAGAATGGACTAGACAGGATTTCTGATACTATGCCTGTCTCTGAATGGACGCTCTTGCTCGGCAAGTTTTTAGGGCTGGCGTTTATCATTATCATATGGCTGGGCTTCTTGCTGGTGGCAGGTATACTTATACCGGTTACGATGGGGTTCAGCAACACCAACATCGGGGTGTTGGTGCTGGCGTTGTTCGGATTTCAGCTAACGGATTACCTGCTCTTCGCGCTGCTGGCACTGGTGGTACACGTCCTGGTGAATCAGAAGTACCTGGGGCATGGGGTTATGCTGCTGGTCTATATGGGAATGGTGTTCGCCGCAAAGATAGGTGTTGAGCACAACCTGCTTATTTACGCGTCCGACCCGGGCTGGTCTTATACCGATATGCGCGGTTTCGGACCTTACCTGGGGCCCTGGCTATGGTTCAAATTATACTGGGTTGGTTGGGCGCTGCTGCTCGCAGTGGTAGCAAGATTGTTCTGGGTGCGGAGCATGTCCCAGGACCTTAATTTGCGCCTGCAGCTTACACGCCACCGCTTCACCCGTGCAACTGCCCTAACAGCTGCTGTAGCGGCAGTCCTTGTTTTGGTTCCAGGTGGGTATATTTTCTATAACACCAATGTGCTGAACACTTACACAACTGCTTCGGACAGAACAGAACAGAGTGCCCAATACGAGCTGAAATACGGGAAGTATAAGCATAACCCACAACCGCTTCTGACCGGGACAAAGCTCCGGGTCGAACTCTATCCCGATAAAAGAATAGCCGATATAAGTGGTACTTATACGTTGGTTAACAAAAGCGATGTGCCTATTGACACTATCCATCTGGCCACTGTACAAAGCGTTAAAACAGGAGCCGTTACTTTTGATCGTCCCTTTGCGAAAACACAGGAAGACGAGCAGCTTGGCCACAGTATATACACTTTAGAGAAGCCGCTTCAGCCGGGCGATTCACTCCGTCTCAGCTTTGAAGTAAAGTATGATGCACAGGCTTTTCCGCACAAGGGAATTGATGCTTCCGTTATCAGGAACGGCACTTATTTTATCAACTATAGTTGGTTACCTGCCATCGGCTATCAGGCTTACCGCGAGCTGAGAGACAACGGAGAAAGGAAGAAATACGGCTTGGGTCCTTGGGTTTATCCTTCACTTTATGATACTACTAATATGAACCAGACCATG
This sequence comes from Pontibacter locisalis, assembly GCF_042684605.1. NCBI lineage: Bacteria > Pseudomonadati > Bacteroidota > Cytophagia > Cytophagales > Hymenobacteraceae > Pontibacter > Pontibacter locisalis. The sequence continues at coordinate 13,387 of NZ_JBHULU010000037.1, forward strand.
CCCGGGCAGGAGCTGATCAGCTTTGAAGCCGTGGTTGGTACAGCTGAAGGACAGATAGCCATCGGACCCGGGGTGCTTCTCCGGAAGTGGAAGGATAAAGGACGCAGCTATTTCCATTATGCGACAAGTGCCCCGATACGGAACACCTATTCCTTCTTCTCAGCTAACTATGCAATGCATGAAGCTAAATGGAAAAACCTAGATTCCGAGCAGACCATTGATATCAGCTTATATTATCATCCAGATCATGGTGAACACATAGGACGCATGGTGAAGAGTATAAAAAATTCTTTCACTTACTACACGAAGAAGTATGGTCCATACCCCTACAGCCACATTACCATTATAGAACGGTCTGGTTATGCAGGTGAACTGAACGCAGAACCAACCACTGTTGACTATGGCGAGTCCTTTACCTTCTCAAGCCTGAAGGATAACCCGTGGGCGCTGGACCTGGTTTACTTTCCGATTGCACACGAAATTGCGCACCAGTGGTGGGGAGCGGCACAAATGCTACCAGCGCATGTAGAAGGTGGTATTGTGGTTTCCGAAACACTTGCCAATTACACATCGCTGCAGCTTGTGGAAGAAACCTACGGCAAAGAACACGCACAGAGGCTCCTGGACATGTGGCGCAAATCGTATGAGGTGCCACGTTCACGCGCAACGGCTCCGCTGTTGCAGGCTACAGACGCTTTCATTGGCTATCGCAAAGGTCCGCTTGCCCTGCATGCTTTATCTGAATACATAGGTAAAGAGCCTGTTAATATGGCTTTAGCTCGCCTGATTGAGAAGTTTGGATCATCGAATCCGCCGTATGCTACGTCACTGGATCTTTACAGGGAACTGAAGACTGTAACACCGGACTCATTACAGTATCTGTTACAGGATTACTTTGAAAAGAACATGTATTGGCAGCTTAAAACAGAAAAAGCTGATGCGCGGCAACTTGCTTCAGGTAACTGGGAAGTGAACCTTAAGCTGCACGCACAGAAGATAGTGGTTGACAGCACAGGGGCTGAGAATGCTGTGCCGATGAATGATTGGGTGGAAATCGGAGTTTTAGCTCCCTGGAATAAAGATAAAAATTCAGATAAACCGCTCTACATGCAAAAGCACCGCATCCGCTCCGGCGAGCAGACCATTACCATTATAGTGAAAGACAAACCAGCCCGTGGTGGCATTGATCCGAACTACCTGCTGATCGATCTTAACCTGGAGGATAATGTGAAGAATGTGAAACTGGAAGGAGAGAAGGATGAAGGGCTTGATCTGATTTAAGGAAAATTATTTATAAAGTGTGAATGGCTTCAGGATTATAAAAAGAAACATTTTTGAAGCCATTCATCATTATAAGAAGTTGCATAACTTAATCTTCCGTCAGTAACGAAAAAAAATAACATTAAAGATTTTGTCTTTCCTTCTCCGCATACAATATAAGTTCTGGAAAAAAATCTTCAAATTCGGCAGCGTAAAGGCTGTAGTTTTCCTGCAGTTCCAAAGCTGCTGTTTCCATTCCAGAAACAAAGGAGGCGCGACGGCTCATTCCTGTTAATGCTCTGTTGAGGCCCTCCAGTTGAGCATAGCCTGAAAGCCAGTCATGCTGCATCATGTGCGGAAATATATGCTGCATTCGTTCAGGTAAAAGATCAAATGATTTCTGAATAATGGCATAAACCCATTGCGTGTAAACCTGGAGCGATTCTTTGCCAAACCTTTCAAAACGGCTGGCAAGAAAGTGGTCATAATACATATCTGCAATAACCGGAGCAAACTTTTTGTACTTAGGGCGCAACCGGGCCTTTGTCTCCCCTACTACTTCATGTGTGTCGGTAAAGGTGTCAATCAGGCGGTGCAGGCGTATTCCGTTGGCAACAGCCGGCGTATACAGATCCAGCTGCTTCCCCTTTACAGAATCAGCTATAAAGTTGCCCAGTAACAGATCCGGGTCATCTCCGGAGAGGAAAGCATGTGCTAAAAAATTCACGTGGTAGTAGATTGAAATCGCCTTTACTTAAGCAATAAGTATAAACATAACCCAGCAGGAACTGTTCCCAAAGTATACAATAAGCAGTGCTTACTGAATAAACCCTATACAGTTTCACCGCGTAATCAAAATCACAAAGAATAAATAAAAACTATGAATAACAACCAAACTTCACCGGAAAACCTGAACAAACTTATTGATATGATCAAAGATGTGGACATCGCCATGATGACTACCATTGATGATGACGGAAGCCTTAGAAGCCGGCCAATGCGCACACAGAAATCTGGGACAGATGGCATTTTGTGGTTCTTTACAGGATATGAGTCAGGAAAATCGCATGAGATTAAAGATAATGATGCTCATGTCAACCTTAGTTACTCTAAACCTAGTGATGAACTGTATGTATCAGTTTCAGGACGTGCCTCTTTAACCAAGGACAAGCAAAAAATTGAAGAACTTTGGGATCCCACCCTGAAGGCCTGGTTTCCTGGAGGAAAAGATGACCCAAACATTGGTCTGTTGAAAGTTACAATAGATAAAGCCGAATATTGGGACGCTCCTAACAGCACCCTTATCCATTTATATGGAATGGCTAAAGCTGCTCTGACAGGTGAAGGAGCCAAAACAGGCGACAACAAAAAATTGAATTTGTAAGTACAAATTTACTATAGCTTGAAAGCGACACCTGCCATACATTATTGACTGGCAGGTGTTTTCTTGTTATTTACTATCTTTCGTAAAACGAAAAACTGCTTTCTTGAACTCACACACCCCTACTCCTGCACGTTTAACCACACTAACGTTATTCGGTATAAAAAAAGGACACCTGCGCTGGGGACTGGCGCAAATGGGTACCTCAGGACCGCACCTTGCTAAAATACCAGGCCTTTTATTCTACAAGCTCCTGGGTAGCGGGCACGGCCAGGGCTTTAGTATTAAACCAAACTTCTGGCGCTACGGCTTATTGTGCACCTGGGAAAATGAAGCCGCTGCAGATGCTTTTCTGAATAGTTCAGAGCTGATGCAGGAGTATGTAACTCATACCTATGAGTCCTGGACAGTAAAACTTCTGCCCTACCAATCACATGGACAGTGGGATAAACAGGAACCTTTCACTCCCACGCTGGCTGAAAAATATTCCTCAGGTCCAGTTGCTGTGCTTACCCGGGCTAGTATAAACTGGCTGGCCCTCCCCGATTTCTGGCGCTTTGTACCGAAAGCAAGTAAGGCATTGGAAGATGCCAAAGGATTGATCTGCTCTATTGGTCTGGGTGAGTTGCCTTTGGTGCGGCAGGCAACGTTTAGTATATGGGAATCAGAAGAAGCAATGAAAGCATATGCCTACAAACATGCGGATCATAAGAAAGTAATTCACCGAACAAGAGCAAAAAGGTGGTATAGTGAAGAACTGTTTGCACGCTTCATACCTGTAGCTAGTGAAGGCTCATGGAATGGTATTGATCCGGTAAAACAACTTGTGGTACCGGATGTACTGTAGTTGATATATTTGATTAACCTGTAGGTTCTAAGGCCTTATTCTTCCAATAATATCCTCAAGCAGTTCAACCTGTATTTGCTGAATTTCCATTAGTCGCTGGTTTTGCTGATTTATGATGTGGTTTAGCTTTTCATGAAGCAGTCGAATCTCAAGTTCGGCTTTGAGATTTACCTGGTAATCGTATTCAGAACGCTGGCGGTCTTTTGCTTCTTTCCTGTTCTGGCTCATCATAATAATAGGTGCCTGTATGGCAGCAAGACAGGATAAGATGAGGTTTAACAGGATGAAAGGGTAAGGGTCGAATGAATCAGATGATAGGAACCAGACATTAAGCATCATCCAAAAGAGGATGAATGAAAAGAAGAAGATGATAAAGGTCCAGCTACCGCCAAACGAAGCGATTTTATCTGATAACCTCTCCCCGATTGTATATTGCTCTTTTATTTCCTCTTCGATATTAGAAGATAAAAGCTCCTGTTTGCTTATGCTTTGAATTACCTCCTCTTCCAGGTCCGACAACTCTCCTATTTCATGCTTCAGAAGCTCTTCCAGGTACTTCTTTCTGTATCGGTTAACAACATCTAGTGCGATATAATGTGACTCATTCAGATCAGGGTGATCTGCTTTTATCAGGTCCAAAATGCTTTTACGTATGCTAGTAACCGGCACCAGTAGATGGTAAGGCAAGTGTTTTTTTGTTATCTGGCAAATGCCGGTGATCCTGTGCTGCGGTTTCATAGGTTAAAATTTTGCCCCTACTGAAGCCTTACGCAAAATACCCTCGCAAGCTACTACTTCTGAGGAAGATTATTAGCGCTATGACCCGGGAAGCTGGTCCGGAGCAATCTGCTGAATTACCCGCTCCAGGTGCGCCTTCATGCCATCATAAGGTCTATAGCCTCTGCTAATAAGATGAATACTGGTACCATTGAGCAGATATAAGCTAGGAAAAGCGGTAGCCTGTAAATGCCGCGCAATGGTAAAGTCCTGCTTCGTCTTTTCTTTTATTTCATCGGAATTAAATTTCTCCAAAAAAGCCTCCTCCTCTACCCCAAACTGATAAGCTATGCTAGCTAATACCTCAGGCCTGGTTACATCATTATTTTTCGCATAGAAAGCGTGCTGTACGGCCTCTGCCATTTCCAATTCTTTTTCCGGAGCAAGATAGCGCATGGTTACCACAGACTGGCACGCTGGTTCAGTATCGTAAACAAAGTCTTCTCTTTCAAAGAAGTTATAATCAAAAGGCTGCTCTGTTATTTTTTCCACGTCCTGCCAGTGCTGCTTGATGGTTTCCTTCATCTGCGGCTCCAATGGTTTTTCAGTACCCGGTCTTAGACCTCCCATTACCATCTTAAACTGCATGTTTCCCTGATGCTCCTCAACCAATCGCTTTACCACAGGAGCAAAACCATAACACCACGAGCACATCGGATCCATAACGTAAATCAGGTGTATGATATCAAGTAAATCGTGTTTCTGTGTCATGATACTAATATTAGCTAATGATGATTTAGTTTCTTGCTGCTCAGGCCACTCTTCAGCACCCTTTTTATTTTATACGAATCCGCAAAATTAACATCAATTTGAAATATGGTACTAAGATTTAAGCTTTGTTTGATCCTTTTATGCTCATTACATAGCTAATCAGTTGTTTAGCTACTCAGGGTTTAAACAAAATGGGCCTTCAATTCAACAATTAAAGATTAAGAAGTATCTTAGCATTTTAGGAACGAACAGAAGAAACACAGAATAATCAATGTCAGAGTACAATTTCATACAGATCGAGAAGAAATGGCAGCGTTTCTGGGAAGAGAACCAGATCTTTAAGCCTGCTGATAAAAGCGAAAAACCTAAGTACTACGCACTGGATATGTTCCCTTATCCTTCTGGTGCAGGATTGCACGTAGGGCACCCGCTTGGTTACATTGCCTCTGACATTGTCAGCCGCTATAAGCGCCTGAAGGGATTTAACGTGCTTCACCCGATGGGATTTGACGCTTTTGGTTTGCCTGCTGAGCAGTATGCCATACAAACCGGACAACATCCTGCTATTACCACAGAACAAAATATTGAGCGGTATGTGGAGCAGCTAAAAAACATTGGTTTCTCTTTCGATTGGGACCGTGAGATACGCACTTCTGACCCGAGCTACTATAAGTGGACTCAGTGGATCTTTATGCAGCTGTTTAACAGCTACTATAACTATAGTACTGATAAAGCTGCTCCGATTCAGGAGCTTGTGAAGGAGTTCGAACAGAACGGAAATATTAAGGTGAACGCTGCCTGTGATGATGATACACCAGTTTTCTCTGCTGATGCCTGGCAAAATATGGATGAGCAGGAGCAGGCAGAAATACTTTTAAAGTACAGACTCACTTATGTAGCCGAGGCAGTTGTGAACTGGTGCCCTGCCATGGGTACAGTACTGGCTAATGACGAAGTGGTGGGTGGTGTGTCTGAGCGGGGCGGATATCCTGTAGAGCGCAAAAAGATGCGCCAGTGGATGATGCGTATAACAGCTTATGCCGAGCGTTTGCTACAGGGGCTGGAGCAAATTGATTGGCCGGAGCCGGTAAAGGAAATGCAGCGCAACTGGATCGGCAAATCTGTTGGTGCCGAACTGGATTTTGCTATTGAAGGCGATGGTCATATCAAAGTTTTCACCACCCGTATTGATACCATTTTCGGAGCTTCCTTCGTAGTACTTGCCCCTGAGCACGAGTTGGTAGAGCAAATTACCACCGGGGAGCAGCGGCAGCAAGTAGAAGCCTATGTGCAGGTAGCCAAGAACCGTTCTGAGCGTGAGCGCATGACGGATGTGAAGACCGTGAGTGGTGTGTTTACAGGTGCTTATGCTATCAATCCTATCTCTGAAGAGCGTGTGCCGATCTGGATCGCGGATTATGTGTTGGCTGGCTATGGTACAGGCGCTGTAATGGCCGTGCCTGGTCACGATAGCCGCGATTATACTTTTGCGAAACACTTTAACCTACCAATTAGAGAGGTTGTAGCAGGCGGAAATTTAGAAGAAGAAGCCTATGCGGCCAAAGAAGGAAAGATCATTAATTCCGGTTTTCTAAACGGTTTGGAAGTTAAGGATGCGATTAAAGCAGGTATAGCCAAGGCCGAGGAATTGGGTGTTGGCAAGGGCCGTGTGCAGTATCGTATGCGCGATGCAGTTTTCAGCCGTCAGCGCTACTGGGGTGAGCCGGTGCCGGTGTACTTTAAAGATGGTATTCCGCTCCTGATCAAGGAAGAAGAGCTGCCGCTGGAGTTGCCTAAAATAGACGCTTACTTGCCTACTGAGACAGGCGAACCTCCGCTAGGCCGTGCAGTAGACTGGAAATATGAAGACCAGTACGAGTATGAATTGAGCACCATGCCAGGGTGGGCTGGCTCAAGCTGGTATTGGTACCGCTACATGGACCCGAAAAACGATGAGGCTTTTGCTGATAAAGATATTGTGTCTTATTGGCGAAATGTGGACTTGTACATCGGAGGTTCTGAGCATGCTACAGGGCACCTGCTCTACTCCCGCTTCTGGAATAAGTTTATGTATGACCTTGACCTTGTAGTTGAACAGGAGCCGTTCAAAAAGCTAATCAACCAGGGAATGATACAAGGGCGCTCTAACTTTGTGTACCGCATTAAGGATTCAAACAAATACGTTTCCTACGGCCTGAAAGGTCAGTATGAAACTACTCCTTTACACGTTGATGTGAACATCGTGGAGAACGACGTGCTGGATCTGGAAGCTTTTAAGAACTGGAGACCAGAGAATGCTGCTGCTGAATTCATACTGGAAGATGGCAACTATATAGTGGGTGTGGAGATTGAGAAGATGTCTAAATCCAAGTATAATGTGGTGAACCCGGATGACATTGTAGAGCGTCAGGGCGCCGATACACTTCGCATGTACGAGATGTTCCTGGGACCGCTGGAGCAGTTCAAACCATGGAATACAAATGGTATGGATGGAGTACATAAGTTCCTGAAGAAGTTCTGGAGATTGTTCCATGACAACGAAGGTAACTTCTCCGTTTCCTATGACGCTCCCGCTGCTGCTGAGTTAAAGTCACTACACAAAACGATAAAGAAAGTAGAGGAAGACATTGAACGGTTTTCTTTTAACACATCTGTGTCAACTTTCATGATTTGTGTAAATGAACTGACCCAGTTAAAGACTAACAAGCGTGCTATTCTTGAACCGCTTACCGTTATTCTTTCTCCTTATGCACCGCACATAGCTGAGGAGATCTGGGAGAAACTGGGGAACCAGGAGAGCATTAGCTATGCAAACTTTCCGCAATGGAAAGAAGAATACCTGGTGGAGAACTCATTTGAGTATCCAGTGTCAGTGAATGGCAAGACAAGAGCTAAAATGACGTTTGCCTTAGATGCACCTCGGGAAGAGATGGAGAAAGCAGTGGTAAACGATGAGCAGGTAAACAAGTTTTTTGAAGGTAAAACACCAAAGAAAATTATTATAGTACCTAACAAAATTATAAATGTGGTAGTATAATAGACCTCCATCTTACCAATTAACTATTGCAACAAGCCGCTCAAGCCCCAAACTTGGCGGCTTGTTGTATTTTAGTCCTTTCTGTTGTTCCCACAAATTTTCTTAGTCGTATAAAGAAAAGATTTAATCTCCCTTCTAAATATGTGCTAATGAAAATACTGGCTACCACCGATTTTTCTGATACCGCTCACAATGCCTTGATTAGCGCTGTTAAGCTTGCTCGTTGCTATGGGGCCGAAGTTATTTTCATGCATGCCATGTCCAGGCCTGTTGTACCGGCAACCTCACCCGCAGATGTGTATGAAAGCATATTTGATATGGAAGGCAAACAGGCCCAGGAAAGACTTCAGGAAGAAAGCCGAATAGTATATCAGGAAGTTGGACTACGGCCAACAGAACTGTATAAACAGGTTGTGATATTGTCCACTCCCTTAGCAGATGCTATACTGCAAGCGCTGGCCAAAAACAACGTTGACCTTGTGGTAATGGGATCGAGCGGAAATAGTGGATTAGTACGATTTTTCATGGGCAGCAATACCCTTGAGATGATCAATCTTACACCAGTACCCCTGTTAGTAATTCCTAAGAAATACCAGTTCGCGGGATTTAAAGTTATCTCGATAATGATGGCACTTGAAGAGCTAAAAAACAGACCCGGTTTAAGAATTTTGGAAAGGTTCGTCCGGACGTTTAGTTCGGAGATCCATTTTTTATTCATTCAAGGAACTGATGATCCAGAAGTATGCATAAGGGAGCTAATTCAAGGCAACAATGTGGAACTTCCTAAAGAAGCTTCCATATTACATAAATTCATTTCAAAAGGGAATGAGAAACAGGAATTAAAACAACATCTGCAAAAATCTGCTACAGATCTATTAGTCATTTTTCCAAAAAAGAGTACACTTTGGAAAGACACTTTTTCTGGTAGTCTGACAGAGGAGGTTGCCGAAAAATTCAATCTGCCTTTACTTGTAATCCCACAGCAACGGCTTCCTCAATAATTTCCAGAGCCCGGGTATGGATACAACTGCACTACATCCATTTTTTGTAATAGCCATCATCCTCATGTTGGGCGCAATACTGGGGGCAATAGGCCTTTTTCTGCGTCAGCCGCTCATAGTGGTTTTTATTGCTCTAGGTATCCTGGTGGGTCCCTCTGGTATAAACGTAACTGAAACGACAACAAATATCGAGATGCTGTCTGATCTTGGAATAGCCTTGTTGCTATTTGTGGTGGGACTAAAACTGGATATAAACCTGATAAAATCTACAGGAAGAATTGCACTATACACAGGCCTGGGTCAAGTAATATTTACCTCAGTCATAGGTTTTATAATAGCCCTTTCTCTGCAGTATGATGTTTTAACTTCACTTTATATTGCCATAGCCCTTACTTTCTCCAGTACGATCATTATTGTTAAACTACTCTCAGATAAGAAAGAAATCGATTCCCTGCATGGGCAGATTGCCATTGGATTCCTAATAGTGCAGGACCTGGTGGTCGTTTTACTAATGCTCTTCCTGAAGTCTCTGGAAACAAGCGGTACCTCTCAAATAGTGCAGAATACGCTGATCATGTTCGCGAAAGGAGGTCTAATAATAATAGTGTTAGGACTTCTGATGCGTTTCGTAATTCCGAAACTGATCCATTACCTTGCCCGAAACCGGGAACTCCTGGTGCTTTTCTCTATAGCCTGGGCTGTTACTGTTGCGGCTGGAAGCGAGTTTTTAGGCTTTAGCCGTGAAGTAGGTGCCTTTCTTGCAGGTGTGTCCCTGGCTTCTACCTCTTATAGAAATGTTATTAGTGGCCGGTTGGTTACCTTACGTGACTTCTTGTTGCTGTTTTTTTTCATTCACTTGGGATTGCATCTTAACCTGCAGCTTATAGGTGATCAGGTGCAGCCTGCACTTTACTTTTCCTTGTTTGTGCTAGTTGGTAACCCTCTGATCGTGATGATTATTATGGGAGTAATGGGTTACCGTAAGCGTACAAGCTTTTTAGCTGGTCTAACAGTAGCTCAAATCAGTGAATTCTCCCTTTTGTTTGCTGCCTTAGGTTTGCAGTTGGGTCACATTAATGAGGAAGCAGTTGGATTGATCACATTAGTTGGGCTGATTACAATAGGTATCTCTACTTATATGATACTTTATTCACACGACCTGTTCAATCTTCTTTCGCCCTTTCTTAATGTTTTTGAAAGGAAACTTCCCTTCAGGGAAGATCTTATTTCGTCCAAAGAAGACAAGCCGATAGATGTAGTCTTGATTGGATTGGGTAGATTTGGAGGTAACATAGCAGTGGATTTGCAAAGGGATGGTATCACGCTTTTAGCTGTAGACTTTGATCCAAATCATATTAAGTATTGGCAAAAGAGAGGGTTCCTTGTTCAGTATGGAGACCTTGAAGATCCGGAGTTACCAGATCAGCTACCTCTGCAGCAGGCAAGAACTGTTATAAGTAGTATAGCTGATACAAAGCTTAACCTGGCCCTGATTCAAACACTAAAATTAATGAATTACTCAGGAAAAATTGCTGTGACAGCTTTTAGTTCGGATGATGCAATAAGGCTTCAGAACGCCAACGCTGATTTTGTTTTTCTGCCTTTTGCCGAAGCTGCTGAAATTGTGTCAAGAGTCATGGCAGGAAAACAGGTATAGAAAGAAGCTTAAGAATTAATAGAAAAAGCAGGTAATAAAAGTATATACTTTCATTACCTGCTGTACAATGTCTTCGGTTAGTTAGATGTTATGTAGTGTTGTAGAGTTTTAAACATTCACTTGCTCTTTTTCTAAAATTCTTTCTTCTACTGTTTTGATGGATCCTCTTACCTTATAAAGAAGTTCTACCAACGTTGTTGCTTCTTCTTCTGTAAGGCTCTTTAGCATCTCATCCAGTTCACTTAAAGAACTGTCGATACTGCTGATAATCTGATGCCCTTTTTGAGAGATCAAAATATTTACTAAGCGCTTATCTGATTTATTCTGAGAAACCTCTACCAGGCCTTTAGCATTTAACCGGCTTACCAATCGCGAGGCATCAGACATTTTATCAAGCATTTTCTCCCTTAAAAATGAGGTGGAGACCGGTTTAGGATACTGATCCCTTAAAATTCGCAAGGCATTGTACTGTTGCCCGGTCATGTTAAACTTCTTGAAAAAGGATTCATAACCATTGCTTAAAAAGCCATAGGTATACAAGATACTGACACTGGCTTTCTGCCATTCATTTCGAAATGAATTTAATCCGACTTCGTTCTCTAATATCATTTTTTAGTAAGGTGAGTTTATCAATTATAACAATAATAAATGATTTTTCAGAAGGTTAAAAGTCTTTATTTAACTTCTTTGAAAGGATTTAAGACCCGTAATTCCAAAAAAATACGAAAACATACATATTATGTTATTTTATCACTATTTTTTAGGTCCCTGTCTTGATACTTTAGGTTTAACTACTTTTATCAGACATGATAATTAAGCTTATAAGTAAGTCATGTACAGTAAAGCTGTAATTACGGCCACGAGTGAGGTAAGCCTAAATAAAGAAGTCTTTCCCTTGAAAGGGAAAGACTAACTAAACAATGTTAACCCGCCTATTTCTTGTAAAGCAAATTATTTTTCAGTGTTTTCTTTACAGGCGCAGAGACTAAAAAAAGTTTCTATACAGTATGCTTATTACCAGTGCTTAATTACGAAATAAACCATGGCTGCGAGGAACATCAGGATAGAAATCTTGTTAATTGTGTGCATAGCACGCAGGTTGAAATTAGTTTTCCGGTTCGGGTCTTTTTTACGGAAGAAGTAGGTAGCTACTTCGGAAAAATTGAACATTCCCTTCATGTCAGTTTCAGTTATAGAAATTTAATTGCTGTTTGAGCAGCTCCAGTTATTTTAAATCATAACACATAAAAGCCTGAAAAGATTAGAATTTTAACCAGGAAAACCGGTTTATTCTTCCAGTTTTATCGGCTCTATCCACTTGTCATCTTCCCTGATCAACTCTATCAGTTCATCCACGGCTCGTTCCGCTGGCACAGATTTTTTTATTACATTCTGGCCACGGTACAGCGCTATTTTATCTTTGCCAACACCAACATAACCATAATCAGCATCGGCCATTTCTCCCGGACCGTTCACAATGCACCCCATGATACCGATCTTCACCCCTTTCAAGTGGTCAGTACGTTTACGAATCATGGCAGTGGTTTCCTGCAGGTCGAATAAAGTTCGACCACAGCTTGGGCAGCTGATGTATTCCGTTTTGCTCATGCGGGTACGGGCAGCCTGTAAAATTCCAAAGCTGAGGTTATTAAGCTTGTCAATGGTATGTAGCCACTCCCCTTTCTCCTGTTCCGGTAAAAGTTCAGTACCAAGCATAATACCATCTCCTAAACCATCGATCAGCAGTCCGCCTACATCTGTGGCTGCATACAACTGTACCTGGTCCGGAGTAAGATTTCCATATTCGCGTTTGATGATGCAAGGATTCTTTATGCCATTGTTCATTAACCTGAAGAAGCATTTACGGAGCTCTGGCATAGCATGCTCATTTTCTGAATAGAGCATCAATACAACTGTAGCATCCTGCTTCAGCCGTTCCATCAACTCTACTGTGATGTCGTGAATACTGGCAAGAACAAAGTTGAGCTTAGCATGCCTTTCAGTTGATTCCAGGTACTCTACAGCGCTTAGTAACGGATGGCGGTCCTGGCGTTGTTCTGCTCTCAGCCAATAGGTATAATTAACAAGCTCTTTCAAGCCATTTGGCAGCATGAAACTTATAGGGTAATCACCTGTATAAATATAGTCTGCCCCTAGGTCGTTCATGTTAAACTTATCCAGCAACATGGAATATAAATGACCTACAGATTTAAGATCAGCATATTTAATATCAGAAAGTCTGCTAAGGTCGGCAACAACACGGGGAACGTTAAGACCTCCAATATTTTCTACCTCAACAGTCTCACGCCGGTGGTACTGGAAGGGATTGATAGGAAGGTTGCAGACAGGTTTTATAGGCTGTGCCTTCTCCGCACGGTGGGTATAACGATCGATTAGCACCTGTGCTACGGGAGCCTCCGCCTCCGGTGCCTCTGTTAAAGAAACACGGACAGTGTCACCGAGACCATCTTCTAATAAAGTACCGATACCTACCGCTGATTTTATACGGCCGTCTTCCGCCTCACCAGCTTCTGTAACGCCCAGGTGCAACGGGTAAGGCTGCAATCCCTCTTCCTCTAGCTTTTGCACCAGCAGCCGGTAAGCCTGTACCATTACCTGTGTATTAGAGGCTTTCATGGAGATGACAATATCATAGTACTCCTCATCTTCGCAGATACGCAGAAACTCCAGTGCGCTCTCCACCATACCCAGTGGTGTATCGCCATAACGGCTCAGAATTCTGTCTGATAAAGAGCCGTGGTTGGTGCCAATACGCATGGCAGTGCCGTGCTCTTTGCAGATGCGAACTAAGGGAACAAAACGCTCCCGAATACGGTCCAGCTCCGCTTGGTAAGAGGCATCATCATACTCAATTACCTGGAACTTCTTTTTATCAGCGTAGTTACCAGGGTTCACACGCACCTTCTCCACAATGCGTGCTGCTACCTCTGCAGCATTCGGAGTGAAGTGAATATCAGCAATAAGAGGAATATCATAGCCCCGCTTAAGTAATTCTTCTTTAATATTCTTGAGGTTTTCTGCCTCCTTGATGCTTGGTGCCGTAATACGAATGTACTCACAACCAGCCTCTATCATGCGGATGCATTGTTCTACAGAACCCATAGTGTCCATGGTGTCAACGGTGGTCATGGATTGTACCCTGATCGGGTTATCACCACCAACAGGCACTCCGCCAATGTTCACCACTCGGGTCTTTCTGCGTTTATATTCCGTAAGGCTCGGGCAATAGGTAGTGTTCAGGTTACAGGCGTTATTCATAAGTTAAGTATGCTCAGCTCGATTCTTTAACTAAAGTTATGCTGTGTTTGTTCAAAGGGAAATTACGTAAAAATAGTAGTTTAATTTATAAACAGGCACAAGTATAACGAACCATATTATGATCTACATGCGCAATTTTCTCCCTCACATTCCTGAAATGAAGCTCAAACAACTGCAGAAATGGACAAAGCTCCGGCATGAACAGTTAAGTGAAGCTACATCCATTACAACGGATTCTGTTGTTGATTTCATTAAAAGGCAGATTGTTAAGGGAAACTGGCGTGAAGTAGAAGAGGTACTAAAAGGAAAACCTTTGACCGCAACAGGCAAGCTTCTATTTTCAGAAATGCGCAATCGTGTGATAGGTACCCTGATGCTCCGGTTGGGGCTAAGGCGTGTGGTAGCTTTAGCAATCGCATTGATACTTTTACCGCTTATACTTGCCAAGATCTCCGGAGAAACCATTAGTAGATTAAGAAAGTAGCTACATGTTATCAGGCTCAACCATAGTGATAGTGAGCAACAATTATGCAGTTACCTTTACAGATAGACATCTTAAAATTTCTCATAACACCATCGAAAACCTGCGTCAAATAGCTTCTTTAGCTATTAGTTTAGTAGGATTGAAGTAAACTGTATTCGATCCATTCTATAAAATTAGTAACTTGCCTTTAATTAAGCCTCTGCAAAGTTGCTTTTTCTTTCATCAGAATAAACATGAAATCCTTTTCTCTTCGCATCCTGATAGGGGCTTTATTTTCTGCTATTGGTTTAGTAAGTCTGTTTATCACCAAAGAAACTCTTACTGCAGCCATTTGGCTTAGCTTTGGAAATGGACTTATACTGTCTGACCTCCGATTTACTGCAACAGATGAGCAAGGAAGAGTCTACCTTAAGCCAATTCCAAGGGCAAGAATTATCTCTGCTATTTTCCTGCTTGTCTTGGCAGTTCTTCTTCTGATGCTGCAGGTTTACCTTGATTTAAATCAGCCGCAGTAATTTTGTGCCCTCATATCCTGCTTTGGAGAACAAGGTTTACATCAAATATCTGGGTGTTTCTTTTTAGTTTTAGCCTCAAAATTCTCCCTGGTTTACTATCCATCAGGTTCAGGACTTCCATTAACTTCATGTCTTTGCAATCCAGACCATTGATGTGCAGTAACTGGTCCCCGGGCTGTAAGCCTACTTGTTTTGCAGGGGAATTGTCTGTCACATCTGCAATAATGTAAAAATTTGTTCCTGGCAAGGGCGTGGATAGCTCAAACCCTGCAAGATTATAATTGAACGGCTTCTTAAATTTACTATTTGGGATAAGGGTTAGCTTGTTGTGCGGGTAATCAAATATTACGGTAAACCTGTTCAAAATGTCAGATCCTAAGTTACCGTTCCTGTTAGATATGTTCATCGCCAATTTGATCGACTCTTCATCAGGATAAGAAGCCGGTAAATCCTCAAGCTCATACCTTCCTAAGGCAAAGGCATCTAACCTACCGATTTTTCCGTGAATGTCACCTCCCAGCCCCCTGCCCAGGTATGCCTCCATCACCTTTGGGGGTAGGGTAAGCCGTTTGTCTGTAGGCAGATAAAGTGAAACAGTATGACTGGCACCTGTATCCAACACGAGTTTTACAGTTACCGTATCTCCATTCTTTTGCCGTACATTGGCATTGACATAAGCTTTATAATTTTCAATATGGAGCGGGTATTCTTCCGCTTTTTTCTTCTTCCGCAGCTTCGCATCAGGTCTGTAGAGCGTAAGCTGTTCCGTGTTGTAGTTGATTTTAACAATAAAATTCTTGAAAATATCATATCCTATAATACCGTGAACTGGCATGCCCATGCGCATGGATAAATTAAAAATATCCTCCATCAGAACATATACCTGATGGTTTTCTCCCCTGATGCCGCGCATTTGCATTATATTCCCACTGGAGTAAAGGGCTTCCACTTCATACCCTTTGCCAAGCCCCTGAATTTTAATTTTATCCGCTGTATTAAGGTTAAGAGAATCTGAAAAGTAAAGCCGGGTGATCAGCGTGTTTTTTACTCCAGAATCCAATATGAAATTGAGAGAACTTGAATTATTGATCTGTACAGGTATAATTATAAGATTGTGGACAAGCTTGAAGGGTATAGTTATCTTCTTCCGCTTGGATGTGAAGTAAACAGTATCTTTTTCGAATGGTGGCTGCTCTTGTGCGGTTACCAGCGAGGGCAACAAGTACAGGAAAAGACAAAGCAGCGTGAGAAAACCAGCTCTTGTCATACCTAAGGGTTTAGTAGTGGATGTTAACCTTTATTACGCAAACTAAAACCAAAAAGTAACACCGTACTGGTTGATATACAATAAATTATATTTGAATATTTTGTTGCTGGTATACAGAAATATTATTTCAGGAACAGAGCCTGATAACTTACTCTTTTTCACGCCTCCGGTATTGAGTAACAAAGGATCCTGTTTTCCTTCTTTTTTGAGAGCTCCTAAAAGCACTACGAAGAACCGAAAACTTGTGAGCAGTTTAGATCGAAATGACCAGAAAACACATAGGCTAACGATCTTAGCCTACTACTAAGAAATATAAGATGACAGGAGCTTACTCATTTAAGAGATAGAAAAGGCCAAATAGGAAATAAGGTGGGAGATACTGTGAGCCTCCATTTTAAATTAAATAGCAGAATGGATTCAATAGACAGCATTAAAAAAAGCTCTTTAACAGAGCTTTTTTTAATTTAAACAACTTCAATATTGCGCAGACCCAGCTTGTGCAGTTTGTTCGCTAAAGCTTTGATCTCGGCGCTTCTTGTAAGTAATTCAGGTTCCGCTGTCAGCCTGTCGCACTTAACTTTGGCTAACATCACTATACTTTTCAATGTTTCTAACTCCTTCAGTGTTATTTCAACTGTAGACTTGAAACCTATCTCTATATCCTGTTGCACATTATTCATTAGTTGTCTCATAGTTAAGAGAAGGTAATTATACAGATTTAGAACCCTCGTGCTGAAAGAAAAATTCAAAAATGCGTAACCTGATTTAAGTCTTTTCCGTAGCAGCCACACAACTATTTGATGATCAGATATAACGCTGATAAAGTAAAGTTTTGATTTGAAAAAAAAATTCTTGGGTAAATAAGTGGTTTAAAATAGTAATCAACTAATATTGATCATCAGCGTTTTCTTCACTTCTTTTTCTCCTTCAATCTTAGCGGTTCTATCAATTTGCACAAAACCTCTCCTGGTTCATTTGGTATATAATGCTCTTTAGCTACCACCAAGCTTATTTAGGTGTTTTAGACGCTTAATTTGACTATCTTTAAATAAAGTCACATTACTAAGAGGTTTTTAAAATTATACTTTTCCAATAGATGCACTACATCGACCTGTCCATTTTCGTGCTATACATGCTCGCGATGCTTGGAGTCGGATTTTATTTCCTAAGAAAAAATCAAGGCGCTGAAGATTATTATGTAGGAGGCCGCTCTATGAGCAGCGGTCATATTGGTTTATCTGTTGTAGCCACTGATGTGGGCGGAGGCTTTTCCATTGGTCTCGGCGGACTAGGCTTTGCTATGGGACTATCAGGCTCCTGGATGTTATTTACAGGCTTGCTTGGTGCCTGGTTAGCCGCAGTGTTTTTGATTCCAAAGGTAAAAAATAATCCTGCCTTTTCTCGTTTTCTAACCTTTCCTCAGATCTTCGGATATTATTTCAGTCCAAGAGTAGCCTTGCTGGCCGGTATCATTTCTGCTATTGGTTATACAGGCTTTACCAGCTCCCAGATCCTGGCCGGTGCCAAACTGGCAAGCGGTACCTTTATCAACCTTGATTTAAATACTGCGCTGCTTATAATGGGCATCATTGCGGTTGTTTATACAGTGATGGGAGGTTTAAAAGCCGTGATTTATACTGATACCATTCAGTGGGCGATCCTGATGGGAGGTCTTATTTTCATTGGCATACCTACCTCCTTTCTGGCTGTTGGTGGTGGATTGGAAAGTTTAGGTTTTAGTCAGCTAACGGACCTTAATTTTTTGGCTGAACAGTCCTCCAGGAGTATGACCGTTATTCAAAAGACTTTGCCTCCTGAGTTTCTTAGCCTGACCAATATAACATGGCAGCAGGTTGTAAACTGGGGGATTACCATAATTCCTATCTGGTTTGTAGGCATGACGCTTTATCAGCGCATCTATGCCTGCCGGGATGAAAAGACAGCCCGGCGAGCCTGGTACATTGCTGGCTTTTTTGAGTGGCCAGTTATGGCATTTATGGGGGTATGTCTGGGAATACTGGCCCGGGTTGCAGCTGAGCAAGGAATGTTTGAAGCTTTAGGCGCAGGTACGGTGGTAGACCCAGAAACAGGATTGCCGATGCTTTTACGCACTGTTTTACCGGTAGGTCTTATGGGACTAATGCTATCTGCTTACTTTTCTGCGATCCTATCTACGGCAGACAGTTGCCTGATGGCTTCTTCTGGCAATATTGTTACAGATGTGATAAGCCATTTTCGTAAAATTGACCCAGACGCACCTTCTACCCTTCGCCTGTCCCAAATCATTACGCTGCTTGTGGGTGCCTTTGCCCTTTGGCTGGCAACTATGATGACCAACGTCCTGGACCTGATGCTGTACTCCTATGCCTTCATGGTTTCTGGCCTGTTCATTCCTGTTCTTGGTGCGCTCTTCTGGAAACGGAAAAGCAGTGTAGCTGCTTTCTGGGCAATGTTGATGGGCGGTGTAGTGACAGTCTTATTACAGGTAAACCAGGTGGCATCACCCCTACCGCAGGAAGATATAACCTTGCTTGCGCATACATTACATCCTTATTTCCCTGCTGAATTCAATACTATCTGGATGAGTTTGAATCAGTTCGAGCTAAGGGAGCTGATAAATCAAACACTTTCTGCCAACAGTATCGTACATATGCCTTGGCTCAACCTTACTTTCCGGTTACCTTTTAACCTGGATCCGAATTTATTTGGCTTGGCAGCCTCCCTAGTAATATATGTATCGTTAACATTCTTATACCCTAATAAACAAAAAGGAAAAAAATGGCAGAAAACAAAAATGTCAGCTACAGCATCTATACACCAGAAAACCACAGTGGACTAGAGAAAGACGAAGTACTTAACTTTCTTTTCAAGCACCTGGATGAATACGGTGACCAACGCGCAGACATTGCCAAATGCATGGATTATGCCTTATCAACGTCTGAAGGAAAAGGAGGATCTGTTTTAGTGGCCCGTGAAGAAGGCCAGGTAGTAGGTGCTCTTATCATGAACAACACGGGTATGAGCGGGTATATTCCTGAAAATATTCTTGTATACGTTGCCGTTCATAACAGTCAGCGCGGAAAGGGCGTAGGCAAGAAGCTTGTACAATTAGCTGCAGAAAATTCCAAAGGAAGCATTGCCCTGCATGTGGAGCCGCAGAATCCTGCACGCCACCTGTATGAAAAGCTTGGTTTTACGAACAAGTATTTAGAGTATAGACTACAGAGATAAACTATGGCAGTCCTAAAGCTGTATCATCATAAACTACAACATAATTATAATCACCTCGACAAAATTTTCAAGGAGCATAAAATCGATTGGGGCATTGTAACGAAGCTTCTATGCGGCCATGAAATGTTTTTAAAAGAAGTTCTGGCTCTTGGAACTAAGGAGATACACGACTCCAGGGTAACCAACCTTAAAGCGATCAAGAAGGTAGCTCCTGATGTGCAGACAGTTTACATAAAACCTGCTCCCAAGAAAAGCATTCCTGATATAATTAAATATGCTGATGTAAGCTTTCAGACAGAGCTTGAAATAATCAGGCTTTTATCAGATGAAGCAGGTAGGCAGAATAAGCTTCACAAAATCATTATCATGATTGAGATGGGTGATCTTCGTGAGGGGGTAATGGGAGAATCCTTGATCCATTTCTATGAGCAGGTTTTTGAGCTACCGAATATTTCTGTTATTGGGCTTGGCGCCAATTTCAACTGCCTGCATGGCGTAATGCCAACCCGGGATAAACTGGTACAGTTAAGTCTTTACAAGCAGGTGATCGAAGCGAAGTTTAACCGTAGAATTCCATGGGTTTCCGGAGGCACCTCGGTTACAATTCCGCTGCTGTTTAATCATCAGTTGCCTCAGGGTATTAATCATTTTAGGATAGGTGAAGCCCTCTTCTTTGGATTAAACCTATTTACCGGCGAAACATTCGAAGGCATGTATGATGATGTTTTTGAGCTTGTAACTGAAATTATTGAACTGACAGAGAAGCCCATGGTTCCTAACGGCTTAATGGCTGAAAACCCAAGCGGAGAAAGCTTCGAAATTAATGAAAGTCTGTATGGGAAAAAGTCTCACCGTGCAATTCTTGATGTAGGCCTTCTTGACATCAATCCTAAGTTTTTAATTCCTAAGGACGAAGAAGTAAGCGTGATAGGCGCAAGTTCCGACATGCTTATTGTTGAACTTGGCGAGAATAAAAACAATTTTAAAGTGGGTGATACACTAAAATTTGGAATGCGCTACATGGGTGCCCTGAGTATTCTTAACTCTCGATACATCGAAAAAGTGATTGTAAAGTAAAATAAGTCTAAAGTTTTGTAAACTACCGAACCACAGATTGTGGTGCCGTTAGTCGTTTTTTTAGAGTAATGGAAAGGTTAAAAGGCAAGTTTTTGAAAGTAATAATAGAGTAACGTTACACATTTTCTTTTATGCGCCTTTCGGAAAGTGGTTTGCCCTATAACTTTTAGTTGTGCTGTCACGTCTTAATCAGGGTAATTAACAAAAAATAATCTTGAACGAAACAATTACAAAAAAGAGAACTGTACTTGCACGCCGGATCTTATATCCGCTTCTTGACTTTATTAAAGCTGAGTCGTTTAGTGGCATTCTGCTAATGTTCATTACCCTGATTGCCTTAGCTTGGGCTAACTCTCCATGGGCTCAAACTTACATAGACACCTGGCTTACCCCCTTCACCATTGCACTCGGCGACTATGGTTTAACAAAGGCCTCCCTCCTTTGGATCAACGATGGTTTGATGGCTATTTTCTTCTTTGTAGTGGGGCTAGAGATAAAGCGGGAGACCATGGTTGGAGAACTTGCCTCACTAAAAAGTGCTGCTTTTCCGGTTACTGCAGCTTTAGGCGGTATGCTTGTGCCAGCAGGTATATTCGCTGTTATGAATTACAATGGAGCTGGTTTAGATGGCTGGGGAATACCTATGGCAACCGACATCGCCTTTGCCCTGGGAATTATGACCTTGCTAGGTAACCGTGTACCTATTTCCCTAAAGCTGTTTTTAATTGCCTACGCGATAGTAGACGACATTGGCGCCGTTCTTGTAATTGCGCTTTTCTACACGGCTGAGGTAAACTTCCTGAGCATGTGGATTGCCTTTCTGATTTTTGGTGTGTTGCTGGTCCTGAGTGCGTTTCGTGTTAGAAACATCTGGATCTATGTACTTTTGGGTGTGGTGATGTGGGTGGCGTTTCTGAAATCAGGAATACATGCTACCGTAGCTGGTATTCTGCTGGCCATTACCATACCGGGTCGAACAAAAATCACCAAAGACGAATTTTACTCAAGTACAGATGAGGTGCTGAGTGAATTGGATGCTTCTGGAGTCGTTAGTGGCAATGCACCCAGTCAGGTTTCAGACGTGGAAATATACCAGGGTGCGGTACATACCATCGAAAAAAATTGTGAGGAAGCCCTCTCCCCAATGCATCGTCTGGAGCATGGTTTGCACCCTTGGGTGGCGTATGCCATTATGCCAATTTTTGCCCTAGCCAACGCAGGTATTTTTATAGATGCGGATTTGGTAGGTGGACTGAGTGGTTCTTTGCCAATAGGCATTATCTTAGGCCTCGTGCTGGGTAAACCTTTGGGCATACTCCTGTTTGCCTGGATAGCTTCCGCTACAGGCATAGCTGCTAAACCCCGCACTTTTAGTTGGATGCAACTGATTGGGGCCGGACTATTGGGAGGGGTTGGTTTTACTATGTCAATTTTCATTGCAAACCTGGCTTTTGCCGGATCGCCTCTGTTGCCGCTGTCTAAACTCGCTATTCTATGCGCGTCCCTTCTTGCAGGAATTGTGGCTTACTTCATCCTGCGCTATGCCTCCACGAAAAGCAAGGAAGAATTGGTTTCATAGGGCTTTTGCCCTCCATTCTCCTGCTTATTTAAAGCACCTTTACAGCCACTAAAGTTAATTTTCATATTCCATTAAGTTTATCCATGCAAAAAGCGCCTTGCTGTACTTCAATGTATAGCAAGGCGCTTTTGATTGTCTAATTTTATTCTTTTAAGTTTGCCTTAACTTATGGCGTAAGTAGGGCATCTAAGAATCCAATTTCTTCATTTTTCTTTTTGAAGATCATCAGCGGAATATCCATGTCGTGGCGCATGATTTTTTCTGTGACGCTTCCTAGCACAAATAAGGCAGCAGCAGACATGCCTTTAGCACCTACCACAAGCATATCAGCTCGGGCACGCTTGGCTTCCATTACCACCAGCTCTCCTATTTCATCTTCGTCTTCCTGCCGTACCAGCATAAGTTCTGCTCTATCTTCTAAGTCAGGGAAATGCTTCATTAAGTTACTGAACTTCTCCTCTGCAAAGCCACGCATACGCTTATCAAAATCCTCATAGCTGATACCAAGCGTTCTATATCCTGTAGGTACTTGGTACACGTGAAGGCAAATAACCCTGATCTCTGGCTTAGCCATAGCAGAGTGCAGGACACGGTCCAGAGCCATTTCGCTATATTCAGAAAAGTCCGTGCTAACCACCACTCGCTGCAGGTTTGGCCGGTCATAAGCTTCAGGAATAAACAGCACTCCTAATCTACCGCTTCGTAACAGCTTTTGTGCCAATACACCGCTGCCTCGAAGCCGCAGCTTTCGACCTACCAGCATCATATCTATCTGCTTTACCTTAGACCAATGCAGCAGTTCCTTTAAAGGATTTCCCTCTTCCACCATCACTTCTACTTCTACTTGTGGTATGTTTTCAAAGGCAGGAAGTACCTTTGCTTCAATAGCCTGACGTATTGTCTCGTCAGCTGGCACGTTCTCTCGCTGCAGTTTTTGGAGCAACTCATTTGGTACCTCAAGGCTTTTCTCAACGTGAATAAAGTAGACTTTTTCGATCTGCAGTTCGGCAGCAAAAAAAGCAGCATAGTTAATCAAGGTCTCATCCATGATAGTAAGGTCTAGCCCTACCATTATTCGATTCAGCGTGTTCATTGTGTTTTCTTATTTCAGCATTAAACGTTAGGTGCTCCACAAACTATGAAATGCCTGCTTTGCAACTTAATATGGTTAGTATGGTACTATTGTAAAATTACATACGGTGCTCAAGAAATATATATACAAATCTTTGTGCTTTAAATGATAGTTGTCATTATCATAAGCCTTTTAGTTGCTTTTTGTGCTCCGACCTTACATAAATTGTTGGGCAGGTATGTAGTTGTGCCTATGGCACTCTTAGCTTTTGCCGTATTTACCTATTTATGTCTGTTATTGCCTGTAGTATTACAACAGGAGTTTATAATTCAGTCGCACACCTGGGTGCCAGCCTTAGCCGTCAACCTGAATTTCAGGTTAGACGGACTAAGCCTTCTCTTCGCTCTTCTTATCTCTTTTTTCGGCTTTCTGGTTATGATCTATGCCAGTGGCTATTTAGAAGATCATCCTTTTCTGGGCAGATTCTACATGTACCTTGGCCTGTTTATGACTGCCATGCTGGGGTTGGTAAGTGCCGACAATATATTTCTACTCTTCATTTTCTGGGAAGTTACCAGCATTACCTCTTTCCTTTTGATTGGGTTCAATAACGATTTGGAGAAATCCCGGGTAGCAGCCTGGCAGGCGCTGCTGGTTACGGGGTTGGGAGGTTTGGCCCTTATGGCTGGCTTGGTATTATTAGGCTTTGCCGGAGGAAGCTTTACGTTTAGCAGTTTGTTTCAAAGTAAACAGGTTGTTTTAGAAAGTCCGCTGTTTCTTCCTGCTTTGCTTTTGATTTTATTGGGATGCTTCACAAAATCTGCGCAATTTCCTTTTCATTTCTGGTTACCCAATGCCATGCAGGCTCCTACTCCCGTAAGTGCCTACCTGCATTCAGCCACAATGGTAAAGGCCGGTATCTATTTGCTGGCGCGTTTATCTCCCCTATTTGCTACTTCTGAAGTTTGGCAATACACCCTGATAACAATCGGAGGTATAACAGCCTTGCTTGGTGCTTTCCTTGCACTTCAGCACTCCGACCTTAAAGCTATACTGGCTTATACTACCATATCAGCTTTGGGACTGATGGTGACGATGCTAGGAATCGGAACAGGCGTAGCGTTGAAAGCAATGCTGGTATTTCTTTTGGCTCATGCACTTTACAAAGGTACTATGTTCCTGGTAGCAGGTGCTGTAGACCACAGTGCTGGTACACGTGATTTTAACCAGCTTAAGGGGCTGGCAAAAAATATGCCTGTTACTGCGCTTGGTGCTACACTGGCTTCACTCTCTATGGCTGGGTTGATGCCGTTTTTTGGCTTTATAGGGAAAGAACTTATCTACGAGGCTGCCTTGGAGAGCTCATTATTTGTCTGGGTGGTATTTAGCCTTACCTTTCTTACAGGAGTTACCTTTGTGACAGTAGCTATTCTTCTTAGCTACAGTATTTTCTGGAAAAGTGCCGGAGCACCTACGTACGTAGAACACTCTCCAACTCCTGCTCTGTTTGTGCCGCCACTGATCCTCGGAATTGCAGGTCTAGCTCTAGGCTTAATGCCGGGGCCTGTTGTAACTCCTATCCTGGAGAGAGCGGTCCAAAGCGTTTCAGGAGAAAACCTGCTAAAACTAAAATTGGTGCTTTGGCATGGGGTAACAAAGGAATTAGGACTCAGCGTACTGACCTTATTGTTAGGCCTCCTTTTGTATAAATATCTTTACCAGGTACAGCAACAGATGGTGCCCATGATGAAAAAGGTTTATGCCTATGGTCCTGATGCCATTTACCACAGATTCTTTACTCTTTTTTTAAAAGGAGCAAAAGGGCTAATTTCCGCCATCCAGAGTGGATACTTACGCAGTTATATTATCTTCATCATCCTTTTTTTCTCAGCCCTCACTTTCATCGTTATTTGGAAAGATATCTCTCATTTGACCATGGTTACATGGGGTGATAAAATAAGAGAGATAAGAATTTACGAATTAGTGATTTACTTCCTTGTAATTACGGCACTTTTTTACCTGCTGGGAACTCGGTCTAGGCTCACTTCTATCGTGGTAATGGGTTTGATAGGCTATTCTGCTGCGCTTTTTTACATTCTTTTTGGTGCACCTGATGTAGCTGCTACCCAACTTCTTATAGAAACCTTAACGGTGGTGATATTTGTGCTGCTACTACACAAATTGCCTGCTTTTGTTTATTTATCCCATCAGTTCAAGAAGTATAAATTCATTGCCATCGCTATTTTATTTGGCTCTGTAATGACTTACACCATGTTATTGGTACAGGAGCACGCGGTTTCGTCCGATCTTAAAGAATTTTATGGAAAAGCCAGTTTGGTGCAGGCGCATGGGCGTAATATAGTTAATGTGATCCTGGTTGACTTCAGGGCCTTAGATACTTTAGGAGAAATAATAGTGCTGGCTGTAGCAGCACTGGGGATTTATGCCCTGTTGCGTTTAAAAAAGGATAAAAACGAATAGACTATGAAGACAATTATTTTTGCAACAGCTATACGTATCCTGACACCGCTTTTCCTCCTTTTTTCTATTTATATTCTTTTCCGGGGTCACAACCATCCCGGGGGAGGCTTTATAGGAGGACTGATTGGTTCTATAACCTTTGTGTTTCATGTGCTGGCACATGGTTCTCAACGAACCGCCAAAGAGTATTTCAGTTTAAAGCTTTATCGCTATGAAAAATTACCTGCTCAAGGCCAATTTAATTACTTTAAGCGCTTTATAAACCATAAATTTTTTAATAGAGAAATTAAAGGGGAGCCATGGGGGTATTACCTGATCCGGCTAAGACCAAGTTTTGTGATGGGAACAGGATTGGTTATGGCTGCTGGAAGTGGTATGGTCGGTTTATTTAAAGGTGATCCTTTTATGACAGGCTACTGGCTTGATGCTAAAGTTCCTGTGATAGGATCAGTTGGAACTCCTTTACTTTTTGATATGGGTGTGTACCAGCTAGTGTTGGGAATGGTTTTGAAAATTATTTTTACGATGTCAAGAGACTAGAAGCTATGGAAGTACTCTTACCCTTCATGATCGGTATTTTATTCTCAGTAAGTCTATACCTGATAATTCACCGTCACCTTTTTAAACTAATTCTCGGACTTATTCTTTTTGGTCTTGCAACAAACCTATTTCTGTTTGTAGTTGGAGGAATAACGCGTGGTGGTATAGCAATAATTAAGCAGGAAGAAACCTTTCCCGTTGAACCGTATTCTGACCCTGTACCGCAGGCCCTCTTGCTTACCGCTATTGTGATTGGGTTTGGCATCCAGGCTTTTGCTATTGTCTTAATTCGCCGCGTATACAGATCGTTTAAATCAAATAACCTGGACGACCTGAACAACACAGAAAAAATTTAATTCAACAGCTCTTCCCATGTCAGATGATGCGCTTATTATAATGCCTCTGTTAATACCGCTTATAGGGGCTGTAATGAGCGTGTTCCTATGGCAGTTAGTAAGGTGGCAGACATTTATTGTGGCCCTAACCCAATTTGGGTGGCTGATAAGTACAGGAGCTTTGCTATACCAGGTGCTGCAAAAAGCGGTGTTAACAACACAGGTAGGTAACTGGCCTGCTCCCTATGGTATTACTTTAATCGTTGATTTATTTAGTGCACTGGTGCTGTTATCCGGAAGTATAACTGCTGTGGCTGTTTATTTCTTTTCACTGGTTGGTCTTGACAAGACTAGAAAAAAGTATGGATACTATCCGCTAATGCTTTTGCTGCAGATGGGTGTGGCAGGTGTCTGCTTAACAGGTGATGTTTTTAACCTGTATGTGTGGTTTGAAGTAATCCTTATCTGTTGCTTCGCTTTGTTATCCCTGGGAGGGAAAAAAGCTCAACTAGAAGGCACCTTAAAATATGTTACCATCAACTTTTTAGCTTCTGGAATACTTTTGATGGGTACTGGGGTAATTTATAGTTTATATGGTTCTTTGAATATGGCGGAATTAGGTGCCATGGTAAGAGATGATCATCCAAATTTGCACTTACTTTCTGTAGCAGGAGTTTTCTTTTTAACGGGCTTCGGAATCAAGTCCGCTTTATTTCCCCTGTTTTTCTGGTTACCTGCTTCTTACCATACTCCTCCTATTGCCATCTCCGCTTTCATTGCAGGGCTTATATCCAAAATAGGAATCTATGCTATTATCCGACTCCATACGTTGATCTTTATTCAAATACAGGACGATACACAGCCGCTCCTACTTACGCTATCAGGGCTTACAATGGTGGTCGGTGTGATTGGAGCAGCAGCCCAAACAGACTTGCGTAAAATTCTATCTTTGCACATTATCAGCCAGATTGGTTATATGCTTATGGGGCTAGCAATTTATACTCCTCTTGCGATAGCCGGCAGTGTATTTTTTATCCTACATAATGTTCTTGTCAAAACAAACTTGTTTTTGATTAGCGGAGTGGTGGCACAGCGCCGCAGAACGTTTTCCCTCTACCAGTTAGGAGGGTTATATCTTAAGCAACCACTGCTTGCTTTTATGTTTTTTATAACAGCAATGGCCTTAGCAGGCCTACCTCCTCTTTCTGGCTTTTGGGGCAAGTTAATGCTGGTTATGGCCGGATTTGAGGCTGGCAACTATATCATCGTTGCTACTTCTCTTTGTGTCAGCCTTGTTACGCTTTTTTCCATGACTAAAATATGGAATGAGGTGTTTTGGAAACCTAACCCGCTACAGCGAAAACGTCATCTTGAACCCTCAGCAGAGGATGTGCTCCGTGGCAGGATACTGCGTGTGCCTGTTGTGTTCCTGCTCATCTTCATTTTGTTAATGAGCCTGGTGGCGCAGCCGTTGGTTAACCTATCTAAAAGATCTGCTGAACAGCTGCTGCACAGCGAAATCTACATCAATGCCGTATTGTATAAAGCTGATCCTACAGTAGCAGTGCCTAAAAAGGAATAACTTATGCGCACATTTTTACTACATACAATCATAGCATTTATTCTTACTTATGTAATTTTTCATCAGGAGGCCCCTCCGTTGCCATATAGTGCCATCAGCGCCACCTTCATTTTCCTGCTGACCTTTTGGCTGTTCTGGTTTACAAGTATTGCTTATAACCGGAAATATTTTCGGAAAATGCCAAAGGCAATTGAGTTTTCGGCCTTTTTCCTGAAGGAGCTGTTGGTGGCTAACTTTAAAATTGCCTATGATGTTGTTACGCCGCACTACTACATGCGCCCAACAGTTATTGCCCTTCCCCTGAAAGTCAGGTCAAACATGGAAATTACGATACTTGCTAACATTATATCGCTTACTCCAGGAACTTTGAGTATTGATGTGAGTCCGGATAGAAAACTACTTTATATACATGCACTTTACGTAAAAAACAATGATGTTGAGGAGCTGAAACGTCATATCAAAAATGGTTTTGAACGAAGATTGATGGAGTTGACAGCATGAGCTTATTTCAGATAACCTTAATAATCGCAATGATTATCCTAAGCCTTTGTTTGCTGCTAACAGCAGCCCGCTTTGCTATTGGCCCCTCCTTGCCAGATCGAGTTACAGCCTTTGATCTGATTGTAGCCATAGTAATCGGTATGATTGCCATCTACACGGAATTTACTGGTAACGAAGACTTCATTGATGTTGCCATTATTCTCTCTCTCTTCGGCTTTCTGGGTTCCATTTCTTTCTCTTATTACATCATGAAAATCAATAAATGACCTATGTTCTCAAATTTTGATTTAAATTTTATAAAAGAGATCATCAGCTGCATTTTAATAATGTTGGGTGTTATCTTGATGTTAATCTCTACCATAGGACTGTTACGCTTTCCTGACTTCTACATACGCATGTCTGCTATCACAAAGGGAGCCACGCTTGGGCTTGGGCTAATTCTTTTAGGGATGGGAATATATTTTAATCAGCCGGATATATTGTTAAAGGTGCTGGCTATCATTTTCTTTGTGTTCCTTACCGCACCTGTAGCTGCCCATGTAATAGGTAGAACAGCAGTGCAGAACCGTACCCCTTTCTGGGTAAAAACTAATCTAAAAGAATTTGAAGCTTATTTGCAGAAAGCACATTTAGACAAAGTAAAGCTACATGATAAATATGAGGAAGAAGAGATAAGGCAGGGAGAAAAACCTAATGATGGTGGTGATAACGGATAAATGGTCTTACGGATTCGGCATACGTGTCAAAAGAATCTACAGAGGTAACAACATGATCAGGGTAAGTAAGACAGGTTAACCTACCACCAAATACACAGCCTGTATCAATATTAATAGTATTATTTCGCCAATGTGGTTCGTGCACCGGAGTGTGGCCATAAACTACTATAGCTTTCCCACAGTAATCTGCTGCCCAGTCCAACCGGATAGGCAAACCTTTTTCATCTGTTTCTCCAGTAGTTGGTCCATAAAGACAAAGCTCCCGTACTCCCCTGGTATTTCTGCCATGCAGGCGTTCTTCCAATCCTGCATGTGCAACAACGAGCCTTCCTTCATCCAGAATAATATGGTGCGGTAAGGAAGACAGGAAATTCACAATTCTTTTATGAAATGTAGAGTCATATCTTTTCAACTGTTCAACAGTAAGCTCCAATCCGTGCCGTATCTTCACATTTCTTCCAATGAGCATCCTGTACAGTTTATCGTCATGGTTGCCGCTCACACAATAGGCTATTCCCTGTTCAGCCATGTCCATTACGAGGCGTAACACTTCAGGAGAATCTGGCCCACGATCAACCAGATCCCCGACAAACACAGCCGTACAATTAGCTGGAGCTTCAACAATGTACCTTTGTTCTGCCTCAAGGAAATTGACTTTATAATGTAATTGCCCCAGCAGAGCCATTAACTCCCCAAAGCAGCCATGCACATCGCCAATGATATGAAACGGGCCATGCTTATCCGGAAGCTCCAGGTTATATAGTTCTTGCGCAGCTTTTTTATTCATACAGGTATGCTATTAACTCCAATCTGTTTAGGTACAACAAAGTGCACTTTATTCTATAATAACCTTAATCAAGCCTTTCAGGTTATACTCCTACCTTATATTTCGAATAGTACAATGTAATAAATCATTTCACTTTTTGATTGAGGTTGGCTTTTGTTATTGCTACTTTTGCACTCCGGTCAAATACAACACTTTCAGGCCTGTACACTGAAATGCCCCATTATAAAAAGCTAAAAATCCCACTTCTCTGGCTTCGCCGACATACTTCTGATCGTGAGTTTATGCTCCTCTCAAGTGTTTTGGTAGGTTTAACAGCAGGATTGGCGGCTGTAGTACTTAAAACTCTTGTACATTATATACATGTACTGCTGGCATACGGCAACAGACTGCTAGATCAACCCTACTGGCTTGTAGTCTTTCCTTTAGCCGGTATTCTTCTTACTGTTTTTCTGGTAAGGGTAATGTTTAACGGGCACATAGGTCGCGGAACAGCAAACATTCTTTTTAACATTTCGCAGAAGTCAAGCATGGTGGAGCGGCACAAGATGTACTCACATGTGCTTACCAGCGGGATAACAGCAGGATTTGGTGGTTCGGCGGGTTTGGAGTCGCCTATTGTGGTAACAGGTTCGGCCATAGGATCCAATTATGGCCGTGAGTATCATCTGAATTACCGTGACCGGACGCTTATGCTGGCATCCGGTGCGGCTGCAGGTATAGCTGCTGTTTTTAACGCTCCGATTGCTGGGGTTCTATTTGCCATAGAAGTGCTTCTCACCGATATAAGTATTTCGGCTTTCATACCACTTATTATCGCTGCAGTGGTGGGTGCTCTTTGTTCTAAGATCATTCTTCAGGAAGAAATTCTCTTCTATATCGGACAGCGGGAGTTCTTTGAGGCGGGTCATGTTCCCTTTTATGTATTAGTAGGTATCATTTCCGGAATGATGTCGGTTTATTACACCCGGATGGCCCTTCGTGTGGAAGAGGTTTTCGAGGCTTACGAAACAAAGGTTTACCAAAGGGCTATCATAGGAGGAATCCTTTTGGGCTTACTCATTATGTTGTTTCCCCCGTTGTTTGGCGAAGGTTACGATAGCATAAGGCTGTTAGAAGGGAATAATGCGGAAAAACTTTTACAGGAGAGTTGGTTAGCTTTTTTTGGTACAAATGAATGGCTCCTGCTCAGCTTTATAGGTGCATTGGCCTTAGTAAAGGTTTTTGCTACCACCATAACCATAGCCTCTGGCGGCAACGGCGGCAATTTTGCTCCTTCTATGTTCGTTGGCGCTTGTTCAGGTTTTTTCTTTGCCAGGTTAATGAATCTGCTGGAAGTAACTAAGTTACCAGAAGGAAGCTTTGCAATGGTAGGCATGGCCGGCATATTGAGTGGGGTGATGCATGCACCTCTGACAGCTGTTTTCCTTATAGCGGAGATCACGGGAGGTTACACCTTAATGATTCCGTTGATGATAGTGGCTGCCACTTCTTTTGCCTTAGTAAAATACTTTGAGCCTTATTCCCTTGATACTAAAAAGCTGGCACAGAAAGGGCAGCTGCTTACGCACAATAAAGACCGTACCATACTGAGAATACTGAAGATCAGGCACCTCATCGAAACAGAGTTTCAGGAGGTATCCCCTGAGGCTACTTTAGGCGAACTGGTGCAGGTGATAGCGCACTCCCGCAGAAACCTTTTCCCTGTTGTAAATGATTCGAAATCATTGGAAGGTGTAATTCTATTGGAAAACGTGCGGGAGATAATGTTTAAAGCTGAGAAATATGATGTTGTGAAGGTAAAAGAATTAATGGTCAAGCCACCGGCTATCGTGCAATATGATGATAGTATGGCGGACGTGATGAAGAAATTTGATGAATCCGGGGCCTGGAACTTACCTGTAGTAGAGGGAGATGTATACCTGGGGTTTGTTTCTAAGTCAAGTATATTCACAAAATACCGGAAGTTACTAATTAAGACTACGAACGTATAAGGCATTTTTTTACCTACTCCTTAGAAATAGTCTCAAGCCCAATGCTAGCAAAACCCCTCCCTTTGCTTTAATCAGTTTACTTGGGCTTGCAAGAGGATTTAATCGTAGCTCCTTCGCAATTAATTTTCGATTCTTTGAATTTACTGGAACCGAATCTGCGCTTGCCCTAAACTGAACTCCCGGTTTCTGATAACTTGCTTTAGGTAATTTTTTTCTTACTTATTAATAAGAATTAGAAAAACTTTTCTATTTTTATGAACGTACGTTCATTCAATATATGAGAAAGAATGAGATTAAGCGAGAGCAAAGCATCAACGCGTTAGTCGATACAGCTTTGAAACTATTTTCTCAGAATGGTTATGAGGCTACATCTATAAGGATGATTGCTAAAGAAGCGGAGGTATCTCTTGGTTTGATGTATAACTACTTTAAAAGCAAAGAAGAGCTGCTTCTGGAAATCTTCAGGCGGGGTAGCGAAGACATTCACATGTCTTTTGAAGAAGGTTTAGCCAATTCAGAAGCAAACGTTTCTGAAGTTGCGCAACATATAAACCAGACTGTAAGGCTTCTTAAGGAAAAGAAGCTTTTCTGGAAACTGCTCCATGGTATTCGGATGCAAACAACCGTAGTTCATGCTCTTAAAACTCAAATAGAGGAGCAAGCTAAACTTATTGAGACGAAGATTAAACAGAACCTATCAACTGCCGGTTTCCCCCATCCTGAACTGGAAGCAAAACTACTTTTCGCATCAATTGACGGCATGGCAAGTCATTATTTGCTACTGGACAATTATCCTATTGATGATGTTGCCTCTTTGCTGATCAGAAAATACGACAAACAATAACTTTAACAGACTATGGAAAAACCGAAATGGCTGGACCCTCTCCTATACCCTTTCCGGCACCACACGCTAAAAGTAGAAGCCGGCAACCTGCACTATGTTGATGAAGGTGAGGGAGATCCTGTTTTGTTTGTGCATGGCACTCCAACATGGTCTTTTTTATGGCGGCAGCAGATTAGACCATTAAGTCGCCATTTCCGTTGTATAGCGCCAGATCATATTGGCTTTGGTTTATCGGATAAACCCTCTGATTTTAGCTACTCTCCAGAGGCGCATGCTGACAATCTGGAAAAGCTGATCAATCATTTACAACTGAAGAATATTACGCTGGTGGTGCATGATTTTGGAGGCCCCATAGGGTTAGGTTATGCATTGCGTCATCCTGAAAATATAAAGAAGCTCGTGATAATGAATACCTGGATGTGGAGTTTGGAGCAAGAGGCCAGAATAATGAAGATAAGCCGTTTTATGAGTGGAGGCGTGGGTAAATTTTTATATCTGCAATTGGGTTTTTCAGCGAGGGTACTTTTGCCACAGGGATACAATGAACGGAGGCATTTAACCAAAGATATCAGGGGGCATTATCAAAAACCTCTTTCAAGCTCCTCCAGCCGGTTAGGGACCTGGTATTTCGCTAAAGCACTACACGAATCAAACCTTTACTTTTCGGAACTTTGGACACAACACGAGAAACTGCGAAATATCCCTAAGCTGATACTT
This sequence comes from Pontibacter locisalis, assembly GCF_042684605.1. Lineage (NCBI taxonomy): Bacteria > Pseudomonadati > Bacteroidota > Cytophagia > Cytophagales > Hymenobacteraceae > Pontibacter > Pontibacter locisalis. Next base: position 47,056 of record NZ_JBHULU010000037.1, read on the forward strand.
TGGGGAGAGAAGGACAAACTACTACCGCTGCACTTCCTTGATAAATGGCATGAGGCATTTCCCGAAGCAAAAATCAAAAGAATTAATGCTGGGCATTTCCTGCAGGAGGAAAAAGGTGGAGAGGTAACAAATGAGTTAAAAAACTTTATATAATGTATACTTAATATTGGCATAGTTTTAGCTTTTGGGGATTTTGTAAATCGTATAAAATAAAACTATGAAAAAGCTATTACCAGTATTTATCCTCTTTACCTTCTCAGGTTTGGTTTCTTCCTGTGATTCTGACAATTCTATTGAAACAGAAACAGTACTACCTGCAACACAGGCAGAAATGAGCAGAACATTTTCTTATGCTTATAATGAACCCCAGAGTGCTGAAATTGCCAGCTATAGTACATGGAGTGTAGAAACTTATTCTAGTCTGGAAGAAGAGCGCCTGAATATTACTTTTAGTGGTCTTCCCAAGCTTGCTGACACAGATGTGATCCACTTCAATATCAGTAAATTACAGCTGCTTGGAAATTATATTGGTTCTTATGCTTTAAAGTCATTACCAAACCCAGCTGCTGGTGCAGCGCAGGTGCGGTACACCTACAGACGAGACGGAAATAGCTCCTCCATTATTGAAAGTACTTTTAGTACCATGGATGGCCACTTTACAATATCAAGCTATGATGCTAAAAATAAGCTTATCAGTGGAAGCTATGAAATCAGGATTAAAGAAGCAGTAGATCCAAAAAGATATGATATAGCAGAACCTCTTATTCGCCGCTGCGACATTACATTAAGGGGTTCATTTGCCAACGTTAAAGTCCTACAATAACGCTTAATACCTAAAAAGGAAGGGGCCGGGTTTTACTAATCCGGCCCCTTCCTTTTATAAAACTATTGTATTAACAGAAAGTATATCTCTAAGGTACAGTTGAAGATACAGAAGGTCTTATTTCAAAACTGAATGGCAGTGTTCATTTTCGTTAAAAGATGTTCATTATTGAACATTTATCTACTGTTTATTATGTCGTTCCTTTAGAACTGCAACTATATCTTTGAGCTCAAGACCTGAAGCGGACAACAATACTAACAAGTGATACATCAAATCTGCAGCCTCACCTTTCATTGTATCTAACTTGCCTGCTACAGCATCAATTACAGTCTCAACGGCTTCCTCTCCTACTTTCTGGGCTATTTTATTGATTCCCTTATCAAACAGGAAATTTGTGTAGGAACCTTCGAGCGGGTTTACCTTGCGTTGCTGTATCACCTCCTCTAGTTGTGCTATAAAACGTATAGCTTCGGCACGATTTGCGGACTCTTCCTCTCCAAAGCAGCTGGTTGTTCCAGTATGGCAGGTAGGCCCGTTAGGGTTAACTTTGATCAACAAGGTGTCATTATCGCAATCGCGGGTAATACTGACTACCTGCAGGATATTGCCAGAAGTTTCACCCTTGGTCCAGAGGCGGTTCTTTGTACGTGAAAAGAACGTTACGACACCTTCCTGTCTTGTTTTTTCAAGAGCCTCCTTATTCATATAGCCAAGCATAAGCACTTGGTTAGTAACATTATCCTGGATTACAGCAGGCACTAAGCCTCCGGATTTTTCAAAGTCTAATTCCACTTTTATAAATTTCAAATGATTAAGAATTCTGCAAGAGCAAGTAATAAACCCCTGAAAATTTAAATACGTACTGCTACACCTTTTTCCTTTAAATATGCCTTCAGTTCAGGAACGCTTAGCTCCCGGAAATGAAACAAACTGGCTGCAAGTGCGGCATCAGCATGTGCAACTTCAAATGCTTCTGCAAAATGCTGTTTGGTGCCTGCACCACCTGAGGCAATCACTGGTACTGAAACAGCTTTGGCAACTTCACCCGTTACTCCTAATGCAAATCCAGCCTTGGTTCCGTCATTATTCATACTGGTCAGCAGAATTTCACCTGCTCCAAGGTCAGTTACTCTTTTTGCCCAGTCTACCGTGCTATGTTCTGTTTCTATGGTGCCGGCTCTGGTATAAACTTTCCAGCCTGTTTCATCTTTATGTTTGGTATCAATAGCAACAGTTACACACTGGCTCCCGAAGTGCCTCGCCAGCTCTTCAACAAGCTGGGGATTTTTTATAGCAGAAGAATTAATTGATACCTTATCAGCTCCAGCATGTAACAAAACCTCCACATCTGCTACAGCACTGATGCCTCCCCCTACTGTAAAGGGAATATCGATATGCCGGGCTATATCACGTACTAACTCAGCAAAGGTTTTGCGTTCTTCATTTGTAGCTGTAATGTCCAGGAAAACCAGTTCATCAGCTCCCTGCTCGGCATACCATTTTGCCAGTTCCACCGGATCACCTGCATCCCTTATGTTTTCAAACTGCACACCTTTAACAGTGCGCCCGTTCTTTATGTCAAGGCAAGGGATTATGCGTTTAGTTAACATATAAATCGTTCTAAATCTTTTAAATGTATGGTGCCTTCATAAATAGCTTTACCAATGATAGCGCCTTTCACTCCAATTTCCTGTAACTCCTCCAGGTCTTCAATTGTGGTTACGCCACCGCTCGCGATAATGCCTGCATCAGGTAAAGTAAGGCTCAGGTGCCTATACGTATTTAATGATGGTCCCTGAAGCTTACCATCCTTGCTAACATCTGTACAGATAAAAAGACGAGCTCCCGTTTTAACGTAGCCAGAAATGAAATCCTGCAAGGGATATTTACTCTCCTCCGTCCAGGCACTGATGGCGATATTTGTACCTTTGAAGTCTGCGCCAATGATAATCTTTTCTGCACCGTACTTTAATAGCCAGTCTTTGACCGTTTCGGGCTGGCGAACGGCAATGCTACCGGCAGTTATTTGAGAGGCACCAGCATCAAAAGCTTGCTTCACCGCTTCTTCTGATTGTAAGCCACCACCGAAATCAATAACTAAACCAGTGTTGGCCGCAATGGTTTCGAGTACAGCAAGGTTCACTGGCTTTCGAGCTCTGGCACCATCCAGGTCTACTAAGTGTAAGCGCTTTATACCATGGCTCTCGAAACGTTTAGCTACTTCAAGGGGATTACTATCATAAGTAGTTTGCTGGGAAAAGTCTCCTTCGGTAAGGCGTACACATTGGCCTCCGATCAGATCAATTGCTGGTATAATTTCCATTATAAGGCTAAAAAGTTCTTCAGAATTTGTGCACCTGCAGGTCCGCTTTTTTCCGGGTGAAACTGCGCGGCATAAAAGTTTTTATATTGTAAGGCTCCTGAGAATGGTTCAGGATAAGAAGTCTGTGCTATGGTATACTCACTCAGCGGCACATAGTAACTGTGAACATAATACACGTATTCTTTTTCCTGAATACCAGCAAAAAGAGGTGAATTAAGCCCCTCTAACTGGTTCCAGCCCATGTGTGGCACCTTCAACTCAGTCTGAAACCGCTTTACCTGCAGTGGAATAATCCCCAAAAGGTCTGTATCACCCTCTTCAGAGTGCTTACACAGTAGCTGCATCCCCAGGCATACACCAAAGAAAGGCTGCTTTAGCTCTGGTAGTAGTTTATCTAAGTTGCGGGATTTTAATTGCAACATAGCGGAAGAGGCCTCACCCACACCAGGAAAGATAACTTTATCAGCTGCCTTAATGGTTTCGAAGTCGCTGCTCAAGGTCGCTTGTACCCCCAGCCGCTCCAGTGCAAACAGCACCGACTGAACGTTACCTGCTTTATAATCAACTATAACTAAGTTCATTTATATATATTATGAATTAGAAATTCTGGTAAATCAAGGACGCAATGCCTCAGCCTCAATAAAAATAAAAAAAGCCTGACTCTGTTCGGAGTCAGGCTTTTGGATATGTTTTATTTGTACTTCTAGCAAATCCATAGGCAGACGGCTCCGAAACTAATGCTTCGTGCATGATGATGATGCATATGTGCCATGGTACCCTTCATTGTGTTGCAAAGGTAAAAGATCTGTAGTATAAAGTATAGCAGATTCTCAGAAACTTTTCACCACAAGCATCAAAGAAACACTGTTAGCTTAACAAGCTCCAACTCCTTTGTTAAAGAAATTAACTTTAAAAACTCTCCCGCAGCTCGTAGGCCTTCCGCATACGCTTGATCAGACGCTCAGATTCCTGAAAGTTTACGGTCTGTTGGCCATCGGAGAAGGCCTCTTCTGGTTTCTGATGCGTTTCATATATTACGCCGTCAGCCCCTGCCATTACTGCTGCCAGTGACATTTGTTCAACATAGTTACGCAAGCCTATGCCATGCGAAGGATCAACAATAACAGGCAGGTGTGTTTTCTCTTTAAGTACCGGCACAGCATTCAGGTCCAGCACATTTCTGTAAGCACCTTCATAGGACCGGATACCGCGCTCACAGAGCATGATTTTTTCATTGCCGTTCGAGAAGATATACTCAGCTGCTTGCAGCAATTCTTCTAAAGTGCCGGAAATACCCCGCTTTAGAAGTACTGGCTTCTGCGCCTCTCCCAAGGAATCAAGCAGGTTGAAGTTCTGGCTGTTTCTTGCTCCTACCTGGAACACATCTACATAATCAACCATGTCTTCTATCTGCGATACCTGCATTACTTCTGTAATGATCTTTATCCCATTCTCCCTACAGATTCTGTAGAACATTTGTAGCCCTTCAAGTCCCAGACCACGGAAAGCGTAGGGAGAACTTCTAGGTTTGAAAACACCACCGCGCATGATTTTCACATCATTTGCTTTCAGGTGCTCCACCACTAACTCTATTTGTTTCTCACTTTCAATAGAACAAGGTCCTGCCATAATGCTGAATTGCCCTTCACCAATCACTACTCCTTCACCCAGGTCAATCCGGGTTGGTTCAACTTTCCATTTGCGCGAGATGAGTTTATACTCATCTGAAACACGATGAATATCGGCTACTCCCGGAAGTTGACCTATAGTTCGTATGTCAAAATCCTTCTTACCGATTCCAACAATGTAATGCCCCTCTTGCGTCAGCACTTCCGTCCCTTTAAAACCAACAGTTTTTACCTGTTGCAGGATTTTTTCTTTCAGATCAGCAGGAATACCTTGCTGTAGTTGTATGATCATGGTTAGTTTTTGATGCTTTGGATAAATGTTTGAATGTTTTGCTCCAGGCTTCCTTCCCGTGCAAGTGCCTTAATAAAAGCACTTCCAATTATTGCACCACTGGAGTGATTACAGGCCTGGTTAAAAGTATCACGGTCGTGAATGCCGAACCCGATAATGTTAGGGTTCTTTAACCCCATCAGACCAACTCGCTGGAAATAATCTGTATTGGCAACGGCTTTACCATTTGTGCTACCGGTAGTAGAGGCCGATGAAACCATATAGATGAACCCGTTGGTGTGACTATCAATTTCTCTTATCCGCTGCTCCGGGGTTTGTGGCGTAACCAGAAATACTTTGCTCAGGTTGTTTTGCTCAAACAGCTGTTTATATTCCCGCACATAATCTGCTAAAGGAAGATCAGGCAAAATGATGCCGTCAATGCCTGTTTCCTTTGCCTTCCGGCAAAACCGATCTACGCCATACTGCATCACCGGATTCAGGTAGCCCATTAGTACAAGCGGGATCTGTGTGTGTTTCCGTATCTCCTGTAGCTGTTCGAACAGCTTAGGAATAGTCATGCCATTCCGTAAGGCTATTTCGCTGCTTTGTTGAATAGTGGGGCCGTCAGCAAGGGGATCTGAAAATGGCATGCCCACTTCAATCATATCTACTCCGTTTTTCTCGAGTTCAAGAATGATTGGTACAGTATCCTCCAGGTTCGGGTAACCAGCTGTGAAGTAAACCGACAGCAGGCCCTTGGCTTTGTTAGCGAAAAGTTTTTTTATTCTATTCTCCATCTAATTGAAAGCGTTCTAGGTAAGTTGTAAGATCTTTATCGCCACGGCCGGAAAGGTTAATTACCACCACCTCATCGGGCTTGGCACCAATTCTTCCGATAGCAGCAAGTGCATGTGCAGATTCCAGGGCTGGTATGATCCCTTCCAGCCTCGTTAATTCAAGCACAGCCTGTAAAGCCTCTTCATCAGTTATACTTTCAAATATGGCACGTTTAGAATCAAACAGATGAGCATGCATAGGCCCTACTCCCGGATAATCCAAACCGGCTGAAATAGAATATGGCTCTGTTACCTGGCCGTCCTCTGTCTGCATAAGCAAGGTTCTGCTTCCATGAATCACCCCTATCTTACCCAACACAGAAGTCGCAGCAGACTCCCCGGAATCAATACCTAAACCAGCGGCTTCCACTGCTACTAATTTTACTTCCGGGGTATTCAGATAATGATAAAAGGCACCTGCGGCATTGCTGCCGCCACCCACACAGGCTACTACATAATCCGGATTCTCACTGCCTGTCTTTTCCAGTAACTGGGCTTTTATTTCTTCAGATATAACTGCCTGAAAACGGGCTACCATATCCGGATAAGGGTGTGGCCCTACCACTGAACCGATGATGTAATAGGTATCCTCCGGGTTATTTATCCAGTCCCGGATTGCCTCATTTGTTGCATCCTTCAATGTTTTGCTGCCGCTGATAGCAGGCACCACTTTCGCCCCTAACATCTTCATTCTGGCTACATTAGGCGCCTGACGTTTAATGTCTACTTCACCCATGTATACGATGCATTCCAAGTTCATAAGCGCACATACCGTAGCTGTTGCCACACCATGCTGTCCTGCTCCAGTCTCGGCTATGATTCTTTTCTTACCCAGTCGCTTTGCCAATAAAATCTGACCGATCGTATTATTAATCTTGTGCGCACCGGTGTGATTCAGATCTTCCCGCTTCAGGTAAATATTAGTATTATATTTCTCCGAAAGGCGTTTAGCAAAGTATAAGGGGGTAGGGCGGCCAACATAGTCTTTTAGCAGTGCCTGCAATTCCTCCTGAAAGTCCGGCTCCTGCATTATTTTTAAATAGTTCTGGCGTAGTTCCTCTACATTAGGATACAGCATTTCAGGGACGTAAGCACCTCCGAATTTGCCATAAAAGCCATTTTCATCAACGTTGTAGTTCATAAATTTTAAATTATGAATTAGAAATTATAGATTAGAAATGGTGGGACCCGGAACTGTTTAAAATTAAAAACATCCTATTGATGATCCGCTTGTTCATTTAACCTTTCCTTCCAATTATGTTAATCCCTGATTTTGAATTGTTCCAACAGGAGCCTCACCTGCGCAACCGCCTTTAAACCAGGCTCTGTTTCAAAGCCGCTATTCACATCTATTGCGAATGGCTTTGGTCGAACCTTATCTACCTGCTGTACATTATCTGGATTAATGCCGCCGCTAAGGAAGTATGGTTTGGGCGAGAGATTATCTTTTAGTAATTCCCAGTCAAAGGGAAAGCCATTACCGCCATATTCTTTACCGCGTGTATCAAATAAGAAATAATCAGCACAGGATTCGTAAAGAAGAGCATTCTCAAAGGAGAACTTATCATCCACAGAGAATACCTTGATTACCTCTACCCCCAATTCCTTAACTTCTGTGCATTGCCTGGGAGTTTCCCGTCCATGTAGCTGCACTGCATCCAAGCCATATTTAGAAACTGTTTCCTTTATAACCTCTGTTGATGCATTTACAAACACGCCCACTTTCTGGATAGAAGAAGGCAATTCCTCTAACAGCTCTGGTGTAATGTGGCCTTCAGCAAACCGTTTGGACCCCTCATAAAAGATGAACCCCATGTAGTCCGGACCAAGTGCCGCTACGTGGCGTATATTCTCCGGCTCTCGCATGCCACAAACCTTTACTTTCATGCTACAACTTCTTTTTTATCCTGCAAGGCTTTTAATTCTTTGATAAACCTGGCTGCCGCCTGCTCAGGCCTGCTGCTGGTCATAAAGGTTTCTCCAATCAGGAACCCGTTATAACCAGCCTCCTTTAATTCCATAAGTGTTTTTGGCTGGCTTAAACCACTTTCAGATATTTTTGTAACACCAGCCGGGATATGCTGTGCTAACTCGAAAGACAAACCCACATCTGTTTTAAAGGTTTTAAGGTTACGGTTGTTCACCCCAACAACATTCACTTCCGGGCAATACGTTTCCTGTAACTCTTCAAGGTTATGTACCTCCAGAATAACTTCGAGCCCTAATGAACGAGCAAAAGAAGCTAACTCATTAACACGCTTTGCAGGCAAGGCCGCAGCGATAAGCAGAATAGCATCAGCACCAATAGACTTTGCTTCCAGGATCTGGTATTCATCTACTGTAAAATCTTTGCGGAGTATCGGGCAGTAGTTATACTTTCGTGCAGTAATCAGGTCTTCATTTTTACCACCGAAAAAGGTCAGGTCCGTAAGTATAGAAAGTGCAGAAGCACCGGCCTGCATATAACCGATAGAAGTACGCTCTACTGAAACATAGGGATTGATATCTCCTTTAGAAGGAGACTTGCGTTTGATTTCAGCTATGATTCCGCTCTTGTCTGGCCTGAGCAGGTAGCGCTCCATAGAAAGACAGGCAGTTTCAAAATAAAGACTTTTCTCCAGTAGCTTTTCAGGATAGAGCGCTTTTCTTTCCGCAACTTCCTTGTGTTTATGAGCGATTATTTCGTCTAGTATGTTCATGTTCTTTCTATTAGATTTTCTATTCAGAATGTCTTTATACAAATCAGGCTCCTACTGCCTTTTGATCTGTTACTAATCTGTTAAATAAGTGGTAAGCTTTACCCGATTCAAGTGTTTCTTTTGCTATTGCAACAGCTTCTTTGATTTCCAGTTCCGGGCGAGCTGTTTTAAGAGCCATGCCAGCATTCGCTGCTACTACGGCTGTTTGTGCTGTGGTTCCTTCTCCTTTCAAAACTTTCATAAATAGGCGGGCAGAATCAGCCACGTCAGTTCCTCCTTTTATCTGCTCATGCTGCAAACGCGGCAGGCCTAGAACCTCTGCGTCTAAAAGCGACTCCTTCTGGTCGGAGATAACTTTAAATGGGCTGGTCAGGGAAACTTCATCATACCCATCCAGGGTGTGAATGATACTGTAGCGTACCTCCGGCTGTTGCTGATATAAGTAACCGTACATGCGTGCCAGCTCCAGGCTGAACACACCAACCATCTGTCGCTTCGGGAAGGCAGGGTTCACCATTGGCCCTAGCATATTAAAAAAAGTTTTTACACCTAACTCTCTCCGGATCGGGCCTACACTCTTCATGGCCGGGTGAAACAGGGGCGCATGTAAGAAGCAGATGTTATACTTGTCTATGCTTCGCTCTAAGGCATCTGTATCTGTAGTGAAATTAATCCCCAACGCCTCCAGTACATTAGATGAGCCACAAGAGGAAGAAACCCCGTAATTTCCGTGCTTGGCAACATGTACTCCGTTAGCTGCAACCACAAAAGATGAAAGCGTAGATATGTTGAAAGTATCTTTGCCATCGCCTCCCGTGCCACAAAGATCGATCGGGTTATAGGCATCCAGGTCAACACGATGGCACAGGTCCAGAAGTGCATTACGGAATCCTTCAAGTTCCTCCACTGTAATGCTGCGCATCATGAAAACGGTCAGGAAGCTTGAAATCTGATTCTGGTTGTACTTTCCTGAAGCAATATTGACCAACACTTCACGGGCCTGATCCTTGGTAAGTGTTTTATGTTCGAATAAATGGTTAAGTATCTCTTTCATTTTATCTGATTGAAGGCGCTATACGTTCTGGTTTCCGGTTAAAATAGTTTACTATAGCTTATAGATAGTATTATGATCTTAACCAGTTCCTTATAATTTCCTTTCCGTGTTCTGTTAGCACAGATTCCGGATGAAACTGCACGCCACACACATTATACTCCTTGTGGCGCATGGCCATGATATGCCCTTTTTCATCTATAGCTGTGGGCACTAAATGTTCAGGTAATTCCTGCTCCACTAACCAGGAGTGGTACCTCCCTATTCTGAACTGTTCAGGGAGGTTTTTAAACAACGGCTCATCCTTCCTTACCACTTTAACAGTAGTTGAGATGCCATGCCATACCTTATTGCTGTTGAACAATTTACCACCGTACACCTCACCTATTGCCTGATGCCCCAGGCATACACCAAAAAGACTCTTACTCGGCCCGAACGTGTGTATGATTTCTTTCAGCATGCCTGCCTCGTCGGGAATTCCCGGACCTGGCGATAACATGATTTTATCAAAAGTAGCGACTTCCTCTAAAGTGGTTTTGTCATTGCGCCTTACGGTTACATCTGCACCTAATTCCTGCAGCAGATGTACCAGGTTGTAAGTAAAAGAGTCGTAATTATCTATGACAAGTACTTTCATTTTAATTGATCTTCTGTGCTAATTCTAATGCCTTCCTCAATGCCATCAGTTTATTGTCTACCTCCTGCAGTTCACTCTGTGGATCAGAGGCTGCTACAATACCTGCTCCTGCCTGATAAAATAGCTTATAGTCTTTGCTCAGGAAAGAGCGGATCATAATGGCGCTGTTAAAATTACCGTTGAAATCAAGAAAGCCGATACACCCACCGTAAAATGCACGGTTTGTTGTTTCATACCTATCAATCAACTGCATTGCCTTATGCTTGGGAGCCCCGGATAGTGTGCCGGCAGGAAAGGTGCTGGCAACCATCTTCAAAGAGTCTTCCTGGTTATGTAGCTGGCCCGAAACTTTGGAGACCAGGTGAATAACATGCGAGTAAAACTGTATCTCCCTGAAGGTTTCTACTTCCACACTGTGGCCGTTGCGGCTAATGTCGTTTCGTGCTAAATCAACCAGCATCACATGTTCAGCGTTCTCCTTTGGGTCTGCTAATAATTTCTCAGCCAAGGCTGCATCTGCGGCATCATCTCCTGTTCTTTTGAAAGTACCCGCTATAGGGAAAATGCTCGCTTTTTTGTCTTTGATTACTAATTGAGCCTCGGGTGATGACCCGAATATCTTGAAGTTGCCATAGTCAAAATAAAAAAGGTAGGGAGATGGGTTAACTGACCGTAATGCCCTATATACATTAAACTCATCACCCTGAAAAGCCTGCTCAAACCTTCTGGATAATACCAATTGGAAAACATCTCCCCTGTAGCAATGCTGTTTTGCTTTCTCTATATTTTTCAAGAACTCATCGCTGCCAATGTTAAAGGCTTCTTCGCCACTGGTGCTGAAAGTGTAGCTGGGGATATTACGGCTGTTTAAAAGAACCTCAATCTGCTGAATCCCATTTTCATCATCCTGATTATAGCTATGCGAGAAAATATAGGCTTCGTTGGTAAAGTGGTTAATGGCAATGATGTAGCGGTAAACAGCATAGTAAAGGTCTGGTATCTGTTGGCGATCTTCCCGCAGATTTAAATCAATGTCTTCAAAATACCTGACTGCGTCATAGTTCATGTATCCAAACAGGCCATTGTTAATAAAGGCAAAGCCATTTTGTTCCACCTCAAAACTTTTGGCAAAGGCAGCCAGGGCGCCTGGTACGTCAACACCTTTTGATATAGGCACCGAGCTTTTGCTGCCATCAGGGTAAGTCTCCGTCAGCACTTCATTTTCAGCTTTGATACTGGCCATAGGGCTACAGCATATATAGGAAAAGCTGTTCTCTGCGCCATGATAATCTGAGCTCTCCAGCAATATACTGTTCGGAAAACGATCACGTAGCCTGAGGTATACGCTCACCGGAGTAAGCGTATCTGCAAGGAGCCGCTTGTAAGAAGTACTGATTTTATATTTTTTCATATACCTGGTAAAGGAAATTAATAAAAAGGCCCGCTGCTCTAATGAACAGCGGGCCTTTAAACCTTTTATGATGCTATACTCTTACTTCATATTAGCTATAGCTGTGCTGTTCACGAAACTTTCTGTAACGTGCCACCACCATGCCATATGAAGATTCTTAGTCATTTGTTCTTTTTAAGAAAGCGTAATAATTTCGCTTGTGTTGCAAATGTATGAGCTTAATCTAAAAATAAAAAGCTTTTTATATATTAATTGCCTAGTACACCAACAGATTCATTAAGATCATCATCTGAAACCATATTCATTTCCGCATTCTTTCCACAGGTGTTTCTGATCAGGGAATCATAAAAGGTGATGCTCCTTTCATATACATCTATTGCAAGCCGTTCATCCACATTATGTATTAACTGTGCATTTTTGCGGTTTACCACTTGTGGAGCAAATCTGAAGATGTTATCTGTAAGATTTGTATAATGTTTTGAATCAGTTGATCCAGGAAAGAGCGCAGGCACAACAAGAACATTTTCAAAATTATCAACTATAGCCTTTCTTAAAGATTCAAATACTTGCGTATTTGTAGCAGTTACCGGCGAGGGTGGTGTGTATACGCCATGTACCTCAATTTTAACGCGATCGTCGTCTATAGCTTTTTGGATATGCCGCAGTACAGTTTCATCTGTTTCCCCATTTAAAATACGAACGTTTATTACGGCTGTAGCTATACGTGGTAAAACGTTATATTTGTCTCCAGCCTCCAGGATAGTAGGTACCATTTTCGTGCGTATCAGGGCATCAGTAGCCCTGTCTTTTGCCAGCATCTTTAATATTTTTCCTTTAAACAGGTAATAATGACGCATGGCGAATTGGTACTTCCCTCCTAGGTTATTAGCGAGCACAGCTACTGTTTCTTTGGTGGTGGGTGTCATTCGTGCTTTAAAAGGTTTGGCATGTAAATTTGAAATGGCATTGCCAAGAATGTAAATAGGGGAATCTTTGGGTGGTACGGATGAATGCCCTCCGGTTCCCTCTACTGTCAGCTTAAGGTTGATATTCCCTTTAGCAGCTGTTCCAACAAGTGCCAAAGGCTCACTAATGCTCGGCAGAACATCTTCTGCGATGGCCAGCCCTTCATCAAAAACGGCTTCCAGCTCTACCCCCTGTTCAGCAAGGTAAGCACTGATTTTCCCGGCTCCCTCATATCCTCCAACTTCTTCATCGTGTCCGAAAGCAAGGTATACGGTCCGCTCTAGCTGGTAGCCTTTCTCCAGCAGATTTTCTACGGCTTCCATGATTGCCATTACCCTATACTTGTCATCCATAGTCCCCCTGCCCCATATAAAGCCTTCTTTAACAACTCCGGCAAAAGGTTCCTCCTGCCAGCCACCTTCGCTAGCTGCCTCTACAGGCACTACATCCATATGCGCGCTGAGCAACACAGGCTTTAGGTCTGAATTGCTTCCTTTCCAGGTATACAAAAGACTGTATTGATTCACCACATTCCGGGTCAGGTTTTCTTCAATAAGTGGGAAAGCATCCTGTAAATAGGCATGGAGAGCCTTAAACTCTTTATAACGGAACTGTTCCTGATTTAAGGAGGAAACAGTTTGGAACTGGATTACATCTGCAAGTTTATTTACTGCTGTTTTTCGTGTTTTTAAGGACACAGGAAAAATGGTGCTTTGAGCAACTACGGCTACGGACAGCAGATACAACAGAGGGAAAGAGAAAACTAATTTTTTGAGATTTACCATACGCTTCATCCATACAACGGAAAAATCAGGTACTTGTGTTCCTGTATTTGGAAAGTTAAAGAAATAGCATGCTTTTATAGTTGATGATAAGCAACTGAATTACTGTTCTTTTGTATTACGACAGTATGAAATGCTCGTTCTGGTGCAATTCTTGCTTGAAAAATAGCAATAGTTTCTCCTTTAGTCTTTTAGTTATCTGATAAAGGAGTCAAATTATATTATTTATAATAGGCTTATTCTTATCTCCTAAGGCAGTAGTTTAATCCTTTCTATACAACAGTGTGGTTTCTATGAGAACTGTCAGAACTGAACTTCTTTACCGCAATCAGCACCTCGCTATTTCTTATAATACTGTTGAGGACTGGCTGTATGTGAACTGGCGTGGGTATCAGAATTACGAGTCTGTGGTATCAGGCTGTGAGAAAATGCTTGAGCTGATGAAAGAGCGTGCCTGTTTTAGAATTTTAAACAATAACACACATGTTGAGGGGCAGTGGTCTACAGCAGCTAAATGGGGAGCAGAAGTTTGGTTTCCGGCAATGCGTGATGCCGGCTTAGAATGGTTTGCATGGGTTTACTCTCCCAGCGCTTTTAGCCGACTATCAACTGACAAAATGATAAGTCTTACTGAAAACCCTGACTTTGTGCAGGTATTTGATGATATGGACCTGGCTAAAGATTGGCTCAGATCAATGGTTTAGAAATAAAAAAGGCGCTGAAAAGTTCAGCGCCTTTTTTATTTGAATATTTTAAAGCCTATAATATTCCTTTTGTGCTTGGGATAGTGTTATCACCCTTGTTTCTTTCTACAGCCATTCTTATAGCACGCGCAAAACCTTTAAAGACAGCTTCAATCTTATGGTGCTCGTTATCGCCCTCTACTCTTACGTTTAGATTTGCTTTGGCGGTGTCGGAGAAAGACTTGAAGAAGTGGAAAAACATCTCTGTAGGCATATCTCCTACTTTCTCGCGTCGGAAGTCTGCATTCCATACTGTCCAGGGACGACCGCTAAAGTCAATGGCAACCTGAGCAAGCACTTCATCCATAGGTAATAAAAAGAAACCATACCGGCTAATCCCACGCTTATCACCAAGCGCCTGCAGAAAAGCTTCGCCTAAAGCCAAACCTGTGTCTTCAATTGTATGATGCTCATCAATATGCAAATCGCCTTTAACTTGGATAGTTAAATCAAGTTTTCCATGTTTAGCAACCTGTTCCAGCATATGATCGAAAAAGCCAAGACCTGTATTAATGTTCATCTTACCGGTTCCATCGAGGTCCAGATCTATGGAGATATCGGTTTCAGATGTAGCGCGGCGAATGCTGGCCCGCCTGCTTGTCTTCTGCTGTTTCAAGAAAGTATAGATCTCATCCCAGTCTTCTGTTGTCAGTGCGGCTCCCTCTGCTTTGCTGCTGCCTATAAAGATTGCTTTTGCACCTAAGTTCTGCGCCAGCTTCACATCCGTCAGTCTGTCCCCGATCACAAAGCTGTTTGCCAGGTCATACTCACCGGCCAGGTAACGCTTCATCATTCCTATTCCAGGTTTCCTCGACTCCAGGCCCTCATGCTCAAAACTGCGATCTATCAGGATATCATCAAACTTAATTCCTTCCGTCTCCAGTATTTCCAGCATTTTATTCTGGTATGGCCAGAAAGTATCTTCGGGGTAAGAGTCCGTACCTAGACCATCCTGGTTGGTTACCATCACGAACTCATAATCCAGTTCCTGGTAAATTTTAGCCAGGTTGCTGATAGATTTAGGTAGAAAGGCGAACTTTTCGAAAGAGTCCACTTGAAAATCAGTTTTCGGCTCAATAAGTATAGTGCCGTCACGATCTATGAATAATGCTTTTTTCATCTCAATTTTTATTTTCCTTAATGATGTAGGTGCACAGCTCCAGCACCAGCTGTCACTTTCTGTATCCTCTAACGAAGTGTGGCAAAATCTAGAAAGCAGCCATTGCTTTTAACAGCGTCTGGTTCTCCTCCAGCGTACCGACAGAAATACGAATACAGCCTTCACACCCAGGCAATCCGGACCTGTTTCTAACTACTATACCTTTGCTTAAAAGGAATTTATACATAGCACCTGCATCTGTTACTTTAACTAGTAAAAAGTTGGCATCTGAAGGATACACTGTTTCAACAGCCTGAATAGAAGGAAGGGCCTGCATAAGCAGTTCTCTTTCCTGCACAATCTCTTCCACCATGTCTTTCAGGACCTCTGTTTTATCAATTGCCTGAAGGACCAGCTCTTGCGTAGCTTCGTTGATGTTGTAAGGAGGCTTTATTTTATCTAATAAAGCTATGATCTCCGCTGAAGCAAATGCCATCCCTAAACGTAGACCTGCCATTCCCCAGGCTTTTGAAAAAGTTTGCAAAATGACCAGGTTAGGAAAATCGTTTAACCTGGTAGTCCAGCTTGGTGTATCGGCAAAGTCAATGTAAGCTTCATCGATTACTACTAAGCCACTAAACTTATTAAGGAGTGTTTCAATATCCTCTGTCCGGATGCTGTTGCCGGTCGGATTGTTCGGCGAGCAGATAAAGAGCAGCTTCGTTTCAGGCTTCAAAGTTTGCAACACCTCCTGAACCGGGATTTGAAAATCAGCAGTTAACTGCACGGTATCTATTCGCACCTCATTCAGGTTTGCAGATACTTCATACATGCCATAAGTTGGTGGAAGGCAAAGCAAAGCATCCTTGCCTGGACGGCAGAAAGCCCTTAACAACAAGTCAATTGCTTCGTCACTACCGTTGCCTAAAAAAACCTGCTCAGATCGTACATCTTTGATCTCAGCAATTAATGTTTTCAGCTTTTTTTGGTGCGGGTCAGGGTAACGGTTATAGTTCTCACCTGCCAGACTTCCGAGATTGTTCTCGTTAGCATCCAGGAAAATACTTGCTTCCCCTTTAAACTCATCCCGGGCGGATGAATAAGGCTTCATCTTTAGTACGTTCGGGCGTACGATACTCTCCAGGTTAAACATTTTGGATCTCCTTTAATCTTATTGAAACAGCATTTTTGTGAGCCTGTAACCCTTCTGCCTCAGCCATTACCTCCACTGTACGGCCAATATTATGTAAACCCTGCGGGGTTATCTGCTGGAATGTTATCTTTTTAATGAAACTGTCTAATGAGACGCCACTGTAAGCACGTGCGTAACCATTGGTTGGTAGTGTATGGTTTGTACCGGATGCATAATCACCGGCAGATTCCGGGGTAAAGTTCCCAAGAAAAACAGAACCGGCATTGATAACCCCTTCGGCTACTCTTTCAAAATCTTCAACTGCAAGTATCAGGTGCTCCGGAGCATACAGATTTGAGAAGGCCAACATCTGCTGTGTAGAGTTCATAACAATGGCTAAGCTATTATCCAGTGCCTTGGCAGCAAAAGCTTCGCGTGGTAGCTCAGCTAATTGCTTTTCAAGTTCCTGCTCAACTCTTTCCAGAAGAATTTCAGATGTTGTTAATAGTACCACTTGTGAATCTGCGCCATGTTCGGCCTGCGATAGCAGGTCTGCTGCCACAAAAGCAGGATTAGCAGCCTCATCTGCCATAACCAGCACCTCCGAAGGACCTGCAGGCATATCTATGGCCACTCCTGCCCTGCCAACTAATTGCTTGGCAACTGTTACATATTGGTTACCTGGTCCGAAGATCTTGCTCACAGCGGGAACACTTTCAGTTCCGAAAGCCATGGCTGCCACGGCCTGCGCTCCACCTGCCTTTACAATTTTTGTTATACCTAGCAATAATGCTGTATATAGTATGGCTGGATGTATGGCCCCCTCTTTATTCGGAGGAGTACAAAGCACAATTTCACTACAACCAGCCAAACGAGCTGGCACTCCTAACATCAGGAGGGTTGAAAACAAAGGCGCAGTACCACCCGGAATGTAAAGACCAACTTTTTCTATAGCAACACTCTTCCGCCAGCAAACTACGCCAGGCATCGTTTCAACAGGCTGCATTTGTTCGGCTTGCTGCGCATGGAAAAGCTGGATATTGCTGTATGCCTGCAGTATTGCTTCCTTTAGTTCCGATGCTATAGCCCCTTCTGCAGCAGCTAACTCTTCCTGAGTCACCAGTAACTGCGAGGGACGAACTTTATCGAACTTTTCAGCTAATTGAAGAAGTGCCTCATCCCCTTGCTCTTTAACAAAAGAAAATGTTTCCTTGATTCCTGCCTCCAGTTCCTCCAGATCCATTACCGGACGCTTAGCAAGGTCTGCCCAGGTAGATACTTCCGGGTTATAAATTTTCTTTATCATATGATCATCTTCTCAATCGGAACAACAAGGATTCCCTGAGCACCGGCATCTTTCAGCTTCTCAATGATTTCCCAGAAATCATCTTCATTCACCACAGAGTGCAGGGAACTCCAGCCTTCTTCGGCTAGCGGAAGAATAGAAGGTGATTTGGCACCAGGTAACAGTGCACTGATTTCTTCTATTTTCTCATTCGGCGCATTAAGCAGAATGTATTTGGCTCTTTGAGCACGCTGAACGGCGTGAATTCTGAATAGCAGCTTCTCTAATATCTGGCGCTTTTCCTCACTTAGTTCTTTATTGGCAATAAGAACTGCCTGCGATTTAAATACCCGCTCTACTTCTTTTAAGCCGTTGCTGATCAAGGTACTACCAGAGCTTACGATGTCACAGATGGCATCAGCAAGGCCAATACTTGGTGCGATTTCAACAGAACCACTGATGGTATGAATATGAGCCTCTACGCCTTTTTCTGAAAGGTAAGCCTGAAGCAGCTTAGGATAAGACGTCGCGATGTTTTTACCATTGAGGTCAGAGATGTCCTGGTAATTGTCTCCTTTAGGAACAGCTAGTGAGAGTCTGCACTTTGAGAAGCCTAATTGTTCTACGGCCAGGTGCTGCATCCCCTCTTCCACCAAAACGTTTTCACCCACTATACCAATATCAGCAACACCGTCTGCTACATAGCCAGGAATATCATCGTCGCGGAGATACAGGATCTCTAATGGAAAGTTAGTTGATTCGGTTTTAAGTTTAAGGCTGCTGTTAATGAAGGAAATACCACATTCCTTGATCAGTTTCAGAGAGTCTTCGCTTAATCTGCCTGATTTTTGAATGGCAATACGGAGCATATTATTCTTTTTGAGTTATAACAAAAGTATGAAAGCTTTGCTGCTAAGCAAAGTACAAGTAGGGCTAAACCCTATGGGGGCTATATGGTGCTATTCTTCCTCTTACGAGGAATGATGGATGTGATGGAAATGCACAGTTGAGCCACAAACAGCAGGCGCTGCAGAAGTGAAAAGGATGATATGGCTCTTAATTTTGTTCATTCTGTGATGCAAATGTAAAAGGATTTCCTTGTAAACCGAATTTTTCTGTAAAAGTTTTCCTTTCCAAATTTGCCTGACTTGAAAAGAGAAGCACCGGCCCCTTTACAGGAACCGGTGCTTCTCTTTTCAAGTCAGGCAATAAACCTACAACTTACTTCTTTAGTATCATTTTTATACTCTGAGCTTTAGTGCCAGTAACCAGGCGGGCAATGTAGATCCCTTCTGCCAGATTTCTACCATCCACTTCAAACTCATAATGCTTGTTAGCCTCTGCCACACCCATACTTACTTTCTTCACCAACGCCCCTTTAACGTCATACACTTCCAGTAAATAGCTCTGCTCTTGGTCTACAGAGAAAGCTATCGTAGTTCTGTCAGAGAATGCATTTGGATAGTTGTAGAATTTGCTCTCCTGCAATAAATTATTTGTAACTGGGCTTTCGGCTGCAACAGATTTAGAGGTACTGTTGCCCTTGATGACACTATGAATCATTACAGAGCCACCTCCGAGGATAGTATTAGCACCTGAAGGGTCTACGTTTTCAGCTGTACCATAAAGGTTATCATAAACAACAGCCGAAGGTTTTCCTTTTTCCCAGATCCTGATTCTAAAATGATCCGGATTACCAGCACCTTTAATATCACCGTCTATGGCTATCACTCTAAATTCGTAAGCTCCAATACCGTTTATTGTTCCCTCACCAGTATATGTAGCTTTATAGTTAGAGATAACTAAGGACATGGCGGCATGCGAAGAACTTTTAAAGTTCATATCTCCTGCTTGTAAGTGGAATGTGGTATTACCGTCCACTTGGTCAACCTCATTTTTACCTGTTTTATACTTAGCGTTGAAACCAAAGTTAGCTTTACCAGCTGTTTTCATGTAAGGTAAGTCATAAACCGGAGAGTTTATCCAGCCACCACCAGTCACGAAACTTCCGTCAGGATCATAAACTGTTAAGTAGGCTATAGAACTTGAACAGTTTCCTCCTGCTACAGCTTCAACCATGTAAACATCTTTCACAAGATTAGACACAGTTAAGGTTGCATCTCCATTTGCATTGGTTAAACTCGAGCCTACACTATTTCCATTTATAAAGAACCTTACTGTCACACCTGCTACTTTAGGAGATATACTAGCAATTAACTCAGTAGACAAGCCAGCTCTTACAGCTTTACTACTTGCACTTGCATCTACAGCCGTAGCAGAGATACTTAAAGCACCATCAACATAGCTTATGCTATAATTTGATAAACCAGTACCTACTGCGCTACTTGCTACGATAGGATAAGGTGAACCGATTGCTGTTGCTGAATATATTGCCCCGGCGCTTGTTAAAGTAACAGTAGAAATATTATCCCCATTTACAAGTGCGCCTGCAGGAACAGTAAATTCTGTTCCAGTAAACACAATTGTTTGACCACAATATTTGCTAGCATTATTTGCAGTTACAGTTATTGGCTTTTGGTTGATCGTCAGAGCTGAAGCTGTGTTGGTGATCTCGTAGTTGTCCAGAACGGCAGCTGGGCTAAGCGTGGCGCTGATGGCATAAGGGCCACCGGCAACCGTTTCGCCAGCTACACGAGCATAAGAAGCAGTTACATTATCGCCAGCCAGGAAGCCTTCTAAGGTACCTGTCAAAACTGGATCAGCCGAACCGTACTCTTTGGTCTTCGCAGCCACAACTACGGAAGCAGCTTTCTTGCTGATCGTCAGAGCTGAAGTGCCACTATTTCCTGTATAAGTAGCATCACCCAGAAAAGTAGCGGTTATACCATTTAAATAATTTCCTGCATTGATTCCGTCTAAATTTACTGCACTTATTGTAGCAATGCCTGAATTATCAGTTAACGCAGTGCCTACAGTTGATCCATTAAGAGTAAAAGAGATAACTTTTCCTGATACTCCCGCGTTATTTGATGTTAAAGTAGCAGATAATGTAGTCGTACCTCCGTATGTTCCTATTGATGAAGAGACCAAAAGCGTTGTAGCTTGTGAAGGATAGGTTACTGTCAATTTAGCACCTCCATTAGAAGCTATATAACCAATTGGTGAAGATGAAGTAGCATTGATATCACCATCAAAAATAGCCTCTACTCCTGTACTTTGTGCCTTATTATAATTATATGTACCAACAAATATGGAAGAAGGAACAGAAGTATTGAGGCTAGCTATTCCGTTTGCATCAGTTTCTGCTGTCCCTACTAAAACACCATTTAAAGTAAATTTTATAGCTTTAGAAGGTATACCATTACCATTACCTGCTGGACCAGAACCTCCTTGTTGTGTAAGTCTTGCTCTAAGTGTTATAGGACCTCCTGAAAGTCCAGATGCTTCATCAACAGCTAATTTAGAATTTCCATCCGTAAAATAAGCCAAACCCTTATAGACTGACTGTTTACCTTCTACAATAACAGTGAAAGCAACACCTAAATGCCGTTCCTCAATCGGATACTCTATCCGCCAAGTACCATCAGAATTTACTTTTGTATCATGATATCCATGATGATGCTCGTGGGTGGGGTTCTCTTCCAGATGGATGTCAACTAAGCTATCCAGCACCCAGCCACTACCAGTAATAATAGCTACCTCCCCTGGAGCATAATCATCCTTATCAGATGTAACCGTAGGCAATGATTTACCCGCATCTGTGTAAGCATTCTGTGCCTGCACCCCCAGAGCAGTATACAGAAACAAAATTGTAACCAGCAATGCCCGCTGGTACACAATGTGCTCCGTGAATCTTCGATTTAGTAAAAGTTTAAAATTCATACATCATAAATTATTAATGGTTAGTATTTGTGTTTTTAAGCATAAACTCTGTAGACCATGTTACAGCACACCGTTGGCTAAGGCTTGAAATACATTATAGTACAAGCACACGTAACTTTACTATTGAGGCTAAAGATTAGAGGCATCAATATCAATCAAAAACAAAATAAATTATTGGATTAGGGCAATTAATTCACTGATACAGATATGATATACCATAAATAATAAATATGTTTGTATTATTTAACCCTTAAATTTAACTATTCTACCATATTTGTATTTTGCATATTTTTCTAAATAAATATTTCACTGATGGAATATTATTAATTTTGCAATTGTTGAAGCAGTATCAGGACTTGGCATAATTTTTACAGTATTTCTCCTGTACAATATAAATACCTCGTTTATAACCTTTATGAAGCATTATATTTCTGTCTTTTTATTCCTTCTGGTGTTCTATTTTTCTGCAACGCAAGCCCATGCTCAGCTAAAGCTTCCCCAAGCAAGCCCGGAAGCATTTGTGAAGCAGACCATTGGTTTAACAGATATTTCAGTGAGCTACCACGCACCGGGCGTAAAAGGACGTAAGGTGTTTGGAGGGTTAGTTCCTTATGGTAAACTCTGGCGGGCTGGTGCAAACGAGGCAACGTTGATACATTTTGAAGATGAACTGTTTTTGAATAATGAGCGAGTGCCTGCCGGTACCTATTCTTTCTTTTTGCTTCCGGAAAATGATTCGCTGTGGCATGTAGTGCTAAATAAGGATACAACTCTCTGGGGACTGGAAGGCTACAGCGAATTAAATGATGTGGCTTACCTGGAAGTGAAGCCACAAAAAGCTCCTTTCCAGGAAACGATGCAGTTTAACTTCTCAGATATAGGAACAAATACAGGAAAACTGAATCTTGAATGGGAGAACAATATTATTACGCTCAACATTGAAACAGAGATAGAGAAAAAAGCATTGTCTAACATTCAGGCTGCTCTGGCAAAAGCTGAACCTGATGACTGGTATATCTGGGCACAGAGCGCAGAATACATGCTACCTCGTCGTGAGCACCACCAGAAAGCCCTGGAATGGATTAATAAATCTATCGCGATAAAAGAGAACTTCTTTAACAGCTGGATTAAAGCAAAACTGTACGCCTTGAATAAGGAATATGAAATGGCAGCAAAACTGTCAGCCCAGGCTATTAAACTCGGATCCGTAGAACCGGAGTCGTACAACACCTATGCAAAGGAAATAGAGTCTGCCTACAATAGCTGGAAAAAGATAAAAAGGAATTAAGGAAAATGACATAAAAGAGACCTGTCTGTTGGCAGGTCTCTTTTATTTGCACTCAGGGCAAAAGCTTTGATGCGCTAAAACTTAGCAACAAAACGAAGGTTCAAACGACGACCTGTCAGGAAATTAGGAACAGCATAGGTTAGCCCGTTTACATCCTGTACATAAGTATAAGAAACACGATTATTGGCATCAATCAAATTCAACACTTCCAGCCCAACCCACAGACTCTGGAGTGCTACCTTCCTTCGCTCAACCATCTCGCTCTCCAGCACAATAACTTTAGAAAAACCAAGGTCCAGGCGTTTGTAGGATTTACCATCAAAAGCATTTCTATACTCCGGTTGCCTAGGCGGGCCAAAGGGCAGTCCGCTCCCATATACCAGGTTCAGGTACATACGGACAGTAGGGTTATCCGGCAGGTGATCTTGGAAGAATACTCCAATATTTAAAAGTTGATCTGTTGGCCTCCGCAAATAACCCAACTCCTTTCTGCCGGTTATCTCGCCAGAAGGAGAATAAGCAAAGGTAGAGTCTCCTGCAACATCCTCTTTCGTTTGTAACAAGCCTAAACTCAGCCAGGACTCCGCTCCTTCTATAAACTCACCATTTACCCGAAGATCCACACCTGCTGCATAGGCCTTCGCATTGTTTTTAGCATAATACCTTAAGCGCACATTATCCACGTCATAGGGTATTACATTGCTCATATGCTTGTAATAAGCCTCAGCAGTAAATTTAAAATCACGGCCCCAGGCTTTGAACAGGTAATCAGTACCAACTATAGCATGAAGGGAACGCTGCGCTTCAATCTCTTCATTCAACTGGCCCTCAAAATTTCGTAACTCTCTGTAGAAAGGGGGCTGATAGTAAAGACCAACGGCGGCTTTAAAAGAAAGGTCTGGGTTCTGACGGGTAATAAAAGAATACTGCACACGCGGAGTTATAGTAGCCTCTTTGTTAAAGCCCCAGTAGCTGGCCCTGATGCCGTAGGTGATTGTCTTTAGTGAATCAAGCTCATACGTGTGTTGCACATAGCCGTTATAGCGCATGCTATTCAGCTGGAGGCTTGAATGAAGCAGGTATGAATCGGTTACAAAATCCGCAGAATCAACAAATCCATATTCCGATATTTCATCTTCAATATTTTCTCGTCCTGCCTTTAGCCCGAATAATACCACACTACGTTGGTTCAACTGCCATGTATTACGCGTTTCGGCTGTGGCAAAACGAGTCAGAAGTGTATTGCGTGCGTGATCAAATTGGCTGCCTACTCCCCTGGTTCGCTGGTCCTCTCCTAAATTATTTGAATTGATACTGACTTCACTAAGCCTGTATCCAGCCTCAATATCACGAAACTCGCGCTCCCTGGAATGAACTCCTGATACTATAAACTCACTGCTAAAGTCTTTATTAAATTTATGATTGAGGTTTAAACCAGTTTGAAAGGTTCTGTACTCCATCAGTTCCTGCCCATCAAAGCCGACGTAGAGGCGTAATGGAGCGTTCCGTGTTCCAAAGGTTGTAACACGGTTCTCGGGTACTACCAGGAATTTGTTTTGTGCATAGCTAACCAATACACCCAGTGTAGTTCTACCAGGCTCAGCATATTTCTTGCTGAGGTCATAAGTTACAAAGGCTTGTGCATCAGAAAAGCTTGGCCTGTATTCTCCATCAACCTGTAGGCCTTGTAACAGGTATTGCCCGTTTTTGTGTCTGGCTCCCAGCAGGTAAGAAACTTTTTTATTCTTAGAGGAAGACTCCAGGTGTATAGTGCCCCCTGTTAAACCACCCGTAACAGAAGCGGCAAATTTTTCGGGTGTCTTATATTTAATATTAAGTACCGATGATAGTTTATCTCCGTATTTTGGCTGCCACCCACCAGAAGAGAATTCAATGTATTCTACCAGGTCAGGGTTAACAAAACTTAATCCCTCCTGTTGTGCCGCGGTGATCAGGAAAGGACGATAGATTTCAATATTGTTAACGTAAACCAGGTTCTCATCATAGTTACCACCACGAACGGAATAAGTGCTGGAAAGTTCATTATTACTGGATACACCAGGTAGTGTTACCAGAATTTTGTTGAAGTCGCCGAAAGCCGAAGGCAAATTTCTGGTTAGCGTTGGGTCTAATTTTGTAACGCTAACCTGCTCCCTGGTGTCATACTGATTCTTACCCCTGATATCAATGGTCCTTAATCGCTGCGGATCAGGCTCAAGAATTAGCTCCAGATCTAGCGATTCACCGGGCTTTAACTGAAGTGATCTTTCCAGTTCTTTATAGCCCAGGTACCGTACCTGCAAAACAAGGGTTCTGTTTGCTGGCACCTGCATTCTAAAATTTCCCAGCTTATCAGTCTTAGAGGCTATGGTTGTGCCTCTTATTCCAACTGTCGCTAGCTCAAGGGATTCATTAGTGGTAGATAAAACCCTTCCTTTAACAACAGCTTGCTGTGCTGAAACACCCAACGGCAAAAGTATAAATAACAATACCGACAGATATTTCAGCATCACAGGAAATTAATTAGAGGACTTCTTAAGATCAGCAATGGTTTGAATAGGATCTGCAGAAGAGAAAACGAAGTTTCCGGCTACCAAAACATTAGCCCCTTTATCTAACAACAAAGAAGCGTTATTTTCATTTACACCACCGTCAACCTCAATCAGAGCCTTGGAGTTACGAGCCTCTATCAAATTCTTAAGAGCTTCTATCTTACGGTAAGTGTTCTCAATGAATTTCTGTCCGCCAAACCCGGGATTTACCGACATTAGGCACACCAGGTCAAGGTCAGCGATAACATCATCTAACAGCTGAACTGAAGTATGGGGATTTACCGCCACACCTGCTTTTGCTCCAGTTGCTTTAATTTGCTGAATAGTGCGATGCAAATGATTGCAGGCTTCGATGTGCACGGAAATAGTATCTGCACCTGCAGCACGGAAGCGCTCAATATACAGCTCCGGCTCCACAATCATCAGGTGTACATCCATCGGCTTTGTGGCATGGCGTTTTATTGCCTCCATAACTGGAAAACCAAAAGAAATATTCGGAACAAACCGGCCATCCATTATATCAATGTGAAGCCAGTCAGCTTGGCTCTTTTCGAGCATTTCAACTTCTGATTGCAGGTTAGCAAAGTCAGAAGCTAGTATAGAAGGTGCAATTATTGGATTCATGCCTGCAAAGGTAGCTGATTAATTATGAATGAAAAGTATATTAAATCTTAACAAAACGAACAGTGGATAGCATCTTACCCGCTCTTACCCGGCAAAGGTACAGCCCATTCTTCAACGATCCTGCTGTAAGCTTTAGCTCCTGCTCCTGTTGAGCATTTTGTAAAACCTGCTGATATACCACCTTGCCTGTAGCATCAAATACTTGAACTTCAACAGGTTGTTGCACCCATTTTAAACCCAAAGTAAGTATAATAGGACTATGATATACCGGATTGGTAATATATACATCTTCTTCCTTAGGAAGAGGGCCGGCTAATACCAGGTAACGGCTATAGTTAGGTATACCATAGCCTATATTGTTGTCTGGTGCAGCAGCATTGTTTCCTATCTGTCGCAGCAGTTTAATCATTTCAAAATTAGTTTTATGTCTGTTGGCCTGCCACAGACTGGCGGCAAAACCAGCCACAATTGGTCCGGAGAACGATGTGCCATTGGTCTTGGCAACAGTACCTGATGTACTGAGCACATATACCCGCTGCCCCATAGCTACTACATCGGGCTTAATCTGTCCATCTGCACTTGGACCAAAAGAGCTAAAAGATGCTTTTATACCTAATGAATCCACAGCTCCTACAGCTAAAACCGAATCGGCATCTGCCGGGGAGCCAACATATCTCCAGCTATTATTGCCTTCGTTACCCGCACTTACCACCAGCAGCATGCCAGAAGCGGCAGCATAGTCTGCAGCTTTGGCTACAAGGGTAGTATTACCATCCAGATCATTATATGTATAGCTTTTTGAGGGGCTATCAAAAGTGGTGTAACCGAGAGATGTATTTATCACATCTGCACCTGCACTATCTGCATATTCAGCAGCCAGCAGCCAGTTTATTTCTTCAATGTTATGCTCTGTTGCTGCATCTTCAGTACGCAATAAGAGGTAATCAGCCTCATAAGCGGTACCAATCATTTTACCTGGTTCATAGGCTGCCATGGTTGAGAGAACAGCGGTACCATGGGAATTGGCACCAAAAACATCCTCTTGCCTTTGCACAAAATCATATGTGCCTTTGATTTTGTTCCTTTGAAATAAGTGTGAAAATGCTTCAATACTTTGCACTCCCGGAAAACCTGCATCCAGAACAGCTATAAGCATGCCTGCCCCTTTGTAACCCGCTTTATGCAGGTCAACAGCGCCTAACATGTTTGCCTGATGAAAAGCTCTCCCATAATCAGCCTCTGGTACGGTTGACAACATGGAGGAAGAAGTGGTCAACAATTCAAGCTTCTGTGGAACTGTTAAGACTTCGGGAGGAGTAACAGCAGAGCGGTTTAAAGTAGTGGTGGCACTGACATAAGGAAGAGCCTGTAAAGCTACTAGCTGCTCATTATTACACTGCACAACAGCAGCGTTAAACCATCGGGAGGTATACCACACCTCTACACCCTGCTCTTTAATACCAGCTACATAAGAGGGGTTAACAGGAAGATCACGGGAAATGAGGCTTATTTTCTGACGCTGCCTGCGCTCAAGAGCTTTTTGTGAAAGAAACTGAAGCGGCTTTTGAAGAGAATATGGGGAGTTAGATTTGTCTGTAAAATATACCAGCCTTTTCTGGTTTTCATTTTCAGCGTTTGTTTGCCCCAGTACCCCTTGCAGCGATACAACTACTAAAATGATAATATGGAGGAAACACTGACGCATGAACTTTTACCGGCTACCGTGAGCTATCAAAACCTCGTGCCGTTCGTGGCCTTGTAGTTTATAACCCTCCCCGAAAGTACAGCCATCTGAAGACGAACAATAGTCAATCCTGTTATACAAGCGATAAATGAGACCTATCCCTTTTGCGTAAACCTCTTTGCGATCACTCAAGACAGCTCCATTATCTACTCGGTCTCCTTGTTTAACCGCTACTGTATTAGCAAAGCTTTCCCCATTAAGCTGATAGGGTTCTCCTACGCCATCATAGGTATAAACTATCTTACCATTTATATTATTTCCTGCCCAACCAGCTGCTAGTTTGTCATTATAGGCATCTCCTGCCCAAACAGCACCCTCCTTTACAGGGAATACCAGCTTAACATATTTGGTATTGTTCTTTGTTAAAACTACCATACTGTTAGACTTGCTAACAACCAAGACAGAATCATCCACCCATTGGCTGTTTCCATTTGGTCTAACAGAACGAACAATTTTATAGGTAAGGGTATTGGTCTGATCTGAAAAAGTTGTGTCCACACGTTCTCTCATCTGAAAACGTGTGGTATCACCTTTATTAAACTGAAATTTTATGTCTGTAACATTATAGATCCGGTAATCTCCAATAGCCAAAGGATAGTAATCGAGTCCTAAAGCCTCCGGGTCTGGTTCTACATAGTTTTCCTTACAACCGGTAATTGCACCGATGAGTAGCAGACAAAAAATCAGTCCTTTTTTTAGCATTATTGTAGCACGTCGAGCTTAAAGTCAAGGTTATAATTAGATTCAATCCAGCCGCCGCCAATCACATCATTTCCTTCATAGAAAACAGCTGCCTGACCAGGGGCAATCGCGTGTACACCGCTCAGGAAATGCACTTTCATTTTATCACCAACTTGTTCAATGATGGCTTCTGTACCCGGATCGTTATAACGAACCTTTGTAATAGTTGGTATTGGCTGGTCAATCAGGTTATCATACTTTCCCATGATTAATTTACCAACTGTCATGGCATTTTTGGCCAACTCTTCATAGTTACCAAGCACAACACGGTTTGCTTCTTTTTCAATGCGTGTTACATAGGCTGGAAAACCCAAAGCTATACCCAAACCTTTACGTTGACCAATGGTATAGAACGGATAACCTTCATGGGTACCCACCACTGTACCGTCTTCCAGCACAAACTCCCCTCCGGCAACTTTCTGCTCTAATCCCTCTACTCTTCGCTTCAGGAAGCCCCTGTAATCGTTATCTGGTATAAAACATATCTCGTAAGACTCAGGCTTATTCACTAATTCCGTAAAGCCCCTATCAAGTGCCATCTGGCGTATTTCAGTCTTATGAAGATTTCCAAGTGGAAATATGGTACGGCTCAGACTCTGCTGAGAAATACCCCAAAGAGCATAGGATTGATCTTTGTTTTCATCCAGACCTTTTGAAATCACATACCTTCCATTCTCTTCACGAATATTGGCATAATGTCCTGTGGCAATAAATTCACAGCCCAACTGATCCGCACGGCGCAAAAGTGCATCCCACTTTATATGCGTGTTACACAAAACGCATGGATTAGGCGTGCGGCCTGCTAGATATTCATCTGTGAAATGATTGATTACAAAATCACCAAATTCATCCCTGATATCAATAATATAGTGTGGAAAGCCAAGATTTACAGCAATATTACGGGCATCGTTAATAGAATCTAAACTGCAGCACCCTGTTTCTTTCTTGCTGGCACCGCTAGAAGCGTAGTCCCATGTTTTCATGGTCATACCTATTACTTCGTATCCCTGCTCATGTAGCAATACCGCAGCAACGGAGCTATCAATACCACCGCTCATAGCTACCAGCACCCTTCCTTTTGTACTCATTTATATAAAAAGCTAAAATGCGACTAAATATCAAATTTTCACAAATATAGCAACAAGAACAGAGTAATAAAGATTCAGGCCTCCAAATATTGTAGGTACAAATAAGGTTTATGGCTATAATTTCGTTAAGTACGTATCAAAAAAAATGCAAAAAAGGTAGCATAGTTTTAGAAATGGGTTTTACTTTGAACTGCAGAATAAAAGCTATAGATAGATAAAATTAATTAAAGAATAACTTAAAATGTCGCTACGTACCTCAGTAATAGTTAATGGAATAAATAATTTAAGTGATGCACGTTACTGTGCCGGAATGGGCGTAGATATCATCGGCTTTAACTTAAAGTTGGATGACAAGCAACGTGTTAAGCCAGAAACGCTAAAAGAAATAACAGGTTGGGTCGCTGGCGTTCAACTGGCTGGCGAGTTTGAGCGGGCAAAGCCAGAAATAATAAATGATATGGCGGAAGAGTTTGGACTGGACTATATCCAATTAGACACCCCATATCTGATTGATGAGATTGAAGAAATTTCGAGGCCAGTTATTCAAAAGATCTTTATAAATAAAGATACTGTTGAGAGTGAACTACTGGAGATGATGGAGTTATATAGTTCAGTAGTACACGCTTTTATTGTGTACTCAGATGATTTTGACACTATTGATGAAACAAATACGAAGTTCTTGTCTGCTTTAGCGAAGCAATTTAAAGTATACATTGGCTTTGGTTTGGATAAGAACAACATAAACTCTACCCTTAAGAAAATTAAGCCAGCGGGAATAGGTTTGCAGGGTGGTCATGAAATAAAACCAGGCTTAAAGGACTTTGATGAACTGCAGGAGATTTTTGAGGAAATAGAAGAAGCCTGATTGCGGGCACTATAAGTGAAGTACAAAGGTTTATAACCTCTCGGGTTTAAAAGAAAGCGGCCTGCAAGTTTAGTATTGCAGGCCGCTTTCTTTTAAACCAAACGGAATTTAGCTTAAGCCTTTTCAGTTTTCTTTGTTTTCTTCTTAGCTAACTTTGAACTGAAGATATTTTATAGGAACACCTTCGGCTAGGTAGCGCTTTTCATAGGTTGTGTAAATACCCATTGTGTGCTCTTGTAAATCTGAGTTATAGAGATCAGCAGTAAAAAGCAGGTTATTAACCTTTTTCCCCTGCAACACTTCCAAAGTATACTCATACAATCCAAGGTTATCGGTCTTAAGATGAATAATACCCCCTGGCTTCAGGATACGGGAATATTTATCAAGAAAGCCAGGCGAAGTAAGTCTTTTCTTAATGTCCCGGTCCTTTGGCCGGGGGTCCGGGAAAGTAATCCAAACTTCATCTATCTCATTCTCCTCGAAATGCTCCTCAATTCCCTCAATGTAAGTTCTCAGAAAAGCTACATTGTCCAGTTCCTCCTCTATTGCCATGGTACTACCCTTCCAAATTCGGGCTCCTTTTATATCGGTACCAATAAAGTTCTTCTCCGGATGTAGCCTGGCCATTCCGATTGTGTATTCGCCACGGCCACAGCCTACTTCCAACACAATCGGATTTTCATTGGCGAATTGAAGTTCATTCCACTTACCGGCCATATGGCCATACAATTCATCACCCTCCTGAACCACATTATCTCGCTCAGCGACAGCTGCAAATTTTGCTAGTTTAGATCTTCCCATTATTATAATTCATCAATCTCAGCAACCACAAAGGTACTACCTCCAATGAATATTACCTCATCTTTAGCTGCATTAGCTTTAGCAGCTTGTATGGCTTCAGAAACTGTTGAATAAGCCTTACCTGACAAGCCAGCAGCTACTGCTTTGTCATATAGCTCATTTACATCTAAAGCACGGGGAATCGCCGCCTGGCAAAAATAATATTCATACCTTTTAGGCAGCAGGTCCAACACAGGTGAAATATCTTTATCATTTACCACCCCGAATACCACATGCACCTGCTTAGGCTCAAGTGCCTCAAGTTGCTCCACAATTTGCTTGATCCCATCCACATTATGACCGGTGTCACAAATTGTTAGTGGCTCCCTGTTTAGCACCTGCCAACGCCCCTTAAGACCAGTGATCCTTTTAGCTCCAGCAAGTCCTTCTCTAAGAGCTGCCTCAGGTATACTGTATCCTTTCACACGCATTAGGTCCAAAACCTGTAAAACACCAGGTAAATTATACTTCTGATACTGACCAGGCAAATCGATCTCCAGACCTGTCAAATACAAAACCTCATCCCTATATACCTGAAACACCTGCCGGTCAAGCCCTCCCTCTACCAGTTCCAATCTGAAATGGTCAGGAGCAAAGGTTAAAGGGGCACCTGCCTCTGAGGCTTTCGCTTCAAAAACTTCCTGCGCCTCTTCCTGCCTTGTACTGATTACTGCAGAAACACCAGGCTTAATGATGCCTGCTTTTTCTGAAGCAATAGCTCCTATTGTATCTCCTAACATACTTTGATGGTCATACCCAATGTTGGTGATAAGGGATACTTCGGGTGTGATGATATTAGTAGAATCCAGCCTGCCTCCAAGCCCTACCTCAATAACAGCAACATCTACCTGTTCATCAGCAAAGTATTTGAAGGCTAATGCCACAGTCATTTCGAAGAAAGAAGGTTGTACTCTTTCAAAAAGACTTTTATGCTCCTCCACAAAATTAACCAGGTATTCCTGAGGCAGTTCTTCACCATTTATCCGAACACGTTCAGTAAATGATTTTAGGTGAGGAGAAGTATAAAGTCCGGTTATGTAACCGGATTTCTGCAAAACGGCAGCCAGCATATGGGAGCTGCTTCCTTTGCCATTAGTTCCGGCAACATGTATCGATTTAAACCTATGCTGTGGTTGCCCTAAGGCATCACAAAGGGCAATGATATTGTCAAGGCTCTTCTTAAAAGCAGCATTGCCGATGCGTTGATACATCGGCAATTGCTGGTATAGATAATCAAGACACTCTTGATATGTCATGAAAGTCAGGGAATTTAACGTGAACGGATAACGAAAGTAACCACACCAGAAGCTCCTGCTGAGCCGGAACCTGTCCTAACCAGTGATGCTTTCGTGAAAAGCTGATCTTTATACCAATTCACTACATGCGGCGATACAGTAGATTCGATCACATCTGCACTGACAACAGTACCATCAGCATCAACCTTAATTCTGAATCTTACAAGACCCGATTCATTGGTATAAGGGTCTTTCTGAGGCTTAATGTCAAAGCGCCAGCCTGGCATATCTAATCCATCGCTTCCACCACCAGCTTTGCCATAAAGGGCTTTAGCATCGACTTTTCCTTCCGGATCACCCTTATCGCCTACCTTACCTTTATCATCACCGTTGTTATTTCCTGTTGGTGTGTCTGATGTTCCACTCTTACCCGTCCCGGCACTGTTCGTCGGGTTACCAGGATATAGAGAGCGTGGTTTCTCAGGCTCCTTTTTGACAACTTCCTCTTTTGGAGTCTCTTTAACGGGTTCTTTCTTTACCTCCTTGGTAGGTTCTGGTTTAGGCTGGGGCTTTACTACTTCTTTTACAGAAACAGGAGCATCAGCAGTTGTTGTAACAACTTTTGGTGTTTCTACAGGCTGGGACGGAGGTGTTGCCTGAACAACGGGCTGCGGTTCAGGCAACGGGTCAGGCTGAGTTGGAGCGGGCTTACTGTCCTGTGTATTCTTTGAATCATTAGCCACAGCTTTCGTTTGAACATCACCACTACCTACGGCATCCATACCAAAGTTTAATTCAATCCCGTATTCTGGTGCCGGTGGATCTGGTGCCTGCCATGCCAGCATATAAATCAGGAACAATAATATAAGCACGTGCACACCGATACTGACACCAGCTGCAATCCGCTTATTTTTTTCTTCCTGAGGTGTTAAAGCTATGGACATAGTTTAAGTATTCTATTCCGTTGGCACTGTGGCCAACGTTACACTTGCGTTAAGGCTCTTAGCTATACCGGCAACTTTCACAAGATGCTCTACAGGTACAGTTTTATCTACATGCAACACCACTGCACCTTCTTCTGTTCCTTGAAGTAAGGCTGTTAGCTGTGGCTCAATTTCCTCTAAAGCAATAGGTTTGTCGTTCAAGTAATACTTTAAATCCTCGGTAATTGTAACGCTAATCTTCTGCATGGTGATATCAGATGATTTGCTGGTCGGTAAACTTACAGGCAAACCGGAAGGTGTTACGAAATTAGAGGTAAGCATGAAAAATATAAGCAACAGGAATATGATGTCAGTCATAGACGACATACTAAACTCTGGATTGATCCTGTTTTTAGAGCGAAGATTCATTCTTACAGTTGTGGTTCTTGTAACAGATCAAGGAATTCAATAGAAGAATATTCCATTGAATGCACAATGCTATCAATTTTTGAAACAAGGTAGTTATACCCTACATAGGCTGGCAAACCAATAATCAAGCCAGTAGCTGTAGTTACCATGGCTTCATAAATACCACTTGAAAGTAACTTAGGGCTAACAGAACCCTCTGCCTGTGCTATAGCAATAAAGGCTCCAATCATACCAGTTACAGTCCCAAGGAAACCTAGCATCGGGGCAGCACCTGCAATGGTGGCAAGAGCAGAAAGATTTCTTTCCAGGCGGCTGATCTCAATTTTTCCTACATTTTCAATAGAGGTCTCTATGTTCTTCAGAGGGCTTCCTATTCTGGAAACACCTTTGGAAATCATTCTTGAAATTGGTGTGTTGGCTTGGGCGCAAAGCATTTTGGCCCCGTTAATGTCACCAGCTAAAACCATGTTCTTAATTCTATCATTGAAGCCTTCTGGGTTTTGGGCAGCTTTTTTGAGAGTAAGATAACGCTCCACAAAAATATAAATGGCAGCCAATGATAATAGCGCCAGCGGGTACATAGCCCAACCGCCGTTTATAGCCAGGTCTAAAAGTGATACAGAAGTATCAGCAGCCTCGGCTCCCTCAGCCAATGCAGCTGTAGTATCAGCAGGGGTAGTTGTGATTTGTAATAAGAGTGAAGTCATTTTAATAGTTAAATACCCAAATAGTTTCTCCGAAAGATTGTTTATAGTTGGTCAGCGCAGATTTTGCTTCTTGCTCTGTATCAAAATCTGCCACTGATACACGGAATAACCGGCTTCCCGGTCCTGGCAAAAGCACCTTTGCATCATGCCCTCCTTTACGAATAGCAGCACGGCTTACCTCTGCATTTTCAAGCGTTGAAAAACCGCCTGTAATAATATAAAAACGATTGGTCTTATCTTTAATTGTAAGATCAACCTTAGCAGGACCAGAATTCATTTCTGCTCCTGTTTTCTCTTTTATAGCTATCTCTTCTTCAACCACTTGAACAGGCTGATCAGAAGCTACGCTATCATATGAAGTGAACTCATCTTCCAGAGTAATATCCTCTTCTGCTACTGCAGGGGGAGTATCTGAAGGTAGAATTATTTCATAGGTAGTATAGCGCTCGTCTTCTGTGTAAGGCACATAATCGCTGGTATAACGTGCTGGTGTAATAGCAGCAGTGTTAAAGCCGGAATTAACCAATGTAATAGGATTAAGACTGCTTAAGTTATAATCTGTCTGTAGCGACAGGAAATACAGAGCAGACACCGTTAATCCCGTTAGTGCTAATCCCGCAGCAACATTATAAGCACGTTTTAAACGCTTCCGCAAGGGTTGTTTAACATTTGCAGGAGCCTGTTGGCGCTCCTTAAGTAAAGTGCGTAAAACTGCTGGCTCCTCTACCCTTAATGGTCTGGCCACTAAATCAGGAAGACCGAAACTAGCTTCTAACAAATTATCAGACTCTACATATTCAAATTCAAGCTTGCGTTCCGGGTTGTATTTAAATACACCAATGTCCTGCAGCACAAACCTGTTGTCGGAATGCAAAGATGCCTTTGCCTGATGCACGAAATCCAACACCATTCGCTGCGCCACTTCTTTAGAAACATTATTCCTGAAAGCTATGGTGCTAATTAGCAGACCATCATTCAGCACAAGCTTTTCATTGAAAGCTATTTTCTTTGACGGTGGGGTAATAGCATGCTTAACCGGGTTGATTCGTGCGGGCACATAACGGGTGATCAACCCTCCAAATTCAGGGATGATGACACAGTCATGGTCATAGAGAAGAGACTTAATGTGCTTTTCTACCATAGGCATTTAGAATGAATAGGTAACACCACCTAACAGGTTAATGCTTTTACTAGGGTAGTTAACGAACCTTTCGTACTTCTGCCCTAGCAGGTTGTTGGCCATCACAAAAATGGTAAAATTATTTGTGAATCTGTAGTCACCTTTTAGGTTCAGGTCAACAATAGTATCGGTTTCACTGAGTACCGTTGTACCATCTGGTCTGGTGATTCGGCCAAATGAGCTACCAATATAATAAAGTTCTGAATTAAAGAGAATCTTATCATAGAAGTTGTAGGTGCCATAAACACTAGCCATCAGCTCCGGACGATGAAACGGATGCTCGAGGCTAGCCATGTCATAGCTGTTATAATCAGCCTTTAAACCCAACCGTATCTCATCCGAATAGTTGAAGGAGGCTTCCGCATAAAAATTTAAAACATTTGTTACACCGTCATCATATATCAGGTCAAACTTAGTTGAATCGGTAACAGAGTTGGTATAAAAATACATGTTACGGAAGTTCTGGTAAGCTACCCGCCCAGTTAGGTGAACATAATTAGCAATGTTGGCCTGAAAGCCACCATAAACCTCCAATCCCTTGTTAATATCAGCTACCTGTACATCAGGTGCCAGCCAAGGGTTCTCCCGGGTAAGTTCAAATAAAGTAACCCTTTCCAGATCACCACCTAAACCAGCATATATCAATAGGTTATCCTTTATTGGCTCCACTCCCAAACGAATATCCGGATAGATATTGAATTTACGGGCATCATTAACTTCATCGCCGGTATAAGCCACTGTAGCACCAATTGTAAGGCGAAGGGCATTTAGCTGTCGCTGGTAAGAAGGCTGTACTTTAACAAAGTTGCGGCTGGTGCTTGCGGAATCTTGGTATGAAAGAATGGAAACATCCGCATTAACCCTGAAAGCAGAAATATCATCTATGGCATACTCACTGTTGAAGTCGACAGCGAAGTTTGCCTCGCTCATATTGTACCGGTTATTCAGGTACCTGAACTTAAGATCTGTTTTATACAGGAAAGGAAGCCCTGAAGTATGGTTATGTAAAAAAGCATCCGCAGCAATCCTATTGAATACTTGTTTGATAGAGTCTTTTTCAACCTCCTGTTCTAGGGAAGGTGCATAGCCATAAAAAAAGTACTTATCACGGCCATATGTTAATCTACCGCCAACTGTAGCACCTTTTAGATATCGCTCTCCATGTGCACTGATCGAGCTGTTGGCAACAGCTGAATTTCCTTTGTCTACAGGGCCACGTGCAGAAGAAATATGGCTAACCTCAGCACCGTAGTCCGCAACATCACTTCTTTTATTATGGAAGTACCCCTTCAGGTAAAGTGATCCATAGTTTCCTATACCTCCTTTCAGGTAGTTCCCATAGAGTTTTGTGAGTTCATCCTGCTTGATAGTTAAAACCTTCATCTGCAGGTTTATGTCCTGTGATGGTAAGCGGTAATCTACAAATCTGTACCGCACATTACGGTCTCCGGACTCTGGGGGGGGAATTCTGAATTTTTCAAAGTTACGTGCTGCCTGTGGAAGCTCAATCACACGGTTCTTTTCAACCACGATCTCAGCATCCTCCAACTTAGTACCTTCTCCCCAACCCTGCGCCTGTGCTTGGTTCATGTAGCTGTATCCAACAGAAAGCACAATTGCTAGTGTGGCAAATTTTAATTTATTTTTCATGGTGATGATTCTGTTCAAAAATAAATGCAGAGTTAAAGCTCCTAGTTTTGCTGATTGGTGCTATCATTGGCAGGAATTGAATCCTGCAGTTGTTGGGTTTCATTCTGTCCGCTTTTACCATCCAGCTTCGCTAGTTTTTGTTTTGCTTCAGCCACAATTTCCTTGTTCGGGGCATTTTGTATAATGGAATTAAGCGTAGCCTTCGCCTGGAACATTTCATTCTGAGCAGCATAGTTATCTGCAATAATCAAAAACGACTTACCCAGCCAATAATCATAGTTCCCGAATTTGGTATTGAAATCAAAAGCTTGGTCCAGTGACTCTTTGTATTTCTTCTGCTTGTGAAGTATTTCTGAAACCAGGTAATGGGCTTCAGCTCCGTTAACATCGGAAGCTGTTTGAGCTGTCTCACGTAATTCTTTCAATGCCTGATCCAGGTTACCTTGTGCATAAGATGCTTTTGCACGGAACAATAGGGCTGAGTTATAAGCATTTAAGGCGGCATTTCCTTGGCTGATCAGTTCATTGGCTACCCGTTTTGTAGCTTCATAATCATTGGTGCGGTAATAGCTTTGCATTAAACCCGTAAGTGCAGTTTGCTGCTCTTTACGATTAGTAGCCAGATCTCGAAGACGACTATAGTACTTAATAGCTTCAGGATAGTTTTTAGCTTCAAACTCAATATCCGCTACACGTTGAATACCACGGTTAACAAATTCTGATTTGTTCTCTGCTATAACGGCCTTCATCCTTTCTAATCCCTTCGTCTGATCCTGACGGAGATAGGAATCTGCAAGAAAATACTTAGCGTCAGGCACAAACTTGCTTTTCGGGTACGACTGAATATAAGACTCAAATTTAGGAATTGCCTGATCGTATTTCTGGCTGAAATACAGGTTTTTAGCAGCATTGAATTCAATGGTTTCAAGAGCACTGTCGTCTGGGTTGGCAGACTTATACTTGTTCAGGTAAACATCAAATTCATTTGTACGATTTTCTGAACCTAATACCTCCTGTAAACTATAAAGTGCTCCACTTGCTACCTTCGAATCAGGATACTCATTCAGTACACGCTGCTGGTCCGCAATTGCTTTATCATTCTGCTGCAGGTTAGAGTAAGCAATACCTCTTTTCTGTAAGGCGTGCGGCACTAATTTACTGTCTGGCATACCATTAATAAGCGTGGAGAAACCAGTTACTGCTGCCTGGTAATTTCCCGACTCAAAATCAACTAGGGCACGCTGGTACTGCGCGTCATCCACATAACGTGAATTAGGAAACTTAGTAATAACTTCCTGTAAGGCCTGTGCAGCTTTATCGTTACGTCCGATAATACTGTTTACTACTCCTTTCTGGAACAAGGCATAATCTCTGTCTGGTGAACTGGAGGATACCACTCGTTCATACAGGTTAAGTGCCTCATTATAGCGTTTGTTCACATAATAAGTGTCTGCTAAGCGTAGTGTAGCATCGTTGTAGTTAGGATTGCTAGGCTTTATTGCATCCAGGTAAGCCTTGAAGTGCGTCATAGCCTTATCATACTCTTTAGTATTATAATAGGCATATCCGATTCCGTAGCGCGACTTTGTATAGTAGTCTTCTTTCGCGTTAGGAGATGTACGGAAAACGGCTCCGTAACTGTTAATAGCATCATCGTAACGCTGGCCAATGGAGTAGGCCTCCCCTTTTACAAAATGGCTAGCTGCAGTTACTTCCTTGTCATAAGGGTATTGCAAAGACTTTTCAAGCATAGCCACTGCCTGCGGAAACTTGGCGTCATTAAACAGGTTCACTGCATGATGATAGGTAACGCGCTGATAAGTCTGAAGGATTCGCCATGTTTTCTTCTCCATACTTTCGATATGGCGAATGGCCTCTGCATAATTGTTTGAACTGAAATAAGCCTCACTCAAAAGTTTATCTACCTCTTCAGCCTGTTCTGAATCCGGGTAATTCTTATGAAATTCTGAAAGCGAGTTTATTACCTCTCTGAAATTACCCAATTCATAGCTTACCTGCGCATATTTGAGTGTAGCTGCCTCAGTTACATCTTTGTCCTTGTCGTTTTTGCGTGCCTGATCAAAAGCAGTTAAAGCAAACTGTTTGTTATTCTCTTTAAGATAACTCAGACCAAGGTAATACGCGGCATTTTGACCTAATGCGTCTTTTTTAAGAGCTACTTCCTTAAAATTGGCAATAGCATTTTTATAGTTGTTGTTCTTGTAGTCTGTGAAGGCTATCTTATACTGCACTACAGGGTCAAGGGAACGCTTACCTTCGGCATACTGGCTGAAATACTTTTCTGCTGTTTTATAGTCTGCCTTCTGGTAGTAGGCGTCTCCTACAAGTAAGGCTATTTCATCTGCCTGCTGCACAGCAGGTTTTTTAGCCAACGCTGCTTCGCCATAACGGATTACCTCATAAATGTCATTCTCCTTATACAGAATCTCTGTGATCATATAAGGAACAATGTTGGCATATGCCTCATTCTTTTCAGCGACTTTTAAATCTGCCTTTGCGCTGGCATAATCTCCCTTACGATACGAAATATAACCTGCATAGTAGCTGGAGGCATAGCCAAAGCGATGTTCATCCTCTCTAAAGCCTGTAGCTTTATTTTTATCGAAATAAAGCTTTGCATTATCAAAATCCTTGGTAGCAAAGTAAGAGTAGCCCAGCTTAAACTCAAGCTCCTTATTTTGCTTGATACTAAGCAGATGCGTCGGAGCCAACTTTAACAACTCCACTGCTTTCTTATAATTCTTACGCTCAAAATAGTACAGTCCCAACTCATAATTCGCTAAGGCTGTTTTAGGATGGGTGGGGTATTTTCGTACAAAATCGAGTATGAGTTGCTCTGCATCTGGATGCAAAAGATAAAGGCCACTCAATGCATAGTAAAACTGAGCGTCAGCTGTGCGTGCATTATCACCAATCAACTCAATATACTTTTTGAAAGCCTCTTGCGCCGGACCGTACTTTGCACGGTCAAACAATTCTATTCCTTCATGGTAAAACCTCTCATCAGAGGTGAATGCCTGAGTATGCTGTGCAGCCACTACATGTGAACCACCAGCTAATACCGAAGCAAGGGCTATTTTATAAGCTAATTTCATATGTCTTTTATCACCCATCGGGAGAAACAAATTTATTCTTTCAGTATCCTTATAGCATGATCATGGCTTGAATTCTCACTTCAAGCTGATCCTACCTCATTCAAAGTTAGTTAAATTTTAAGAAGCGCTGATGCAGATAGTTAATTTTCTGCTCTTACAACAACCTCCTTATATAGCTTAATATCTATACTAAGGGAGAAAGTATCAAATTATTGTACCAGTAGAAAAAAAATGCAATTAAGAAGTTATAACCTTCGGAACGGGATGTAAAATCTTAAAAATTAACTCCCGAAGAATATCTGCTTCTGTCATGTCGCCTCCGGATATTCCTTTTACCTGCAGGTCAGCTACACGAATAAAATGGATAATATCTGCACAGCGCTGCAAAGGGTAAACTTTCATAGCCTGCACATAGTCTTTAACTTTCCAGGCTTGGTTTCCAAGGCTCTTCTTCAGCCCCTGCTCAGATTTGTCCTGCTGCATGTGCAATGTTAACAGTTTTGTAAAGAAATTAAAGAGCATGGAAAGATTTGGGATCAAAGGGTTGTTCTTGGGGTTCGCCTCGAAGTAGTGGATGATCCTGTTTGCTTTAAGTGCATCACGGGAAATCAATGCAGCCTGAAGTTCAAAAATATTGTACTCTTTGCTGATACCCACGTTCTCCTGCACCACGCGCTCGTCAATGGTGGTGCCGGGCTTCTGGTTGATCAATAGCTTATCTATTTCATTAGATAACCGGGAGAGGTCTGATCCAATAAACTCGCTCAACAGCTGAACAGCTTGTTGTGTGGCTTTTATACCCTTTTGCTTTAAGTAATTATTAACCCAGGCAGGAACCTGGTTTTCATAAAGCTTTTTGGTTGTTAAAAGTACTGCATGTTTGTTTACTGCCTTTGCCAACGCTTTACGACCATCCAACGTTTTATGCTTATAACAAAATACCAGGATTGTGGATGGTAAAGGATTCTGTAGGTATGCCTCTAACTGCTTCATACCCTCCTCCTTTTCAATATCCTGAATACTTTGCGCCTCCTTCACAATAACAACTGAACGATCAGACATCATCGGGAATCGCTTAGCCTGTAGCAGCACCATAGAAACATCTACATCTTTGCCGTACAGCACCACTTGGTTAAAACCTTTTTCGTGCTCCTGTAGAGCATTATCTTCTATGTAATCAGCAATAGTGTCAATATAGAAAGGTTCTTCTCCCTGCAGGAAATATACGGGTGCAAACTTCCCTTGCTTTAATTGTTCTAAAATGCCTTCGGGTGTAACAGACATAACGATTGTTTAGGTGCTTTTACAAATTTAACCCATAAGGAGGAAACTTAAATATAAAACATAGATAATCATCTTTACTGGCAGCTACTTCTCAATGAACTAGCTTTCTAATATGAATAAGAAAGCCTCAAACTGCTAACTCTTTTTTATATTTGCCTATATACACGAATTTGATTACATGAATCTGATAGAAGAACTTAGATGGAGAGGCATGCTCCACGACTTCATGCCTGGTACGGAAGAGCAATTGGCCTCCGGGATGACGGCTGGTTATATTGGCTTTGACCCAACAGCCTCCTCGCTTCATATAGGTAACCTGGCCACCATCATGTTACTTGTTCAGCTGCAACGTGCAGGTCATAAACCTATAGCTTTGGTTGGTGGAGCTACTGGTATGGTTGGTGATCCATCAGGTAAATCGGCAGAAAGGAACCTGCTCGATGAAGAAACACTTCGAGCCAACCAGGAAGGAGTTCGTAAGCAACTGGAAAAGTTTCTTGATTTCAATTGCGGTGCTAACTCAGCTGAGATAGTAAACAACTACGACTGGTTCAAGGAATTCAGTTTTCTGGGCTTCCTTCGTGAGGTGGGTAAGCACCTTACCGTTAATTACATGATGGCTAAGGATTCGGTTAAGAAGAGAATAAGTGCCGATGAAGAAGGTGATCGGGCTGAAGGGTTGTCTTTTACCGAATTTTCATACCAACTCATCCAAGGGTACGACTTTTACCACTTATATAAAAACAAAGGAGTAAGACTTCAG
Source organism: Pontibacter locisalis (assembly GCF_042684605.1). Lineage (NCBI taxonomy): Bacteria > Pseudomonadati > Bacteroidota > Cytophagia > Cytophagales > Hymenobacteraceae > Pontibacter > Pontibacter locisalis. The sequence goes on from NZ_JBHULU010000037.1 coordinate 89,617, forward strand.
ATGGGTGCCTCTGACCAGTGGGGGAATATTACCACCGGTACCGAATTGATCAGACGGATAGATGGAGGCAAAGCTTTTGCCTTAGTAGGCAAACTGGTTACTAAATCTGATGGTACTAAATTTGGAAAATCTGAAGGAGGTAATGTTTGGCTGGATCCTAGCTTCACCTCGCCTTATAAGTTTTACCAGTTCTGGCTTAATCTTTCAGATGAGGAAGCAGAGAAGCTGATTAAGGTGTTCACATTACTTCCTCAAGATGAGATTGAACGCCTGACTGAAGAGCACAAACAAATACCTCATTTACGCATTTTACAGAAAGCCTTGGCTAAGGATGTTACAATTCGTGTACATTCTGAAGAAGACTATAATTCTGCTGTAGATGCTTCTGAAATTTTATTTGGAAAAGGTGATCTGGAGACTCTAAAAGGGCTAAAAGAGGATGTTTTACTTTCCGTTTTTGAAGGTGTACCGCAGATTGAGATTACAAAAGACAGCTATCAGGAAGCAGGTAATGTGACTGACTTGCTGTCTGACATTACCAACAGCGAGATCTTCGATTCAAAAGGAGAAGCCCGTAGAATGATCAAGAATGGTGGGGTAAGTATCAATAGACATAAGGTGCAGGGGCCGGACGAAGAGGTAAACTTTGAACTCCTTCAGCAAAAGTACCTTGTGGTACAGAAAGGAAAGAAAAACTATTACCTTATATCAGTTAAATAACTGATATACAATATTATATCATTAAAAAAGGTGACCCTTGCAGGTCACCTTTTTTATTTCTTTCAGTCTGTCTGATGCTTATTTCTTCTCAGCAGTGCTGTTTTTCATGTCCTGAACTTCCTTACGGATGTCCTGCGCCATGTTTTTCAGATCCTGCATGCCTTTACGTACACGAGTACCAGCAGCAGCGTTACCTTTGTCATAGAACTTTTCGAAATCAGATTCTAATGACATTACTAGGTCTCTCAATTTGTTAAAGTTGTTGTTCATTGGAGCTATTTGTTATAGTGAAACAATTGTTTTTACTGCTCCAATATACACATTTGTTACAAACAAGCAAAAATTAAGAAAATTTAATATATGCCTTTGGAGCCAATTAAGCGGTAACTGCAGGACTAGCATACAAGCCTTTGTCCAATTTTTGTGCTATTTTTTCGAAAGCAGAAATTGTCTCATTTACATCCTCCAAAGTGTGAGCAGCCGTAGGTATCAGGCGCAGCATGATCACATCTTTTGGCACTACCGGGTAAACCACGATAGAACAAAATATGTTATAGTTTTCGCGAAGATCCAGGGTTAACTGAGTAGCATCAGGAATCTGGCCATTCAGGAATACAGGAGTTACAGGAGATTGTGTTGTACCAATATTGAAGCCTTTCTCACGTAAGCCAGATTGCAGTGCATTTACCACTTCCCAAAGCTTGTCCTTTAGCTCAGGCTTTGAACGAAGCAGTTCCAGGCGCTTAAGTGCTCCAACTACCAATGGCATAGGCAGCGACTTGGCAAAGATCTGCGAACGCATATTGTAACGAAGGTACTCCACTACCTGCTCGTTAGAAGATACAAAGGCACCAATGCTCGCCATAGACTTGGCAAAAGTAGAAAAGTATACATCTATACCGTCCTGGCAGCCCAGGTACTCACCTGTACCGGCACCCGTGGCACCCATAGTTCCGAATCCGTGTGCATCATCCACAAACAGGCGGAAGTTGAACTTCTCTTTCAGAGCAACCACCTTATCAAGGCTGCCTAAATTACCCGACATGCCAAAAACACCTTCTGTAATAACAAGAATGGCACCTCCTGTATTCTCAGCCCAGCGTGTAGCACGCTCCAGCTGCTTCTCAAGGCTCTCCATGTCGTTATGAGCGTATACAAAGCGTTTACCCTGGTGAAGGCGAAGACCATCTATGATACAGGCATGTGACTCCGCATCATAAACAATAACATCGTGGCGGTCAACCAACGCATCTATGATAGACACAACTCCTTGGTAACCGAAGTTAAGAAGCAACGTGTCAGGCTTTTTTACGAAGTCAGAAAGTTCTGCTTCCAGCTGCTCATGCAGGTTGGAATTACCGGACATTATACGGGCACCCATTGGATAGGCCATACCCCAATCAGCGGCTGCCTCTGCATCAGCTTTGCGAACCTCAGGATGGTTAGCAAGACCAAGGTAGTTGTTTAGGCTCCAGGTAAGCACTTCTTTGCCTCTGAACTTCATGCGTGGCGCAATCTCTCCTTCTAGCTTTGGAAATGTAAAATAGCCATGCGCATAATGGGAGTGGCTTCCTAAAGGACCTCTGTTGGTCAACAACTTTTCAAATAAATCCACTTGCGAAATAATTAGGTTATCGGGATAATTTCAGATTAATAACAAGCTTTAATTCCTTTTGCTTACTTCAGGTCTAAAGCAACGCAAATTTATGCTTTTCGTGATTCATATACAATTGATATACTATATCAAAGCACCTTTTTATTCTTCTGGCTTTTAACTTTGATGTCAATCCCGTTTATTTGAAGTATAATAACAAAACCACCTGCATGAGAAAAATAAACAAGATACTTGTAGCTAACCGAGGGGAGATTGCCTTACGTGTGATGCGCACGGCTAAAGAAATGGGCATCAAGACTGTAGCTGTTTACAGCGAAGCAGACCGTAACGCACTTCATGTTCGTTTCGCAGACGAAGCGGTTTGTGTTGGAGGTCCTAAGTCAAATGAATCCTATCTTCGTGGCGATGTAATCATTGATGTTTGTAAAAAATTAAATGTAGATGCCATTCATCCAGGCTATGGTTTCCTATCGGAGAATGCCGGTTTTGCTAAAAAGGTACAGGAGGCAGGAATAATCTTTGTTGGACCTTCGCCTGAGGCAATAGACCTGATGGGCAGCAAGCTGGCTGCTAAAGCTGCTGTAGCGAAATACAACATCCCAATGGTGCCTGGTACCGAAGAGGCCATTACAGACGTTGAAGCAGCTAAAGAAATAGCTAAGCAAGTTGGTTTCCCCATTCTGATCAAAGCGAGCGCTGGTGGTGGAGGTAAAGGCATGCGTATAGTAGAAGGCGTGCACCAGTTTGAAGAGCAAATGCAATTAGCTGTGAGTGAAGCAACTTCTGCTTTTGGAGATGGCTCCGTGTTCATTGAAAAATACATTGGCTCTCCACGGCACATCGAAATACAAGTTTTAGGCGATACCCACGGAAATATCGTCCACCTGTTTGAACGTGAGTGTTCCATTCAACGTCGCCACCAGAAGGTTATTGAAGAAGCTCCTTCCTCTGTCCTTACTCCTGCCCTACGTGAGGAAATGGGCCTTTGCGCTGTAAATGTTGCCAAGGCCTGCGATTATGTTGGAGCTGGCACAGTAGAGTTTCTGGTTGATGAAAACCTTAACTTCTACTTTCTTGAAATGAACACGCGCTTGCAGGTAGAGCATCCGGTAACTGAGCAAATTACAGGGTTGGATCTAGTAAAAGAGCAAATATTAATTGCAGAGGGAAAACCGTTAAGCTTTAAGCAGGAGGAACTGGAAATTATAGGTCATTCTCTGGAGCTTCGCGTTTACGCAGAGGACCCTGCTAATAACTTCTTACCTGATATTGGTAAGCTTGAGACTTACAGGCGCCCACAAGGTTTAGGAGTGCGTGTAGACGATGGTTTCGAACAGGGAATGAGCATTCCCATTTACTATGACCCAATGATTGCCAAACTGGTTACCTTCGGGAAAGACCGTCAGGAGGCAATTGACAAAATGCTTCGTGCCATTGATGAATATCAAATTACTGGTATCGAAACTACCCTCCCTTTTGGAAAATTCGTTTTACAGCATGAAGCTTTCGTAAGCGGTAACTTCGACACGAAATTTATCGAGAGATATTTTACTCCAGAAAGCCTGAAAGAAAAAGAAGATAATGGAGCCGAAGAAGTAGCTGTAGCTTTAGCTGCTTTGCTTTTAAACACTAAGAAAACAGTTGTGGAGGCTACTGGTTCTAACAATTCGTCCACCTCATCTTCTAACTGGCGAAAAAACAGAGTATAGTAGATATACCTTTACCGCTTTACACAAGAGAGGGGACCAGAAATTAAACTGGTCCCCTCTCTTGTATTACCGCTTATAGTGGTTTTATATCAAATCGAAGAAGCTCTTCACGCCAATGTTTCTTTCCTTGGTAAAGCCCTCGCCGTAGGTAACACCGATGGAATGTCCCATTTCCTGGGCACGGGCTTCTATAAACTTCAGGAATTCAGGAGAGGAGATATAAGTATTTGGACTTGAGTCATCTGGATTATGGAACTGAGACTTGAAAGCCCGTATAGTCTCCATTTTCTTTTCCCAGAAGGGAGTTACATCAACAACAACATCAGGAGCGATAAACCTGTCTTGGATGTAATGATAAACTACTTTTGGTCGCCACGCCTCCTGCTCTTCACCTTCTTCATTCAAGGTTTTGATCATTTTCAAGCCCGCTTTAAAACATGATTCCGAAACAAGGTCAGAACCTCTTTTATGATCAGGATGACGATCATAGACAGCGTTCATAACAACTACATCAGGCTTATACTTCCTGATCATTTCAATTACCTTTAGTTGGTGTTCCCGGTCGTTTTGAAAGAATCCGTCTGCAAAACCTAAATTTTCCCTGGCTACTAAACCCATTACCTCGGAGGCAGCATCAGATTCCTGTAGCCTTACCTCAGGTGTTCCTCTGGTACCAAGCTCTCCCCTTGTTAAGTCTATTATTCCAACTTTCTTTCCTTCAGCTATATGAGCGATCAACGTACCAGAACAACCTAACTCAATGTCATCGGGATGCGAAGCAAAAGCAAGAATATCTAACTTCATGGCAAAATTAGTTTTTAACGAATTCGTAGTTTTTGGCCAACTCTTAGCGTGGAACGCGTGCTGATCCTGTTAAGTTTTGCTATTTGAGATGGTGAAACACCAAATTTCTTGCCTATTCCGGATAAAGTGTCACCTTTTCTCACTGTGTGATAAGCAGTACGCCTTCCGCCACTTGTTCCCCCAGATTTCGCCTTATTGTAATAGTTGAACAGTGCAGAGGTGATGACGAAACTTTCCCCTTTCAAAAGGTAATCAGGGAAATCGTATAGGTTTTCAGGGTCCATGGGATTTCCCTGATAGCGTACTTCATAATGTAAGTGCGGCCCGGAGCTACGCCCTGTACTACCGCCAAGACCAATCAGATCTCCAGATTTTACAAAAGTGCCGGGCTGTGCGATAGCTTTACTCATATGGCCATATAGCGTCTCAAGACCATTGTAATGTCTGACAACTATGTAGTTGCCATAGCCGCCTCCATCCCACTTGTTGATACGGACTACACCATCAAAAGCGGCAAAAATAGAGTCTCCTGTGTTAAGGTCAATATCAGTTCCATAATGCCACCGGGAGCCTCTCATACCAAAGTGACTGGTAATAGGCGTTTCCACTAAAGGCATTTTATAATTTCTGTTGTTCCGAGGATCGTAAAGTTTAATGTCAACAGTATCCTTTAGCTGCCGGCCATCCATCCTGTAGGGGTTGATGTTACGGGTGTCCCATATAGCATAATACCCAGCAATTCTTATCCAGGAAGAATCGACGAGCACCTCCTCGGACATCTCTACGATATGCTGCTCACCAAGATCAAGCTCAGATGTATCTTCACTTACTATAGCTAATTCCTTTTTAGGATTGAAGAAGATAGATTGATCGGCATCTGAGTTTTCATCAGGAAACTCATCATACTTGATAAGAATGGTAGTGTCTGGCCTAACATATTGTATCTTAGGAGACTTCACCTTGAAGAGGTCTTTTACTTTTCCCTGTGCAGACACACTAAGTGCGCTACCCATGAGGCAAAAAAGGAAAAAGACCAGAAATAAGGGCAATCTGAATTTTGACATTAGTTTCAACTTTGGCTAAGTTGTATTAGTGCATTCGCATGATTAACTACCTTAGAGGCATTTTATTGTCAGACCTCCAACACGAGTAAGTAAAATAAAGTGCAATTTTAAGAGTAGCTGCTCAAAAATTTAGTGCAAATCACGCGATGCAAGATAACGCTCTGCATCCAGTGCAGCCATACAACCTGATCCTGCTGCTGTTACAGCCTGGCGATAAGTAAAGTCCTGAACATCACCACAGGCGAAAACGCCATCAATATTTGTTTTAGAAGTACCCGGTATAGTCCTGATATAACCGTTCTCATCCAGGTTAAGGAAATCTCTGAAAATATCAGAGTTTGGTTTATGTCCAATAGCCACAAAGAAACCACTTACTGGTATTTCAACCGTTTCATTTGTTACCGTATTCTTTAACCTTACACCCTCTACTGCATGCTCACCTAATATTTCATCGGTTACTGTATTCCAAAGTATTTCGATGTTCTTCGTCTTCTTAACACGCTCCTGCATAATAGTAGAGGCACGCATTTCATCACGACGTACTATCATGTAAACCTTCTTGCAAAGGTTAGATAAATAGGTGGCTTCTTCAGCCGCAGTGTCACCTGCACCAACAATAGCCACATCCTGACCCCGATAGAAAAAGCCATCGCATACGGCACAGGCTGATACGCCACTACCGTTCAAGCGGGATTCAGAATCAAGACCAAGCCATTTAGCAGAGGCACCTGTGGAAATAATAACGGTATGGGCTTCAATTACTTTTTGATCATCAATAGTAACTTTGTGGGGCTGCGATGAGAAATCAACGGCCGTAGCAATACCATAACGTACGTCTGTACCAAAGCGCTCTGCTTGTCTTTTAAAATCTTCCATCATCTCTGGCCCCATAATACCATCAGGATAACCAGGATAATTTTCTACATCGTTTGTTATAGTGAGTTGGCCGCCAGGCTGGAGGCCCTGGTAAAGAACAGGATTAAGACCGGCCCTGGAAGCATAAATAGCGGCAGTGTAGCCAGCTGGTCCAGAACCGATAATAAGGCATTTTACTTTTTCTATTTCCATTATATTTATATACTGAAATAAACTAGGATGCAAGTATACAAAAAATCTCTGCCTCTGCCTGCATGAAGGCAGTCAAAATGATAAAGAGAGATGATAAAAAAAGCCCTGACAGGTTGTGCCAGGGCTTTTCAAATGTTCCAGTAGAACTAGCCTAAATAAGGCTTCAGTGCTTTGCTTCTTGATGTATGACGAAGTCTTCTGATCGCTTTCTCCTTAATCTGTCTCACACGCTCACGAGTAAGGTTAAACTTCTCTCCTATCTCTTCCAGCGTAAGTGAGTGCTCTCCATTTAACCCAAAATATAAGGTGATAACATCCGCCTCACGTTTTGTTAAAGTAGAAAGTGCACGCTGTACCTCCTTTCGAAGGGAGTCATTCATCAGACCAGTGTCTGGAGACTCTTCATCTTCGTTTTCAAGTACATCCAACAGGCGGTTTTCCTCCCCTTGCACAAACGGTGCATCCACGGATACGTGTCTGCCAGATATTTTTAGAGTGTCAACAACTTCAGCAGTTGTAAGCTCCAGAACTTCAGCTATTTCTTCGGGTGATGGCTCACGCTCAAACTTTTGCTCGAGCTCAGAGAATGATTTGGATATCTTGTTAAGAGAACCAACACGGTTTAAAGGAAGACGAACAATTCGGGACTGCTCAGCCAAAGCCTGCAGAATTGACTGACGGATCCACCAAACAGCATAAGAGATAAATTTAAAACCTCTAGTTTCATCAAAACGCTTAGCTGCCTTTATCAGGCCGAGGTTCCCTTCATTAATAAGGTCGCCAAGAGAGAGTCCTTGATTTTGATACTGTTTCGCCACCGATACCACGAAACGCAGGTTAGCTTTCGTCAACTTCTCAAGAGCAAACTGATCACCTTCTTTGATTCTCTGTGCCAGCGACACCTCTTCATCGGGAGTAAGCAGATCTACTTTACCAATCTCCTGCAGATATTTATCTAGCGACTGGCTTTCACGGTTCGTAATCTGTTTGCTTATCTTGAGTTGTCTCATCAGAGTATTATGTTATTGCAAAAAATGTTAAAATTTGAATAGGCTCGGTGACTTAACATCAGAAAACTGCGCAAAGTTCTTACTTCTTATAAATAAAAACAAGGAGTAACCTTTCACGCAGTTAATAAAAAAACTCTTGGTGCCTTGTTTACCTTCACAGGCGGGCACCAAGAGTTTGATAATTAATGCTTACTGTTGTTGAGAAGCTTCAGGCTTTGGTAATACAGCTTTACGGGAAAGTTTAAATTTACCGGTCTTTTTATCTACATCGATAAGTTTAACTTTCACTTCCTCTCCTATTTCAAGCACACCGTCCATTGTTTCAAGGCGCTCATGCTTAATTTCAGAAATATGAAGTAGGCCATCTTTACCCGCCATGAACTCAACAAAGGCACCGTATGGCTGGATAGACTTAACTTTTCCAATATACACCTCGCCAATTTCTGGCTGTGCTACAATTCCTTTGATCTTAGAGACCGCAGAATCCATTGCATCCTGATTGCTGGCGAATATATTAACGTGTCCTTTCTCGTTCTTCTCTTCAATAATTATAGTTGCGCCAGTATCCTTTTGGATCTGCTGGATAACTTTACCGCCTGGCCCGATCACCGCACCGATAAATTCCTTATCAATTATTATGTTGAACGAACGTGGAGTATGCGGCTTGTAATCAGCGTTTGGCTCAGAAAGCGTTTTGCTCATCTCGTTTAGGATGTGCAGACGACCCTCATGAGCCTGCTCAAGAGCCTGGCTCAATACCTCATAAGACAGTCCTTGTACTTTAATATCCATCTGGCAGGCAGTGATACCATTTTTAGTACCAGCTACTTTGAAGTCCATATCACCAAGGTGATCCTCATCACCAAGAATATCAGAAAGCACGGCAAATTTACCTGTCTTAAGGTCAGTGATCAGTCCCATAGCAATGCCAGAAACGGCGCCACGAACCGGAACACCAGCATCCATCAAAGCTAAGCTACCAGCACAAACGGTAGCCATAGAAGATGAACCATTTGATTCCAGAATATCTGATACAATACGGATTGTATATGGGTTCTCAGATTCTGGAGGCAACACTTTCTTCAGTGCACGTAACGCAAGGTTACCATGTCCGATCTCACGACGTCCAGGTCCTCTGTTTGGTCTAACCTCACCAGTGGAGAATGCAGGGAAGTTGTAGTGCAATAAGAATTTATTTGTTCCAGATACCATAGCGCTGTCGATCATCTGTTCGTCAAGCTTAGTACCTAAGGTAACTGTTGTTAAAGACTGTGTTTCCCCACGAGTGAATACAGCTGAACCATGGGTTGCTGGCAGGTAATTAACTTCAGACCAAATCGGGCGGATCTGATTTAAAGCCCGGCCATCCAAACGAACTCTGTCATTTAGCACCATATTTCGAACAGCATCCTTTTCTACATCATGGAAGTAAGTTTTGATCAGGTTCATGTCATACTCATGATCCTCACCCAACGAAGCTACAAACTCATCTAAAACAGAGGCAAAGCCTTCTTTGCGATCTGACTTAACGTCGCTGCCTCTTTTGGCAACCTCATAAGCCTTAGGATACGTAGCTTCATAAACCTTCTGACGAAGTGCATCATCATGCGTCTCATGTGAGTACTCTCGCTTTACTGTTTTGCCAACTAATTCAGCCAGTTCGAGCTGAGCCTGGCACTGAACTTTGATGGCTTCGTGAGCAAATTGAATGGCTTCCAGCATTTCAGCTTCAGAAACTTCATTCATTTCACCTTCCACCATAACCACACTGTCAATAGAAGCACCAACCATCATGTCGATGTCTGCACGCTGCAGATCCGTAACAGTAGGGTTAATTACTAACTTGCCATCGATACGTGCAACACGTACTTCAGAGATAGGACCATTAAAAGGAATATCAGACACAGCAAGCGCAGCTGAAGCAGCAAGAGCGGCAAGTGCATCAGGCATGATCTCCGTATCAGCAGAGATCAAATGTATTGTCATTTGTGTTTCAGAATGATAGTCATCCGGGAAAAGAGGGCGCAGAACACGGTCTACCAGGCGGGATACAAGAACTTCATAATCAGAAAGCCTTGCTTCTCTTTTCAGGAATCCTCCAGGGATTTTACCTGAAGAGGCAAATTTCTCCTGATAGTCTACAGACAAAGGAAGGAAGTCAACTCCTTCGCGTGCGTCTTTATTAGAAACTACGGCAGCAAGTAGCATGGTATTTCCCATTTTAACTACTACAGATCCGTCAGCTTGTTTAGCTAGTTTACCAGTTTCAATTGTTATCTCCCTGCCATCAGGAAGAAGAATGGTTTTGTTAATCGCGTTATAAGACATCTTCAATTATTATTTACATCTAAAACAGGGCAGCCCTTTGCGGCCACTGTCGGTACTGGCAAAAAGGAGGAAGAGGGGGTATAAAAACATTAGGGAATTCCCTTTGTGAATTCCCTAATGATAAAAGCTTTATTTTCTGATACCTAGCTCAGCAATAATAGCTCTGTATCTTTCAATGTTATTTTTCTGAAGGTAGTTAAGAAGTCTTCTTCTTTTACCTACCAGCTTTAAAAGACCTAAACGAGTTGAAAAGTCTTTTCTGTGAACCTTCAGGTGTTCTGTAAGGTCAGCAATGCGCGTAGTGAAAAGTGCAATCTGTGCTTCAGGAGAACCTGTGTCAGTCTTAGACTTAGCCAGACCATGCTTTTCAAAAATTTCTTGTTTCGCTTCAGTAGTTAATTTCATTGCGTATAATAAATATCAATCTGTGTTTTTTCGTTCGTACGATTGCTGTATAAGCCGCAAAGTTAAAGAAATAAATCCGAATAAAAAACAAATTACTCCTTCTTCTTTTAGCCGGATTACAGCTTATTGCGGCGGAGGCGGGCCATAAGCTTCCTCCAGAAGTCAACCTCCAGCAGACTGGAGTCATTGCGCGCCTGGTTCAGAAAGAAGAACCCGATAGGTAACAGGATCAGGTTAGCAGCCCACATCCCGGCTCCTACCGGAATCAAACCTTCTCGCGCCCACTTCTCTCCCAGTATTCCCATTACATACAACAGGATAAAGAAAATAATAGAAATAATCACTGGCACCCCTAAACCACCCTTTTTTATTATGGCACCCAATGGAGCGCCTATAAGAAACATAATGAGTATCGCTGTAGACTGGGTGTATTTGCGCCAAATTTCAATTTCATAGTTATTGGCATCGCGCAAAGTTGAGTTTATGCGCTCCACGTAGCTGTTTGTAAAACTCTTGATATTACGCGCTTTATTTGTCGCCAATGCAAGCACCTCTGCATCAACAGGGGGCAATTCTTGTTCAATAGATTTATCCTTAAGCCTTAACCCGTTCTTTACCTGCCCGGTATCAGCCTTAAAGTACATATAGAATGGATCCACGTTCGGAGCGTAAAGCATTTTTTCCCGCTGTCCATATCTTCTTAAGGAGTCTGTCACCACATTAAGCTGCGATATGTTCTTCATCATCTTATTGTCTGAGAACAACTCCTCCCGGGTACGGTCAAGATTAAAAGACGCAAGACTGAGAATAATTTTACTTTCGTCAAAAGCTTGTCTGACAAATTGCTCATTAGAGTAACTTATTCCCCCTCCGCTTCCTCTTTCATCTACATACGTATTGCCATCATACAGCTCCATCACAAGGTAAGCATCATTAAAATCAGTGTACATCCTACCTGAATCGGCCAGGATAACTCTTGTGTTAGACCCACCTTTAGAATGGTCATAAATCATAATGTCCTTCATGGCACCATCATCATTCACCTTTTCATTGATCTTGATGCTTAGGCCCGGAAGTCCATTGTAAAATGCTCCTTCCTTAAAGTTCATAGCAGGCTTCTTTTGCCTTATATCCCATAGCAGGCTATAAGCTTTTAAATTGGCCTTAGGGACCACATTATTATTGAAAAAGAAAGCTCCGATGGTCAGAACAACAACGAAGAGAAACACTGGTCTTAAAACCCTTGTCAGGTTAATGCCAGATGTTTTAATAGCGGTTAACTCGTGATGCTCTCCCATTGTTCCGAAAGTCATCAGGGAAGAAAGTAGAACAGCCAGTGGCAAAGCGACAGGAGCCATGTTCAGGCTGAAGTAAAAAAGCAACTCGCTAAACACATTAAAGCCTAAGTCTTTCCCAACCAGTTCGTCGAGATACTTAAGCATATACTGCGTCAGGAGAATAAATTCTACAACCGCAAATGTAAGTACGAAAGGACCAATGAAGGCCTTTAAAATCAGCTTATCTAGTTTCTTCATGAGCCAGTAAAGGCAAATAAGGGCAATGGGTGCCGGTTTACTTAAACGTTAACACCTGGCACCCAAAAATCGTGCAAAGATAAGCAGTTGCTACCGGAATGAAACTATCCACCCACTATTTCCTTCAGATTATGAAACAGGTTGTCCCATAACTCTTCTAACTCCTCCACATCATCCTCGTCTGTATAGTCTACAACTTTAAGAAATTGCTCCTGCGTCAGTTCACTGGATTCTATAGAGAAATCAATATGAGATGCATCAGGTGTGTGTTGTTTCTGGTCGTTCAGAAAAAGGAACCGGACAGATCTGTTTACGCGGTGACTTGTCATCTCGGCAAAATGGCTTTTGCCATCCCAAATGAAGTTAAAAACTTTATCTTCATCTATGATTACGTCATCGCAAAACCACTGTGATAGTCCGCTTGCAGTACTAAGGTAAGGGTAAAGCAGTTTGGCTGAGGCATTGATCGGATATTCCCGAACAAATTTAGTCTTCGTAGCTCTCGTCATAACTCGAATGTGTAAGTGTCTTAGTAATGATAGTACTTATTTTTGATTCTTTATATATCTCAAAAATAAAATATTTTTTTTGAGCAAGACACTTGCAAAAGTGGGAAACAAACATCTATATTTGCACCACAATTCGGCGGGGTAGCTCAGATGGTTAGAGCGCAGGATTCATAACCCTGAGGTCGGCAGTTCGATTCTGCTCCCCGCTACGAAGCCCCGGAACCACTCCGGGGCTTTTTTGTTTTAGCAGCTGGGTCCTCTTTCCCTCTGCACAGTCAGGTTGTGTATCAGCAACACAAGAGTATCTTCCTTAGTGCCTGTTAATAATTAACCTCCAGCGCCGGAACATCAATCAGAATAAACGACGCCTCCGAAGTGCCATGAACAGCAACAGCCTCCAGCTCCTCTAAACGGATCTGGTCATGCCTGTCGAGCTCTACATTGTTTACAAGAATGCTTCCTTCTGTTACGTATATCAGTGTCTTTCTTATTTTATAAGTTTTAAATTCTATGTCGTTTCCCTGCCCAACGTGCCCGTAATAAACAGTTGAGTTAGAATTCATAAAAACCACATCCTCCAGCACCTTCTGACCTGTAGCCAATGGTATCAGCTGATCCTTCTTATCCTGAAAATCAACTTTTAGCTGCTCATAAGATGGAGCGATACCCTTTTTATTAGGCAAAAACCAAAGCTGATAAAAATGAGCTGGCTGATCTCCCTCGTTAGCCTCAGAGTGTGTAAGACCTGTTCCGGATGACATACGTTGAACATGTCCGGCACCAAGCTTCTTCTCGTTACCCAAGCTATCCTTGTGCGTTAGTTCACCCTCCAGCATTACTGTCAGCACTTCCATTTCAGCATGAGGATGCGAAGGCAGTTCAGATTTACCCTGCATGCGATCATCATTAAAAACCCTTAAAGGACCAAACTGAATGTTGGACGGATCATAATAATCAGCAAAAGAAAAAAGGTAGTAAGAAGACAGCCAATCTCCTACATTGGCCTCATGACGTTCTGAAGCAGTTATAAGTTTTATCATTTTTGCAGTGATGTGATTACTCCTATTTTAGTAAATATGCTTATCGCTATGCTTTACGAAGAAACACACTTCTAGTTAGGTAATGCCACTGTACAGCAAACAATAAAGCCTATAAGCAAAGAAATCCTGCTTAATAGAGCAGGATTTCTTTGCTTAAAGTAACCATTGAAGTTAATCAACTTTCTTAAGCTTCTGCACTTCCTTCTGCAGATCAAGTACAATAGAAGATAACTTATCTAAAGATAAATCAGCGATAGGAAACGAATTACTTATGTATGACTTTGCCTCCCATATCTCTAGCACGTCTTCTACACCTATTTCATAGGGAGAGTAAACAGGGTTGTCAGAATGCAGGCGCAATACAGAGCTGTCTTTTAATTTATTGTATACACGTTTGAAAACGACTCCTTCTTTCTCACTGACAATTATACAGGGGGTGCCGTCTTTAAGGGTTGCCCAGTCCTCTATAAACTGACCGACAATGACAGTACCTGATGTTATAGGTAACATGGAGTCCCCGCTGATTTCAAATGCACGGAAAGTACCGGTGTTGCCCAGCATAGGAAGCCGGAAGCGAGGCAACTCTTCTATAAACTCCGGATCGGCGTAGCCATTCAAATACCCTGCACTAGCTTTCTGAGGTACAAGTTCAATATTCTCACGCTGCTCTTCATCTACAGTTATAGCAAGCACACGCAATTTTCCTCCGGTATGACCTCTATCAGCCTTCGTCTGTATCCCGGAAACAGAGATATCTGCAGTGATCAACATATCAAGTGTGATATCGAAGAGCTTTGCAATATTTACCAAAGTAGACAGTTTCGGTTCAGCTCTGCCCTCTTCATAAGCGCCAACCAGGGATCTTTTAATATCTAGTTTCTCTGCAAGTTGGGCTTGGGTATACCCTGCCTGCTTGCGCAGATATCTAATATTTGATGTTACCATATAACTATTATGCCAACTTTTTTAGCGAATAATTTTACCTGTTGATTGAGTTTACCTCAATATTTGTAAATGTACTAATTTTTTTATATAAAACTAATTTAATTAGCAAAAAATATTAAACCAGACATAAATTGTACTTTTATAACATAAAATAAAATGGTTTTACGACTGGTTTAGATAAGTGGAAACTTGTTGATTTAGTGCAAAAAATACCTCATGCTATCCAATTAAGACTATTGTAACATCCCTCCTTTTAAACCTACCTTTACCACAAGTTCTTGCTAATAAACCATATAATGAACCAGAAACACTAAGAAAAAAAACAGTGCATTTTTTTCCATTTAATCTGCTTCCAGATTTAGGTCCCCTTCATAAAACTTCATTTAGCGAAGAGCAAATTCTATAGTTTTAGAAATTGTAAAATTTGTAGTTAATTAATTTAGCAGGGGGTGAACTTTTTAAAAAAATGACCAGTTACGAGAAATCAGCAAAATAGTTACATAAATATTTATTGATTTACACCCTTACCCTAATCTATGTTTATTTCTACTCATTTGCGCAAAGTAATTAAATGCTTTGTTGTTGCCTCTGTTATCATCCTGAGCAGCTGTCAACAGGAGGAGTTATTTGAAAAGGAGCCATCTGATCTATTTTCTTCCACCATGTTTGAAAATGGCCAAGCTATAGAAGGGCAATATATAGTAGTTTTAAGAGGAAACTTGCAAGAATTTTCTAATCAGGAGGCAACACAATCATCCGGGTCGACTTTTTCTGGTTTAAGGTCTCAAACGATGCAAGCTGCGCAGATTAATGAAAAAGAAGTACTACATCGTTTTGATGGAATAGTTAATGGTTTTGCCGCTCGTTTAACTGCTGTACAGGTGGAACAACTAATACGCAACCCTAATGTTGCCTATATTGAGCAGGATAGATACATCATGCTGAGAAGCGGCAAACTCAGGGAGTTTTTAAACGGACTTAAATCCGGGAAGGGTAAAGGAGGAGCAGCAACACCAAGTCCCGAACCTATTCCTACTCCTACTCCTACTCCTACTGAACCTATAACGGAACCGACACCTCCTGCAACTATCCCAGCAGAACCAGTTGTTACCCCTCCTGGTGTTTATACTACCATTACTCCGATGGCAGGTGAACAGATACCCTGGAATATTGACCGTGTCGGCTATGGGGATGGTACTGGTAAAACAGTGTGGATTATAGATTCTGGTATCGATACAAATCACCCTGACTTAAATGTTGATTTAAACCGAAGTGTTTCCTTCATCCATGGTAATTCATCTGTAGAAGACGGATTTGGCCATGGTACTTCCGTTGCCGGAATAATAGGGGCTAAAAATAATGGTTCTGGTATGATAGGAGTTGCTTCAAATGCATCAATAGTGGCTTTACGTGTATTTGATGATGTTGGGCAGGGATCCATTTCCCGGGTAATATCAGCTGTGAATCATGCCAGTATTCATGCAAAACCCGGCGATGTGATAAACATGAGTTTAGGTAGTGGCATTTCTACTACTTTAGACAATGCTGTAAAAGCAGCCGCCGGGAAAGGGATTTTGTTTGCCGTTGCAGCCGGTAACACAGGTATAGATTGTGCGGGCACCTCACCTGCACGTATAGAAGCAGGGGGAGTTTATACCGTCTCCGCTATGGATTCTTTCAACCGTTTATGGATATCCTCTAATTATGGGGCTGCTGTAGATTTTGCGGCCCCCGGCGTAAATGTTACTGTAACAACAAAAGGTGGAGGCATTGGGGGAGGAGGAAATGGCACTTCCTTCGCGGCTCCTCATGTTGCGGGAATCCTTCTGCTCCGGGGTTCAGTTAACTCACAAGGTACAATAACCGGGGACAAAGATGACAAACCAGATCCTATTGCATCCTTAAGGTAGAAGAGTATGTCCAAAATAACCGGGGCTATCATAAGTTGACATCCCCGGTTGTTTTAAACATACTCCCTTTACTGATTATTCTCTTTCTTGAAGATAGAGACAGAAAGCCTGATTTTGTAGTATTCAAACTTCTCATCTAAATATTCAAAAAGCTCTTTCAACTTAGCGTCAGAACCTAACTTTATTATTGCTTTAGAAATGGCAGCATACTCTTGTTTTGTAATATAGGGAGAGAGATTCACCTTGTACCCCTGTTCATACAAAATAGCCAGGTGTGAGAAAATAGTAACAGGATTAAGGCTGCGCACTTTAGCAATTTCTTCTATACTCATCCCACTCTGAAGCAATTCAAGGGTTGCCAGGTGAGTAGCTCCTTTCATTTTGTTACCTTTTGCCTGTTCTTCATTTATAAAGTCGATGATTTTACTAATGAAGATGTCGCCATACCGGTCATACTTTTGTGATCCTACGCCTGAAATAGCAAGCATGGATATTTTATTCGTAGGGCGTTCAGCAGCCATTTCCTGCAATGTTGTATCCGTGAAGATCACGTAAGGAGGTACACCATTTTCATCTGCCAAGCTTTTACGAAGCGTGCGGAGGGTCTCAAATAATGCATCTTTTATTAATTCTTTCTTAGGACGGGCTTTAACAGTAGGTTCTTCCTGCTTTGTTTCTTCAAATTTAACTAACTGCACCTTTCGCCCTTCAAACAATACCTGCCTGCTATGCTCCGTAAGCTTTAGTGTATAGCCCTGGTCATAGGCCATTTCTACAAAACCTTCATTCAGCAGCTGATGGAGGTACCGGTTCCAGTCCAAAGTGCTTACGTCACGACCTGCCCCGTATGTTTTCACTCTGTCATATCCTGCCTGCATTACCTGACTTGTGCGCGCTCCACGTAGCACATCCACAAGTAAACTAAGGTTTACTCTCTCATTTGTACGGGCAATGGCAGACAAGGCTTTTTGTGCTAGTAATGTTCCATCGAACCTGGTGGGAGGATTGCGGCAAATATCACAGTTGCCACAGTCTTTCCTCATGGTTTCACCAAAATACTGTAGCAGAATCCGGCGGCGGCAAGCTGCTGCCTCCGCGAACTGTTGCATTCGCTCAAGCTTCACGAGCTGCAGTTCCGTCTGCTCTTCCCTACTCTGATTTTCCTGAAGCATGTTTCGCATGTTCATTACATCAGCAAAGCTATAAAAAAGCAGTGCATCAGATTTAGCTCCATCCCGGCCAGCACGACCAATTTCCTGGTAATATCCTTCGATGTTTTTAGGTAGGTTGTAATGGATCACCCAACGCACATTCGACTTATCAATACCCATCCCGAAGGCAATGGTAGCGCATACTATCTGCACGTTGTCTTTCAGGAAATCATCCTGCGACTTTGCCCGTTGGTTCGCTGACATTCCCGCATGATAGTAGGTGGCGCTATATCCGCTTGATTTTAACTTATTAGCCAGTGATTCTGTTGCTTTGCGGCTAAGGCAGTAAATGATGCCGGGTTGTTTATGCCTTCGCTCAAGGAATTCTGTTATCTTATTAAACCTGTCCTTCCCTGGCTTTACCATCAGGTTGATGTTTGGCCTGTCGAAGGAAGCAGTAAAAACAGACGGATTCTTCAGGTATAACTGCTCCTGAATATCTTTCTGAGTTAATTTATCGGCAGTTGCTGTTAGTGCTATTACCGGTACAGAAGGGAACTGCTGCTTTAGGGCTTTTAGCTGGGTGTATTCAGGGCGGAAGTCATGCCCCCAGGCAGATATACAATGTGCCTCATCAATTGCAAAAAGGGAAACATTTAATCGCTTCAGAAAGGATATAAATCCTGATGAAAGCAGTTTTTCCGGAGATACATATAATAACTTTAGCCTCCCTGCTAAACATTCATTCTCTATTTCATACTGCTGTTCAGCGTTCTGTGAGCTGTTAATATATGCTGCTGGAATACCATTAACAATTAAAGCTTCCACCTGGTCTTTCATCAGGGCAATGAGCGGAGAAACAACAATGCTAATGCCGGGCATCACTACAGCTGGCACCTGGAAGCAAACTGACTTACCACCACCAGTAGGCATCAAGACTACTACATCTTTCCGCTGCAGTACATCTGAAATGATTTGCTCCTGCATTGGCCGGAACTGTTCATAACCGAAATATAATTTAAGAGCCTCCCTGGCCTCACGTATCGTTACCATTCTTTAATCTTCATTTCATAAGCATTATTTGCCTATGCAGCATCAACCTGTCTTTCAAAGTTAACCATTAGTCAACTTAAAAACGAACTGCCGTCTTAATATGCCTACAAAAGTTAACGACATTGAAAGTGCCTTAAAAATTCATGAAGCAGCAGATTCAGGTGATAAAAAATAACAATGGCAATAGGTGACCGTATCTAAGTGGATTAGTAAAATTTAATTTAAAGCTATGAAATCCGAAATAACAAACAACCTGGAACACGTTCTGGTAAAATGTATGACTGCCTGCGAAACCTGTGCAACACTGTGCCTGCAGGAAGATGATGTAAAAATGATGGCCCGTTGTATCATGTTAGACCGTGACTGTGCTGACATTTGTATAACCACCGCTCGCTTTGTTGCGCGTAATTCTGAGCATGCCAAGCATGTGATGAAGGAATGTATTGAGATTTGCAGATTATGTGAAGAAGAGTGCCGAAAGCATGAGGCAGATCACTGCCAGCACTGTGCAGATATTTGTAAAGAGTGTGCTGATGCCTGCGAAAACTGGATGAGCAAAAAATAAGGCAAAAAGTTATAATAATTAAACGGGGACAGCTAAGATTAGCTGTCCCCGTTTAATTTCTTAATCTACTACTGCGTCTATGATAGCAGTAATGATAGAAAGAACTAAGCTGAAGAGAAGAGCCCACCAAAAACCATCGACAGTAAACCCCGGTACTATGGCACTAGCCAACAAAATAATCAAGGCATTGATTACTAGCAAAAAGAGGCCTAGTGTTAAGATTGTAACCGGTATAGTCAGAAAAACCAGTACAGGTTTTACGATTGCATTCAAAATAGCCAGAACCAATGCTAGAATAATGGCGGCAAGAAAGCCTGCTATATGCACTCCAGGCAAAATGTAAGATGATAATAATGCTGCAGCTCCAACTATTAGTAGTCGTATAACAAATCCCATAAGTTTTCTTTTATCAGATATTATGAATAAAGTATTTATCAAATGTAAACTTACGGTATAAGAGGTTTAAAGATAAAATCTTTTTTCTGCTTTTTGAACGGCACTACATTTAAACAGTAAAGCCTCTCCGGATGCTATCCGAAGAGGCTTTACTTTGACTTATTAATCATGCAAAGAATTAGAGCAACCTGTAATAAAAGAGACTAGGTTTCTATTGGTCTACAACTGTGCTTCCAGGCGCTTCTGTGAAACGGCCATCCAGTTACAAAGCTTTTGCAAAACCCGGGCACCAACATTACCATTCCACTCACTTTCACCTGGGGCCACTTCACAAAGATCGAAACCAATTATTTCTCTCCCTGACTTTACTAACTGCTTTACAAGGTATACTGCCTGCTCAAACTCCAAACCACCAGGTACCGGAGTACCAGTTGCAGGGCAAAGCTTAGGATCTAGTCCATCAATGTCAAAACTGATATAAACCTTCTGGGGTAGCTGCGCAATAATTTTTTTGCACTCTTTCTTCCAGCTGTCGCCAGCATACATGTTTTCTTTAAGAGTAGCATCATAAAAAATAGTTACTCTGCCATTAGACTGGTCCGCAAGCTCTGCCTCCGCCTGGCACAAGTCACGGATGCCTACCTGCACCAGCTTCTTAACCTGCTGTAACTTTAAGGCATTGTACATGATGGACGCATGAGAATACTTAAAGCCCTCATAAGCCTCGCGTAAGTCTGCATGTGCATCAATCTGCAGAATCCCATACTCATCATGTACCTCAGCTAAAGCATGCATTAAACCTAGTGGCGTACTGTGATCACCACCTAACACCCCCACTAATTTTCCCTCCTTCAGGTAAGCCAGAGATTTACTCTTAAGCCACTGCAGGAACTCTTCTCCTTTTGCAGTAACTTCAGCAGGTAGGTTTTCATATTCGGCCTTTCCGACTTCCGGGCTTCCTGCTTCCAGCCAATTTATATAGGCTTCTGCTTTTTGGCGGAGAGTGTCACTAGTTGCTAACCACTCATCTGAAATCTCTTCCATGGCAATACCTAGCTTCCACGCATCCTTTATGTTTGGTTCAAAAAGGTCAAGTTGAGGAGAGGCATCTTTTACGGCCAGAGGACCTTGTGCCGTACCTGCACTGTACGATACCGTGACTTCCCAGGGAGTTGGAATTATAACTACCTCAGATTCCTCTATTGTGAACGGCAGACCAAAGAGGCCACCACTTATATCGCCAACACCATTTGGGTCGAAGTTGGCTATTTTTTGTTCTTTGCTATCCATGGTTGGTTCAGCTGAATATGCCTAAATATCTTTCTTTGATCCGTTAGCCAAAAGCTCCTTTACAAAATTAGGAAGGGCAAAGGCTGCAGTATGAATTTCTTCATTGTAATACTTCAGGCCCTGCTCCTGTGAAAACTTCGCTGCAGCGTCTTTATCAAACTGTAGCGGATGAGCATCACCTTTAGAAGAGTAAGAGAAACTCCAGGTACCGGTTGGATAAGTCGGGATACCAGCTAAATAGCAATGAACTTTATTTTCACCAAAAATTTGCTTGTATGTTTCATATATCTCGACAAAAACACCAGTGTTGAAACGAGGTGATTCAGATTGTGTGATCATCAGACCGTCAGGTGTCAGGCAACGATAAACTTCTTTATAGAACTCTGCAGTAAAGAGTCCCTCACCTGGACCAACAGGATCTGCTGAATCAATAATAATTAAGTCATACCTTCCGTCTTCGCAGTCATTGATGTACTTGATACCATCTTCCACGAGCAGGTTAAGACGCGGATTACCGAAGGCAACAGCTGTCTCAGGAAGGTGGAGTTTACAGGCTTCTATTACCAGTTCGTCAATTTCTACCAGAGTTACTTCTTCTAATTGTTCATGGCGCAGCAGTTCTCTAACAGTACCACCATCACCACCTCCAATCACAAGAGCACGCTTTGCCTTGGTATGGCTGAACATTGGCACATGTGTAATCATTTCGTGGTAAACGTACTCATCTTTTTGGGTACACATTACCATACCATCCAGCGTAAGCATATTGCCATAAGCCAGGGTTTCAAAAATCTCTACACGCTGGTACGGGGAATCCTTTTTATACAACTGGTTACCCGAGTGCTTTAGGGAAAGGGCAATGTTCTCATCTCTTTCGGTAAACCAAACGTCACGGGTAATGGTACCATCCGCCTCTATTGATTTGGGTGCTACATCGCGAAGAGCGTCAAGATTAAAGTCATTGCGCTTTAAAAGGCTTAATTGCCCCCGGCGTAATTCCATTGAGGAACCATGGCCAGACTCAAATGCTTCTTTCAGGTAACTGTAAGATACCCAAGGGTCAACAGAATCTCCACACGTAAAAAGATCTACTGCAGCATACCCGTATTCAGGCCAGGTATGAATAGCCAGGTGGCTTTCCTGAATCACAACCACACCAGACACTCCGTATGGAGAGAAGTGGTGAAACGTGCTATTAATTACAGTGGCACCGGCTGTTTCGGCTGCTGCAACCATGCTGTTCTCAATATGAACAACATCGTTCATCAACTCTGGTGAGCAATCGTAAAATTCAACTAAAATGTGTCTGCCTAAAGCGTTCATCAATGGGTATGAAAAGTTAAAAATCTATAACAAGGCAAAAAAACAAAATATGAAGCTATAATCAAAAGTTTAGCTACCTCATAGAAGTATACTAGGTTCGCCTCCAATGAGTTAAAATTCAGGAATTTTGCCAGACAGGATAAAGCAGCACCTAAAGCATCTCAGCTTCCTGCTGCACTATAAAATCCACCTTATACTCATCCACCAGGTCCTCAAAAACATCAAAGGCATCATCAAATGCACTAAATTCCTTTAATAGATTAAACCGGGCTACATGATAGATCAGAAAAAGCTCTGATTGGGTAAAACTTGCCTTCGTTATAAAGCTGTAATACTCTCCCTGATCCTGCGTGTCAGCCCGGTAGCGTTGAATTAGCCGGAACAAAACACTTAGGTTCTTCAGGTACGGGTCTAAGCTATTCTGATAGAAGCTGAAGTGATAAGTAAAGTAGTCCTGGAAGATGTTGAGTAGATTTTCTTTTGTTTTTTCTCCTGTCCCTAGGTTTCGGGACTTTTGAACGAAGGAAGTAAGCACTTTTTCCTGAAAGAAAACAAAAAAGTTGCTGCCCGTCCAGGTGCTTTGATTTATATCGTAAGCTGTCAGGGAATCAATTATGTCGTTGTGCTTATTTACAAAGCTGATGTAGAGGGTAGAGAAATTCTGCTGCTGAAATATCTTTTGTGTTTTGTGTAGCTCAAAACGCTGCAGCTCGAATTCCCTTTTTTGATAGGTAAGGGTTGCAAAGAAGAGAAAAACACCAGCCAATGCCCATAAAGAACCGACTATACCGCCTATGAACTCGCCGTATTCTCCAAAAACGCCTCCGCGGCGTGCTTCCGGGTCAAGGTAAAGTTCGTGTAGCAGGTCAAACTTTACGGTACCCCAAACAAGCACTACTATACCACTAACTATAAGTGCATAGCCAGTGATCTCGTAGAAGCTGAGCTTATTTCCGGGTCTCGACATTTAAATAGTAAGATCTTGCACCATTGAGCTTCTCTTACTGCTTAAGGATTAATTAGTATCTGTTAAGTTATTTTTACCTAATTCAAACGTTCTGATAATTTCCAGAATTTTCAGCAGAGTTTTAGAGTCAAAAAACAAGAGTAATGGCAGTTCAACGCTTCTTGAATCATGGGTAAACCTTGTTATTACTGTAAATACCAGAGGTTGAAAGAGTGGATGTTGTACAAGTATATCCTTCAAAGAGTCGGCTATACTGTTTTTGGGGGCTTTAGGCGGAGAGCCATAAATGTTCGTTTTGAGAATATTGGCAAGCTGAGTTACAAGCGCTCCGGTAATGATGTTACTAATTTCAAGAAGCAGTGACTCTTGCATCACGGAAAGCTCCCCCTTCTGTACATCAAGCATACCAAGGCAAACTTCAGATAACCGGGAAATATGATCATCGGAAAAAAGCATTAATGTTGCTCCATTAAAGTCCCCTTTTATCTCGGATTGAATAATGCTATGGGTATTTTCATACTTTGTCACCAGTTCAATCAGTTGTTTTATCTCAATAAGCTGGATATCAGGAACCTTAAGAAAAACCTTGTCCCTTGCAATTGCTGCAAAGGAATCGGCTGCACGTGCAAGACCGATATTAATGATCTCCTTAATGATATCCCTTTCCAGATCCGTCACTTGAGACTCTATTTTGCTTGTCATGTTAATGGGTTTTATATCCATCGCCGCCAGCCGATCATCTATTATTAATAAAGTACCGGGTTACTGCCGGTACATCCAGTACCAGGCACACCCGCCCGGTTCCAAGTAAAGTCACACCGCTATACAGTTCAATTTTGTCCAGTGGCCTGCTAAGAGGCTTAACAACAATATCCTGCTGCCTGTAAAGCTTATCTACAATCAACCCAAGCCTTCTGTTGTTATAGGAAACGACAATGATATTTTGTTCAATTCCTTTTAGCTTGGTCTTGTCACCGAGTTTCATTTCACCCTCAGGGGCGTTCAAAAGTTCGTTAAGGTAAACGACAGTAGTTGTTTCACCACCGATGTCAGCCACCATCACGTCCCCCACTTCATGAAGTTCATTCACATTCATGGCCACAACCAATTCTGTATGAATCAGTGGAATGGCATAGAAAATTTGATCTACTTCAAATAATAATGCTCCCTTAACCGCAATAGACGTAGGCAGCTGCATTGTAAAAGTTGTGCCCTCCCCTACTTTAGAGTCTATCTTTAATAGCCCTCCAATAGAGTCTATGGCATTTTTAACAACATCTAAACCAACTCCCCTGCCTGAATACTCCGTTACCTCCTTGGCCATTGAGAAACCAGGTTCAAAAAGGAAAGATAAAACTTCTGAGTCGGGCAGATTCTCTGCCGCATCTGCAGAAACAAGCTCCTTTTGTACTGCTACTTTTTTTACCTTTTTAAAATCTATTCCCTTGCCATCGTCGGATAACTCTATTACAACATTATCACGGTCGTTACGGGCTTTCAAAGAAAGGCTGCCTGTAGAACTCTTTCCCGCTTTTTCTCTTACGGCAGGAGTTTCAATTCCATGTGTAATGGCATTCCGAACCAGGTGGAGCAGTGAATCCGTAATGATCTGAAGGATGTTACGGTCAATCTGAATATTCTGCCCTACCATCTCCAGGTTCACTTCCTTTTTCTCAGCAACTGCTATGTCGCGCACAATTCTCGGGAACTTGTTAAATAGTGTACCAATGTTCACCAGGCGAGCATCCATTACACTATACTGAAGTTCCTCTGTAATGCGGTACAGGTGAGAGCTTACATTTTTAAGGTCATCATTATTGATTTCCCTGCTGATAGCCAGGATCTGATCCCGGTCAATCATGAGTTCTCCCACTAAATTAAGCAAATGATCTAACTTCTTGATCTGTATATAAATCAGATCAGAAAGGGTCAGGCTTTTAGACGAACTGTACTTCTGAACTTTTGAAAGTTCAATTGCGCTATCAGAAAGGCTGTCAACAATAATGTCGAGGTTTCGGAGCAGTACAGGATCTGGTTCAGAAGCAGAGGGATTATCTACATTCGTGATCAGGTCCCCGAGCATATCCACCCCATCAAAAAGAACCATTACCACTTCATCACTGAAGCTAAGCTCCTTGTTTCTAATCAGGCTGAAAGCAGTTTCGAGCTTATGAGATATATCTGAGATTTGCAGATAGCCTATAGCCTTCGCATTAGCTTTAAGGTTATGCAATAAACGAAAAACCTCCGCAAGCAGACGTTCATCCTGCGGGTTCCTTTCCAGATCACTGATATGCCTGTTCAGAGCATCATAATACTCTAAAGCCTCAGCTATAAATATCTCCTTGTACTCCTGTTCTCTCGACTTCATAGTAAACCCTCAGGTGCCCGGGTGAAAGGAGCAACCTGCTCTGCTGCATAGTATTTGGACTAAGCCCCCTCTGTGTTCTCTAGCTTTTTGGTTCCTCTTCCAGAGCCTTACTTACCGCTTCCAACACCTTTTCCTCCGAAAAAGGCTTTACGATGTAAGAAAGAGCACCATAATCTAATGCTTCATTTACAATGACTTCCTGACCTACAGCACTCACTATGATTACCTTCATATCCGGCTGATCTTTTTTAATGCCCTTCAGCACATCCAGGCCGGTATTATCTGGCAATATAACATCCAGGGTAATCAGGTCAGGATTTGTTTCCTTCGCCAGTTCCAGAGCAGTTTGTCCATTAGGAGCTTCGCCCACTACCTCATAACCAGCGTCTGTCAACATGTTTTTTAACATGGTGCGCATGTAGAAAGAATCATCTACAATCAATATTCTTTTCATACTTTTCTAAGTACTTTATGATACCTTATTAATTATCAGTTTGTAAGCTGCTTTATCTCATCACTTGTTAAGATCCGGTACATGTCCAGAACAATGATAAGCCGGCCATCAACCTTTGCTATTCCTTCGATATAGGACTCCTTTATACTTGTGTCTTGTAAAAAGGAAGGTGCTTTATCTATTTTAGACATAGCAAGGTTTAAGGACTGTGGCATTTCCTTTACTACAACTCCTATACTATAATCCTTTGCTTCAATAACTAAGGTATAAGTAAGGTTAGAGTTAAAATTTTCAGTAACGGGTGCCGGTCGTATGGAAAAACGCTTCTCCAGGTCAACAATAGCGATAATATCACCACGTATATTAGCAACACCTTTTACAAAGTCAGGTGTACGGGGCATCCTGGTGATGTCAGGAGTAATTGTTACCTCTTTTACCTGGTCAATTTTTATAGCATAGTGTTCGCTGCCCAGTTTAAAAACAATCAGGTGCACAACCTTCTCTTCTTTTATGGGAGCACCGTTTGCAGGTGTTTCACCATTTAACAATTCGCCTACAACCTCCTGTTGCCCTGATGTAGTTGTACCGTTAGCCGGCTTATCGGCTGCGCCATCCTTCTTCACTTGCTTTACCATTACTTCTTGCTGATTTCTCCTGCTTTAGCAGATCCATTAGAACTTTTTGAGCTGGTGGCAATTCTTGTATTACCCGTTGTTGCTCTTTCTGATTTAGAAATGGTAGGAATGGCTAACATTCTACGGTTTTTGTTGCCGTTAAAAATCAGGTTTCCATCAATCAGTTTGAAGGCAGAAATACTGATTTGCAGGTCTGCTGCAATGTCATTCAGGTTCTGCGATGAAGAAGTAAGCACTTGCATGGAAGCCGAAAGTTGTTTTGCTGTACTGGCCACTTGCTGTGTACCAGATGCAGTTTGTTCTGCAATCGCTACCACTTCTTCCACATATTTCACTACGTCACCGATTGAAGATTTCTGAACCTCAGTTGCCGTAAGAATATCCTGTGCAGTTCTAAGCGTCTCGCCACTTGAAGCAGCAATGTTCTTAAAGGCACCAGAAGCTTCGAAGGTAGCATTCTTTCCTTTCAATACCCTTCCCTCCATTGTTGAAATAGCCGTTGCCGCAGAAGCCGTATCTTTCTTAACGTCATCAACGAGCGTAGCAATTTCGCTTGCTGATTTACGTGATCCTTCTGCCAGCTTCCTGATTTCCTCGGCAACCACGGCAAAACCACGACCTGCATCGCCGGCCCGTGCCGCCTCAATGGCAGCATTCAGCGCCAGAAGGTTAGTCTGAGCTGCAATGTCTGTAATTACACCAAGTGACTTAGATATTTCCTGGGAACGTGTGCTAAGTACTTCAATGGTTTTAGAAGTGAGGGATGCAGAGGTAGAGATTTCCTCCATGTTCTTCACCACTTCTGCCACCGTTTTCAAACCATGCTGAGAGGTCTCCTCACCAACTTTGGCAGATTTGTTCACCACCTCAGCACGATTGGCTGTTTCTTTGGTGGCTTTCATGATCTCTTCAATCAGTTTAAAGGCTTGGTCTGTTTTAAGGGCCTGATTTTGTGCACCTTCTGCCATTTGTTGCATTGCCAGGGCCACATCAAGAGTTACCTTATTCATTTCCAGTCCTTTAGCGGCCATTTCCTCCGAGGAGCTTCCTACCACTAATGAAGAGTCATTGATCTCACCGAGTAAAGCATTCAGGTTCTCAACTGCCAGATTCAGGGCTGTAGCCATGTCCTGGATGTCACCTGCTGTCTGTGTTTCTACCCGCTGTGTAAGGTCACCTTCAGAAATGCCACGCACTACTCTTGATACCTCCAGTACCGGGGTTACAATAGACTCCAGCAGGTCGTTCAGCGTATCTACTAATTCTTTCCAGCTTCCTCCAACGCCTTGCAGTGTTGCTCGCTCAGTAAGTTTACCTTCCACACCCGCTACTCTTGCCACACGGCTAACTTCACCTGCCAGCCTGTTCAGGTCAACAACCATCGTGTTAATGGTGTCAGCAAGATCAGCTACCTCGCCTCTAGCTTCGAGCGTCAGCTTCTGTGTAAGGTCTCCTTTTGATACCGCTGTAACTACTTTAACTATTCCCCTTACCTGAGTTGTCAGGTTGGAGGCCATGGTATTTACATTGTCTGTTAAATCCTTCCAGATACCGGCAACGTTAGGCACGTTGGCCTGACCGCCCAGTTTACCCTCCGTGCCCACCTCAAGGGCCACACGGGTAACCTCACCGGCAAAGATGTTGAGCGAGTCCACCATTCGGTTAATGTTTTCCTTCAGCTCCGCTATCTCACCCTTCACATCCACAGACACTTTCTGCGTCAGATCACCCTTCGCCACGGCAGTAGCAACCTTTGCAATGTCACGCACCTGGCTTGTAAGATTACTAGCCATGGTGTTCACATTGTCTGTTAGTTCCTTCCAGGTTCCGCGAACTTTTGGAACATTTGCCTGACCACCTAGTTTACCTTCGGTACCCACCTCACGTGCCACTCGGGTAACTTCGTCAGCAAATACGTTCAGGGAGTCCACCATCTGGTTCAGGTTCTCTTTCAGATCAAGTATTTCCCCACGAACCTCTACCGCTACTTTCTGTGTTAAGTCTCCTTTTGCCACCGCGGTAGCAACTTTTGCAATATCCCTAACCTGAAGTGTCAGGTTAGAAGCCATGATATTTACATTATCGGTAAGTTCTTTCCAGGTTCCTCCTACATTCGGCACGTTGGCCTGACCGCCCAGTTTACCCTCCGTGCCCACTTCACGTGCCACGCGGGTCACCTCATCACCGAATACGTTCAGGGAATCCACCATTCGATTGATGTTCTCCTTCAGTTCAGCGATCTCACCTTTAACATCAACCGTTACTTTCTGCGTCAGGTCTCCCTTCGCAACAGCTGTTGCCACGTTGGCAATGTCCCGCACCTGAACAGTCAGGTTTGAGGCCATGGTATTTACATTGTCTGTTAGATCCTTCCATACACCGGCAACCATTGGCACGTTGGCCTGTCCACCCAGTTTTCCTTCGGTACCCACCTCAAGAGCCACACGGGTAACCTCACCGGCAAAGATGTTGAGCGAGTCCACCATCTGGTTGATGTTTTCCTTCAACTCAGCAATCTCACCTTGCACATTTACAGTAACTTTCTGCGTCAGGTCACCTTTCGCCACGGCGGTTGCTACATTCGCAATATCCCGCACTTGTTGCGTCAGGTTACTCGCCATGGTGTTCACATTGTCCGTCAGATCCTTCCATACACCGGCAACCATTGGCACATTGGCCTGTCCGCCCAGTTTACCTTCCGTGCCCACTTCACGTGCCACACGGGTAACCTCACCGGCAAAGATGTTGAGCGAGTCCACCATCTGGTTTACGTTCACCTTCAGCTCCGCTATCTCGCCCTTCACATCCACCGTCACCTTCTGGCTCAGGTCGCCCTTCGCCACGGCTGTCGCTACGTTGGCAATGTCACGCACCTGGCTGGTCAGGTTAGAGGCCATGTAGTTCACGTTATCTGTCAGGTCTTTCCAGATACCTGCTACGTTCGGTACATTTGCCTGACCTCCTAGTATACCCTCGGTTCCCACTTCACGCGCCACGCGGGTTACTTCTGCGCCAAACACGTTCAAGCGGTCCACCATGTCGTTTAGGATGCTCTTCAGTTCAGCGATCTCACCCTTCACATCCACCGTTACTTTCTGTGTCAGGTCGCCCTTCGCCACGGCTGTCGCCACGTTGGCAATGTCACGTACCTGGCTGGTCAGGTTAGAGGCCATGTAGTTTACGTTGTCCGTCAACTCTTTCCAGGTACCTTCTACTCTAGGCACATTGGCCTGTCCACCCAGTTTACCCTCCGTACCCACTTCACGCGCCACGCGGGTTACCTCACCTGCGAATACGTTTAGGGAGTCCACCATCTGGTTGATGATGTCTTTCAACTCGGCAATCTCTCCTTTTACATTTACCGTTACCTTCTGCGTCAGGTCACCCTTTGCCACGGCAGTTGCAACATTCGCTATATCCCGCACCTGGCTCGTTAGGTTCGAAGCCATGGTGTTCACATTGTCAGTTAAATCTTTCCAAACACCACCAATATTTGGCACTTTAGCCTGGCCGCCCAGTTTACCTTCGGTACCTACCTCGCGCGCCACACGGGTTACCTCGTCAGCAAAGATGTTGAGCGAGTCCACCATCTGGTTCACGTTATCCTTTAGCTGAGCGATCTCACCCTTCACATCAACAGACACTTTCTGCGTCAGGTCGCCCTTGGCCACGGCTGTTGCCACGTTGGCAATGTCCCGCACCTGTGCCGTTAGGTTCGAGGCCATGGTATTTACATTATCGGTAAGGTCTTTCCAGATACCAGCTACGTTTGGTACTGATGCCTGTCCGCCCAGTTTACCCTCTGTACCCACCTCTAGCGCCACGCGGGTTACCTCACCAGCGAAAAGATTCAGGTTATCGATGGTACGGTTGATGGTCTCCGCCATCACTTTAAAGTCACCTGACACAGGAATTTGGAAGGTTTCATCCAGGTTACCCCGCGAAATGTTCTTAAGTACTTTCCCCACTTCCAATACCGGAACCGCAATCGAATCAACAAGACCATTGATATTATTGATCATGTCTTTCCAGAAACCGGATGCGCTCTCTGCAGAAGCCCTGGCTTTAAGGTTACCTTCAACACCGGCAACTTTAGAGATACGTGACACCTCTCCACCTACACCACCAATCATCTCCACCATGGAGTTATAGGCTTCGGCTATTTCAGCAAAGATGTCATCATTTTGTTTCGTGAGTCGAACCGATATATCGCCCTTTTTAAAGGCATCCAGGGCATACAGCACCTTGTTTAGCTGCTCGCTGATATATTCCGGATCACTTGGAAGCACTTGCTTTTTCCCACCCCTGCTTCTGTCTGGTCCCTTTGCATTCAAGGTAGCAGGTGGAGTCGCTTTTTTATCAGCAGTGGCAGCGGTAGTTGCGCCACCAGACTTTGCATTGTTCTCTTTCACCTGAGCAACAGGAGCCTTATTTTCATCCTTGGCTTTTGTGGCAGCAGGTTTGTTAGGATTTGCTTCTACTTCACTTATGAGCTTGTCTTTGCTCAACTTCAAATTTTTACCTAAGGCCATGACTTCTATTTGATTGGAAAGGGTGTCTTTTAATAAAGAAAATGCTATCTAAAAAAATTGCACAGCATTAATGCAATTTACACTTTTATATTTAATGTTTACCTACGCGGTACATGTGTTTTAGCTCTTCAGAAATTCTTCGGCCAGCGCTTTATAATCTTTGGCTCCGTTAGAGGATGTATCATAGTCCAAAATACTTTTACCAAAAGATGGGGCTTCTGCCAACTTTACATTCAGGCGAATCTGGCTCTTAAATATTTTCTCTTTCACATTTTCATGCAGGTATTCCAGCACCTCCTGGCTCAGTTTTCTGCGAACATCAAACATGACCACTACGATACCTTTTATTTTTAGTTTAGGATTGAAAGCTTTTCGCACACGTGCCACCGTATTGGTTATCTGATCAAGCCCCTGTAGCGTAAGTACTTCCATTTGTAAGGGAATAAGAACTTCCTGAGCAGCCGTTAGTGCATTAAGGGTAAGAACAGACAGGGACGGAGGACAATCAATCAGAATGATATCAAAGCCCTTTGCTTCGGCAAGTATAGTTTTTAAAAAAGTTTCCCGCTCTTTCTCCGAAACCAGTGATATTTCAATATCTACTAGCTCATTTGAACCCGGAGCTATCCAAAGCCCATCTTTTTCAACAATAATTTCAACTAGTTTCCTGTTGCCGAGGAAAACATCAGCCAGAGTTGCCTCTGGATTGGCAACAGCTAAAGAGTAAGATAAGTTGCTTTGGGGATCAAGGTCGACAAGTAACACTTTTTTGCCTTGCTTGCTTAGGGCGCTTCCCAAATTAATGGTAGTGGTTGTTTTACCAGTGCCGCCTTTCTGGTTAATGACAGCAACAGTTGTTGTCTTCATACAGGAGATGCTAAAATGCGATCTTTAAAACCAAAAGAATGCTTTGAAGGATATAAAGCTAAAGAAATTAACTTATGATAAAAAATTCATATATGTAGGAGCCGGCAGGACCTGCTATGCCTGCTGCATTTTAT
Organism: Pontibacter locisalis; assembly: GCF_042684605.1. Classification (NCBI taxonomy): domain Bacteria; kingdom Pseudomonadati; phylum Bacteroidota; class Cytophagia; order Cytophagales; family Hymenobacteraceae; genus Pontibacter; species Pontibacter locisalis. The sequence goes on from NZ_JBHULU010000037.1 coordinate 122,017, forward strand.
TAATTGATAATGTGCCGGTTGTGTAATGAATATCATTCCACTCCGGAAGCTCAATTTCCACAGCAACTACATCCGCTGGCTCCAGGTAAGCGACCAATTTATCAGTAAGCTCCCTTGCAAGCCGTGTGATACCTGGGTTGTGCCCCACAAGTAAGACAGTATTAGCCTCAGCAGGAAGTGTGCTGAGGCATTGAAGCAGCTGCTGCTCCCTGGCATTATAAAGATCGGGATCATATTTTATCTCATCTTCGGGGAAGTATAATCGCCCAGCAATTATACGCACAGTAGCCTGTGCTCTTTTGGCTGGGCTTGCAAGGATACAATCAACTTTAGTGAATTTTTCCCGCAGCCAGGAGCCTGTTTCCCGCGCCTGTTTTGTACCCTTAATGGTTAACTCTCGTTCAAAGTCAGATTGGAAAGGATGAGGTTCGTTTGTTTCTGCGTGCCGGCAGATGAGTATTCTTCTTTGCATATAAATCTAAAGTGTGCCCGTATAGATGCTAAATGGCTGCTTAAGCTGTTTAATAACCTTAAATTATTCAGGTGTTAAACCTATGTTATACGAAAGAGGTTGTAAATGTTGAAAAAAATAGTTGAACTTTGGGCAAATTTCGGCTAAGCCTGCCTTTAAATATACGCATGATAAAAAACTTAATTATAGTAGAGTCGCCTGCCAAGGCCAAAACAATCGAGGGATATTTAGGAAAAGATTATGTGGTGAAATCCAGTTTCGGCCACGTACGCGATCTGCCAAAAGGTAATAATGCCATTGATATTGAGCATGGCTTTAAACCAACCTATGTTGTATCAAGCGACAAAAAAGAGGTTGTATCACAGCTACGGAAACTGGCAAAGGAAGCAGAAACTGTCTGGCTTGCATCAGATGATGACCGTGAAGGAGAAGCTATTTCATGGCACCTCACAGAGGCACTGAACCTGAACGATTCTAAAACCCGTCGCATTGTTTTCCGCGAGATTACAAAGAACGCCATCGTCAATGCCATCAATTCACCTAGAGGCATTGACATGGACCTGGTCAATGCTCAGCAGGCGCGGCGTATACTGGACAGGCTGGTTGGCTTTGAGTTGTCTCCAGTGCTTTGGAAAAAAATTAAAACCGGACTTTCAGCAGGCCGGGTGCAATCTGTTGCCGTTCGGCTGGTTGTTGAGCGGGAAAGGGAAATAGAGCGTTTCAAAGCAGAATCCTCTTTCCGTATTACGGCATCTTTCAATGTTGAAGGAAAAACACTGGAGGCTGAGTTACCAAAGAAATTCAAAACTGAAGAAGAGGCTCAGGCATTTTTACAAAAGTGTGTTGGAGCAGACTATAAGATCGAGAACCTGGAGAAGAAGCCACTGAAACGTAGTCCAGCTCCTCCTTTTACAACATCTACCCTTCAACAAGAGGCTAGCCGTAAATTATACTTCTCTGTTGCCCAAACCATGACCGTCGCTCAGCGCCTATATGAATCGGGTAAAATATCCTACATGCGTACCGACTCTTTAAATTTATCAGAAGAAGCCATACAGGGAGCTACCAGAGAGATAAATCGTTCATTTGGAGAAAAATTCGTTAAGGTTCGTCATTTCAAAACAAAATCAGCATCGGCTCAGGAAGCGCACGAAGCCATACGTCCCACTGACTTCTCAGTAATGGAAGCCAGCACTGATCGGAATGAGCAGCGACTCTATGAGTTAATATGGAAACGTGCCATTGCCTCCCAGATGGCGGACGCTGAGATCGAAAAGACCACAGCTACTATTGGAATCTCCACTCAGCCAGACCAAAAGCTTCAAGCTTCCGGTGAGGTGATAAAGTTTGAAGGCTTCCTGAAGGTCTACATTGAATCAGTGGATGAAGATGAATCTGATGAGGATGTAAAAGGAATGTTGCCACCTTTAAGCATTGGCCAAAATCTTGATCTGCGCCAGATGCTGGCCACCCAACGTTTTACCCGCCCTGCTGCCCGCTATACAGAAGCCAGCCTGGTAAAAAAACTGGAAGAAATGGGTATTGGCAGACCATCTACCTATGCTCCAACTATTTCTACTATACAAAAGCGCGGTTACGTTGAAAAAGACAGCAGAGAGGGTAAAGAGCGCAATTACCAGGTCCTAACATTAAAGGATAGCCAGATTTCATCTCAAAATAAAACAGAAATCACAGGGGCTGAAAAAGCAAAGCTTTTCCCTACTGACATGGCCATGGTTGTAAATGATTTTCTGGTAGAGCATTTTCCCAATGTGATTGATTACTCTTTTACTGCCCGCGTTGAGGCTGAATTTGATGAAATCGCGCAAGGCCAGAAAGGGTGGGAAAAAATGCTGGATCAATTCTACCAGAAGTTCCATCAGCGCATTGAATCAAGTGAAAACATATCCAGAGCTGATGTTTCTGCTACACGGGAAGTAGGCACGGATCCCGCTACCGGTAAAACTATTTTTGCAAAACTTGGTCGTTTCGGTCCATACGTGCAATTAGGAGAAGAAAACCCTGAAACAGGAGAAAAACCTACTTATGCCAGTCTTCGCAAAGGCCAGTTTTTAGAGACGATCACATTGGAGGATGCTCTGGAGCTATTCAAGCTCCCCCGCATTGTTGGAACTTACGAAGACAAAGAGATGACTGCAGCTATCGGCCGCTTCGGTCCTTATATAAGACACAACAGCAAGTTTTATTCTCTGCCAAAGTCAATAGACCCACTACAGGTAACCGCCCAGGAAGCTGTAGAACTCATAGAAGCAAAGAGGAAAGCAGATGCAGAAAAGACCATTAAAACTTTTGATGAGAATCCTGATGTACAGGTGCTAAATGGCCGCTATGGTCCTTATATAGTAGTTGGAAAGAAAAATGTAAAAATACCTAAAGGAAAAGAGCCGAATGATTTAACGCTGCAAGAGTGTTTAGACTTAGCAGAAGCAACGCCGGAGAAAAAGGGCCGCGGAGGATTCAAGAAGAAAACCGATGCTGAATCAAAGCCGGAAAAAAAGACCACTGCTAAGAAAGCGCCTGCTAAAAGTAAAAAGACTGCTAAAACTGCTAAACCAAAGGCCTCAAGCAAAAAGTAATTAAATAAATTTCTCTCTGCCTATTGCGGATAAAAAAACACCCGTTATATTTGCACCACAATTAGACAGAACGGCCCGTTCGTCTAGGGGTTAGGACGCCAGATTTTCATTCTGGTAACAGGGGTTCGATTCCCCTACGGGCTACTGAAAGGGAAAAGTGAGTATTTTGTTCGCTTTTCCCTTTTTCTTTTTCAGCTAAATAGTTGCTTATCTCGCTGGAAAGGGCGAAAAAGCCGTTCACCCTTTGGGTTCGATAACCCTCCATTTCCCGGTCATAATACACCCCCTCTGGAAACATCATCGCTTGCAGCTGTTTTCTTGACTGCACATTTGCTTTAGACCATGAAGATGAGATAGTTACCGCTTTTTCCAGACCCATTTTCATGAACTCTTTTGGGTTCGATAAGGCTGGTGCGCACTTTTCCAGATTTCGCTCGATTTCCAACAGCTCTGCCTTCAGCTCTGCGCTGAATTTGGTAAAGAGTTCTTTCTCGATCTCACCGAAGGCATACCTTCGCTCCAGCGTATCCAGTTTCTTTTTCAGCTCCGTGTGCTGGGTCTGCAGGCGCTTCTCCTCGCCCCTGCTTTCCTCGCTTAGCTTGTGGTAGGTCTCCTCCATGATCTCAGCCAGCTTGGGCAGATACCTCGGGTCCACCTCCAATTCCGACAAAAAGCCCTCGTAGAGGTTATGCATTTTGCCTGCATTACGATTGAGCTTACAGCCGATGGTGTTGCACTTGTAGTAGTGGATCTGCTTTTTCTTCATCTCATAGCCGGTGAGGGGCTTTCTACACGAGCCGCACTTGATGTGATGCCTTAACGGCAGTTCCTCGTCTTCTTTGACCTGCGTATAGCCGTGCGCGTTCTGGGCCTGCAGCCCGTTCACCTTCAGAAACATCTGGCGCGTGACCAGCGGCTCGTGCTGGCCTTCCACCACCTCCCCGTCCTCGAGCAGGCCATGCGAGATCAGACCGCAATAGAAAGGGTTTTTAAAGAGCTTGGTGATGGTTTGATTATATAACACCAATCCCTGTGCTTTCAGGCGCTTGATGATGTCGGTGTTGCTCAGTCCCTGCTCTGCTTTGAGTTGGAAGGCCAGGCGGATGAGTTTACCGGTTTTGTTAGGCTTTAAGACCACGTCCTTACCCACAATCACTTTGTCATAGCCCATCGGTACTTTACCCACCCATAGACCTCGCCGCACACGGGCTTCCATACCGGTCATACATTTTTCACGTCGCTGGTCGTTGTCGAACTGCGAGAAGAGGAACTGAATGCCCTGCTGCAGTTTGCCAGCGGCTGTCTGTGTATCGACCGGCTGGGTCACGGCCACCACCGAGATACCCATACGACCTAATTCATCCACGATGCCAATGGCCGAAGAGCCGGTACGGGAAAAGCGGTCGTGGGAATAGACAATGATATAGCCTACCCGGAGCTTACTTTTCTTCACAAACTCGAGCATCTTCTGGAATTCCTTCCTTTCGTCGGACTTGGCGCTCTCATAGGTGCCCCCGAAGGTGCCCACCACCTGGTAGCCGTGGCGATCGGCATAGGCCTGGCAGCGCTCCATCTGAGTGGAGAGGCTTTGGTTGGTCTCGGCCTGCTCCTTGGTAGAGACGCGGGTGTAGATGATGGCTACCTTGCCACGTGGGGCAGCTTTCTTGCTGCCTTTCTGCAGGGGCCGGGCAAAGATGCTCAGCTCATTCCCTTTCCCTGAAGCAACTCTAAGTGAAGCAGGCTTTTTAGCTGGCGCAGGCTTAGTTGTAGCAGCCTTGGCTTTAGCTTTCGAAGAAGATTTTGCAGTCGTTACCTTCGTTGCTTTAGCTGACTTCTTTGTTTTAGGTGCAGCTTCTGATACATCAAGCACCGCTGCTTTGGTTTGCTTTTTCATGTTCTATCTGGATTAACGGGAAAGGGATTCTGTTACTTTTTTGTTACTCTGGTATTTCGGCTTCGGTACTTTAGAAACTTTTGGTGGCTCAGGCATTATTTCATCTAAGCTTTCTTCATCAGCCATGGTTGAAGCTGCCTGCTGCTCCGCCAGGTGCTGGTTGAACACCCAGGCCGAGAAGCGCAGCATGAAGTCCACCTGTGCCTGGGCTTCTTTGTCGGTTAAGTGCTCCAGCCCCGGCGTTTGCCGAAGCTCCCGCGCGTGGCGCTCCACGGTCTCTGCTTCTTCAGTCAGCTGCCTGTAGCAGCTTTCATAGCCGCTGAGCTCTCCCGGCGCTTCTTCCAGTTCTACTGCAGGAGCAGCACTTGCTTTGCCCTCAGGCTGTACTGGTTTGTTTTTACTGGTTTGTCTTTGTTGTAGCTGTTTGTTTTTCCTTTGTTGTTTTTTTGTTAGCGTTTTCACTTTTAGAGTTTGCCAGTGCCACAAGTCCGGGGCCACCGGTACAAGGGCGGGCTTATTGGTTGGGTGCGGGGCTACCGCTACCCTTTCCCCCGACGGATCAGCGTCCGGCAGGAGTAAGCTAAAGCGTAACGTGTGTCAAAAGCCTGTAAGCCCTCGGCACTAAATCCTGCGGCGGTGCTCCTTGGTAAACCTCAGCTTAGAACCGCCACGGTTTTCGAGCTCCACCGACTGGTAGTTCTTAAGTGCCAGCGTTTCAATCAGCTCTTTCGACAAGGCCTCATCCAGCATACCATCTGAGGTGGTGCGCAAGGTGATCTGCCGCTTTTCACCGAACGTGACGGTTACCTGCCGGAAGCTTTTGTTGCGCACGGCCCTTACCACCTGCAGCTCCTCCTCCGAAAGCAGCGAGAGGCGCGGGATGTAGTCGGCCTTCTCCTCATCGAGGATGAACTCCGCCAGGTGCTCGGTGACGGAGAGGAACACGTGGGTTCTTTCTAGCAGCCGCTGGCCTTCCGGCCCCATGCCCAGCATCTCATCGAGCCAGGGCACCTGCTCGCCCGAGGCAAACAGCAGCAGGCCGGCCTCCTGCTTGCGGTAAAGGGCGCCGTAGACCATCGCCTCGAGCAGAGTGAAGCTGACGCCGAACTGCCCGAGCAGCTCATCCAGCTGACCGCTTTTTGCCAGCGCCAATACTTCTGCCACCTGCGCCAGGGGCATGGCCGTTTTTCGGAGCTCAGCCTCCACCCTCTCCAGCAGTTGCGGCGTGAAAACCTCCGGCGTAAGGCGGAACTCGTGGAAGAGGTACTCGCGCAGCGCCTTTGCCCTTGCCAGCGGCAACCCCAACTCGCGCAGCTCGCGGGCCATGCGCAGCCAGAGGTACTCCAGAAAACTGAGCCGGGTCCAGCCCTGCTCCTCGGTGGCGGGGGCCAGTCCGGCCTTCTTCCAGTCCACGTAGAGCTTGGAGGCAATGCCGGCCTGCCTCAAAGAAAACAGCGGCTCGCGCAGCTTCTGGTAAAGCCGCGGCAGCTGCTGCAAATCCTGCGCGTCCAGGCCAAGGCCGAAGGGCTCAGTTGTTGACTCCGCCCCTTCCTCCGTCATTTCCGCCGGCTGGGCCGTAGCCCCGTCCGCGGGTTGTGTGATGTGTTCTGTGTGCATCTTCTGCATAATATTACCCAAAGGTAATATTTAATAATAACTATACAACGTTTTTGTAATTTTTATTGCCGCACCTGGAAAAAGATGGACGCAAAGCTGGAAAGTAGTGGCGATAGCGAGGGTGGCACAACAAACCTCCGGAAAGTAGAGCGGAAAAAACAGCTGCCTCGCACACGTGGGCGCACATGCGCGGGCGGGCGCAACTATATAGCCTTTGCCAAAAAGCCGGACTGGCAAAAAAAGCCGGAAAACGGAGTAGTGCGGACTAAAATACACCTGTAGTGCCGGGGGCCGCGCGGCGGACTCAGTCCGGCCAGGATAAAACAACATAATAACTTATCGCTCGTGGCATTACACCCACAGTCGACTAGGCCGGAAACAACGTGCAGGCGGGCGAGAAAAGCGCTGTTTCCGGCGCTTAGAAAGCGCCGGAAAAAAGAGTGAAGGACAGGTGCGGTGAAAGAGGCCGGAAAAGGCAGAAATTGCACGCGCAAAGAATTGCTCCACGGACCGGTAAAACAAGCCCGGAATAAAGTTAGCTAAGAACGATGTTATCAAATAGTTACAGTCTAAAAATTTGCGCGGCAAACCTATCAATTCACGGCTTTTGCGCGCGTCCGCCGCGCGCAAGGCGAAGGGGTTGTTTTTTCGTAACACAGCCTATACGACCACAAATGCTAACATATCGGAAAAGTGCAAGGTTTTGAACGCGATGAAAAGGGCCGGAAACCTCACCGGACAAGCCAGCGGAAAAAAGGCCGGAAAACGGACCGTGAAAACGCCTCTCGCCGGACCGCAGAAACGGTAAATTCCGGCATGCGGAAAAACAGGTGGCGCGGACCCGGAATTACATGGCTTGCAACGGAGCAGGATCACGTTTGCTTTTCCGCCGGAACAAATAGTTACCCGCTGTTACGCGTTGTTGCGTGCAGGTTCTACGGCGTTTTTCCGGCATCCGTGGGCGGGCGCAAAACACACCGGAAAAAGCGGCTTTCCGGGGCCGCAAAACTGCTATGTCTTCCGCACCAAAAGTACGGGCCGGAAAACAAGTGACTTTCACGGCCGTTGTAGGCCTGTTTCCGGGTCTAATTGGCGCACGCCTAACACAGGATGTACTAACAAACCCGCTTCACTGAAATATACCAAAACCGACTTTAGTAAAACAAATTCAACGACTTTTCTCATTATCCCTCCTTTCTTCGCCTCTCCAAGTAGGACTATACTGAGCACGCTTACTTACCTGCTAGCTGCCACCGGGTATAGTCCGGCACGTGTTTATAAGTAGGTTGCGCCCCCTACAACCTCGCTCCCATCCCACTGATAAACGTTTCTACAAAGCTCAACATTTTGGCTGTGATCCGCTCGGCAATGGGCTTGCGCTCGAGTAGTTTTGGCTTGGCGGGTAGCATGTCCAGCACTTCATCTCTTAAAGGTGTGCGTTCGGTAAACAGGTAGTTACCCATCACAGCTTGCAGCTTTACCGGGTCCAGTTGTTCTTCTTTGCTCATCTTCTCAAAAGCAGCCATTTGCTCTTTAGCCCAGAAGTTTTCAAAGGCTTCTGTAATGTCGTCTATGTCTTCTATGTGCGGCAGGTTCTCTTCTATGAACTTGCGAATCAGCTCGCGTTTGCTACGAAGGGTGGCTTCGCCGGTAAGCGTATCAAGGATGGCTTTTTTCTGACGTTCCTGATCTTCCGGACTGGCGGTGTTGAACCTGGCAAGTAGCTTCAGGATGTAGGCCACGTTGATCTCGTCGCGGTGTATCAGCTCCAGCTCGAAGTCCACGTCATCGAGTATAGATTCTTTCTCTTTGGCGGTGTCTGTCTTTACCTTGTCGTACAGGTCCAGGTACTTGCTCTTGTAGTCTTCGAAGCTTTGCTCAGACATGGCCAGGTTAGCAAAGCTGAAGTCGGCGAAGGTGGTGAGCACGTTTTTCAGGCGCATCAATTCGCGGAAAGCTTTTACAAACTCCAGCTCTTCTTCTTCACTTGGCAGGCTGTCTACGCTGCCGACGGTTGGTGCAATCTTCAGCAGCTCGGCAAAGGCGATGTTAAATTTAGCAAGTTACTGTACTACGCGGGGTAAAATTTGTGATTCAACTCACTTACCCCCTTCTCAAAGCATAGAACGTTGGCATTTAACATCATAGCATTGATTTAGCTAGCTTAGAACACTCTCAAAAGGCTTGCGTTAACTACCTATAGTTGATAATCAGAACCACTAAACTTAGAAAGCTATGACAAAGAACATGGGAACAACTGATCGTATTGTACGATCGGCACTGGCAGCGGGCGCGGCAGCCCTCATTGCCACCAAAACAGTAAAAGGACCTGCAGCCATTGCCTTAGGCGGTTTGGCAACCATATTTGTGCTTACAAGCTCTGTAGGGCATTGTCCGGCTTATGATGTGGCCGATATAGACACATTAGAGTACTAAACGCAAATCCAAGCCACTAAACCAAATTAAGCTATGAGTTACCACGTAAGTAAGAAAATAATTGGCTCTTTTGACGATGCTACCACCAAAGTAAAAGAAGCACTGCAACAGGAAGGCTTCGGCGTGATCAGTGAGATAGATCTGAAAGAGAAGTTTAAAGAGAAGCTGCAGGTAGACTTCAGGAACTATAAGATACTGGGTGCCTGCAACCCGAAACTGGCGCACCAGGCTATACAGCAGGAGCCTAATATCGGCGTTATGCTGCCTTGCAATGTGTTGCTGCAGGAACACGAAAATGGCGAAGTGGAAGTAACCGCTATCAACCCGATGGAAACAATGGCTGCCGTAGACAACCCGAACCTTTCTTCCTTGGCAGAAGAAGTAAGCCAGAAGCTCAAAACCGCGATCGACAAACTATAGCGCCAAAATCAACTAATAACTAAAAGAAGGCTGTGCTGAAAAGTGCAGCTTTCTTTTTGTCTGCTAGCTAGTGATTCAAATATAAATGGTTTGTAACCAATGTCACTGAACCGGAGCAAGCCATACCCCATCTTTGTATCAACAAACTTAAAAAGTATGACTATGAAAGACTTTTGGAACGACCGCTACAGCCAGGAACAAATGATATACGGCGCTGAGCCTAATGTATTTTTCAGGGAGCATCTACAGCACCTGCAGCCCGGAAAGTTGTTGCTGCCTGCCGAAGGGGAAGGAAGGAATGCAGTGTATGCAGCCCTGAAAGGCTGGCAAGTTGCAGCATTTGATTTCAGCGAAGCAGGTTATAAAAAAGCCATGGCACTGGCAGAACAGCGTGGTGTAATTATAAACTATCAGGTAACAGATGCGATGAACTTTGACTGTGAACCTGAGAGCGTAGATGCGGTGGCACTGATCTATGCCCATTTCCCGCCTGCGCTGCGCCTGCAACTGCATCAGAAGGTCATCAGGTGGCTAAAACCTGGTGGCACTGTTATACTGGAAGCTTTCCACCCAAACCAGCTGAGCTATAGTTCCGGCGGACCAAAAGATAAGGTTATGCTTTATAAGGCCGAAATGCTGCAGGATGATTTCAACCTACTAAAGATTCAACAACTCGATGAAGTAGACATACAGCTGAATGAAGGAGCCTATCACAGCGGTGCTGGCTTTGTGACCAGAATGGTAGCTCAAAAGAAGGTAGAAAATTAAGAGAATATAAAAAAACAATAACACAAAGGCTGACAGCCACTACTCAAATGAAAGATAAATTGAACGTCATGGTGCCGGTAGACTTTACTCCGGTATCTTACAGAGCAATTGAATTCCTGGCTTTCCTGATGGATAAGACGCCCATCAATACACACCTGGTGCATGTGATAGAAGTAAATTCCGCTGAATGGGCTGGCTCTGTTGATGCATCGGAAACGCTGAACAAAGGCGAACTAAAGCAAAAGCAGCAGCTGGCTGGACAAAAATTTGCAGAGCTGAAACAGCACGTTGATTTCAGCTTTACCAGTGAAGTGCTATTTGGCGGTTTAACCACAACCCTCGCTACCTATGCCAACACTAAAAGCATTGATCTGGTGATCATGGGTACAGACGGCGCTGATGGATGGCTCGAAAAAGTATCAGGCTCAGAAGCGCAGCATGTGGTCAGGTACACCAACATCCCGGTTATCACCATACACAAAGATGCAGCCATCACCCCTATTCAAAACTTATTGTGGGTGGCAGACTTTGAAGCTGAAAAGCAACCAGAGCAAAGTGTAGCCACTATAAAAATACTACAGCAGCTATTTAACGCAAAGCTTCACCTGTTGCAGATCGTAGACAAAGAAGATAAAACTAAAATCCAGCAAATGAAACACAACATGCAGGATTTTGCGGAGCAGCTGAATTTACAGAACTATGATCTGCACCTGCATCACAACTATAAAGTACCGGCCGGTGTGCGCAGCTTTAACGAAGTATCCGAAATGGACCTGGTGCTGATCGGTACGCATGGCAGAAAAGGCATCAGCCACCTGTTTTATGGCAGTGTCGCTGAAACACTGGTGAACCACTGTATTCGCCCTTTGATGACCTATCATCTTAACTAAAATCCTTTCTTCTATGTGCAGCTCAGGCTGCACATATTTTTTACAACAAACAAAATGCGTAATAGATTTACCCTGGTGGCTATGCTGGCTGCCAGTATTGGCTGGGGTACGGCTTCTGCCCAAAAACATCACGAGGCACACCAACCGGACACTGTACAGGTAAACAGCGTGCAGGAGCTTTTTACAAAAGGCACTGTGCATGGGCATGTACGGAATTACTTTATGGCTACCTGGAACCACCGCGATCTATCTGATAACTATGCCAATGCCATCGGTGCAGAGATAGCCTATAAAACAGCTCCGCTCCATGGCTTCAGAGTGGGGTTTGCCGGGTTGTTTACCTATAACCTGATCTCATCCGGCATGGAACATCAGGATCCTGTAACAGGTAAACACCCTAAGCTGGAGCTGGAGCTTTTTGATGTGGAAGACCCGGAAAACAAAGCCGACCTGGACCGCCTGGATGAACTATACCTGGAGTATAAAGTAGATTGGCTGCACGCGAAAGCTGGCCGTTTTAGCTTCACTTCTCCCCTGATGAACCCGCAGGATACCCGCATGAAGCCTTACTCCTTTCAGGGTATCAGTATTCAGCTTCCAATAAAAGACAAAGCACGCCTGACACTTGCCTGGTTTGATCATTTCTCACCCAGAAGTACAGTAGAGTGGTTTAAAGCGGGTGAGTCAATAGGTACTTTTCCTGTAGGTGTTGATGCACAGGGCAATCGTTCAAATTATGCACACCATACTGAAACCAAAGGTGTTGCCGTAACAGGCTTACAAGTAAATACAGGGGCGGTTCAGTATAGCATCACTGCTGAAGTATGGAACTACTGGATAGAGAATGTATCTAATACCAGCTACGGCCGGACAACTATAGAAATTATACCGCGAGTAAAAGCTGGTATAGAAGGTCTATACCAGGTACAGGTTGGTAAAGGGGGCAATCCGGAAGAATCGCATGCCTATTTCCCAGACCAACAACAGTGGCTGGTAGGTGGGCAAATAGCATATGAACCAAATAGCTGGAACATGTCACTTAATTACCTGCATATTGATGGGGACGGGCGCTTTCTGTTTCCGCGTGAATGGGGCCGTGAGCAGTTCTTCGCAACAATCTCCAGGGGTAGAATGGAAGGCACAGGCAAATCAGACCTACTTGTAGCGAAAGTTAAAAAGCACTGGTCAGACAGGCTAACTATAGAAGCCGCTGCTTCCAAAACCTGGATGCCGGGTCGGGAAAACTATACGCACAACAAGTATGGAGCCGTCTCTTACATTGGCTGGTTAGCCGACATAAACTATAGCCCTGCAAAACCAGTGCTGAAAGGGCTGAACTTTCGATTGCTCTATGTGGGAAGAACATCACCTGGTACAGACTTGCCAATCGAAGCAATGTACTACACTACCAACTTTCACAATGTAAACTTTGTAACGCAGCTTAACTTCTAAGCTTTTTTGCATGGGCATCAGCTTCACAATTTGGGCATTGCGCTTACCCTACCAGGCATATCAAATCATAAGCTTATACAGTACAATTAGTTGTGTGACAAACATCACTGAACATGGCTTTCATATACTTTAATTTTGTATCAGAAAGTTCAATCAACTATAAAACAGCAAAAATCTATGAAAATTAAACAGTTTGAAGACAAGGGCTTAGCTCACTATGCATATGCTATCCTGAGCGAAAGCTCAAAGGAAGTAATACTGATTGACCCGGCCCGCGATCCGCAGCCATACTATGATTACGCCCAAGAGAACAACGCTAAGATTACAGCTGTTATCGAAACGCACCCACATGCTGATTTTGTGAGCTCGCACCTGGAGATACACCAGAAAACCGGCGCCACTATTTACATGCATAGTATGGTCGGTGCCGATTATCCGCACCAGGCTTTTGATGAAGGTGCAGAACTGCAGTTGGGAGAAGTTAAACTGAAGTCGCTGCACACACCAGGCCACTCCCCTGACGGCATCAGCATTGTGCTTGAGCATGAAGGAAAAGACAAGGCCGTGTTCACTGGAGATACCTTGTTTATAGGTGATGTAGGTCGTCCGGATTTGAGAGAGAGTGCCGGTAACGTTACGGCCAAACGCAAAGAACTGGCTCGCCAGATGTATAAAAGTACGCGCGAAAAACTGATGAAGCTGGCCGACGATGTGGTAGTGTACCCGGCGCACGGTGCTGGCTCGCTTTGCGGTAAAGGCCTGAGTGATGCCAACAGCAGCACCATTGGTGATGAAAAGCTGGGTAACTACGCCCTGAAGCCGATGAGCGAAGACGAGTTCGTAAAGGTGCTGACCGAAGATCAGCCTTTTGTACCAAAATACTTTGGCTACGATGTAGGCCTGAACAAACAGGGCGCGCCAGACTATAAACCAAGTGTGGAAGGCGTAGCAAAATTAGAGAAGAACTTTAAGCCAGAAGCCGGTGCTGTTATAGTTGATGCCCGACCGGAAAGCGTGTTTAAGAAAGGTCACTACAAAGGTGCGATCAACATTCAGAACGGTGGTAAGTTTGAAACATGGCTGGGAAGTATCGTTAGCCCGAACGAGAGCTATTACCTGATAGGCGAAAGCGACGAACAACTGAACGAACTAATTGCCAAAGCTTCCAAGATCGGGTATGAGCTGCTGATAAAAGGGGCTTTTGTATACGACAAGCAGGACGGCGAAACGAGCGATAGCTTTGACAGATCAGCTTTTGAAGCCAACAAAGAAGACTATACCATCGTGGACATCCGCAACACTTCAGAAGTAAAGTCGGGTAAATTCTTTGAAAAGGCCATCAACATTCCACTGCCGGAACTGCGCGAACGCGTGAAGGAGATTCCAACTGATAAACCTGTGGTAGTGCATTGTGCCGGCGGTTACCGTTCCGCAGCGGGAAGCAGCATTGTAGAATCCGCCCTGCCAGAGGTGAAGGTGCTGGACATGAGCGAAGCTGTTACAGAACTTAAAAATAAATAAAAACAAACAGGAGACCCTGCCCACACGGGTCTCCTGCTTACTTTAACTATAACGACCATGAACTATAAAGACATATCCGGAGAAGAGCTGAAAAAGCTAAAGGAAGAACAGCCTGATGCCGTTGTGGTGGACGTTCGTACCCCAATGGAAGTAAGCCAGGGTAAAATACCAGGCGCACAGGTAATAGACCTGATGGATGCTCAGTTTCCACAAAAGGTGGATGCACTGGATAAAGACAAACCCTATGTGCTATACTGCCGATCGGGTAACAGAAGTGCCCAGGCTTGCAACTATATGGCGGGACAAGGATTTACAAAACTCTATAACCTGAGTGGTGGCATTGGTAACTGGCCTTATGAAACTGAATAAGCTTTCCCTTAATGCCGGCACAAAGCTGGTGTTGAGCATGACTATCGGGGCCATAATAGGTTATCTGATTTATGCTTTTTATGGTTGTAACGGTAGCTGCCTGATTACTTCCAGCCCACTTAACAGCACGATTTACGGAACAGTAGCAGGTGCTATCTTTTCCAGAAGATTTATAGCTAAGAAGTAAAAGACTATAAGCAACTGCCTGTACTATGTTGGTACAGGCAGTTGCTATTTTACAAGAATGCCAACAGCTTTCAACATTGTATCACCTTACTTTTTTGTGACTAAAATCACATACAACTATAACTTAAAATATTTCCTTTGTATAGTTCTAACAGCTCTTATAGTTAAGCTGTTATCATACATTACATTTGCCACAATTGCTTAAGACCTGAAAGAGTCGGTCTTATGACATAAATATATTTCTTATGGAAACCGAAAAAGTAAAAGTTCTGATCATTGGTTCTGGTCCAGCAGGCTACACAGCTGCGATATATGCATCCAGAGCCGGACTTAACCCGGTATTATATCAGGGTCTTCAACCAGGTGGCCAGTTAACGATTACCAACGATGTAGAGAACTACCCAGGTTACCCGGATGGCATCAATGGTCCGCAGATGATGGAAGACTTTAAAAAGCAGGCCGAGCGTTTTGGTACCGATGTGCGTTATGGTATTGCTACTTCAGTAGATTTCTCATCTAAACCACACAAAGTAACTATAGACGACCAGAAAGTAATAGAAGCACATACTGTCATCATTTCTACCGGGGCATCAGCCAAATGGCTGGGACTGGAATCCGAAGCGCGCCTGAATGGTAGTGGCGTTTCTGCCTGCGCGGTTTGCGATGGCTTCTTCTATCGTGGGCAGGATGTAGCTATAGTTGGTGCCGGCGATACGGCTGCAGAAGAAGCTACTTACCTGGCTAACCTGACGAACAAAGTATACATGATTGTTCGCCGCGACGAAATGCGCGCTTCCACCATTATGCAGGATCGGGTGAAGAGAACTAAAAACATAGAAATCCTTTGGAACACCGTAACTGACGAAATTCTGGGTGATCAGGCTGTGGAAGGCATCAGGGTAAAGAACACAGTCACCAATGAATTGCGGGAGATACCAGTAAAAGGTTTCTTTGTAGCCATTGGCCATAAGCCAAACTCCGACATATTTGCTGATTACCTGAACCTGGAAGAGAACGGCTATATCCGAACCATACCGGGTACATCCAAGACAAATATAGATGGCATTTTTGCCTGTGGCGATGTGCAGGACTTCACGTATCGCCAGGCGGTGACAGCAGCAGGCTCAGGTTGTATGGCAGCCCTGGATGCGGAGCGTTACCTGGCGTCTCTGGAATCGGAACATGCAATGGAACATGAGCAGGATGCAACGTTTAGCTTAACTGAAAAGACATGATAAAGACCTTGAAATATCAGCTATTGACTGGGTGGCACCTGGCCCGCTGGATTCGTCTGGTGCTAGGTTTAGCGCTTTTGGTACAGGCTATCGCGGCAAGCGATGTATTGGTTGGTGCATTTGCCATTCTGCTTTTAGGGCAAGCTTTTATGAATACAGGCTGTTGCGGGCCTTCGGGCTGCAGCGTGTCAGAAACTAAACAACACACAAAAGATACTACCGGACCTATTAAATAGGAAAGACGTAAAGGATAAAATATGGAAAGTGTAAATAAAGAAGAACTACTGAAAAACTTCTCACAGTTAGAGCAGCCCCTGCAGGAAGAGATACTGGCGCAGAGCACCATTAAGCACCTTGAAGAGGGTGAAGAAGCCTTGCGTACCGGCCAATATATTAAATCTACTGTGCTGCTTTCTAAAGGTCTGCTGAAAGTGTATCGCGAAGACGAAGATGGTAATGAGTTTTTGATGTATTATCTGGAGCCGGGGAATGCCTGCGCCCTTTCCATGATGTGTACCGCACGTGATGAACAGAGCCAGATCATGGTAAAAGCAATGGATGAATCCGAGATCATCCTGATCCCATCACACCTGTCAGAGCTGTGGCTGGCCAAGTATAAAACCTGGCACAACTTCGTGATCGCTTCGTATCGCCAACGCTTTGAAGAGCTCCTGCAGACCCTGGATAGCATCGCATTTAAAGCCTTGGACGAGCGTCTTATATTTTACTTGCGACGCCATGTAAAAGTAAGCGGAAACGAAGTAAAACTATCGCACCAACAGATTGCCAATGAACTCAGCAGCTCCCGCGAAGTAATATCCAGGCTGCTGAAAAAACTAGAGCAAACCGGCGCCATCACGCTACACCGAAATTACATAGAAGTACATGACCTGGATATAGTTTAGGTAGTAAACCAAAAGTAAAAGGCGGCCTGATAAATTATCAGGCCGCCTTTTACTTTTAAAACTCTAAACAAACTTTACATGTGTGACAACAGTCACTGTACTCCCATTAATGCTGCCCTACTTTTGTATCAGACATTAAGTTAAAACTCTTAAAGAAAATGGAAATACTTGGATACATCGCTGCTTTACTCATTGGTTTATCACTTGGCCTGATAGGTGGTGGCGGTTCTATACTTACCGTACCGGTTCTGGTATACTTGCTGGGTCTGAGTCCGGTCATTTCAACGGCTTACTCTTTGTTTATAGTTGGCCTTACTAGTTTAGTAGGTTCTTATAAATTCTACCAGAAAGGCTTGGTCAGCATGAAAACGGCTGTCGTATTTGGCTTGCCTTCCATCGTGGCAGTATACCTGACGCGGCGTTACCTGGTGCCTGCTATACCCGAAAATTTATTCACAGTTGGTGATCTGGCAGTAACCAAAGGCGTGCTCCTGATGCTCTTGTTTGCCGGGCTGATGGTGTTTGCTTCCATCTCCATGATCAAAAAGAAAAAGGAAGTACCGGCAGAACCAGCTGATGTGGTAGATGAGAACATTGACACCGAACTGGATGTAGAACACACAGATCCAAAAGAAGTGCACCCGAAACCAAAGTTCAACTATGGCGGCATTCTGGCTGAAGGACTGGTGGTGGGTACACTTACCGGACTGGTTGGTGCAGGCGGTGGCTTCCTGATCATCCCAGCGCTGGTACTTTTCAGTAAACTGGACATGAAGATGGCTGTGGGTACATCCTTGCTTATCATTGCTGTAAAATCGCTGTTTGGATTTATCGGAGACGTGTTTAACTACGAGATTGATTGGTTGTTTCTGGGTATTTTCTCAGCCATTTCCATCGCTGGTATCTTCATTGGCACCTACTTATCTACTAAGATCCACGCTGATAAACTGAAGACTTCTTTTGGCTGGTTTGTGCTGGTAATGGGTATCTACATCATCATCAAAGAAATATTTTTCGCATAAGCCTTTTAGCGTGATATAAGTCACAGACACAGGCCAATCTTATTCCGAAATTTGTGATGTCATTAAGGTAAGAGGGGTGACAGCAAGACTTAAAAGCTAAAAAATTAATAACCATAAAATCAGCTACCATGAAAGTAGAACAGATCTATACCGGTTGCCTGGCACAAGGCGCATACTACATCGAAAGCAACGGCGAAGCAGCTATCATTGACCCATTGCGCGAAGTTAAACCATACCTGGAAAAAGCAGAGAAAGACAATGCCACTATCAAGTATGTGCTGGAGACGCACTTCCACGCCGACTTCGTGTCGGGGCACGTGGATCTAGCTAAGGCATCGGGTGCCACTATAGTTTTCGGACCAAATGCAAAGACTACATATGACGCTTACATTGCGAAAGACGGTGAAGAATTTAAATTGGGTGATGTAACTATAAGAGTACTGCACACACCCGGCCATACGATGGAATCCACCACGTATCTGTTGTTAGATGAGAATGGTAAAGACTATGCGCTGTTCTCTGGCGACACGTTATTTATCGGAGATGTGGGACGTCCGGATCTGGCTGCAAAATCTGACTTAACGCAAGACCAGCTGGCAGGCCACCTGTATGACTCGCTGCGCAACAAGATTGTGACGTTGGCGGATGACATCATAGTATACCCGGCACACGGGGCGGGATCCGCCTGTGGTAAGAACATGAGCAAAGAGACCAGCGATACACTGGGTAACCAGAAAAACACGAACTACGCCCTTCGTGCCGATATGACAAAAGAAGAGTTCATCAAGGAAGTGACAGATGGCTTAACACCGCCTCCAAGCTATTTCCCGCTGAACGTGAAGATGAACAAGGAAGGCTACGATAACTTTGATAGTGTGCTGGAGCAAGGTCTGCAGGCCCTAACACCGGAAGCTTTTGAAGCAGCTGCCAACGAAACGGGCGCCCTGGTACTTGATACACGTAAGCCAGAGACATTTGCAGCCGGCTTTATACCTAACGCTGTCAACATCGGCATCGACGGTAACTTTGCTCCGTGGGTAGGCACGCTGATTCCGGACATCAAGCAGCAGATCCTGCTGGTAACAGACGAAGGCCGTGAAGAAGAAGTAGTGACCCGTTTAGCACGCGTAGGCTACGACTATACCATTGGTTACCTGAAAGGCGGAGTGGATGCATGGAAGCAGGCTGGCAAAGAAGTAGACACTATCAATTCTATCTCTGCAGAAGAGTTTGCCAATGACTTTGAGCAAGACAATACCATTAAAGTGGTAGACGTACGCAAGCCAGGCGAGTTCCAAGCAGAGCATGTTGAGACGGCACAAAGCGCCCCATTGGATTACCTGAACGAGCACTTGGCTGAGCTGCCGAAAGAAGAGATCATGTACCTGCATTGCGCTGGTGGTTACCGCTCTATGATCGCAGCTTCTATACTCAAAGCCAGGGGCTATGAGTATGTGGTAAACGTGGAGGGTGGCTTTAAGGCGATTGCTGAAACCAGTATACCAAAAACAGCTTTTGTTTGCCCGAGCACGCTGAAATAATTTCTTATAGTTAAAGACGCTTGAAGTGCTGGCGTGGTGTGATGCTGCGCCAGCCTTTGAGTTTTAGAGAACTTCTCTTCCCTGCGTGACCTAAGTCACTGACGAAGGCCCCACAAATTCCGACCTTTGTATTGCAATTAAATCACAGTAAAATTTAAAAGACAAGTAAAGCCATGTTCAATATATTTAAATCCGCTCCCAAGAACTATGAAGATCTGGACGGTACCACATTCAGAACCAAATACCAGAACTCTCCCAAGGCGGAGCTGCTGGACGTAAGGACAGCCGGCGAGTTTGCCTCAGGCTCCATCAAAGGCGCCAAAAACCTGGACGTGACATCTGCTCAGTTCCAGCAGGCGCTGAAAACAATGGACAAGGACAAGGAGTACTTCGTGTTCTGCCGCAGTGGCAACCGCAGCGGCTCGGCCTGCGACATGATGAGCAAAGAGGGTTTCAAAGCGCATAACCTGGCAGGAGGCGTTGGTGCCTGGCCAAGATAATTTAATTACAAAACATGAGCAGGCAAACAGGGGAGCCCGCGACTTGGCTCCTCCCCTGCTCGCTACCATTAACTAAACTACTAAGAGATGTTAGAATTATTGAGGCAACCGTGGCCGTGGTACACGTCGGGCGCCCTGATCGCCTTTGTGATGGTGCTGCTGCTCTTCTTCGGGAAGTCGTTTGGCTTTTCGTCTAACCTGCGCACCATCTGCACGGCCTGCGGGGCTGGCAAGAACGTCAAGTTCTTTGACTTTGACTGGCGCTCCCAAACCTGGAACCTGCTGTTCCTGGTAGGCGCCGTACTGGGCGGCTTTATCTCGGCGGAGTTTCTGGCCGGGGACACCCCCCTGCAGATTTCGCAGGCAACTGTTCAGGACCTGCGGGAGCTGGGCTTCTCTGCTCCCGACGACCTGCAACCGGAAGAACTATTCAGCCTGGAGGCGATCTTTTCAATTAAGGGATTCCTGGTGATGCTGCTGGGAGGCTTTGCCATCGGTTTCGGCTCCCGCTACGCCGGAGGCTGTACCTCAGGCCACGCCATCAGCGGACTCTCGAACCTGCAGCTGCCTTCGCTTATCGCGGTGATAGGCTTCTTCATCGGTGGCCTGATCAGCACCTTTATCCTGCTGCCGCTGATATTTTAACAAGGGCAGCAAAGTATGAATTATGAGCGCCAGAGGACTGAAGACACTGCTCGTGCATCATTCATAATGTATAATTTCTAATCCATAATTTGAAAGCGACGTGAAAGGAATAAAATTTATATTGGCCGGCATATTGTTCGGTATCGTGATGAGCAAGTCGGAGGCCATTTCCTGGTTCCGTATCCAGGAGATGTTTCGCTTCCAGGCCTTCCATATGTATGGCATCATCGGCACGGCCGTAGTGCTGGGTGCGATCGCTGTGTTCCTGATCAAGAAGTACAAGCTGCGCGATTTTCAGGGCAACCCGATCGTGTTCACACCCAAAGAAATGTCTGTTCCGCGCTATATAATAGGCGGCACCATTTTCGGATTGGGATGGGCGCTGACAGGTGCATGTCCGGGACCGATGTTCGTGAACATTGGTTTTAGCTACTGGGCCATATTTGTGGCTATAGCCGGTGCGCTGGCTGGCACTTACATGTACGGGGTGCTCCGCGACAAACTGCCCCATTAAGTATAACTTGGCTAGAAGTTGACTATGTTTTGAAGGCCATTTGCTGTTTTAGCGGTGGCTTTCAGGCATGTTAACCCACCACTTAAAAGTATAGCAACATGACGCAACCAACTGATACTAAACTTGGCTTACAGGAAAACGCAGGGCAGTTCTGGCTGTGGGACTGGTTGCCTTCCTTGCTGGATATATTGCCTCTGCTACCGGCGATGTAACCATGGCTTTTGTTCCGGGTATTGCTTTCTCTATCATTGGTTTACTGCTTACCCATTTCCTGGTGCGCGACACGCATGCACACGTGCAAACGGAAACAGCTACAACTACACTCCCGCTGCTGCGCAACACTTGGAAAGATACCACCTGGCGCCACGCTAATCTCGGTTCTGTTACCCTGAACGGCTTTGTAAATAACCTGAACGATGGTATACTGTGGGGCCTGCTGCCGGTACTGCTCAGTACAAAAGGTTACTCTCTAACTGAGATAGGTTTACTGGCGGGCATTTACCCCGTTGTGTGGGGGCTGGGGCAATTGGTAACAGGGAAGCTGGGCGATATGCTCTGTAAAAAGCAGCTGCTGAGTATAGGTATGATGAT
The DNA here is from genome assembly GCF_042684605.1 of Pontibacter locisalis. NCBI lineage: Bacteria > Pseudomonadati > Bacteroidota > Cytophagia > Cytophagales > Hymenobacteraceae > Pontibacter > Pontibacter locisalis. Next base: position 143,592 of record NZ_JBHULU010000037.1, read on the forward strand.
ACAGGGTGTTGCGATTGCAATGCTTTTGTTTGCTGGCTCCTACCCTGTTCTGGTGGCAGCGCTCATTATACTTGGTGCAGGTACTGCGCTTGTCTACCCCAACTTTCTGGCGGTGGTGGCCGAGAACACGCACCCAAGCCAAAGGCCGCAGAGCCTGGGCATCTTCCGGTTCTGGCGCGACTTCGGCTATGTAGCCGGAGCAGTAGCTGCCGGTGTATTCGGCGACCTGTTTGGGTTGCAGGCTGTTATACTTGGTACCGCTATACTTACTGTGGGTGCCGGACTACTCTCAGAATACAGGATGTGCTGTACTAAAAAGCTGCTGTGGCACAGTAAAGAATGTAGCACTACTTTTGTTAAAGCTACCTAATCATATTATCAACTATAGTTTCTGGCTATAAGCTTACTAAAAAGATACTATAGCGCATAAAAACATATGAAATACTACCTGCTGTTATTTGTAAGCCTTATGCTACTGCTTTTCACGATGCCGAAGAGCAGCAGTATGCGTAGCTTTGCCCAGCAGGCAGCCCTAAAAAAAGGCTGCAAATACAGCAAGCATTTAGGCGAACAGTCTTGTGAAAAGAAGTGCCTGAAACACCAGACACACTCTAATCAACAGAACAATACAGCAGGTGTAGCCTGGGATTGCAGCCAACAGGTATATGCCATCGTTAATGAGCTGCCTTCAGAGCATTTTATCTCTTTTGTATCACCATACAAATTTATACTTCCACACATCCGGAAGCATTTTGCTCCTGTATTGGAGTATGACCCTGAGCCGCCCCGGCTTTCTTAAAATACACCAGATTTTAAATGCATCAGCTTGTCTATTCACAGTTACAGTTGGTGCTGCCATACCACAACTTCCCCAATAGGTGATTGCTATAGGTATGCTTATACTTTATCTAACAAGTTATTTTAAGAAAAATCAAAACGTATGGAATCTACTCCAAAACAAAAAATATCATTCCTGGTGCTGCGTAGCCTGGGCAGTCTAATCTTTATTATGGCTGGTGTAAGTCATTTCTTAAAAACTACCGGTGCAGCTGCCCGTCTAGAAAAAGCTCCGTTTGCGCACCTTGCCACCTGGATAGCACCAGCCGAAACACTTATTCTACTATCAGGTGTTGGTCTGCTTGTAGGTGGCTTTATGCTGTTAGCTGGTTTTAAAACCAAACTGGCTTCTGTCGGATTACTGGCTATCCTGATACCGATCACGCTGACCGTACAGGTAGGCAGCGGAGACTATGGCCCTTTATTTAAAAATGTGGCGCTGCTTGGTCTGCTCATTTTCTTTATCATAAATGGCGCTGTATACTATAGTATAGACACGCTCCTGGAACAGAAAAAGAGAATCATTCCTATACCGGCACGAAATAAGGGTTATGTAACTATAGTAGCTATCGGGCTGATGGTATTGCTTGGTTCCTGCGCCACGACAAGCGCTCAGAATACCACACATCAGGTTACAACCGCACCTGCTGTAAACACGAACTATGCCGTACTCATCAGCCAGCCAAACCACCTGAAAGCCGCCGTAAATACTGCTGAGACGATCACCAAAGACAGCAAATATAACCGTGATTCGTTTGTGGTAATGGCCTGCGGGAAGTCGGTTGAAGCCTTCAAAAAAGACGGTGGTATGGCTGCAGAAATTGCGAAAGGCAGGGCTTCCGGCGTTACATACATGCTTTGCGGAATGTCACTGAAGCAGTTCAACATAATTGCTGCCGATTTGGTGGATGGAGTAGAAATCACGCCAAACGGCCTTACTTACATGTTTGACCTTAAGCAAAAAGGCTATACGACTGTGGAACTTTAGTCACATAACACCTTAAAAGATTCAGCTAATTTAGCTTCATTAACAAATCAACAGCATGAATAAGAAGAAATTTTCTATAAAGGATATACCGGGTTGGGCCGTGATGCTTGGCGTTTTTGGAATTTTATACTTAACTGGTTTGCATACAGAGGCCATAGGCCAGGTGCAGCGCTTATTACTGGCTACGGGCATTAAAAACGCAGATGTGCCGGAAACATTACAAAATCCTGATGCTACAGCAGTTGTAGATGCCGCTGTAGTTGCCAATACTGAAATGGCCGGAGCTGGTTTTAAGATGGTAGACCTGCAAGGCAAGCAGGTAGCATTTGAAAGCCTGAAAGGCAAAGTAGTATTCCTGAACATCTGGGCTACCTGGTGTCCGCCGTGTATAGCGGAAATGCCCAACATCCAGAAGCTATACGACAAGGTAGGCTCCGATAAAATTGCCTTTGTGATGCTGTCGGTAGATGAAGATGGTATGAAAAAGGTAAAAAAGTACATCGACAAGAAAGGCTATTCATTCCCGGTGTACTTGCCGGCTAGCCAGTTCCCGCAAGAGTTTTACTCGAATGCTATACCTACCACATTTATCATTTCGCCGGAAGGTAAGATCGTAGCCAAGCAGGAAGGTATGGCCGATTATAACACACCGGAAGTTGTCGAGTTCCTGCAGGGAATGGTGAAAAAGTAATATCTATCCATATGCATAGTTTGCGAGAAGTGAACTATACATATGGCTTACAACCAATTAAATTATTGAAGCTATACTTCAAAACATAAGGATTTAGCTAATCACATACTTAATCAAACAAATTATGAAATTGAAACTGATTATGATGGTGCTGGTGGCTACGCTGGTAGCGCCTATTTCCATGACCCAGGCGCAAACTAAGTCGAAAGCTAAAAAAACGGAAACACCGTCGCAGCGCAAGATTGTTTACGATCTATCTGTAGCTGACACCACCATGCATGCAAGCTTGATGCGCCAGTTAAATAACATCAAACGCGGCTGGCCAGATGCACAGATCGAAGTGGTGGTCCACGGCAAAGCGCTCAACCTATTGATTACAGGAAAATCTACCCAAGCCAATTCCATAAAAGAACTACAAGGCAAAGGAGTAGTTTTTGCTGCTTGTGAGAACACGATGAAAAGAGCTAAAGTAGAAAAGAGTCAGCTTCTGCCAAATATACCAACCGTACCAATGGGCATAGGTGAAATAGTAACCAAACAGGAAGAAGGCTGGAGTTACATTAAGTTTTAGAAACTATAAAAGCATAGCTATTGGCAAAATACTGGCAGATCTTCGTCTCTTCTTTTAAGGATTATGGGAATTACCTTTTGCAGGAAGTTCTGAATCCGAGTTGGGGTAACTATTTCTACTGGCTGATTGGCTTATCGCTTTTCTTTTGGCTTTTAGAAATAGTTAAACCCTGGCGTACCCAACAGGCTATACTCCGAAAGGATTTCAGGCTGGATGGCTTTTACATGTTCTTCAACTTCTTCCTGTTTTCACTTATCGGGTTCAATGCCATTTCCAACATAGGTGTAGAAGCATTCAATGATTTCCTGTCGCTGTTTGGCATTACCAACCTGGTAGCTTTTGAAGTGCAGTCGTGGCCTGTTTGGGGGCAGCTGCTCACTTTGTTTGTAGTCCGTGATTTTATACAATGGAATATACACCGGCTGCTGCACCGCTCCGAATTTCTGTGGCGCTTTCACAAGGTTCATCATTCGGTGCAACAAATGGGCTTTGCAGCTCACTTGCGCTTTCATTGGGGCGAGACGATAGTTTATAGAACTATAGAGTACCTACCCCTGGCCATGATAGGCTTTGGTATTCAGGATTTCTTTCTAGTGCACATTTTTGCGACTTCTATCGGGCACTTTAACCATGCCAACATCCATGTTCCGTTAGGTCCGTTGCGCTACTTGTTTAACAATCCCCAGATGCACATCTGGCACCACGCCAAGCATATGCCGCGTCGCTATGGGGCAAACTATGGCATTAGCTTAAGTGTTTGGGATTACCTGTTTCGTACTGCTTATATGCCTTCAGATGGCAGGGATATTGCACTAGGCTTTGATGATGTAGAGCAATATCCGGAGTCGTTTGTAGATCAGCAGTTACAACCATTCCTGAATAATCGCTCAAGCGTTAAATTAAGTGTATCGGAAGAAGTAAAACACTTGGAGAAAGTATAACAGGTTAAGCTTTCTGGTTAAATAAAAGCCCCGTGGTAAAGTTTTACCACGGGGCTTTTATTTGGGAAGTAGATAATACTTAACGCTTTATAGTCACTTCGCCCATATTAGCTGGCATGTCTACTGCCTTCAATTCCTTTAACTTCTGAATGATGAAGTCGGTTAATGGCTGCTCTGTTCTGTTGATTTTTTGCCCCTTGCCTATCTCATCGAAGTTGTGCAATCCGGTGAGTAAGCCGTTGTGTGTGACAATCTTATAGTTTTGAGTATCATTTATAGGCTGGTTATTTAGTTGGATATTGCTGATTCGTTCTCCGATTGGCTTGGTAAGGTCCATTTCGTAGCGAATACCAGCTATCTGAATAAGACCACCCACCGCTTCCAGTTTGTTAGCCGGCTTTAGGTTTTTGGCCGCTTGCTCCAGTGTCTGCTTTAGTTGCTGCCCTGTCATAGTTAAGGTCACAATCCTGGAGGGGTGTGGCAACAGTTTGTATACATCTTCACTTGTCACGGGACCTGTCTTGATAGAGATACCATAACCCACTCCCGGCATGATGGCTACATCCCCTTTGAATCCTTCAAGCAGCAGATTACCTACCAGCTTATCAAACGGGCTTTCAGATTTATACTGTCTGCCGATCGTTGCCTTGCTTTCCACCACGTGCTCTTGCAGCTTATCTAGGTGTGGTTTCCGCTGCTGGTCTATCATAGCCTGCATGGCTGCATCAGGCTGCAAGGGCTCGTTCCAGAGCCAATGATGATGTGTTATTACATCAACCAGTTGTTGGTCCCTGACTATCAGTTCTGTTTCGCCCAATACCGCCGCGTCTGACATCGCCTGCACCACATAGGTCTGCCCTATCTTCTTTCTTGGCTCGAGTATGTCGTGGCTATGTGCACCTATAATCAAATCTATACCTGCTACTTCGCGGGCCATTTTGTAATCCACAGCCGTCCCTTCATGCGAAAGCACCACCACAATATCGGCTTTCTTTCGGAGCTCAGGCACATAGGTTTGCGCGACTTCCTGCCCCACCTTAAATCTGAGTCCTTTCACGTTCTCCGGGTTGCCGGTTATAGGTGTGTTGCGGTAGCCAAGCGCCAGAATCGCCACCTTTACCCCATTCTTTTCTTTAATGACATAAGGTTCTCCGAAAATAGGTTGCTGTGTGTTGTCATCCGTGATATTGGCTGCCCGCATCGGGAAGGTTGCCATTTGCTGCAGTTCGCGCGTGCGCTGCAAACCATAATCAAAATCATGGTTTCCGAGCGCCATCAAATCATAATTTATTGCATTCATGAAGCGGATCATGGCTTCTCCTTTGGTCAGGTTGCCCAGCTGGTCGTCACTAAAGGTATCGCCCCCATCAACCAGCAACACATTATCTGCACCTTTCTCCTTTCGCACTTTTTTCACAGCGCTGGCTAGGTAAGCAAAGCCACCTATCCTGGCTGCTTTATCGAATGTGACAAGCGTGTCACGACCAGCATCGCCTGTTTGTGCCGTCGCATTACCAGTTGTCGTCAGGAAAGGCATGTAAGAGCCGTGCATGTCATTGGTGTGCAAAATGCTGATCGATTTCTGTTCTTTTCCTGTCATTTCGCTTGCAGCAGTTGCTGCCGGTTTTGAATTTGTACAGGCGCCGGCAAGTATAAGTGGCGCCATCATAAATGGGATGCCGAATCGCATACTTAACTTCATAGTATTATAGTTTGATTGGTGAGTTTTATACAGCCATGAAAGTGCCAAGCAGGTCAGCACGGACAGGTGAGTGATTATCCAGGTATTGCTTCATAGCTTCGATAGCCTTTATACCTGCGTCGGCGCGGTTGGTACCATACGCTGAAGGCACGCCCTGCACCGTCACGAAAGAAGCCTTATAGGTTCGCTGTAAGTCCAGTTCTTCGTCGTTCACAAAAAGCTTTTGGATACGGGTACCCTTGGGTGCTTCTATTTTTATAAAGGCCCTTAATCCCATACACCGTTTTACAAAGCCACCTTGCTGTGCGTAGGGGTCCGGCGAAAACGTTTTCTCCAGATTCTCTTCCAGCATGTCTTGCAGTTCCTGCCCTGTCAGTTCCACCGTTTGTATAGGCGGATTCATGGGAATGATGTTGTAAAGGTCGTTCAGGGTAACAGACCCAGGCACAATAGGCGCTCCGTAACGCCAGCCATTCGAAAAAGCCAGCTCTGCTCCTGTTGCGTGTAGCATACTTTGCAGCAGGAAATTATCCATGGTAGATTCCAGGATGTTGTTCCGGTCCAGCACCGTAGCCGTCTCCCCCACTGTCTTGCTTAGCTCTTTTTGGTAAGGCTGAACAGCTTGCTGAACCAGCTCCTGCATCCTGCCATCAACAGGTAATTGGGCTGAGACTTCTACCAGCTCATGTTTATAGTTGGTAATCCTGCCTTTCTCAATGATCAGATCCAGCCGCCCCAGGAAGGAACCATGGCAGCCAGACTCAATTACAATCGTCTGCCCTCGTTTTATGGCTTTAGAGGTTCGGTAATGGGTGTGGCTACTCAGACAGACATCTATACCTTCCACTTCGGAAAGCAGCTTCATGTTTTGCGGGAAGCCGAGGTGAGAAATCAGAACAATTAAATCAACCTTTTCTTCCTGCCTTAGCTTTTGAATGTAGCCCGGAAGCTCTTTGTTACCCAGTGTAAAGTAAATGCCTTCACTGAAATGGGGTGGCATGGTCTTATCGACGATGTTACAGGCTATCCCAATCACGCCTACTCTTACCCCGTTCACCTCCTGTACCACATAGGGCTTGTATACCAGCTCCTCGGTTTGCTTATCGTAGATGTTGATGGCTAGCATAGGGTAGTTCAGCTGCGCTGTGATCTTCTTAAACTGCTCTGGCCCATAGGCAAATTCCCAATGGGCCGTCATGGCTGCCAGGCCAAGTTCGTTCAGCACAGGTACCATCACTTCCCCTTTCGAAGCTACAGCTGGATAGGTGCCATGAAACGTGTCGCCACAATCCAGTGCCAGCACCGCATCCTGCTTTTCATGGCGGAGTTGCTTTAAGTACCCTGCTATTTTAGCGAAGCCGCCTGCCCCACGGTATTTCGTTATACCACCCTCCCAGAACATCTCCTGGTGTGGCTCCAGGTAGGCATGGGTATCGTTGAGCTGAAGAATGGTGAGGTTCATTTGTTTTTCCATAGTTGAGGAGGTAAGGCTATTCAACTAGGTTTAACTAGCTGTGTCGCCCTTGAGTTTAGTGTTTTAAGATAGACGGGATTAAATAATCCTGCTAACCTGTTAAACTACATAGTAGACAGCCAGCAGAGAACCTGTGGCCACAACCAGCCAAAGTACTACTCCTTGCAGGAATGGCCTGATACTGATGGTTCTGAGCAGCGACATGCTGATGCCTGCACCTGTTAAAAACAAGCTGACAATCAAGCCTTTTCGGGCCAGCAGGGTCAGCCAGCTATACACTTCGCTCAGGCCACTCAGAAATGTGCTGAACAGGGATGCGACCAGGAAGAAGAGTATGAACTTTGGGAAGCTTGCTTTGCCTTCAGACTTAAACAGAAAGCCCGTGATCAGGACCATCGGGAGTATCCAAAGCGCCCGCGTGAGTTTAAGCGTAGTGGCAATTTCGAGTGCCTTTTCACCGAACTCCGTGGCTGCCCCCACGACGGAACTGGTATCATGTATGGCAATAGCGGCCCAAATACCGAATTGCTCCTGCGATAATTGCAGCTGATTGCCAATGAATGGGAAAACAAACAAAGCCAGCGCATTTAGTATGAACACAACGCCCAGCGCTACGGAGATTTCCTTTTCAGATGCTTTGATAGCCGGGGCAACGGCTGCAATCGCGCTTCCTCCACAAATAGCCGTACCCGCCGATATAAGGTGATTGAGCTTTTTCTCCACGCCAAAAAGCTTCGCCAATAGTAAACCTACCACCATGGTGGCAATAAGCGAGATGGCCGTATAGAAGAAGCCTGTTAAGCCGGTTTCCGCCACCTGGTACAGGTTAATGCCGAAACCCAATCCTACTACCGAAGCTTGCAGCGCGTACTTGGTCACCTTGCTCAGCTTTGTAGGATAAGGATTATCGAAAACTAGGCCTAATACGATACCTGAGAACAAAGCGAGCGGTGCACTGATCAGATCGGTTGCTACGATCAGCAACAATATGAGCCAGAAAATGCCTAGCTGAGTGTATCTTTTACTTGTAATCTCCACCGTTTAGTTTGTTTGTATCCCTGCTGATTTGAGTGCGTCAAACCCTACAGTTGCGTTGTAAATGTTATTGAAATTATGGCGCTTCATGACTGCTGTTGCACGACTACTTCTGTTCCCGGATTTACAGTATAGCAGGTAGGTGGCGGCTGTATCCAGTTTTGCTATTTCCTGTTCAAAATCCGGTGAAGTATAGTCTATGTTCACCGCGCCTTCCAGATGGCCACCCTGAAATTCGGAGGGTGTACGTACATCCAGCACCACCACTTCCTGATCAGATTCAACAAGCTGCTTTACTTCAGTTGCATTTAAGTTTACGTTTGTACTACCTGTTTCCTGCTGACAACTGCTAAATCCAAAAAGCAGCACGAAGGCAATTAGTTTTACTACATAGTTCATAGTTATTGTATCAGTTTAAGCTTTTAAACATGCTATAGCTTGCAAGTACAAACATTGCATTCTGAAACTATGTGACAAATGTCACAGTGAAGCTCATGCGCTTTCGCTTGTTTTGTAAAATATCACAGCAGCACTGCGTTATAAAACTTAAAACCTGTACTTGAAGCACTACCTGCACATATGGGCCCTTTTGATGTTAATCCTACATCTTTCGACGCTGACCATCATCAGCTTCGTGCCAGGAGAGCGTGCGGGAGTGTCTATTAAGAAGGTTTGTCTGAGGAAAGAAGCTCAAAAGCAGTTAGCGGCATCGGCTGAGAAAGCCATCTATTTAAAGCAACTGCTAAACAAAGCACCAGATACCAAAAACGGGCAGAAAGATGGGGCTGTTGAAATTCATTGTTCTGTAAAGCTGATTAGCACGGCAGCCGCTAATACCTTTGTGTTTATACCCCTATACCTGGCATACCAGAAATCCGGGTTCAATCAGATAAACTACTACTCCCCCAGTAAATTTTTGGAGCCTGACCCGCCCCGGCATAGCTAGATTTTTCCTATTGGATTACTGCCCCGTTCCTTTCGGGGAGTCAACTCTATGGCAGGTCGTTTCCTTCCTTTATTCAGAAAACATACCTGCTCGAGAGGATCTGCGCATGCCTTGTATCTGCATGACACAACCATCCGCCTCCATAGAGGATGCTATTGCGAGATAAAGCTAAACAGCAGGCTTTCCGCCATACGATACTATTGTCCCACTATATTCAAATGATATGAAGTTGAATCAACTATCCGCACTTTCGCCCCTTGTGCTTTTGCTTATGTGGCTAACGAGCAGTACAAGCTTTGCCCAAAGTCTTCCCCCGCTTACTGCTACAGAAAGGGCTGACTTACAACACCACAGAACCTATGCCTTTTTAGCCAAAGAAGATAAACATATAAAAGGTGCCTGGGAGACCTATCAGCAGCTTAAAAACTCCGGAGTACCGGTGCAGCACTTCGAAGTGATTGCCATCGGAAATGCGGTAAAGAGCATTACCGCAGAACAGGAGTTAGGAAAGTTCATCCAGGAAAAGTCAGATGGGGCCTTCAGCGTGACTGTTTGCCAAATTGCGCTGGACAGACACCAGATAGATAAGAAAAGCCTGCCAACAGCTGCCGCCGTGATTTCTAACGGTTATATCCGGTTATACCAGCTGCAGGCAAAGAAATACCTCGTTATCCACCCTTAACAACATGAAAATGATTAACCTATTTAAAAAGACACTACTTACTGCTCTTCCGCTTGCAGGTCTGTGGATGACCTCCTGCCAGACAACGGAGCAGGGAGAAACAACAGCCAGCAACGATGGCATTGAAACCATCACCATTTTACAGACTGCAGACATCCATGGGCAGCTGATGCCACATCAAGAGATGTTTATCGAGAACAGCGAATTTGTGTTTAAAGAGCGCGGCGGTATGGCCAACATCCAGACCCTCTTCAAACAGGTAAAGGAAGAAAATCCTGAAGGCACTGTGATTGTGGATGGTGGTGACCTGATACAGGGAAGCGCTGTGGCCGCCATGTCGGAAGGTGATGCTATTGCTCCTGTCATCAAAGCGATGGACTATGACTTCCTGATTCCGGGCAACTGGGAAGTAATTTTCGGCAGCCAGAAGATGCGCAGTATACTAGCCTCGTATGGCAAGCCGGTAGTATGCGCTAACATCTACGATGAGTCTACTTCAGCCATGCTTTACCCACCGTACATCATTAAAGATATGAAAGGTGTAAAGCTGGGCTTTATCTCCTACAACGACCCCGAAGTGCCTGTTCGCCAAAACCCAGTCTTCAGTAAAGGCCTTATTTTTAAAGGGCTAGAGGACAACCTGCAACCGCTTATCAAAGAGCTGAAAGAAGAAAAAGGCGTCGACATCCTGTTCCTGGTAACGCACCTAGGCATTTCCAAACAGATTTACCTGGCTGATCAACCTGAAATTGAAGGCGTGGACTTTGTGTTGGGCAACGATACGCATGAGAGAATCAGAAAGCCGCTGAAGCGCAAGTATGCACAGGTAGTAGAGCCGGGCGGATTCGGTTCCTTTGTTGGTCGCCTGGACCTGCAGGTGAAAGATGGTAAAATAGTAAACCAGAACTATGAGCTGATTGATGTAGACCCAAAGAAATATCCGGCAGACCCAATCGTGCAAAAAATAGTTGACGAGCAGATAGCTCCATACAAGCAGCAGATGGAAAGAGTGCTGGGCTATACCACGGAACCACTCTACCGTTACCTGGTGGTGGAGAATGCCTTGGACAACATGATCACCGACGCGGTTCGCTGGAAGACCGGCGCTGACATTGCCATTTCAAACGGTTTCCGTTTTGGTACTCCGATCGTACCGGATGCCTCAGGCAGGGCGCCTATCACCTACAGCGACATCTGGAACATGCTGCCTGTGAACGAGAATGTGAAAACAGGCAAGGCTACTGGCCAGCAGATAAAAGATTGGATGGAACAGGAGCTGCACAACGTGTTTGCCGAGAAGCCGCTGGAGCGATTTGGCGGCTGGGTAATCCGTTTTTCAGGTATGGAGTTAACCTTCAAAGCTAATGCACCTAAAGGAGAGCGTGTGCAGTCTATTACGGTGGGTGGCAAGCCACTCGACCTGAAGAAGGAATACACCATGGCTGCCTGCCGTAGAACCGGTGAGCCAGACCATGTGCTGTGCCGCATGCCGAACGCCAAAAACCCGAAAGTGCTGGATTATACAGTTCACGATGTGATGGAAGAGTACCTGAAGAAGAATGGCACGGTATCTCCTAAAATTGACGGAAGAGCCAAAGTGCTGGACCTGGAGTCACCGGTACTTTCGCAGCTGCCAAACGTAGATTACGAATTCAGATAAGCATTTAGTTGAGTGTGTTTGTTAGAGCAGGGAGTTTATACTTCCTGCTCTTTTTTATGATCAACCTTTAGCGTACTTCTAAATCTATTTATCGTGTGACAAAAGTCACATACATGGTCATATGTATAGTTTAGCTTGTATTGCTATTCATTGTATACTACCATTATGAGAAGAGATCATGACAAAGAGTTTGGAAGACTGCTAATCAAGCTTTCTAATTTAATAGGCTTAAGTGCTCTTACTACATTTCTACTGCTAATTATTGTTGTAATCTTCCATTTAACATCGGCCAATACTTACTTACCGGATTTGAGCCAGGTATTTCAGAATGATGCCTCAGATGAAGTTCCTAAGATTATTGAAGACGATGAGATATGGAAGGCCCCGGATCTGGCATCGCTACCTGCAACACCTGAAGGTGATCAGATAAGATATGGTAACGAACTGGTTAAAAATACAGCTCAATACCTTGGTCCTGAAGGAAGTGTATTGCATATATCAAACGGAATGAATTGCCAGAACTGCCACCTGGATGCAGGTACCAAGCCCTTTGGGAATAACTATTCGTTAGTTGCCTCTACTTATCCTAAGGTTCGGGCGCGGTCAGGGGTGGAAGAGGATGTGACGAGGCGTGTAGCCGATTGCTTTGAACGTAGCTTGAACGGAACCGCACCTGATAAAGACTCTAAAGAAATGCAGGCAATGGTTGCTTACATCCAATGGGTTGGAAAAGATGTAAAAAAGGGAGAAAAAGTAAAGGGCTCCGGTTTGATGGATATAGAGATGCTGGACCGTGCGGCTAGTCCGGAATTAGGCAAGGCCGTATATATACAGAAATGCCAGGTATGCCACGGCGAAGATGGGCAGGGTATTAAATCTGCAGATAGCTCCGAATACACATACCCTCCGCTATGGGGAGAGCACAGCTACAACGACGGCGCCGGTTTGTATCGCATCTCAAACTTTGCAAAGTATGTTAAAGCCAATATGCCTTTAGGAGCTACGTATGACAAGCCTCAGTTAACTGATGAACAAGCATGGGATGTGGCTGCTTACATAAACACGCACCCAAGACCAAAGAAAGACATCAGCAAAGACTGGCCAGATATTTCAAAGAAGCCCTTTGATAACCCCTTTGGACCTTACACAGATAGTTTTCCTGAGCAACAACATAAGTATGGACCTTTTAAGCCTATATTAGCAGCTAAATAATTACTTATGCATACCAAATTAATAATTGATGGACCACTTCTAGCACAGAAGTTGGTACAAAAGGGATAAAGAATGCAGTTGATTGTGAGCACTCTGAAGCAGCTGCTGCTCCTTCCACGTAGTTCAGTAGAGCCTGGGACTAGAGTACTTTCGCCAGGCCCATGCCAATGATGGAAAGACCACTGAGCATATTCAGATAAAAGATAACTGAAGGGTTACTGATGTGACGCCTTAAGGTGCTCCCGAAGTAGGCCAGGGCAAGCTGAACGACAAGGCTTCCTGCAAACAGAGTAACTGAGCTAACAATTACTAAACTAAGTTCTTTGGTAGCGTGCTGTGCTGCAAATCCTGAAAAAGCTACAATTGTTAACGGATTCGCTATGGTTAGTGCATATGTTGAAGCAAACACTCCCTTACAGGTAGAGCTGGGGTAAGAAATGTGGCGGTTTCTATTCCTGGTGGCACCCCAAAGCATCCAGCCCCCGAACAGGATCAGAACTGCAGATGCACCTGTCCGGAGCCAAAACTCGTGCTCCGCCAGCAGCGCATAAATGAGTGAACCCGCCGCAAAAGAGATTACGCCATAAGTGAGATCAGCAAAAGCGGCAGCGGTTCCGGTGACTACACCAGTAAGCAACCCGCAGTTGATGCTCCTGTTAATGATGAGCATGGCTATCGGCCCAACAGAGATGGCCAGCGTGATGCCAAAGACAAAAGACTGTGTAGTTTCGCTCATTTGATCCTTCGTTTGATTGCTTATCAAGAAGACGCAGATCTGGATTGAAAGACGCAGAACTACAAGTTTAAATTAGCAGGCACTCCTCTGGGCTATCATAATTGGCTTCAACATATGAAACTGCCTTATGTTAGCATTAAAAATAGCTCATCCTAAATACTTCATCAAACCAAAGCGTCCTATGCCTCTGGCGTCAGATTCAAAACTGCCCCCAGCCGCTGCGAGCCCGTGGTAAAGCAAATGAAGGCGCAGAGCTCGAGTATTTCTTTCTCCGAGAAAGCCTCCCGCAGTACCTCAAAATGCCCTTCGTTGATGCTCAGGTGGTCAAGCAGGAACAACTCGGCAAAGGCGGTAGCCAGCGACTCCCGCATGTCTAGGTCCTCCTGCCCTGGTTTTCCCTTGGCCATGCAATACGCGCATGTGTTACCGTGGGCCAGTACCCTGCGTACCTGCTCGAGCAGCTCTGCGCCAAGCGCTGTTCGCTGGTATAAAGACTCCTCCAAGGCTGTCCAGCCCTGGAGCAAGGACGGGTTGTGGCCCAACAGGCGCTGGAACGGCGTGCCGCCTGTTTCGGATGCTAAGATTCTTGCCTTCATGTTCTTAGTTTATTGTTTGAACAAAATTACGGCGCTGGCTGCTTGAACTTTCCTTGGAATATTTTGATCTTTGTAGCTTTGGCCTTGTAAAGAAAGGAAATTACGGCACTACTGTTAAGATTGCAATGGATAAGCTAAACTGGTCTATTTTAAAGCTGCTTCAGCAGAACGCCAGGCTGAGTTATGTTGAGATCGGGCGTGATGTGGGACTCTCTGCCCCCGCCGTGGCCGAGCGCATCAGCCGCATGGAAGAGCGGGGACTGATCGAGCGTTACAGGGCAGAGCTAAACCTGACAGAGATTGGATTACCGCTCACCGCCTTTGTCACGCTGAAAGTATACTCCGGGAAGCTGAATGCCTTTCTTGCCCTTGTGCCCGATCTGCCTCAGGTGCTGGAGTGCCACCGCGTAACAGGCAACGAATGCCTGGTGATGAAATGCGCCATGAAGAACCCCCTACACCTTGAGCGGCTCATCAACAAGCTTTTGGAATATGGAGAGCCCACCACCTCCGTCATCCTCTCCTCTCCTGTAAAGAACAAGGTGTTCTATGACAATGAACAACTATAGGGGTTAACCCTTCTTACCGACGGCAGGTATATTCACTCCTCCCAGGCCTTATCCTTTTCAGTTTATAAGCATAAATTCCAGCATATCTGGTAACTAAAGAAACCTCAGAACTACTCACCGAGAGTTGTGGTTTCACCACCCACAGTACCATTGTAGTTCAACCAAATATACCTGGCCTCCACCGAAGGATAAATATTTGGTCCATCCTGCGTCTTTTGGATCTGCTCTTCGTCATCAGGTTGTAAAAAGAATAGTAACAGCCAAAACAAATAAACAATGGAACCGATGTACATCTATGCCACTCCCCGCCAGATAGCTCAGTGGCAGCAAGACCAGAAGAATAAACACAACACACAGCACACGTTGAACCAGCAGGACCTGCACACAAGCTGCGTCTGCCATAAAGAGACGAAGCAATCGCTGCGTAAGAGCAATCATACAACAGTTTACCTGTTACTTGTTTCATTACTCACTGCTCTTACTTCCTTTGCTCAAAGCAGCCAGGAGAAGAGCATAGTCTTCAGAGCCATCTCTCCAGCCTCCGATCACTATAAAACCTTAAGCGCGGCAGACGCCACGGCTAGGGGCGGTGAAATGGAAGCCATCACCTTCCCGGAGAAGGACTTCAGCAGAGGAGCTTACCTGAAGATGCGCACGGTATACGTGGACGTGCCTGCGGCCTTCTTCAAGTTAAAAACCTTCCCGGCCAACAGCTCCGACCAAACAAGGGGCGAGCTGGATTACCTGCTGGAGCTGCAGGAGAGGCGGGCAGCCGGTGATGAGGCCCTGACGGACACTCTGGCCATCGTGTACCATGACCCGCTTTCTACGAACCCCTTGGATCCTGACTACACCCGCAACATGAACAGCCTCTTTTTCGTCGGCCGGGATCTGGGCCCGTGGTTCAATCCCGAGCAGCTCCCCTTCACAAGCCAGGTACTGCAGAACGTGATTCAGGACGCCACCTTCTACTTCTTCTCCTTGAAAGCACAGTTTAATCGGGCCAGGCCCTATCAGCTGGAGCCGCGCCTGAAGAACCTGGAAGCCCCCGGGCACGCCTCCTACCCCAGCGGCCACTCCTCTGCCTCCCACGTGCACGCTTACCTGTTGAGCAGCCTGCTGCCCGAGTACAAAGAGCAGTTCATGCGCAACGCCTACGACCTGGCCTTCTCCCGCGAGGTGCGGGGCGTGCACTACCCAAGCGACTCAGAGGCCGGAAGGGTGCTCGCTGAGCAGTTCGTGGCACAGCTGTTGAAAAGCAAGAAGTTCAGAGCTGACTACGCCGCCATGAAGGCCGAGATAGAGAGAGTGAGAAACAGGCAGTCCCTCACCCTGCAAAAGTAGACCACTGTGCTACCCGTCAAGAAACAGCAGGTAAACGCCATAAAGGAAGTTACCTGCTCTAGCCTATGAAGATTCAGTTGACAAGGATGCTTACCGGGCATTCCGGGGAAGTTCTGAGAGTCTACGCCGAGGGCCTTGCCACCGGGCAGGCCACTTTCAACACGGAGGTACCTTCCTGGCAGGAGTGGGACAAGGGGCACCTGCCCCACAGCCGTCTGGTGGCAACCTTAGACGGCTGTGTGCTGGGTTGGGCAGCCCTCTCCCCTGTTTCGGCAAGGCACTGCTACCGTGGCGTAGCAGAGGTAAGCATCTATATTGGCTCGGGCAGCCGAGGCAAGGGCGTAGGCAGCCTGCTGCTGGAGGCGCTGATTGAGGAGAGCGAAGCCAACGGTATCTGGACGCTGCATTCCTCCACCTTCCCGGAAAACACGGCCAGCATAAACCTGCAGAAGAAACACGGTTTCCGGGTGATCGGCCACCGGGAGCGGATAGCCGAGCTGAACGGTGAGTGGCGCGATACAGTGTTGCTGGAGAGAAGGAGTCGGAAGGTAGGCGTAACTCCTAGCCGAAACGGGAAAGAAGGGACTTAAATTTAGGGTGGCTTCCCCACTGAGACAGTACAGCAGGTGCACACGCTGCTAAGGGAATGGCGCATTCACCTCTTGGAGATGCCAATCAAGCTTTTCAGTTCCAGTTCTTCTTATCTATCCGGAAGATGTTTACAGGATTTCCTTTGTAAGAGTCGAGTTTCTTTTCTAATGCCATTCCGTTTTTCAGCGCTACCCTCTCGGAGACAATATTGTCTACATGAATAATTGAGATCAGCGAATCCGCCAGGTCATTTTCAAAAGCGTAGTTTTTACATTTTGCGGCACCCTCAGATGCGAACCCTCTGCCCCAGAACTCAGGCAGGATGGAGTAGCCGACCTCCAGCCTCTCAACATCCTCCACAGTTTGGACCAAAAGCCCGCACTGTCCAACAACAAGGCCGGTGCTCTTTTCGATCAGGACGTTCATGCCTCCCAAATCGTTCTCATACCTATGGGAGCCTCTCTCAAACCACAGCTTGCATAGCTCATACTCAGAAAGAGTTGGATCGAGCCCTAAGAAAATGGCCACGTTCTTTGCCCTAAACAACTTCATCCATGAGTCAAAGTCATCTTGTTGCAGGAGCCGGAACTTTAGCCTTTCAGTCTCTTGTCCTTTGAGCAGGTATTTCATTCTGTAAGATTAGGTGGAAGGGATAAACTACAGGTAACGTATGTTCTCCCTTAGATAATAGCAAATATAGGAGTAATTAGAAAGACGCAAACCTGACTATAACCCTTCTTCGTTATTTCTGGTGACAGTTACTATGCTAAATAGGCGACTGTTAACTGTTGTTGTAAAGGATATTGACATGTCTCCCCTACCTGAAAATACTTCCCCACAGCCACCAAATCCCTGTGGAAATGGTTCGATAGTTCCATCCTTCGGTCTACCACAGTAAAAAAGCCGCTCCACGTTAAATGGAGCGGCTTTTTTGGTTCGATAATTCTTCCCCTTTGATTTTGGTATTAACTCCTACTTTAGAAGATGGAGTGAATAGTATACCACGGTACAACTTCCAGTTTCAGTTTTCTAAAATGACTGATTCACTGCGCCTTTAGCTGATGCTCATACCTCACATAATCGCTAAACTGACTTTTCTTACATACCCGGCGTGGTAAAAGTCGCTGTTGGCAGCCAGAAGCCTTTAACCCGCCTCTTGGGACAAGG
>NZ_JBHULU010000038.1:0-623 GCF_042684605.1 Pontibacter locisalis
AACGTTTAGTCTAGATGGTGTCTCGTTGGAGGGTCGCTGTGCTCGGCAAGGTTCCTCCAATGGCATCTAGACAGTGTTGGTCGAGGGTGTTTTCCCTTTTTCCTCCCGGGTCATGCGAACTTTACCCCGGATTAATGCGAACTTTTTCATTTTATTTTTTTTGGGAAAACACCCTGCATGGTTGGGTTATTTTCTCCTTTTAAATTCCTTCTAAGTGGCGCTTTAGCCGGCGGCAATGACGTTAATGTGCTATTGGCGACGTTGCCACAGGCGTCAGGCTCCGGGTTGGCCCAAGGTATAAAAAAACTGATCAATCATTGGCCTCTCTATTGCAAGGCAACCCTCTGAAAAAGAGCCACCCCGGCCGAAGTCAGCCCCTTGACTTTGTCAATTCCCGTCGCTAACTTCGCCCCACTGTAAGTCTTGCCTGGACGCTTCCGTCCGAAAGCCAGCTTTCTCCCGGCACCGCCGAAGCAAGACTTCTCCGGCCTAAACTCCATTTATGCCTTTGGCTCTTTTGCTGATCGTTGCCCGCTTTAGTGGCCTTTGATGCCCTCCAGCCCCTTAAAAGCCTGAAAGACACGCCACTTTAAAACCTGAAAATAATCCCAATCACGGCCAAC
>NZ_JBHULU010000039.1:0-12746 GCF_042684605.1 Pontibacter locisalis
AGAAAAGCTATCATAACACCACTAACTCAAAACACTGGATGAAAAAGCACAGGAACCTGGTGGAGGGGCTCCGCATTGAGCACCCTGAGCAGGTATGGGTGGCAGATATTACTTATACTCCCACCAGAGAAGGCCATAGCTACCTCTCGCTGGTGACCGATGCCTACTCCAAAAAGATCATGGGCTACCACCTCTCCGGGGACCTGCGCGCAGAAGGACCTGCGCAGGCGCTGAAGATGGCCATCGGTAAAAAGAAGTATGGCGACAGGTTGATCCACCACTCGGACCGGGGGCTGCAGTACTGCGCGCAGGAGTACCAGCAACTGCTAAAAAAGGCGCAGATAAAGCCGAGCATGACCGAAAAACATGACCCTTACCAGAATGCGGTGGCAGAGCGCGTGAACGGCATTCTGAAGGATGAGTTTGACCTGGAGCGGGGCTTTGCCCACCACCTGGAGGCTGTGCAGGTGATCGCAGAGTCAGTGGGCATCTACAACACCCTCAGGCCCCACCTCTCGTGCCATTACCTGACACCGGAGCAGATGCACCGACAGCAGGAACTGGAAATAAAACAGTGGAAAAAGAAAACCTCCAACACAAACGCATTGGAGGTCTCAGTTTAAAGAGTAATTTCGTCTAAAATCCGTCAACTTATTTCAGGACGAGACACTTTTATAAATCAGGTTTAAGATCTTTGGCTAACTTGATTGCCTCAAAAAGCTCTCTCGGATTTTGAGAACCGATAAGAAGAGGTTTCTTATTGTAGAAGAAAAGCAGCACACCTTTATTACCAGACATATTGTAAGCCTTTCCTTTAAAACCCCAGCGTATTCCCCATCCTCCATAATCTCTGATGGGATTATAGGTTATGCTTTCAAAGCTTCTGACCAAATGTAAAGGAATAGTAACAGGCTGCATATGAAAGGGCCACAGCCGTACCCTTAACTCCCCGGGTTGCACCTCAATTACCAGCTTCATCCTGTAAAAGAAATAGGGCAAGGCAATTCCCATCAACGCAAACAATATGGTTAGTTGCACATCAGATGTAGGGTTATTCCCAAACTTTCCACCTAACAATACCTGGTAAATGAAACCCGCCCAAAAAATACCAGCCGCTAAAAGCAAAATTATCCAGAGCCAAAACTGTTTAAACCGCTGCTGCTCTTTATAAATCAGAATCCTTTGATCTGCCATGTATTTGCCGATGCATCAGGTAAGACACGTGATTTTAGAATAGGGGAAGAACTCTTCGTGGATGAATTTGCTACAGCCTTTAAATTAGTGTAAAATAGAAGAACTGTTTGCTAACACAGCAAGCAGTTCTTCTATTCAAGGTGTGATAATTCTGGTTAACCGATTGCCTGCTCAAGATCAGCCAATAAATCTTCAGCATCCTCTACGCCCACACTTAAACGTATCAGGGAATCACTGAGACCTGCTTTCAAACGCTCTGCACTAGGAATACTAGCATGTGTCATTGTAGCAGGGTGACCGCAAAGCGACTCTACCCCACCCAGTGATTCAGCTAGTGCAAATAACTTCAGCTTCTCCAGAACACGTGTAGCGTCCTCCACTTTATCACCTTTCAACTCGAAAGAAACCATACCGCCAAAATCGCGCATCTGCTCTTTCGCGATAGCATGATTTGCATGCTCCTCAAATCCAGGCCAGAATACTTTACCTACTTTTGGGTGATTCTTCAGGTACTCTGCAACTTTTCTACCATTCTGGCAGTGGCGCTCCATACGCAGGTGCAGTGTTTTAAGGCCTCTCAGCACCAGGAAGCAATCCTGTGGCCCTGGCGTACCTCCGCATGAGTTTTGGATAAAAGCTAATTTGTCAGCCAGTTCATCGTCCTTTACAACTACGGCACCCATCACTACGTCAGAGTGCCCTCCCATATACTTTGTTAGAGAGTGCATCACTATGTCAGCTCCCATGTCTAAAGGTGTTTGCAGGTACGGGGTAGCAAAGGTATTGTCAGCTACTAAGAGCAGGTCGTGCTTCTTGGTCATCGCGGCATAACCTTTTATATCAATGATATTAAGCAATGGGTTTGTAGGGGTTTCCGCCCAAATCATTTTCGTGTTCCTATTGATGAGCTTCTCCACATTATCCAGATCCTGCATGTTCGTAAAGTGAAACTTAATGCCATAGTTCTGGAAAATCTTAGTAAATATACGGTAGCTGCCTCCGTACAGGTCATTTGTTGATATTACCTCATCTCCTGGCTTCAGCATTTTGATAATTGCATCAACGGCAGCCATACCGGAAGCAAAGCAAAGTCCGTGCTTGCCATTCTCCAGTGCAGCAAGAGCATTTTGAAGCTGTGTTCGGGTCGGATTGTGCGTACGGGAATACTCGTACCCTTTATGATCACCCGGAGACTTCTGTACATAGGTTGATGTCTGGTAGATAGGGGTCATAATAGCGCCTGTGGTTGGGTCTGGCTCCACGCCAGCGTGTATTGCCTTTGTTCCAAATTTCATATTCAAAGTATATTTTAAGAATGACCGTTTTATTACAAATTATAAAAATTAAGCAAAAAGAAAGAATAAGAGCGTGCTCAACCCACTTTTAATTACATATTCCTTATCTGTACTTTTAAAACCTTTTGCTACTGGTATTTCGTCTATTGATGAGTGACTCAACATGTCCTTTATCATATTGTTGTAACTTGGCTACTGATTCAGAAGCTTCTAAAACCACCACATTAAACACAACTAATACACAACCACTCTATGAAACGAATTGCCGCATTGCGAAACTTTATACGGGAAAATGCTTCAACCTTTGTTTCGATGCTGCTGCTTGTGGTAGTGCCTGTGGTAGTAAGTTCAACTTTGGCAGTAGTACTCTACAACAATCAGGGACTGCTCTTGGCAATGTCCTGGCTAGAAATGCTGCTGTTCTTTATACTAATATCCTTTACCATGGCCCTTGCCCTTACCCCTACCACCTTTGTGGCACTGGTAAGTGGTTTCTACCTTAGTTGGAGCGGCTTTCCGGGTATTGTTGTTGCTTACGGCGTTGCAGCTCTTATAGGCTATAGCATTGCTCAGTTAATTGACCATGGTAAAATGATGAGCTTCCTGAATCGGTTTGAGAAAGCACGTGTTCTGATGCAGGAGTTACGAAACCAGAGTTGGAGCTTGATTATACTTACACGGATTTCACCAGTACTCCCTTTTGCATTGATGAATTTTGTCCTATCGCTGATGCAGATTGACAAGAGAAAGTTTTTCCTGGCAAGCATTGTTGGAATGCTACCGCGGACTCTTTTCTTTTTCTGGATTGGTACTCAGGCAAACGACATACTTAATTTATTACAAGATCCTGACAGCGGCACCAGCGGACGCTTAGTTATGATCTCCTTGATAGTCATTTCAATAGCAGGTTTGTACTTTGTTTTTGACCGTGCCCTGAAGAAAGCACTGCGAAAAGCGACAGTAAAAAATGAGGAAAATTTTTGAAATGGCTTGCGTATAAACAAAAAACGCCGTTACTTTGCACCATAATAACGGGAAAACGGTCACGTAGCTCAACTGGATAGAGCATCTGACTACGAATCAGAAGGTTAGGGGTTCGACTCCCTTCGCGACCACTTAAAAGCCTCTTAGAGAAATCTAAGAGGCTTTTTAATTACCTCCTTAGACTACTAAGTCCTCAGAAGTAGAGAACTTGTACTTTAAACTGGAAAGGACAGCCATTTCCTCCGTTCCTACACCAAACTTCTCATAGTTAGCCAGCAACTTTTGTCAATTATTAAATTCTGCCCACTTTCAGAGGATTTATAATCCTGGTCTTCTTTAACTGTCATAGCAAGAGTATAAAACGGATCCAGGATCAGATCTTCTTCTAGCGTGAGAACATCTACTAGTTTGGGCCGGCTGTTAAGCACTCCTAGGATCTTTGCCTTACTTCCGTGGCGTGTAGGTAAACAGTAATAGCGCGCGCAGGCCAAGTCATTTTTATGATGAAGCATAGAAACAGGTCTGGCAAAGCTGTTCAGAAATAGCCATAATACCTGTACCACCCTATTAACCAATCATTTACCACTAATAATGAGTTTCAAAAACAATTCTATTCTTTATTAGTTAACCTTTATTTCTGATATACACATAGGCAAATCCTGCAAACCAGGCTTATATGCCTCTGTTAATTGGTAAGAAATTGTTAAATTTGCATTATACTTTTTACCTATAACTCTGATTAACAATGGGAATGTATCCTGAATATATGGTTGCTCCAATTCGTGAGGACCTTACATCATCTGGTTTTGAGCAGTTAATGTCGGCTGAAGAAGTAGAACAGGCAATCAAGACCGAAGGCACTGTTCTTTTAGCTGTAAACTCTGTTTGTGGCTGCGCTGCATCTAAAGCTCGCCCTGCTCTTAAAATGGCTGTCTCTGCTTCTGACAAGAAACCATCTAAACTGGTAACAGTATTTGCTGGCATGGAACAAGATGCCGTTGCAAAAGCACGGGAGCATATGTTGCCATATCCGCCATCTTCACCTTCTATTGCTTTGTTCAAAGACGGAGAGCTGGTACATATGATAGAGCGTTATCACATAGAGGGTAATGATCTTCACCGTATTGTAGATAACTTAAAAGGAGCTTTTGAGGCATATTGCTAAAGCAACTGTGTTTCCTGAAACAGCAGCGGCCGGTAATAAATTACCGGCCGCTGCTGTTTTATACAAATATTTTCACCCGATTACGCATGCATGCCCTTTAGGTCAAAGCCTATATCACGGCGATAGTTGCGGTCTTGCCAGTTAATAGCTTCTGCTGCTGCATTTGCTTTGGCCAAGGCTTCATCCATGGTATCTGCCAGAGCAGTTACTGCTATAACACGCCCCCCGTTGCTTACCAGTTTATCATTCAGCAGCTTGGTTCCGGCATGAAACACTAACACATCAGATGGCACATTCTCAAGGCCAGTAATCTCTTTGCCCTTTTCGAAACCTTCCGGATATCCTCCAGACACTAAGAATACAGTTGCTGCAGTACGGGGATCAATTTCCAGCTTGTACTCCCCAAGCGTATGATCATGCAGTGCTCTGAACATCTCAAAAATATCTGATTTAATGCGGGGAAGTATTGCCTCCGTCTCCGGATCTCCTAAACGCACATTATACTCGATCACATAAGGCTCACCATTTACGCTAATAAGCCCTATGAACAGGAAGCCTGTATACTCGAGTTTTTCTTCCTGCATTCCGCGCAGCGTTGGCTCTATTACGCGCTCTTTTACTTTCTGCATGAAAGCCTCGTTTACAAAAGGCACAGGTGATACAGCTCCCATACCACCTGTATTCAAACCTGTATCACCTTCTCCAATACGCTTGTAATCTTTTGCCTCCGGTAAAAGCACATAGTCTTTACCATCAGTCAGTATAAATACGGATACTTCAATACCCACCAGGTATTCCTCTATCACAACTTTGCTACTGGCTTTTCCAAACCTTCTGTGCCGCAGCATATTCTCCAGCGCATCAATTGCTTCTTCAAAATCCTGGGCAATTATCACACCTTTACCTGCCGCCAAACCATCAGCCTTTAAAACCACCGGATACGTGTGGTTTTTCAAATACTCCACAGCATTACGGTATGTGTCTTCTGTAAAGGTCTGGTAACGTGCTGTAGGAATACTATACTTCTGAAGGAAGTTCTTACAAAAGTCTTTGCTTCCCTCCAGCATAGCTCCGGCTTTTTTAGGTCCTACAACCAGTATATGCTTCAGGTACTCACTCTCCTGAAAGAAATCATGTATGCCTTCTACAAGAGCATTCTCCTGTCCCACCACAATCATCATGATGTTAAAATCTGTGGCAAACTTAGCCAGCTCATTAAAATCATGAATGTCGATGCTTGCATTAGTGTGGAATTCAGAGGTACCAGCGTTTCCGGGTGCAACAAAAATTTTATCGCAGTATTCACTCTGGCTCAATTTCCAGGCAATGGCGTGCTCACGGGCACCAGATCCTATAATCAGTACGTTCATGTTCTAATTGTTATTTGCTGGTTGTTAGTTTTACGCTTTGTTGTTATACAAAGCGCGGTGCTGCGAAGTTATAAATTTATACTTGCTCAAACAGCACAGGACAAGATTTAAACTTCATGAAAAAAGAAAGACCACCACAGTTTGTGTGGCGGTCTCTTATTTAATGCATTGCTGTCAAACAGGTTTTATTCAAAGTTAATTAGCATATTCCGACAGGAACTTAATACGCATCAGGCGTAAATCCTCTTCCGAAAAATCATCTGTACCAAGCTCTTTAAGTGCCTCTCCTATATTATCAGTGCTGGCATTCATAAAGTAGTCATAGATTTCTTCCTGGCGCTCCTCATCCAGAATACTGTTGATGTAGTAATTTAGGTTCAGCTTTGTTCCTGAGTAGCAGATATGCTCTATTTCTTCAATAAGTTCTGGCATGGTAAGGCCTTTAGCAGAAGCAATCTCCTCCAGTTCTACTTTCTTATCGACCTGCTGAATGATATAAATCTTTATCTTAGACTTGTTAACAGTAGTCTTTACAACCACATCCGCAGCCGTAACGATATCGTTTTCATCCACATACTTTGTGATCAGGTCTAAGAATGGCTTACCGAATTTCTGCACCTTACCCATACCTACACCGGCAATGTGCGCCAGGTCTTCTTTTGTAGTCGGGTAAACAGTGGCCATCTCCTTCAAAGAAGGATCCTGGAAAAGAACGTAAGGTGGTAAACCTTTTTCCTTTGCCAGCTTCTTACGCAGGCTTTTCAGCAGGTCAAATAAAACCTCATCATGTCCAGCAGCAGCTTGGCTTCCTTCCTTCTCCTCATCCTCCTTCACTTCCTGTTCATAGTTATGATCTTTGGTAAGCTGAATAGCCTGTGGATTAAAAATAAAATCACGGCCTTTTTGAGTAAGCTTTACCACACCAAAGTTCTCGATATCTTTCTCCAGGTACTCAGATAGTAACACCTGGCGCAACACAGAGCTCCAGAACTGTGCATCTTGCTCCTTACCAGCACCAAATACATCCAGTTTATCATGATCGTAGCTTGTAACGTACTGGTTGCGCAAACCAGTTAGCACTGCTGTGATATGATCAATACCAAAACGATTTCCTGTCTGCTCTACGGCTTTAAGAGCAAGCTGCACTTCTTTAGCAGCCTCAAAACGCTCTTTGGGGTGCAGACAGTTATCACAGAACCCGCAGTCCTTCTCATATGCTTCACCGAAGTAATGCAGCAACTGCTTCCTACGACAAACTGCTGAGTCTGCGTAAGCGGCCATCTCCTGAAGTAAAAGCTTGGAGTTATCACGTTCTGTAACTGGCTTGTCTTTATTAAATTTCTCCAGCTTAACAATGTCGTCATAGCTGTAGTACATCACGCAATTCCCTTCCATCCCATCACGCCCGGCACGTCCAGTTTCCTGGTAGTAGCCTTCTATGGACTTAGGTGTGTCGTAGTGGATAACAAAGCGAACATCCGGCTTGTCTATCCCCATACCAAAAGCAATCGTGGCCACAATCACATCAGCTTCCTCATTCAGAAATGCATCCTGATTGGCCATGCGCACGCTTGAGTCCAGACCTGCGTGATAAGGCAAAGCTTTCACATCGTTCACACGCAGCAATTCTGCAATCTCCTCTACCTTTTTGCGGCTCAGGCAATACACGATCCCACTCTTGCCTTTGTTCTTCTTGACATACTGGATGAGCTGCTTCTTTGTGTTGTGCTTTGGCCGTACCTCATAGTATAAGTTGGTGCGGTTAAAGGATGATTTGAACACCGAAGCTTCATCCATCTGCAGGTTACGCTGTATATCCAGCTGTACCTTAGGAGTTGCTGTTGCAGTAAGTGCAATAATCGGCAGATTACCTATCTGATCGATAATACCCCGGATGCGACGGTACTCCGGACGGAAATCGTGTCCCCACTCCGAGATACAGTGTGCTTCGTCTATAGCGACAAAAGAAATATTGGAACTGCGAAGAAATTCAACTGTCTCCTCTTTTGTAAGCGACTCAGGAGCCACATACAAAAGCTTTACCTCACCAGCCAGTGTTTCTTTTTTAACTTTATTTATCTCTGATTTAGAAAGTGTTGAATTCAGAAAATGAGCATTCACGCCGAAAGCGTTCAGCTGATCCACCTGGTTCTTCATGAGGGCAATCAGCGGTGAAATAACGATGGCTGTGCCTGGTAAGGATAAAGCAGGAAGTTGGTAACACAACGACTTGCCGGCGCCTGTAGGCATAATCACAAAGGTATTCTTCCCGTTGATAATGTTGTTTATTATCAGCTCCTGATTTCCCCTGAATTGACTATACCCAAAAACTTCCTTTAATTTGTTCTTGAGATTTACCTCTTGTTGTACTGACATGTAATCTTGCAGAAATTTTAATCTATTTGCACGTACCTTTGCGGGGTACTTTATACAAATTTACTTTGAATCTTATTAATAATATAGCCCTTACAGCAAAAAAAGTATTGCTGGCTGAAGCCGAGTCAATCGCCAGACTGGCAGATTTTATCGACGAAGGTTTTGAGAATTGCGTCGAAGCAATCTTAAACATTCAAGGGCGTGTAGTTGTAACCGGTATTGGCAAAAGCGCCAACATTGCCACCAAGATCGTTGCTACCCTCAACTCAACAGGAACTCCCGCTATTTTCATGCATGCTGCCGATGCCATTCATGGTGACCTTGGTATGATTCAGCCTGATGATTTTGTGATCTGTATCTCTAAAAGTGGTAACACACCTGAAATCAAGGTCCTGGTTCCCTTGCTTAAGCGCAAAGGTTCCAAGCTTGCTGCCATGGTTTCAAGCACTGACTCTTACCTTGCGCAGAGTGCTGATTACATTCTAAATGCAAATGTAGAACGCGAAGCATGTCCGCATAACCTGGCACCTACTACCAGTACTACTGCAGCGCTTGCCTTAGGCGATGCCCTGGCAGTTAGTCTTTTAGAAGCTCGCGGCTTTAGTAGCTCCGATTTTGCGCGCCTGCACCCGGGCGGCTCCCTTGGCAAACGTCTTTACCTGAAAGTTAGTGATATATACCCACAGAATCAAATGCCTAACGTTAATGCGAACGCTTCGTTAAAGGAGATTATTATTGAAATTTCCTCGAAGCGGTTAGGTGCGACTGCTGTTGTTAAAGATGGCACTAAGGAGTTGATCGGTATTATCACTGATGGTGACCTGAGACGAATGTTGAATAAGTATGAGAATACGGAGAAGCTAGTTGCCAGCGATATCATGACTCCTTCCCCTCTAACGGTAGAGCCGGACCAGTATGCAGCTGAGGCACTTGCTATAATGCAGGATAAAAGTATAACCCAATTAATTGTCACAAATTCCGGTAACTTTGAAGGGTTCGTGCACCTGCATGACCTACTCAAAGAAGGACTTATATAAGAATGGATAAAAATACTTATGTGGTGATAATGGCCGGTGGCATCGGAAGCCGCTTTTGGCCATTTAGCCGTACAAATTACCCAAAGCAGTTCCACGATGTGCTGGGTATCGGCGAAAGCATGCTGCAAATGACAGCAAAACGCTTTGAAAACATCTGCCCTCCCGAAAATATATATATAGTCACGAATAAAGACTATAAGGAGCTGGTAAAACAGCAGCTGCCTTTTTTAGATGACAACCAGATTCTACTTGAGCCAATCGGGCGCAACACGGCACCTTGCATTGCCTATGCCTCCTATAAGATTGCGCAGCTAAATCCTGATGCTAATTTAGTGGTAACTCCATCAGACCATGTAGTGCTGAAGCAGGAAGTGTTTACTGAGGTTATACAGGAAGCTGTAGCGGCTGCTGATAAAGATGATGTACTGATCACACTTGGCATAACTCCAAGCAGACCAGATACCGGGTATGGTTACATCCAGTATATTAACGACGAGGCGCAACATATTAAGAAGGTAAAAACATTTACAGAGAAGCCAAACCTGGAGCTGGCACAGATGTTCCTGGAGAGTGGTGACTTTGTATGGAACTCAGGTATCTTTATCTGGAGTGTAAAAAGCATTCTTAACGCCTTCCGCCAGCAACTTCCGGAAATATCAGAGATATTTGAAGAAGGAGCTTCTTCCCTGAATACCCCCTCTGAGCAGAACTTCATCACCAGGGCCTATTCCCACTGCCGCAACGTATCCATTGACTATGGTATAATGGAGAAAGTGGATAATGTATATGTGTTGTTAGCTGATATCGGTTGGTCAGACCTTGGAACCTGGAACTCACTTTATACCATTAACGACAAAGATGATAACGGTAACGTTATAGACGGCCAGGTAATGCTTTATGACACCAAAGACTGTATTGTAAAAACTCCTAAAGAACGCCTGGTGGTGCTGCAAGGCTTGGAAGACTATATTGTAGCGGAGTATGATAACGTACTAATGATCTGCAAGAAGAGCGAGGAGCAGAAGGTTAAGGAGTTTATGGCTGATGCCAAATCTAAAAAAGGACCGGAATACATATAAGCCTTAGCTTACCATAAAGTGCTGGTATACCAGCCTTAAACAGAAAGAGGAGGTGCTGAATTCAGCACCTCCTCTTTCTGTTTAAACTCTTCCAGGCTATCGTGGCTCTAAGCTTCCCAAGCTGGAATAACCACTGTCTTTCAGACGCTGGCTCATGGCTTCATAAAGTACAATACCTGTTGCAACTGATACATTTAAAGATCCTATCTGCCCCATCAATGGAATTCTTAGCCTAACATCTGCTCTCTTGATGTACTCTGGGGAAATCCCGTCTTCCTCGCTTCCCATAATAATAGCTGTAGGACCAACAAAGTCAACGGCAAAGTCAGTTAAGTTGTGTTCTGTCTTTTCCGTACAGGCTATTACCTGCACGCCATAGTCTTTCAAGTAGTCTATGGTATCTTTCAGGTTTGGCTCACGACAAACAGGCACTAAATTAAGTGCTCCTGCAGATGTTTTCATCGCATCGGCATTTATCTGGGCACCACCTCTGCTAGGAATAATAATAGCATCAACTCCCATACATTCTGCATTGCGTGCAATAGATCCAAAGTTTCGCACGTCAGTAACTCTGTCCAGAATCAAAAGCAGCGGATTTTTGCCTTGCTCAAAAAGTGATGTTACTATTTCATCCAGTGGTGAATAGGTAATCGGAGATATAAAAGCTACTGCCCCCTGGTGGTTCTTGCGGGTAAGTTTGTTCAGCTTTTCTATAGGCACTGAGGCTACCGGCACATCGTGTCTTTTAGCCTCAGCCATGATCTCATCAGTAGTTGGGTTCCGTGCTCCCCTCTGCAGAAATATCTTTTCCAGTGTCTTTCCAGCCAACATCGCCTCCAGAATTGGGCGTGAACCGAAAATCATTTCTAATTTATCTTCTTTAGGTGTTCTGGGGCTTCCGTAACGGCTGCCTACATTTCTGTTATTCCTGCTCTCCATTTTGCGACTGTACTGTACCAGTTATCTTCGTACTCACGAAGCCTGACCAGCTCATAATGATTTTCAGTAAAGTTATTTTCTTTTTTATTAAAAACGAATTTAACGTAGGGGCTAACTTCGGATTCGCGGTAAAGCCATGTTTCTGTTTTACCCACATGGCTTATACTGGTTGGCTTACCATAAATAATGTAGATCATCCCGCGGTCTGTTGCCCAGCCAGGCTTGTAAGAGGTGAACAGTTTGTTAGCTGTTTCAACACGTCCGTAGAAAGATCTGATCAACTCACGTGCTGCACCCTTACTCTCTCCTACATTCAGCCAGAAGTTATCAACTGCTTCCTTAACATTAGAAGCATTAAATAATGCCTCCCGCTCTGAGGAGGTAGTAATATAAATGAGAGGCTTTAAAAGCTCATCGGCCATAGTAACCTGCGGATATGCCCACTTTTTCACTAACACTCCCTTAGAAAACTCGGATTCTGGTTCAAACAAATAAAAGCCTTCCTTATCAAATGTAATTGTATCGCCTGCGGTATAAGAGCTGGTATTGGTGAGGGATAAATTCCTTTCCAGCTCCTCCTGTTTTGAAGACATAGGAGGAAGAGCCGGTGAAAAGCTTGTATCAAAATACTGCACCTCTACTTGCCGCGCAGTATCATTATAAACCTGAACTACTAACTTTTCTGATGTGCTAATATAATTATCCAATAGAGGCTGACTGCTTCCCGCTTGTACGAGCAGGTAGTTTTTGTTCAACATATTAGGGTCAAGTGGAATCGTAAATCGCTCCGCCACTCTTTTCTGGCCCACTAAAGCATACCAAAGCCGTAGATGCAGCACATTAGGCTCCTGTACATAGTTAGCTGGAATGGAAAAGCTCATGTACAACTGCCCCTCAACGTCTGTTAATCTTCTTCCAGGCTTCATCAATGAATCGCTCGTCAGTACCTGATCTCTATCCTGGTAACCTGTCTTTACAAAATATTCCAGCGAGGTAGCAGACCGAAGCATATCCAGGACCTCATGGCCATCTTCGAACTTTAGCAAAAAGTGCAGGCTATCCTGAGCCACATAAAAGGCATGCTTCATAGATATTTCCGGAGCCACAGGCCGAACAACGACAGGTTGCAACCTTGACGCGGCAGGAGTTCCGCAAGCGGAGAGAAGTAGGAGACAAAGTAAACATAAAGGAGCAAGGTTTGTAAGGAGTCGCATCATCTACAGCAAAGGATCTAAAGGCCCAAAGAACAAAAGCCGAGTCGCATGAAGGCGACTCGGCTTTTATTACTGTGGATTGCTACTTTTTGT
>NZ_JBHULU010000039.1:12843-87010 GCF_042684605.1 Pontibacter locisalis
ATAAACTGCTGCTGTAGTTGCTCAGCCCGCTGCTGCATACCTAACTCTTCTGCAGCACCTATTAACTGCTGCAGTATAATCATGTTTGTCTGGATCTCTGTATCAAACAAAGCTCCCTTAGCAAAATAGTAGTCGAGGGACTTTGCTGAACTCTTCGCCATCGACTCAAGCACTTCTTTAGCTTTGGCTTCTTCACCTACCGCAGCTAGCAAAGGTATGAATTGCGGGGTGTAGTAGTCATATGGCACCGACTCTGCCGGGAACACTTCAAAGCTACGATTGATCACCTCCTTAGCACGCTTCACATTACCATCTTCCAAATAGGCTATCGCTAGTTTTGCGAACTTATCACGGGCATTTGCAGAGAAACGGAGATAATTGTCATCATAGAAAATATCCGGGTTATCAAAGTTTCGGAAGCTGAACTTGTTCATCAGGTTATCATACATCACCTCCTTGTTCACATAGCCCTGTTGGTCTTCATCTGCAGTTTTTACAGGCACCACACGATAGGCTAATCCATCTAACTGAAAGTAATTAGACAAACCAATAAAGTCAGCACTGTTTACAGTAGTTGAAAAATAAATCGGACGTTTCCAGTTATTAGTTGCCAGTAAGTCAAGCATTACAAGATGCTTCTTCTCTAATATAGATTTGTTTATCGTCCATTGCATACGGTCCACTATTTCATCCTCCTTATACTCTGGCACAAAGTTCATGCTATCAACTTTTGCTTTATCTACATTAAGTGAGAAATTTTTGGTAGGGAAAGTAAGTAGTGTTGTACCCTGGCCATACTGCACCTGTAAAGCCGGATGATTCTGCTTTACCAAGCTTATGAACTGCTCAAGGTCTATACCGGCGGCAACCTGTGGGCGCTCCACGTAAGGCAGGTAATCATTTGTACCCTGACGGTAATTTTCCATACCAAGCGTGAGCGGCCAAGGATCTGATTCATATGATTGCTGCTTCATCTGATCGATGTACCAGTCCGTGTTAAGATAGCTCAATACAGCTACACGCACATCGGTACGATACCCTTCCACCTCCTGCGCATACCACAGTGGGAACGTGTCGTTATCGCCATTCGTAAACAGTATACCGTTTGGCGCTACAGAATCCAGCAGGTTTTTAGCAGAATCAACTGACTGGTAACGGTCTGAACGATCATGATCATCCCAACCTTCAACTGCCATTATTCCAGGAATGGCAAGACCAACAACTGTGGCTACTGCAGCCCTTACATTGGTGCTTTTGAGGAATTTACTTAGCAATTCTCCCAGCCCGACTACACCAAGTCCTATCCAGATACTAAAGGCATAAAAGGATCCGGCAAAAGTATAGTCGCGTTCGCGAGGCTCCACGGGTGGTTGGTTCAGGTATAATGCAATCGCAATACCCGTAAAGAAGAACAAAAGACCTATCACAAAAGCATTCTTCTCATCCTTACGCACCTGGTAAATCAGCCCCAGTATCCCCAACAGCAAAGGCAGCAAATAGAAGCTGTTACGCGCTTCACTCTCAAGCACTCGCTCTGGTGCGTTGGGATCATCTTTCCCAAACCACAGTACGCCAGCGTTCTGCACATCACTTTCCCGCCCGACAAAATTCCATAAAAAGTAGCGCCAGTACATGTGGCCCAGCTGATAACGGAACATGAAGCTAAGATTTTGTCCAAAGGTTGGCGCTTGCCCCTCACGCAGATCAACCCACTTCTTATACTCATCTATATGCTGTGGCTGATCGCTGTAAATTCGAGGCAGCAGAGTTTTATCTTTACTATCATAAACAGGTTCAATTTTGCGGCCTGTCTCAATGTACCGGTCTTTGCCTTTTACATAGCGTGGTGCACCCTGTTCCTGGTCTACTGGTTGAGCATTGTACTGGGGCCCATACAGTAAAGGCCTATCTCCGTACTGCTCACGTTTCAGGTAAGCAACAAAGGTTAGAATATCATCCGGATCATTCTCATCTATCGTTGGTTCATAAGAGGAACGTATAGGAATCATCATATAAGATGAATATCCGATAAGGACGAAAATAAAGCTCAAGATAGCTGTGTTGAGCACCCGTCTGTTATGTTTGATCGAGTACCGCAGGCCAATTACAATCGCAATAATTAACAGGAGAACGAAAGTGATCACACCTGAGCCAAAGGGCAGACCCAACGAGTTAACAAAGAACACCTCGAAGCTACCAGCTACCGTTGGCAAACCAGGTATTACACCCCACAAGATAGCAACTACGATAATTGCACTGATAGCGAAAGCTATCACGCCTCCCCAAAAGGTTGGCTTATACAAACGGAAGTAGTAAATAAAGGCTAAAGCCGGAATCGTGACTAGGTTCAATAAGTGAGCTCCAATAGACAGACCTACCAGGTAGGCGATTAGAACTAACCACTTATCTGAATGCGCCTCCCCTACTTTTGCTTCCCAACGTAATATTGCCCAGAAAACAATTGCTGTAAAAAAGGACGACATAGCATATACTTCGGCCTCTACTGCTGAAAACCAGGCAGAATCAGAAAAGGTATAAGCCAGCGCTCCTACCACACCACTTCCCATAATCAAAAGAACATTTCCTTTTGTTGGCATGGCACCTTCCTTAATCAGGAGTTTTTTGGCAAGTATGGTGATCGTCCAAAACAAAAACAACACCGTAAACGAACTACTCAAGGCCGACAGCAAATTAACCCACCACGCCACCTGAGTAGGATCACTGGCGAACATGGAGAAAATACGCCCTACGAGCAGATAGAAAGGAGCTCCAGGAGGGTGCGGAACGAGTAATTTGTACGAGGTGGCAATAAACTCACCTGCATCCCAAAAGCTGGCAGTTGGTTCCAGCGTTAACACATACACTGTAGTCGCGATAAGGAACACGACCCAGCCCACGAGGTTATTTATCTTACGATAATCCGTCATAGCTTTAATTGATTCAGCCCCGAAAATACTAAATAATGTAACGCGGCTTTAAAATTTTAGCATTTTAAATAAAAAAGCCGGCTATAAAACCGGCTTTCTATATCTGATATAGCCTATAGCTACTATTTCTGAAGGACAAGACGCTTTGTTTCCACTGTTTTGTCGTTCACCAGCAGACTGTAAAAGTAAATACCTGATGGCAGGCTGGTCATATTCAACTCCACTTCCAGTTTCTCAGCTGGCATCAATTCATTCACATACAGAACTTTTCCGATGGTATTGGAGATTCTGATCTTATAGTTCTCATTTGCACCCGGAAGGCTAAGAGAAAGCCTTGTTATGCCCTTAGAAGGGTTGGGATATGCGTTGATAGAAGGCATTGCCTTTATATTACGTGATGGCGCTATAGAAGCCAGGCTCACCGTATTATTAACGAAAACTCCCTTGCTTGTCTTATTCTCAACTACATGGAATGCCTGACTAACAGCCGAAGCATATATCTTTGAACAAGAATGCTCCTCTTCATTTTTCACAAAAGCAGGGCGTGCATTCTGAGCAGACACACTCAGTTGCGCCCCCTTCTCTTGAATTAACTTCCAGGTTGTGGTACCACCTTTGTAAACTGGTGCCACTCCAGCTGCAGAACTGTTAGCATTTGCTGCAAACCCCAGCAAATGAGAAGTGATAAGGGTGGCTATAAAAAATAGTTTCGTAAAATTCTTCATAAGGTCGTCTCAAAATAAACTTGTACTTCACTTCGACATACAAGAGCCAAATATACCTTATAATGACTGAAGTTTAAATATAATTTCTAAAATATTTGTAAATAAACCAGATACAGCGGCAAGGCAGCTCAGGAGTACTTATTTCAAAAACAATGCCTGATCTCTCAAAAAAAGAATTATTGCTCTTGCAAACTAATTCCGGTTTACTAAAACAAGTGAAGAAGCTACCTCACAAAAGCAATTATTACCAGAACAAAAGTAACTTTTGCAAGAGTCTAATAAAACGTTTATAACACAGGCCATTCTTTCCTGCCAGAAGGCGCAACCATATACCTTACATCAAGGTTTATATTACTACAGATACACTTGCTCTTACTACTATGAAATCGTTATACTTGCTACTGCTAACCTTATTGCTTTGCGTTGAGGTTAGTCATGCACAAACCTATAACGGGAACGGCCAGGTTTCCTTTTCAGCCGGCGCCCCGCTTGACCTTATAAAAGGCACATCTTCAGAAATAATCGGCAGTATTGATTTAAAGTCAGGTAAACTTCAATTTGAAATTCCTGTTAAGTCCTTTCAGTTTCCAAATTCCCTCATGCAGGAGCGCTTCAACGATAAATATATGGAAAGCAATCGCTACGCAAGAGCGACTTTCAATGGTAAGTTATTGAACTACACGTTGGGTAAAACTAAAGAGGTTACGGCTCAGGGAGTGCTCACAATACACGGAGTTTCTAAACGAAGAACCATCAAAGGTACTTTGGTAGAAAAAGGAAACAAGCTCATTCTTCAGTCTGCATTTATTGTTAGCACCAAAGATCATCACATTGAGTCCCCGAAGCTAACAAATGCCTATATGGCAGAAAGCATTGATGTAAGGCTTGAGATGCATTTACTACCTACTGATCCTGCCGTTGGAGCAGTTACCCTTAATCAGAAGCGGCGGACTAAATAACGTAGGAGATTTCTTTGAAGGCAAAGTAACGCACCTCCCCGTTTACCTCTACAGCCAGCCGGCCATCTTCTCCAACTCCCAGGATCTGCCCCTTCACCAGCTTGTTGTCTACAGAGAAAAAATGCTCTTCCTGGTACCTGTACAATGATTGGAGGTATTCATATTTCAATTTAGCAGTCTTCCCGTTCCGCAACTCCAGGTATCGCTTCTCAAGCAATTCCAGCAACCTTAAAGTAACTTTCTCCAGATCTAAGCTGTTTCCTAATATTTTAGCCAAAGAGGTTGCCGTTGTATAACCAAACTGAAGCTGGTTCACATTTAAACCAATCCCAACAATACTGTGTTGTAAAGTCAGGCTATTAATAGCATTTTCTATTAAAATCCCGCCAAGTTTCCTATCTTGAAAGAATAAATCGTTGGGCCACTTAACCTGCGCCTGTTTTGCACCAAACTCATGCAGCAGGTCCAGCACTGCCAATGACACGGCCATATTAAGATAGAACTGGTGCTTGACTGCTAAGAATTTCGGTGACAGTACAACAGAAAGTGTTATATTTTTGCCTGGCTCGGCCTCCCAGGTGTTGCCCCGCTGACCTCGTCCTGCCGTTTGTTGTGCAGTGACTACCGTGCAGCCCTCTGTGGCTTCATTTTTGATAAGAAGTTGCTGGGCCTCAGAATTTGTAGAAGAGCAGGCAGGCAGAAAGTATAGCTGCTGGCCTATAAACAGCGTATTAGGCACCATAGATTAACTAAGAATTTAATACTTTTGTACATCAAATTTAAGTATAGCAGATGAAAGAAACCAAGGGCGATGCTAATTCAGACATATTGGCAGAACTTGTAGTAAAAGGAATGCAGGAGAAAAAAGCCTCCGATATAGTAATAATAAACCTAAAGTCACTTAAAAACGCTGTATCTGATTACTTCGTAATAGCGTCAGCTACCTCCGACACACAGTTAGACGCCATAGCCACTTCGATTGAAGAAGAAGTGTTTAAAGCCATCAAACAAAATCCGTGGCAGAGTGAAGGTCGCATAAATAAGGAATGGGTGCTACTTGATTATGTAGATGTTGTAGCACATATATTTTTAAAAGATAAGCGGGAATTTTATGCACTGGAAGAGCTATGGGGCGACGCCAGCATCAAACACGTAGACACTGTTTAACAAATTAAGCCGTAGCTAAACTTTTGGTGTTAGCCAGTGTTTCCAATTAACTGAAACTAAACTTCAATGGCAGATAAAAATAAAGGTAACAAAAAGAAAAAGCCAATGATCCCGAACACGCCTCCGCGCCCAACTATGCAGTTGTGGATGCTGGCGGTGCTGATTCTGCTGATCTTCGGATTGACCTATCTTAACAAAAGCAACTCCTCTGTAGAAACTACTCAGCAAGAGTTTGAGGAGATGCTACTTAGTGGCGATGTAAAGAAACTGAACATCGTAAATGGCAAAACAGTAGAGGTGTTTCTGAAAGAAGAAGCACTGAACAATGATAAGTATCAACAGGAACTGGATAATCGCGGCTTGGTTACCGTGGATTCTGGTCCACAGTACCACTTCCAGGTTATTTCTGCTGAGTCTTTTAAAGAAGACCTGGAAGAACTTCAAAAGGATGTTCCAAAAGACCAACGCATAGGCTATAGCCTTGTAGACCGTACAGGCTTTGGTGATTTCTTCCTGCAGTGGGGCTTCCTGATACTTCTTGTTTTTGGTTTTTGGTTCCTGATGCGCCGCGTAACATCCGGTGGTGCTGGTGGACAGATCTTTAACATTGGCAAATCTAAAGCTGCCCTGTTCGACGCTGAAAATAAGGTAAAAATCACATTTAAGGATGTGGCAGGCCTTGAAGAAGCAAAAGAAGAGGTGCAGGAAATTGTGGAGTTCCTGAAGAACCCATCCAAATTCACTGTTCTTGGTGGTAAAATACCAAAAGGTGCTTTGCTGGTAGGACCTCCGGGAACAGGTAAAACATTGCTCGCAAAAGCTGTGGCAGGTGAGGCCGATGTGCCTTTCTTCTCACTGTCTGGTTCCGATTTCGTGGAGATGTTCGTAGGTGTGGGTGCTGCACGTGTTCGAGACTTGTTCAAACAAGCCAAAGCCAAGGCACCCTGTATCATCTTTATTGATGAGATTGATGCCATTGGTCGTCACCGTAGCCGTGGTGCTACGCCAGGTGGTAATGATGAGCGTGAGAACACCCTGAACTCCCTGCTTGTGGAGATGGATGGTTTTGCAACTGACTCAGGTGTAATTATACTTGCAGCCACTAACCGCCCAGACACGCTTGACTCTGCTTTACTACGACCTGGCCGTTTCGACCGCCAGATCAGTATAGACAAGCCAGACATCAACGGGCGTACTGAAATATTTGAAGTGCACCTAAAGCCACTAACTCTGGCGTCTGATGTAGATGCAAGAAAACTGGCTGCTCAGACACCCGGTTTTGCCGGTGCCGAAATTGCCAATGTTTGTAACGAGGCCGCCCTTATTGCAGCCCGTCGTAATAAGAAAGCTGTAGATCAGCAGGATTTCAACGATGCTGTTGACCGTGTGATCGGTGGTTTGGAGAAGAAGAACAAGATAATCTCTCCTGAAGAGAAGAAAATTGTTGCTTACCACGAAGCTGGCCACGCTATTGCAGGATGGTTCTTAGAACATGCTGATCCGTTGGTAAAAGTAAGTATTGTACCTCGTGGTGTTGCCGCTCTGGGTTATGCGCAGTACCTGCCAAAAGAGCAGTTCCTTTATACTACTGAGCAGTTAATAGATGAGATGTGTATGGCCCTCGGTGGTCGTGCCGCTGAAGAAATCATATTTGGCAAGATTTCCACAGGAGCATTAAGTGACCTGGAGCGAATCACCAAGATGGCTTATAGTATTGTAACCATGTACGGCATGAACTCCAAGATTGGCAATGTTTCGTTTTACGACTCCAAGCAAACGGATATGGCCTTTAATAAACCATATTCTGAAGCTACTGCCGAAACTATTGATGAGGAGGTGCGCAAGATCATTGACTCTGCCTACCAGCGTACAAAAAGCCTGCTAAAAGACAAATACAACGAACTGGAAATTGTTGCCAAGGAACTACTGGAGAAAGAGATTTTATTCCAGAGTGACCTGGAGCGTTTAGTTGGTAAGCGTCCTTTTGAGGCACTTACTACATACCAGGCGCACACAGCAGGAACAGACCGTAGCCAGACAAAAAGTGAAGTGGAGCAGGGCCACCCTGTGGAAGAAGGGCTTACAGAGCATCCTGAACAAACAGAGGGAAGCGTACCCGGCACTCCACTTGGCAATGGAAGTTCACCCGAAAGAGATAACGTAAACTCACGAACAGCTTGATAGAACAGGCATGTACGAAGCAAAGTCAAAAGAAATAGTATTGAGAAGAGTAAGAGAGGCGCTGGCTAAGTCGGCGCCTTTTCTGCCTCCTACCCCGGATTTCACCTCACCATTACACGCTCCGGTACCTACTGAAGACATGTCGGTGATTTTTGCAGAAAACTTTATCCGGAACGCCGGAGTATTTGTGTACTGCGATAATGAGGAGGATTTTTTTGATCAGCTTTTCATTTATAAGAAAGAGCAGAACCTGCAGCATATATATGTGTGGGAGCCTGTACTGCAAAATGCCTTACACCATGCCGGCATAGAATTCTCCGCTGATCAGGAAAATTTTGTACGCGATGCTGAAGCCAGCCTGACAACATGCGAGGCACTTAT
This sequence comes from Pontibacter locisalis, assembly GCF_042684605.1. Lineage (NCBI taxonomy): Bacteria > Pseudomonadati > Bacteroidota > Cytophagia > Cytophagales > Hymenobacteraceae > Pontibacter > Pontibacter locisalis. The sequence goes on from NZ_JBHULU010000039.1 coordinate 21,184, forward strand.
TACCCGCACAGGCAGTATAATGGTTAGCTCATCAAACGCAGGCGGAAGACGCTTAAGCATTTATCCTGCTACACATATGGTTATTGCTAAGGCGAGCCAGTTGGTAACAGATATAAAGGATGGCCTGCAGCGTGTGCGGAACAAGTACAAGGAGAACTTTCCTTCTATGTTGTCAATGGTAAGCGGACCAAGCCGTACCGCCGATATAGAAAAAACATTGGTAATGGGTGCTCATGGCCCTAAGCAGCTCGTACTTTTCCTGATAGATGACCTTCCACATTAATGAACTGGAACCAGGTAAGAAAGTGTACTTCGCCTCCGACTTTCATTTAGGAGTACCTGATGCCAAAACCAGTAAAGAAAGAGAAAAAAAGATTGTCAGGTGGCTGGAGATGGCGCGGCACGATGCTGCTGCTATTTTGCTTTTAGGCGATATCTTCGACTTCTGGTTTGAATACAAACACGCTATACCAAAGGGCTTTGCCAGACTTCAGGGTAAGTTGGCGGAACTAACCGATGCGGGTATTCCTGTGCTTTTTTTCACAGGGAACCACGACATGTGGATGTTTGACTATTTTACAGAGGAACTTAATATTCCTATACTTAGAGATCCCATCTCAACCAGCATAGGAGGTAAAACCTTCTACATTGGCCACGGAGATGGCCTTGGCCCCGGCGACCATACTTATAAAGTACTGAAAAAGGTGTTTAACAATAAAGCCTGCCAGTGGTTGTTTGCCCGTTTACATCCTAACCTCGGAATTGGAGTTGCGAACATGTGGTCCCGCAGAAGCCGCATCAGTAACATCAAAAAAGATGAGTCTTTTCTGGGAGATGAAGAATGGCTGGTTCAGTATTGCCATGAAGTACAGGAGAAGAAGCATCATGATTACTACATATTCGGACACAGGCACCTGCCTCTAGATGTACCCATTGGTACAAATAGCCGCTACTTAAACCTTGGAGAATGGGTCAGTTTTTGCACTTATGGAGTCTATGATGGAGAGAAACTAAAGCTGGAAACATTTGAAGCCTAAACCACTCATACTAATACTTTTGCTCACGTTGTTGTTTACAGCAACTCAGGCTCAGGATTTCCCCCTGCTTGTGCCGAAGCTGGAGTATAGTCATAGTGTTGCGCTTAGTTCCCCCACTACCATTTCCAAAGATCGTAGTGGCAACATTTACTTTCTCGGTCTAAACAGCAATCTGCTCCGCCTCGATCCGCTAGGTCGTCCATTAGGAAACTACTCTCCACCTGTTCGGGGGCGCATTAGCATCATCGATGCATGGAATCCTATGAAGGTCATGGTTTTCTACCGGGATAGACAGGAAGTGCTTCTCTTGGACAGGTTCTTACGCCCTATCATCAGCACTGATCTCACAGACATCAACTACCAGGGTACTGCAAAAGTAGCCTCTCTTGCATCAGATGATAGCTTCTGGTTGTTTGATGAAACAAACCTGGTGCTAAGCAAATTAGATTTGCAGCTCAGAAAGACTGTTGTAGAAACTCCCTTAAATCTGATACTGGACAGAGAACGGTTTGACGTAAAGCAGTTAAGGGAGTATCAAAACATGGTGTACATGCTGGATGCCAATGGGGTATTTGTGTTTGACAACCTTGGGAATTACAAAAAGAAACTTCTCCTCCCCGGCTTGAGCTACATAGGCTTCCACAACAACGATATGTATTTCATTCAGGAAGGTGAACTTCATTTCCTAGACCTCTATTCCTCAGAAAGAAGATCTTATGCATTGCCCAAAACCAAAGCATTTGTTTCAGCCTTGGTTGGTGAGGGATTTTTATACTTAATCACACCTAAAACAGTAGAAGTATATAACTGGCTACAGTAGCCTCTAGTCGGCTCCTGAAAACACCTTCAGTCCAACTACCCCGGCAATGATCAGCAATAAGCAAATGATGCGGATCAGATCACGAGACTCGTCAAGAAAAACAATTCCGAGTATAGCGGTACCCGCCGCGCCAATTCCTGTCCAGATTCCATAAGCCGTACCTAAAGGCAACTCTTTCATAGCCTGTGCAAGTAGCACAAAACTCAATATCATAACTATAACGGTTATGACACTCACACCCAGTTTTGTAAAACCCTCGCTGTACTTAAGCCCAAAGGCCCAGCCAATTTCACAAAGCCCTGCCAAAACCAGGTATACCCATGCTGTTTTCATATCTTACTATTATTAGCTGAAGCAGGCATCAACATTTCAAATTGTCCCAGGAAACGCTTAAAATGGCGCCTCTTAACAAAATGTATAAAATCTGATGCTGTGTTGTCTATGTTAATTATTAATAAATGCGGAACCTCCACTAATTTTACAACTTCACGAAGCAGAGCCGTACCTATACCAGCTCCGCGGTAACTTCTATGCACACCAAGCTGAGCAACAGATCCACTTTTAGGATAAAAAGCAACATACCCACAAGTATTCTTATCCTTGTCACGAGCCTCCAGAATCATAGCATCTTCTTTACTTCGCTTCACGGCATCTACTGAATTCTGCCAGGTGGGCACCATGTCCCACCACTCCTGATATATATTCCATGCCGGCTTCAATGCTGTTACAATGGTTATATCTTCAGGTGCCTCCACACTCAGTAACAGTTCTTCTTTAGAAGACTTGAAGCAGTCAAGGGATCGGGTTACAGTCATTCCAGCACTTTCATAACTTTTTATAGCTGGAGTATTTTCCTGTATCACCTCCAGAATACATTGTTCTACCCCACTTTCCTGTAACTTGTGCACCAAGAAAGCATAGAGTCTGCGTGTAAGCTGTTGATTCCGGTATGCAGGCAAAACACCTGTTCCCCCATTATAAGCAGTTGGTTTACCTAACCATTCTCCTAAACCAGTAATGATGAAACCAACCATTTCATCCCCATCAAAAGCTGCGACACAAAACTCAGGCATAACACCCTCCCTCTTCCGCTTTGCTTTAAACTGCTCCTCATTTAGCTGAATCGGCACCAAGTAATCTGCAAAAGCTTTAAGAAACGTTTTGTGCAGCAACGGCATCTCATGTTCTGTTAGGGTAGTTAAATAAAGTTGACGCATATAATTTTATTTTTAACCCTTAAATGTAGGAAAGTTCTGCAAGGGAATAAAGAGGTTCTGGTTGGAGTAAAGCATACATTCATAACTAGTTGCAGCACTAAGTCGTTATAAATTGTATTTCGCCGGCAATGTATCCGGCCGTTCCTAAACTCTAACATTATAAAACTATGAAAGCACTAGTATTTCACAAGATCAACGATGTGAGCGTTGATACCGTTGATGACCCTCGGATCGAGGATCCACGTGATGCTGTTATTCGTGTTACCTCTACCGCTATCTGCGGCTCCGACCTTCATATTCTTGATGGGTTCATTCCTCAAATGAAGGATATGGTTGTAGGCCACGAATTTATGGGTATAGTAGAAGAAGTGGGTCCTGCTGTTAAAAATCTAAAAGTAGGTGACCGCGTGGTGGTTCCTTTTCCCATAGCCTGTGGCACCTGCTTCTTCTGTAACCACCAATGGCCTACCCAGTGCGAAAACTCAAATAAAAACTATGGCCCCGACGGTGCTTTCTTATCACAGAAAGGAGCCGCTTTGTTCGGGTACACTGATCTGTACGGCGGCTACCGAGGAGGTCAGGCAGAATATGTACGTGTGCCCTATGCTGATTATGGTCCTCGCATTGTACCCGATGAACTGACAGATGAGCAAGTACTTTTTCTTACCGATATTTTCCCAACAGGTTGGGCTGCTGCCGATTGGGGAAGAATAAAAGGCGGTGAAACAGTAGCCATATTTGGAGCTGGCCCTGTTGGTATCATGGCAGCTAAATCTGCCTGGTTGATGGGCGCGGGAAGGGTGGTAAACGTAGACGTTCAACAGTACCGCTTAGACATGGTTAAGAAATCTGCTAACTCCGAAACAATTCTTTGGAGGAATCAGGACCAGGTAGTAGAAGAGATTCGCAGCATGACAGAAGGCCGCGGAGCAGATGTTTGTATTGATGCTGTAGGCATGGAAGCAGACCGCAGCTTCTTTGATAAAGCAAAAGCTGTATTTAACATGGAGAAAGGTACGCCAAAGGTACTCGAGACATGCTTAAGGGCAGTTAGAAGAGCAGGCATTGTAAGCGTGGTTGGTGTTTATGGGTCAGCTTTCGATAACTTCCCAATCTACAGATGGTTTGATAAAGGAGTTACGTTAATGGGAACACAGGCGCCTGTACATACTTATATTGATCACCTGATGAAGCTTGTACAGGAAGGCAAAGTAACTTTGCACGATATCATTACGCACACCTTGCCTCTGGAGCAGGCTCCGTACGGCTATGAGATTTTTAAGCATAAAAAAGATAACTGTGTTAAAGTAGTTTTAAAGCCGTAAAAGAGAAATATAACACTAAACGGGGGATACTCTTTCCCTCGTTTAGCTTTTACTGATTCTGTTTCCAGAGAACCAGTAAACAGCTATTGCTCCAATACCCACACCCGCGGTAATAAAAGTCTTCATAAACAGATTTATATCTGCCAACAGGTACACTACAAGCAGAGCAATCACTGTCAGCGACAACCACAACCACGGATAATAATTAACCAAAGACATCTGCCTGTATTCCTTCAGCAAGTATCCTGAATAGCCCATGTACATCAGCGATACGAAAGTTGTAAGGGCTGCCGCCTGTATACCGTATAGAGGTATCAGCACAATATTCAACAGCACATTACCTACACCTGCCACAGAAGATATCTTCCAAAGCACCTTTGTATGCTCTCTATATACAAGTTGATTTGTTGCCCCCAGGTACATCGGCTTATAATTGTACCCCATTAAAATGATGATGGCCAACGGATAAGCCTGGCGCAGTTCCTCATTCCTGATCAATAAAATAAAAAGCTCCTTTAGCCATAAACAAAGCATAAAAGTTACAATAAGAAAAAGGGCCTGCAGAGCAAAGGTCAGGTCTCGTGCCTGCCTGGCAGTTTTCTCATTGTTGGGCTGCGCTATGTACTGTATATAAAAAGGAGAGGCAGCCTGTACAACAGCGTTTGAGGCAGCCATGAAGTAAAGACCAAAGCTGGAAGCGATATTATACAAACCAATGCGGGGCACCTGCACCCGCAGTACATCCATCACCAGTTTATCTGATGCATCCAGCAGGAAGAAAGAGAAATGATGTGGTATCACCGGTATGGATACTTGTAAAGATTGCTTTATACGGCTCCACCTGAATCTAAGAATTGGCCACAGCTTCTCTTTGAAGTAAAAAGGATATGCATAGAGTAAAAAACCAACGATACTGCCAAAGAAGTTACTGTAGAACCACCCCATATACCCCAGTTTCAGGTAAGCTATCGTGTAAATATTTATACCTACCGTTGTAATCCCGACAATAAAAGAACGTAGCGCAACAGGAAAGGGGCGCTGAGAAATCTGGTACAGGAACATTGCCTGAAACTCAGTTACTCCCAGGAACATAACAGGCAGCACCTGCAACAGAATTATTTCCCAACGGTTCTCAGCGGCCTCGGCAGGGATTCCCCACCATAGCACAGCTCCCAAAACAAATCCGAAAGCTATTGACCACACAGATAAAAAACCATGCAACTGCCGCCATATCCACTGATAGCGCGTTGGATAGCGAGCGAAGCTGCTTATCATTACGACCGATAATCCTAATGAGTGCAGTGTATTCAGGGCAAGCACATAAGCCGTTACTACCCCAGCTACACCATAGTCGACGGTGGTGAGGTACTGTGTAATGATGGGCAGCGTCAGGATACCGGCCACCCGGGGCACTTGTGCCGCTAATCCATATATTGCCGCATGTGACAGTAACCTCCGAAGCATCTCCTAAAATTATACTTTAATTTTCAGCCTTCCCTTAAACAAGCCATTTTTTCGTAACTTGATGATCGTACAGACATTATTAATTGCTTTTGCACCAAAATTATTTTACTAGCGTTACCAGCATTGTACTTTTAGGAGCTGGAAAAGCAAAAGCCTAAAAAATTAGTATATTTGTTACTTAGTGCATGTTAGAATTTCAGATTTCACAGCCGGTTGCTCACAAATAGAGCACTTATGAAATCCATCAGAAGCTTTCTGCCATCACGTTTGGTGGATATAGAAGGAAGCACTTAGATTTTAACGCACTCTTATTCAATTTGAAAACAAGAATAGCCCAGGCTATATAAAGGAGATATAAAAGTGGGATGTAGTTCATGTTCTAGTGGCGGATGTGGCACCAGCGTTGGTGGTTGCAAAAGCAACGGCGGATGCAGCACAGGAGGCTGTAACCGTTTAAATGTGTTTGACTGGCTCAGCGATATGGATTTACCCGTGTCGTTTGAGGAGTTTGATATTGTAGAGGTAAGATTCAAGGGAGGGCGTAAAGACTTCTTCCGTAATGAAAACAGGATAGATCTGACCACAGGCGATGCCGTGGTAGTTGATGTGCCTAACGGGCATCACATTGGCTTTGTATCATTAAAAGGTGAGCTTGTACGCCTGCAGATGATGAAGAAAAAGGTAGAGAACAACGAAGAAATTCGCAGCATCTACCGCATTGCCAATGAAAAGGACATGGAGAAGTTCCAGGAAGTCCGTGACCTGGAAGGTAGCACGATGTACCGTGCCCGTGAAATCATTCAGCAATTGAGCCTTAAGATGAAGCTGTCTGATGTAGAGTACCAGGCTGATAAAACGAAAGCTACTTTTTATTACTCCGCAGATGACCGCGTAGACTTCCGTGACTTGATTCGGAAACTGGCAGAGGAATTTAAAGTGCGTATCGAAATGCGCCAGATAAGCCTGCGCCATGAAGCTGGCCGTCTGGGCGGCATTGGATCATGTGGGCGTGAACTTTGCTGTTCTACCTGGCTCACTGATTTCAAAAGCGTGTCTACCACAGCGGCTCGTTATCAGAACCTTTCGCTAAACCCAAGTAAGTTGTCCGGACAATGTGGCCGCTTGAAGTGCTGCCTCAACTATGAACTGGAAACATATATGGATGCGCTGAAGGACATTCCAACCGTTAGCCGTCCGCTTCTGACCCAGCAGGGAGATGCTTTCCTTCAAAAAACCGACATTTTTAAAAGAATGATGTGGTTTGGTTACAGGGGTGACAATAATTGGTATGCTGTTCCGGTAGAACGTGTTCAGGAGATACTGGAACTGAACTCCAAAGGGGTTGCAGTAGATACGTTACTTATTGTGCCGCAGGAAGAGCCGAAGCAGAACGAGTTTGTAGCACAGGTGGAAGGAAGCCTGGAGCGCCTTGATGATAAGTTCAAGAGCAAAAAGAAGAAAAAGAAGAAAAAGAAAAAGCCTGGAATTGGTGCGCAACCAGAGCAGGTAAAAGCCGAAGGTTCAAAGCAACAGCAGCCGAGACAGGAACGGAAGCAGGAAGCTGAAGACAAAGGCGGTGAACAAGGTCAGAAGCCACGCAGGCAGAAGCCTTTCAAAAATAAGAGCAGAGAGGACAATAAGGAAGGCAGACCTCCACGTGAACAGCGGGAACAGAAAGAGCCAAGGGAGGGTAGAGATAACCGACCAGTGCGTGAAGTTCGTGAGCCACGTGAAAATAGAGGAAACAGACAACCAAAAGCCGCTAAACCAGATGGCCAGGCAAGTCAGCAAGATGTTAATCCGGAGCAGAAGCAAAAAAAGCGATCCAGAAAGCCCTTTAGAGGAAAGAAACCTGACCAGGGGAATAAACCACCGCAAAACAATGCATAAAGCTACAGGTATCTGGGCAGCAATTTTGCTGCTACTTTCAAGCTGTGATCCGGAGAGAGTGTATGAGAAAAACGTTGAGCTTCCGGAAAGCAACTGGCAAATAGACAATGCTCCGGTATTTGAATTTGAGATACAGGACACAACGCAGCTGTACGACATTTTCTTTAATGTGCGGTATAACCTGCAGTACGATTACTATAACCTGTACCTCCGCCATCAGCTTACTGGCCCAGACGATAATCTTGTATCATCTAAACTACATGAGGTATTGCTAATGGATTCCAAAACAGGTAAACCACTGGGCGATGGTTCCAGCGACACCTATGATTTGCAGATTCGGGCACTAAACGATGTAAAGTTTAGCAAGAAAGGTACGTATGAGTTAGCCTTAACACAATATATGCGCCGTGACCCATTGCCTCATGTACAGGCTGTTGGAATTCGTGTGGCCAAAGACTCTAATAAAGACTAGCCAGCTATAGCTTTTCTCTAAAGAGGCCCTGTATCTAAGGAGATGCAGGGCCTCTTTCTTTTGATGCTCGTCAAAGCTATCTACTGAATAAAGTTCTCGTAAGAACTATAAACAGCAGCAACAAAACATAAGCTGCATTAGTATGCATTAGCACTCACATTATATTTTATAAGCACTGGCAAAACATGCAAACCACTCTTATTATATTGGGGTTTATATTCACCCTATTTTCTTTCCTCCCCATTATTCGCACACCTTTATGGTGGATCAGAATACTTGATTTTCCCCGTTTACACGTTGCTATCCTTCTTTCAGGTATACTCCTGTCATACCTGGCTTTATATGAATTAGACAGTACTGCCGACTATGCTATGATAATGGTCTGGATCGCAGCCATTATAAATGAAGTACGCTACGTTTTTAACTTTACCCCAGTAGTTAATCCCGAGGCCTTAAAAACAAAGCAGAAGCATCCCGCAAATGCTTTCACGCTGATGATAGCTAACGTGCGCATGGTAAATGATAAATATGATAAGTTCAAGGAATTGGTTCTACAGGAAAATCCTGACATGCTCATCATGAATGAACCAAATCATATATGGTATGAGAACGTGCGAAAGGAATTTGAGGAGAAGTTTCCGTATTCCATAAAGAAGCCACTTGAGAACACCTATGGCATGCTATTCTGGAGCAAGTTTAAGCTTCTGAACAGTGAGATAAGGTTTTTAGTAGAGGATGACATTCCCTCTTTTTACACAGTGGTTGAGTTACCAAGCGGACATAAGTTTGACCTGTTTACTGTACATCCACAGCCTCCACGCCTAATGCAGAACACAGAAACCCGTGAAGCAGAACTTTTAATAGTAGCGAAAGAAGCTAAGAAAACACCTTACCCAAGTATAGTAGCCGGTGACCTGAATGATGTGGCATGGTCTAGAACTACAAAGCTCTTTAAACAAATCAGTAGCATGATTGACCCACGTGTGGGTCGCGGATTTTATAATACCTATAACGCATTGATTCCTCTCTTCCGGTACCCCCTTGACCATGTATTCTATGATCAGGATTTTAGGTTAATAACTCTTAGAAGATTAGGTAAGTTTGGTTCTGATCACTTTCCGATCTCTATTAGCCTTAACTATGAACCTCAACATGAGTCAGAGCAGAAGCACCCTGTTGCTGACCTTGAAGAGAAAGAAGAAGCAAAAGAGATGATACAGGAAGGTTTAGAAAAGGGAGAAGAGCGCAATCACGAGAAAAGCGAAAACCATAAGTCATAAAAAAACCCGCTCAAAAATGAGCGGGTTAAAATAGATGAATGGTGCCTTTCGGCAAGTATATTTAAAACTTAGATTTTCTCTACGTTTATTGCATTCAATCCTTTTTTGCCATCCTTAACCTCAAAAGAAACGCGGTCATTCTCACGAATCTCGCTTACCAAACCAGTCTGGTGAACGAAGATATCCTGATTAGTGTCATCAGCAACAATGAAACCGAATCCTTTTGAAACGTTGTAGAATTTTACTTTACCTGTCTTCATTACGATAATTGTTATTAATAATGAAGCAAAGGTACATATAACTTTCAATATTACTACTAATCGCAAAAAAATATTAACAATTACACCATCAAGCACTTACGTTGCTTTAACGGCTCATAAGTCTGCTATTCCACCCCTTTTTGCAACTGGTATTGCGTTCGCTAAACTACTCTGCTCACCTACCCTTCCAGGAGTGGCTAATAATAACCATGTCTCTTTGAGTTCGTATAGCTAAAACGTTCAGTTACACTTAAAAACAACATTGTCACGAACAATTTAAGCGTAACAGCAACGAAAACAAAACCACATCTGCCGCCCCTGTGGGTATATGTGTGGGGCAACGCAACAAACTTAATTATAAACTATAAACCAAGGAGATCAGAACTATGAAAGACACTGAGAAAAATCAATCATCAAATCAATCATCCAATATGTCGGGTAGCTCTTCCAGCTCACCTTCATCATCCTCTTCAGGTAACTCTGGAAGTAGCAGCGGAACAAGCTCTTCTTCCGATAAGAGTGGATCCTCCTCTTCTAAGAGTGGCAGCAGCAAAGGTTCACCTTCTGCTTCCGGATCAAAGACCTCTACTACAAAAGCGAAAGCAAGCTCTTCAAAAAAGTCATCAGACTCTAAGTCTGGTTCCTCAGGATCTTCGTCCTCTTCTAAAAGGGGCAGCAGCGGAGATAGCGATACAAACCAACGTTCCGAATACGGTAGCTACGGCTCTATGAGCAGCGGATCAGAGCAGGATTTCCAGGGCTCTTCTAACCAAGGTCAAGGCCAAGGCGGTTATGGCAGTCAGCAGTCTGGAAACCAAAGTGGCTACGGAAGCCAGGGTGGTTATGGCTATGGCTCTCAGAACAGCAACTATGGCGGACAAAGCGGCTATGGTTACCAGGGCGACTACGGCTCATCTTCTCAGGGAGGCGGCATGAACAGAGGTCAGGGAATGCAGAGCGGTTATGGTTCGTCACAAGGTGGTGGCTATGGCCAGGGCGATTACGGACAGTCGCAAGGTGGCTATAACTATGGCAACCAAGGTGGCATGGAAGGCAACCGCACCAGAATGCAGGGCCAGGATTATGGCGCTTCACAAGGAGGAATGCAAGGTGGCTACCAGAACAGAGAAGGTGACATGCAAGGAGGTAACATCTATGGTGGCCGTCAAGGCGGCTTCGGAATGCAAGGTGGTTCGTCACAAGGCAACTATGGTGACACTGGCAGCTATGGAAGCTATAGCGGTGGCATGGGTGGCCAGAGTGGCTACGGTGGCAGCAGCACCAGTGGTTCTCAGAGCACCTACTATGGCCAGGGCCGCTCAGGTGGCGACTATGGCATGATGAACGACCAAGGCGGCATGGGTGGCTACGGACAGAGAGGCGGTTCAGCTTCACAAGACTATAGCAGCCAGGGCAGATCCGGTTCATCTCAGGGTGGTTATCAGCAAAACTACGGCCAGGGCGACTATGGCCAGCGCGGTGGTGGCTACCAGGGCGGCTACGAACAAGGTAACTATGGCAGCTCATCAGGCGGCTATGGCAGCAGTGGCAGACAAGGTGGCTACGGCGACAGAGACCGTTATGGTTCTATGGGCTATGGTTCTTCAAGAGGCATGAGCGAGTATGACCGTGATAACCAAGGCTCACAAAGAGGTTGGGATTCACAGAGCTCCATGCAGGGTGGCTACGGCAGCCAGGGAGGCTATGGCTCGAGAGGTGGTTCTTATAATGATGAGTACAGCTCAGGCCGCTCAGCCAGATATGGCTCTCAGGGTAGTGATTACGGCCAAGGTGGCTATGGATCAAGATCTAGTGACAGAGGCCAGGATAGAGACCGTGGTGGCTACGGAGACAGCAACTACAGCAGAGGCATGAGTGGCGGCTATGGCTACGGATCCGGCAGCTCAAACCAAGGCAGATATGGCCAAGGTGGCTATGAGCAAGGTGGACGTGGCGGTGACCAAAGCCGTTATGGTTCTATGGATAGCGGAACTTCTTACTACAGCGATAACCGCGGTTCTAGCTCACGCGAAAACTACAGAGGCTACGGTAGCAGCGGTGAGGGTTCAGATCAGGACAGAGGCCGTTTTGAAAGCCGCAGAAGCGATCGATACCGAAACATGGATAGAGACTAAAAAAGTGAAATCTAAATAAACAAAAGAGCCACCCCGATGGGGTGGCTCTTTTGTTTTAAATTAACATAAATACTAAACGAAGCACTCTTTGTAATCAGCCACAAACTGTTTAAAAGAATGGGGCTTTTTTCCTGTTACATATTGCACTTCATCATTCACTTCATTCGAATAACCTGCTTTATAGACTTCATCAAGCTCTACTAATGCATCCGCCAGCTTTTCTGGCACACCCTGTTCTTTCATTACAAGTTTAGCCTCTTGCACCGGCACATCAACATAAGCTACCTGCTTTCCTGTTACTTCACTTATTATCTGTGCCACATCATCATTTGATAATGCTTCTGGTCCTGTCAGCTCATATATTTTCCCCTCATGCCCTTCTCCAATCAAAGCTTCTACGGCAACTGCGGCTATATCACGTGTGTCAATATAAGCTACTTTACCTTCTCCCTTGGACTGGTAAAACCTGCCTTCCTCCTTTATGCTTTTATCACTGTAGGTCACAAAGTTCTGCATAAAGGAAGCCGGACGCAGAAAAGTATAGGATATCCCACTGTCTTCAATGTACTTTTCTATTTCTCGGTGCCAGCGCCCTAACTGTATGCCAGGCTCCGCATCTGCTCCAAGAGCAGAAAGCCTTACAATATGTTTTACTCCGGTCCTCTTTGCCTCATCAACTAATGTTTTAGCCATTTGTACCTGATCCTCTTCAAAAGGTGTGATAAGAAACACTTTATCAACATGTGTAAAGGCTGCATGTAGAGAATCTTGGTCCTCAAAATCCATCTCCACTATTTCCACATCCGGAAGCCGTTTCAGATTCTCTCCTTTTATTACAGAGTGCACTCCAGCACGAATACGCACATCACTATCAAGCATGGCGAGATGCTTCACTACTTCCTGTCCAACAGTTCCGGTGGCTCCTGTTATAAGTATGGTTGTATGCATAGTTCTATTTAGGTTATTGTATACTAACTAGTACGGCTTTTTTAACATTGTTGATCGCTGAATAGGTAAAGCAGTAAAAGTATTTCAAAAAAAGCGCACAGCTTTACTGATGTTTCAGCCGAAGCTGAAACATTTTCCCTTTCTCATTTGTGATCAGGAGCTCGTCAGGGGCCGTAAAAAGCAGCGCCTCAGCCTGCCCTGTTCGACTTAAAGGAATACAATAATGACGTCCACCCAAACTGATATTCCCTTTCTGTACTTCAAACAAGTAAAGCCTTCCATAACCCAGTACTGCAAACTTCTCCCCTGTAGGTGAAATATCCGCTGCAGTTGTCATGGCCGTTACAGGTAATTGTTCCAACAACTTTGCAGTATGTTGGCCTGGTGATGCTGGTAAAGTATAAAGCTTTAGCTTCTTGTTTTTACCCCGGCTTTTAGTGAAAAGATAAAGCGAATCCTGATGGTAAAAGAAGGCCTCCAGATCAAAGTGAAGGTCATCTTTGGAAGGAGGGAAATCTGCTTGATCTTCGAATTTAAATTCTATTGTTCCAACTAATGCATAGTTGTTTCTGCTCAGTTTGTAGATACGGAGGTCGCGGCGGTTATTAGCATTGTTACCAAAATCACCGATATATACATGCTCTTTGTCTTCTGCTAATTCCTCCCAATCAATATTCTGCAGTGCAAGTGGCAATGTTTGCAGCACCTTTCCCTTGGAATTTACTTCATAAAGCTCAGCCGGGTTTGCACCATCGCTATGGGTCCAGTAGGTACTATCAGTGGCATGAGCAAGACCGGAACTTTCCAGCACCTGATCATCGAGCTTACTGATTTTCTCAAGTTTATACTTGAAATCAGGCTTCTCAAAGCCGCTGCTACGCTTATCAGGGCCACACCCACAAAAGGTGCTTTGGAGGTAGACGTATAAAACGAAAAGCTTGGTGAGCATAAAAAAATTTTACTTTCTAAAGCTACATTACCACAAACAGACTCTATTAGTTTGAGTGTTCAGAAAAATTGTACCCATACCTGCATACTTCTTCCCTTCGCAGTTCTCACAGTCCCCTTTCTGCCTGTTACTTTGCCAGCAGAAAACTGACTTGCTGTTGCAGTACTTCTGTTGGGCTCTCCCAGAACTGGCGGCTGTATATCCTTTGGTATGGCCAATGACGCTCTTGTAGTAACAGGGGCAAATCGGCATGCGCATGCCGTACTGAAAGCCGGCTGTAGTAGTGATCATCATCCGTCAGTAGTACCCCTTTGTATTTCCCATTCTCAAGTACAGTAAGGTCTGCAAAAGGTACCTCTTGCTTTAACTCCGGCATAAGCGCTTCAAGGTGCTCTTTTAGGAGAGGCACCTGAGCAGGAACGCTCTCTCTTTTAGGCTGGTATTCAAAATACCTTCGACTCACTTGCTGTGCATAGTGCAAATAATCTTTTAACAGCTTAGGACCAGCATGTAAGGTATGCTCGACCTGTAACTGCTCTGCCCTGATACTACTAATAACAAACACCTGCTGCCTGGCTCGTGTAATAGCGACATTCAATCTGTTTTCACCGCCTGCCTGGTTAAGACTGCCAAACTGCATGGTTAGTTTACCTTGCTCGTCAGGCGCATAACCTACAGAAAGTATGATTACCTCCTTCTCATCTCCTTGTATGTTTTCTATGTTTTTAACCAGAACCGAGGCAGGCACTACTATATTTTGCACCTGTGCCCTCTCCTCCAACAGGTCCTGTACCAGCATCTGCTGATTATAGTTGAAAGTTATAACTCCTATTTCCTGCTGGCCAGCCTGCAGCAGATCCATTACCAGATCCACCACTTTCTCAGCCTCCGGCAGATTAGTGCCTTTTTGCCAGAGCCCATGTACCTTTACAAACTGAATAGCCGGCTGCCTTTCGTTCACATCCTGTAATTCCGGAATTAACTCCAGCTTTTGTTGGTAGAAATAACGGTTAGAAAACTCGATCAGCTCCGGATAACGGCTGCGGTAATGCTGCTTAAGCATAGTTTGAGGCAAATAGAAGCTACAAAGCTGCAGGAGCGACTCTGCAGACAGTTCTTCCAGTTCCTCACTCTCTTCCCCCCTCCAGCGGGTACGATACAAGTCTGATGGTTTCAGCTGTTGCTGGTCACCGGCTACTACTACCTGTTTTCCTCGCAGCATAGCGGGTACACCCATCTCGGCGAAACACTGCGAAGCTTCGTCAAAAATCACGAGGTCAAAACAAGCTTCAAGGGGTAAAACTGCCGAAACTGTTTCAGGAGATGCAAGCCAGCACGGAACCAAACTCAGTATCTCTTCCGAAAAAAGAGAGAAAAGCTTCCGCACCGGGTACAAGCTGCGCTTCTTTATAACCTGTGCGTATAGTCGTCGGTAGGTAACAGCGTTACCCAACCGGTTAAACTCCATGTTACGATAGGTCTGTTCCCGTAGCTGGGAAAGTACAATCTCCTGGCTTAGCTGCTGCTTTTCTTTCAGTAGCCTTTGCAGTTCCTCTTCTATTTGTGCCAGTTCTCCATTACTTGGCATGCGCAGTAACGGGAAAAGTGTCTCAAGCTCATGCAGCCATGCAAGGTACAAGCTGTTTAAAAACAAAGCTTCTCCCTCCGCTGCACTATTTATGTTTTCCTTCAGAAGCCTGTCTATAAGGTCAAGCTCATTTGCGGTGAAGGTATCTTTAAGCGTGTCAAAGGATACCAATACTTCGAAATAATGGGGCAACTCCTTAATAAGCCTTTCACCATGTTGATGATTATCTATGATTTGCTGTATCTGGGCTTCTGTTAACCACTCCTGCCATTCATCATACTTGGCAGTGAGAAGCTTTATACTATCATGAATCTTTTCCAGGCGTTCTTTCAACGCTGGCCCAGAAAACAGCTTCTCGTGTAGCACCTGATCCTTGTGCAGCTTCCCAAGCTCTTTAATAACTCCAAAGGCTTTTTCTACTACCTGCAACTGCTCCAGCACCTGGTTTGGATAGCTGTTAATCGAAAGGTTATGACCTATGGCACTACTTATCTGCTTCAT
Organism: Pontibacter locisalis; assembly: GCF_042684605.1. Lineage (NCBI taxonomy): Bacteria > Pseudomonadati > Bacteroidota > Cytophagia > Cytophagales > Hymenobacteraceae > Pontibacter > Pontibacter locisalis. The sequence continues at coordinate 37,070 of NZ_JBHULU010000039.1, forward strand.
TAAGTCCTCGGCCTGTTGCCGCAGGATTAACCTCCTTTGCAGCTCTCCCACTCCTGCATCACTTAACTCCAGCTTGTATTTAGCCAGTGCCTGCTTAAGTATTTTCTTATCTCCGGAGAAGGCCCAGGTTATTCTATTAAGCAACTGATCCTGCTGCTGCTCATACTTGATTATAGCATCTTTAACAACAGTAATATTTGAGGCAGGTATAGCGGCATCAGGTGCAGGGCATATTAAGTATAATTGTTTAAGTGCCTTCACTTGCTGTACAATTTTGTTTTTGTCCCCCTGCTTCTGCAGAAGCTGCTGTACAATTATAGATACCTCTTCCTGTCTGAGTACTTCCTGTATCTCTCCTATTCTTTTAACTGAAGTATTGTACTTATAGAGATTCTCCAGTCTAAAGGAAAATCCACCTAAATTATTGATTCGCTCTTGATACTCGCTGAACTCTTTAGACAAGCTCTGTAGAACTTTTCCAAGTTCCTGGCGATGAGGCCATCCATACCCTTTCATACTACGTCTGTCACGCCATATGAAATTTTCATTCATGAATTGCAGCGCCTGTTGCAGGTACTGCTTCATGCGCGGAAGAAAATAAGGCAGTGTTTCGGCTGTCTGTTGTTTGAATGCTGCTGAAAGTTTTATGTGTGGCTGTTGTAAGCTGCACCGCAGGTACAGTTCTTTGGCTGACCAACCACAAGTGCTTGTATCAAAAAGAGCATGTTTGAAATCTTCCAGTTTTTCAATACTTCGGTTAATGTTACGGCTAACCTCCAGAAAAACACGATCCGTATATATGCTGTTCAAAGCGAGATTCTCCTTCTTATACTCATCCAGCTGCTCTATCTGATGCCGTAGTTGAGCAAAAACCGGTTTACGATCCGTGCTTGTATCGTGAACCAGCGCGGCGAAAGCGCCTATCCCCTGCTGGGATAAGCGTTGATACACGACATCAAGTGCGGCACGTTTCTGGCTCACTACCAATACTTTTTTACCTCTAGCCGTAAAATCAGACACAAGGTTACAGATAAGCTGTGATTTACCGGTTCCTGGTGGCCCCTGCACAACTAACGACTTCCCTTGCTTTACAGCCTGCAGAGCGACTTCCTGGGAGGCATCCATGGCGAAGGCTGTAAAGGTCTGTTGAGCCTGCACATTGGTATTCTTACTTTCAACTACTGGGTCGGATCCGAAGAGGTCTTCCATCTCTTGCAGGTCATCCCGCTCAAGCAGTGTATCGTAATCTGCTAACAAGTATGAAGCTGCCTGAGGGAAAATTCCCAAAACTGCCTCCTGCTCCAGGTACAGTTGCCCTGGTTTTAGCAACTCCTCAAGCTCAGCTTTCTTGTAATCCCGGAAGGGCTTTAGCTTATCGGTAAAGAATTCGCGACCTGCATTAACTGTTAACTGTTGCTCCTTAAGCAGTTCATATACTTTCGTTCGAAACTCAAGAGAGTGCGGTGGTAGTGTACTCAGGTCAAGTTCTGTGAGTTCCTCGGCTAACGGGGTGCCCATGTAATGCGCATAGGCAAGCAAGAAACTTTGGTTAAACTGTGGTTGCTGCGAATGATCAACAATTATCTCCCACTCCTGCGCTGCGTTTACCTGTATCGCTACCGGAAAAAGCATAAGCGGGCACCGAACAGGTGTGCCATCAGAAAACTTACCATGCACAAATGGCCAACCCACATATAATTCATGGCCCCCACGCTCCTCATATATCATCTCAGCCTTACGCTGTATGTAGCGTAGCCGTCGGCTTGCGGAAGCTACGGGAGCATGGCGGCTATCAACGTAAGGACAAAGGCTTATCTTCTTCCTTCCGGCAAGTAACTTATCTATCACAGCAAAGGCTGGTTCTCCACCCAAAAAGTCCATTGCCTCTACATCAGCATGCAACTCCTTAGATAGGCGCAGTAACAACAGAGCCCTGTTTCCAGAGCCTAAATTCAGAAGCCTTCGCCGGTAATTTTTAAGAATGTTCTTCATAGCACCTGCCCCGTTAACGTTTGTACCGTTCCTATAGTCTAGGGTAAAGACGCAATTTAAGATGATTTACTCTACCTAAAGGTTAAAGGACTGACACTTTTATCTTCCTCTTAATGACATGGGAGATTTACCAGAAGTATAATATAATACATCAGCCAAGTGCCGTATTCTATCCAGAACAGGCATTTTAGTTAAACTTTTATACCTGTACACCTTATTTTCGTAAAAATCAATACAATCGCACAGTAGTACTTTAAGCACACTTGCAGTAACCTGCATGTACGGAAAGAAACACTTTATTTAAATTTTGGAAATTATAAGGAAATATTTCCCCTTCCATATTTATCTTATCCTCTCAAAAGTGAAAGATGACTATGCTTCAGTAGACAGGACTGTAGTTCTTAGCACATTCCTGTACACGTTTTCCTTTGCCCACATTTTTATCGGAATCGTTTTCTCATACCTAAGCACGGACCTATACTACTACTATACAGCGGAAGACAGTTACATAGAGTATTTCACTGCTTTTATCTTACTTGCTACGTCACTGCTTTGCTTTTACAGAGCCTCCGCTACAGGTATAAAACTACCGAAGCTATTTTTTTATGCTGCGGCAGTTATTTTCTTTTTAGGTTTTGGAGAAGAAATGTCGTGGGGTCAGCGAACTTTTGGATATGAAACACCCGATGACTTGAAAGAAATAAATGCACAGAAAGAATTTAACCTTCATAATATACACCTTGCTGGCATCAACTTAAATAAACTTATTTTTGGTAAGGTGCTATATACCTGCGTTTTTATATACTTCCTCGGCTTCCCTATACTATACCGCTATAAACAATGGTTCAGAAACCTGATTAATAAGCTAAACTTTCCAATTCCTACAACCATGCAAAGCTTACTATACTTTCTGGCGTTCTTTAGTATTCTGTTTATCCGGGAAGGTGAAAAATGGGAATTACAGGAATTTGCCTTAGCCAGCTTTATTTTCTTTTCTTTCTTACTCCATTCAAATACATATGTAAAAAGGCAAAGCAATAACACCTAGCGTACCCTTTCAAAGCATATATGTTATTAAAAGCAGCGAATACAAAGGCTGATTTGGTCTGGTTGTCATTCAGCTATATGATCAAGTACGGTTTTAGCTTTTCAAAAATTTCTGATGTTACCAACTTTACCTGGCGCACATCCTCCACACGATCATAGTTCCCATGCTGCTCACGGAAAGCTACTATCGCCCGGGCCACATTAGAAGAGATATAAGGGTGTGTTTTTAACTCATCAGCAGTTGCTGTGTTAAGGCTGATTTTGTTCAAAACTATAGATTTGGAAACAAAAGTATACTTCTGCAGGCTATCCACTACATCCGGCTGCAAACCATACACTTCCTTTAGCTGGCTAATGTCAGTAAAACCACCAAGGCTATTCCTGTATTTAATGATCCGTGCTGATAATTTACTGCCAATGCCCCTGATTTGCTTTAGTTGTGTTGTATCTGCCGCGTTAATGTTGAAGGGAGCAAGAACAAACTTTTCTCTTGGGCGTGTTGCCCATTCAGGTCTGGGAGTAGGAACGGTAGTACCTGCTACACCTTGTTTTCTGCCGTACCTGCTTGGCCGCTCATCCGGCAACAAGATGTAGGGATATAGTACCTGGTAAACAGAGTCTGGCAGGCCATAGATTTTACCGAGCTCAGCTTTATAAGTAAAATCACCTACTTTGTTGCGGTAATTAAGAATACGCTGCCCCATAAACTTTGGGAGCCCCAGTGCCTGCCACTGCTCTACTGTTAGCTGGTTTGGATTGAAAGGTTGCAGGTTATCTGATAGCGTATATAGCCCTTCCCGCGCTGGCGCATCCGGTTGCTTCGCTTCCAATTGTGCCACAAGACTGTCGAGTGTTTGCCTGTCGGTCAGGCTGCTATCACGTAGTTTCGGTTCGTAAAACCTGTTAAAAAGAAATGGTGCTGCGGTAAGCAGCACCATTATACTTATCAGCCACAGAAACCCGTTTACTTCGCGCTGCGAAAAAGCAAAGTAACGCCGTATCCAGTACCTGATTCTTTTCATCTATTCTGTTTATGGGTTTGAAACCTGACGCTCAGGCTCATCATCGTTATCGATGTACGAGTCTGGCTCTGGTTTTGGTGGTGTATTTACCACCCTAAAAAAGAAATATATCATTAATCCTGTCACCAATGTAATGGTGGTGAGCATGATAATAAGTGCTGATGTATTCATAATTTCTTAGATTCTTCCTTCTCTAACTCTTTTTTTGTAAGCAATGTAAACCAGTAGCGCAATGCTCAGGAAAACTGCCACTAACAGAATTCGGGAAGCATTTACAAAGAACAAGGTATCCTGAAGCTGCTCAATTACAGCAGGATCAGTAGCCTCAGCCAATTGACGCTTTAAGCTGGTATTTTTAATCTTGTTAATGATAGAACTATCATCTAGTACCCACTCACCAGCAAAAGCCTTGCCCCAATCTCCGCCTTTTGGTGTTACCAGCGATCCAACAAATACCCAAAGCAACAACAATGGTGTAATAAACTTGATGATGAAGCGATAGATTTTTGGAACTGCGATATCAGCTCCTGAAGTAATTTCACGCCAGCCTTTATCCATACCAAACACCCACGCGAACAGAATAGACTCAAAAAGAGCGAACACTACAAGTGAAACCGTTCCTGCCCAGTAGTCATACTCATCAAACACACCATACTTAAAGTAAAGGACGGTTGGCATACCCAGGATCAAAACGATCAAACCAAAAGACCAAGCCGCTGACTTACGGCGCCAGTTAAACTCATCCTGCAGGAACCCGATCCAAGGAGTACCCATTGCCAGCGAGGATGTGATACCAGCAAAGAATAAAAGGCCAAACCACATGAAACCAGCTACAGCGCCCAACACATCTCCCCACTGGTAGAACAGGTACGGCAATGTACGGAAGCCAAGGCCAAGGCCACCGCTCTGTACTAGCTCTGTGACGCGATCTATGCCCAAGTAGCCGATAGAGATCGGAATCAGGATAGCACCACCGAGCACAACTTCCACAAACTCGTTCATCCAACCGGCAGACATAGCATTAAGAGCGATATCATCTTTAGAGCGAACATAAGAAGCATAGCAGTGTACTGTACCCATACCAACTGAAAGGGTAAAGAAGATCTGACCGGCTGCAGCCAACCATACATTTGGTGACCACAGCTGATCAAAATTAGGTGTCCATAGGAAGTTAAGGCCTACAGAGCTGTCGTTGATAGCGCCATTCTCACCGGCATTGATCGTAAAGCCTTTATAGGCGAGGAAAGCACCAAACAGTATAAGCATTGGCATACCGATTTTCGCTACACGCTCTACCCCTTTCGCAAGCCCTTGAGACAGAATCCAAGTATTAAGCAGAAGGCAAATCACAAAGAAAACTATAGGCTCATAGGGGATACCAAAGGTGGATTCGCCCAGGCTGATGTATTCTATAAAGAATGCTGAAACACCGTTTTGATCTAAGCCGCTGAACGTACCGCCCAGGGAGTGAAACATGTATGAAAGCGTCCAGGATTCGAGGTAGCAGTAGTAAGCTGCAACAGCAATGTTTGTCCAGATACCAAATACACCTATGTATTTCCAAAGGCGGTTTTTGTGCATGGTATCCACGATAAACGGAGTGGAATGGTGTCCGAACTTGCCTCCGAAGCGGCCCATAGACCACTCTATCCAAAGCAAAGGAATACCCATTACTAAAAAGCAAACCAGGTAAGGGATAATAAAGGCGCCACCACCGTTTTGCACTGCCTGTACCGGAAATCTAAGGAAGTTTCCGAGACCAACAGCGTTACCGGCCATAGCCAGAATGAGACCCACACGTGAGCCCCACGATTCTTTGTTAGCACTCATAAAATAAGGTAGAAGTGTTAGTTTAGTTTTGGTATTGTTAGTTTAGGTTGTAATAATCTGAAATTTAAAGAAACAATTTTAACAATACACAAGACAGGGGTATTAAAAATCAGATATTTTTAATATTTATCCTGATTCCCAGTGGACTAATTACACTCCAAGACCTCTAACTTAGGCTTGCTCGGCCACCATTCTGATTCCTTCCATGAAACTATGCGGCTGGTAGCCCAGCTGCTTTTCTGCTTTACTTATATCAAACCCAGTGCGCGGTGGTCTTTTGGCTGGCTGCGTGAAGGTAGAAGCGTCTGCTTTATCAATTAAAGACTTATTAAGTGCAAAATATTCAGCTACCTGCATCGCCATATCATAAGGAGTAAGCATTTCCTTTCCAGAAATATTAAAGATACCCTCGGCATCATGCTCCACTGCCAGCCAACATCCCATTGCCAGGTCCTCTGCCAGCGTAGGGGTTCTGAACTGATCATTCACTACTTTTATGACTTTACCTGCCTGTAAGCTGTCACGCACCCAGAGCACAATATTAGTGCGGCCGTAGTCATGCGCAACACCAAAGACAAGGACTGTCCGGAGGATAGCCCATTTACACCTGGCCTTCTTCACGATCTCCTCTGCCATGAGTTTCGTCTCCCCGTAGAAGTTAACAGGGTTAGCTGCCGCCTCCTCATCATAGGGACCATTCTCTCCGTCAAAAATAAAGTCAGTAGACACATGGATCAGGTGCACGTTATACTTTTCGCAGGCATCCACCAGGTACTGAACAGCATCACGGTTTAGCTTAAGGGCTCCTTCCCTATCGCTCTCACACTGGTCTACATTCGTCATTGCGGCGGTATGAATAATGTGCGTAGGCCGGAATTCGCTTACAACTTTCTCCACCTGCGCCTTATCTGTCACATCCATACTTCTGAACGGAAGCGAAGGGAGTATTTCTGCAAGCTTATTTTCGCCACGACTAGTCGCCAATATTTCTACACTTGTGCGGGGCAACAGCAGCTCTGTCAATTTCTGCCCTAGTAAACCATTAGAGCCTGTGATCAGTACTTTCTTCATCTGTCTTATTTCTGGAGCGTTTGTGTGTTATAGTCGTAGTCGTACTTTCTGGCAATCTTCTTCCGTTTCACCTTCTCAACAGTCACTTTCATATTTATATCTGAAAGAGGTCTGTCACGGCCGTCCTTTGGTTGTTCTGCAATTTTGTCAATCACATCCAGTCCATCTACTACTTGCCCAAATACGGTATAAACGCCATCCAGCATAGGAGTTCCGTCGTGGTTCTCCACAATGTAAAATTGCGAGCCACTGGACTCCCGCTCCGGATTTACCATATCTCCTTTACGCGCAGCTGCAACTGCGCCACGCACATGCTTGTGATTTGGTTTGATTTCGGCAGGAATAGTATAACCCGGATTACCGCTCCCGTCATTACCAGGATCATCATCCTTCGTATTAGGGTCGCCGCCCTGAATCATAAAGCTGTCTATGATTCTATGAAAAGTAGTGCCGTCATAATATCCTTCACGGGCAAGCTTCAGAAAGTTTTCACGATGAAGCGGGGTGTCTTCGAAAAGCACCAGTTTAATTTCGCCATAAGGGGTCTCAATCGTTATAAGCTGGTCCTTACCCTTTGGCTTCTGCGCCAGCACCATTAACGGCTGCAGCAGCAGAACTACAGCCAGTGCAACAATAGCTTTAAGTGATTTCATTTTATAGATCATTATTTGAGTATGGTCTTTTTAAAGCGGAGTTTCAAAATTAATCCTTTTTGACTTTGTTCATAGCATCAGGTAAAGCTGTATTAGTAACCATACCTGTTCCTGAACCTGTCCTTTATGCCTTTCTACTTTAACAGCAGCAGTAACGCTTAGCAAAACCTATCTTGTATTATATGGCTTTTTATATGTACCCTTAGAAGCAATCCCGGCACAAATTTTACTTTGGCAGCAGAAAAAGTTAAATTTAAGATACTGACTAATCAACCTAACCATATTTGATGAAAAAATCTTTATTAACAGCCAGCCTTTGCCTGGCTTCCGTTAGCAGTTTATTTGCCAGAGCACCCAAAGCCTCCATCGATGAACAAATTGACGCAACTATTGGTCCTGCAGCAGAGTTTATTTCCAGCATTATCTTCTATGAGGTAGCTCTCACCGACTCTATTGGTATCCCCCTTATCCTTGTGTGGCTTTTGCTGGGCGCCGCTTTCTTTACCGTTTACCTTGGTTTCATTAACATTCGCGGTTTTAAGTATGCTTTAGATATTGTTAGAGGCAAGTACAATCAAAAGGATGCCCCCGGCGAAGTATCACATTTTCAAGCATTAACTGCTGCTGTATCAGGCACAGTAGGCTTAGGCAATATAGCCGGCGTAGCGATAGCCATCTCTTTGGGTGGTCCTGGTGCTACTTTCTGGATGATACTGGCCGGTTTACTAGGCATGTCATCTAAGTTTGTCTCCTGTACGCTTGGTGTTAAGTACAGAGATGTACATGCAGACGGCACTGTTTCCGGTGGACCTATGCACTACCTGAACAAAGGCCTCAGCGAAAGAGGAATGGCTGGTGCGGGTAAATTTTTAGCCGCATTTTTTGCGGTTATGTGTATTGGAGGAGCCATCGGAGCAGGAAATATGTTCCAGATAAACCAAGCCACCCAACAGTTCATAGCTGTTACAGGCGGAGAGGCATCTTTCTTTGGCGGTGGTAACGCCTGGATGTTTGGCTTGATCATGGCAGTTCTGGTTGGCCTTGTAATTCTGGGTGGCATGAAAAGCATTGCTAAAGTTACAGAGAAGGTTGTACCGTTTATGTGCGGCATCTACATAGTTGCAGCCTTGATCGTTCTGGCTGTAAACTTCACACAAATACCAGAGGCTTTCGTAGCTATTTTCGAAGGTGCTTTCTCCAGCAGTGCATTAACCGGTGGCTTAGTAGGTGTGATGATACAGGGCTTACGTCGTGGATTATTTTCAAATGAGGCCGGCATCGGTTCTGCTTCTATTGCCCATTCTGCAGTAAAAACGAATGTTCCCGTTACAGAGGGTTTCGTGGCTTCACTAGAGCCATTCATCGATACCGTTGTTGTTTGTACCATGACAGCACTTGTGATAGTGGTAACCGGATCTTATACCATGGATACAGGTGATGGAATAGCCTTAACCTCTACTGCTTTCTCTTCTGTTATCAGCTGGTTCCCACTTGTATTGGCAGTTGCAGTTATTTTATTCGCTTTCTCCACCATGATTACCTGGTCTTATTATGGACTAAAGTCATGGACATACTTGTTTGGCAACAACAAAGCTGCCGAAATAAGCTTTAAAGTATTGTTCTGCGCCTTCGTTGTTTTGGGTGCTCCTATTCAACTTAACAGTGTAGTAGCCTTCTCTGACGCTATGCTTTTTGCCATGAGTATTCCGAACATGGTTGGTCTTTACATACTGTCTCCTGTAGTAAAACAGGAAATGCAGGCATTTTTAGCCTACGCCCGGTCTTCTAAAAGACAATCACTAACCCAAGAAGCAGTTGAAGCTGCTCAGGTGTAGCATTCACAGGAATAAAAGAGCGGGCCACTTATCAATGATAAGTGGCCCGCTCTTTTTAATACATTATTATATGATGCTTAAATCTCGTTGCGTTCGCGCCTGATGTTAGCCAGTATTTCTTCGCCACCGCGGCTTAAGGTTGCATTTGCCAGCTGCTCTCCTAGTTCTTCTGCAGCAACAGTTGGCCCTGACATTGTATCCTGCAACAGTATTTTACCATCCAGGCTAACAATACCACCTGTGATGCTTACGCCATCTTCTGTAAGCGTAGCCAACGCAAAAGAAGGTATACTGCACCCTCCTTCCATTGTTCTCAGGAAGGCACGTTCTGCCAGCAAACAAATATGCGTCTCCGTATGATTAAGCGCCTTCTTCAAAGCACTTTTCACATCTCCATCTAAGTCTTTTGCACACTCTATCGCAACACTTCCTTGTCCTGCGGCAGGCACAAACTCATCCTCCGGAAAAGTATGCACTATCAGATTATCATAACCCATCCTGACAACACCTGCATATGCCAGCATTAATGCATCAAATTGTTTTTCTTCAAGTTTACGAAGCCTTGTCTGTAGATTCCCTCTGGATTCAGCTGTCGTTACATTGGGATAGTGCTTCTTCAGGAGAGCTTTTCTGCGGGTAGAGGAAGTTCCGATTACAACGTTGCTATCACGGCTCAACCTAAATTCAGGGTCAAAGCTTAGTATCACATCATTTACCTTCTCCCGCTCCATAAAGGCAATAAGCTCCAGATCACCCGGAATAGATGACTGAACGTCTTTCGCACTATGAACCGCAATTTCAATATTCCCCTCTCTAAGACTAACCTCCAGCTCCTCTGTAAAAACACCTTTTGAGCCAATTTTATCCAGAGAGCGGTCCAGTACCTGGTCTCCTTTTGTACTGATTATCACTAACTCAGTTTTAATACCTGCGGCTTGAAGTTTTTCAGCTACATGCTCAGCCTGCCATAAGGCAAGCTTACTGCCACGGGTACCAATTCTGATTGTTCTGTCTATACTATAGTCTTGCATAAATTTGTCTTATATAACAGCTACTCCAACATTACAGTAGCCTTTCTGCCAGTGGTTTTAATAAACCACTTCAACTTAGTAACTCCTAGTTCTTATTGTGAAGGTATCCTGCTATCTGAATAGAGCTATCTACAAAAACCATCTTTGGATTTGCATTTCGTTCTATATGATAATGGGCCTGGTTTAGTTCCTGCGAAAGTGGCTCAGCATTATTGCCGGTTATCAGTTTTGAGAATTTTTTCACAAAGTCCAGCTCCGCTGGAGGCAAATAAGAGACAAGTGCCGAGTCGATCCCATAAAGCATCACTTTCCGGAAAAGACTTAAAGCGTAAAGCAGGAAGTTTTTTTGATTCTCCCTACCCAATGCCTGAAACTTGTCACTCATCTCCACTACTTCACCAAATTTGTAGCTGTAACAGTTACGCATCCAATCTGTGAAAAAAGTAAAGTAATCGCTGCTGATCTCAGTAGTTAGCTTGGCTGCTGCGTTTAAACTTCCCTCAGCCAGCTGCGCGATCTGGTAAGCTGTATCTGTATCTGTGCTAAATTTCTCCTGCACATACTGTACTACCTCCTGTTCTGTAAAATTGCGTACCTGCATAATTTGCGTACGTGAGGTAATAGTTGCCAGTAGCTTTTCAGCAGACTGGGACACCAAAAGGAACAGTGTCTTAGCAGGCGGCTCTTCCAACAGTTTAAGCAAGGCATTGGCAGCTGTAGGATGCATAAGCTCCGGCAGCCAGATAACCACAACTTTATAATCCCCTTCAAAGGCTTTAAGAGAAACAAGCTTCACAAGTTGCCGGCTTTCCTCCTTTGATATGTTACCCTGCTTGTTTTCCGCTCCTATGTGTTGCATCCATTCATTCAGCCCCTGGTAAGGACTCGCTAGCACAAACTCGCGCCATTCATTCATGAACTTGTGGCTTAGCGCATCTTTGTTCACGCTTTTGGTAGCCGTAACAGGCATCACGAAGTTGAAGTCTGGGTGCACCAGCTTGTTCATCTTCACACAGCTGCTGCATGTTCCACATGAATCATCAGCCTGTTTCGCTTCGCAATTTATATAAGTGGCGTAGGCCATGGCCAGTGCTAGATTTGCACTACCCTCCTGCCCCAGAAACAGTTGCGCATGTGCCACATGATTTTGTTGCACTGACTTCAGCAAAAGCTGCTTCGCCTCCTGATGGCCTATGATTTGTAAAAACTGCACCTCAGCAAGTTATTGATTTAAAATAAAGATTATGCTTTTTTATCCCAAACGCGGTACTGCTGCGTTTCCTCAAAAATATGCTCAAGGATAGCTTTTTCTGTATTATCCAGATGCTTGTTGCGGCGCTCCATAACTTTTTCGGCCACCTCGTAAGCCTTGCGCAATTGAAATGTTTCAAAACCTGCAGCCCCACCCCAGCTATATGACGGGATAAAGTTTCTTGGGAATCCTGCACCGAATATATTGGCACTAACCCCTACTACCGTACCTGTGTTAAACATTGTGTTGATACCGCACTTGCTATGGTCTCCCATTATAAGACCACAGAACTGCTGCCCGGTATTCACAAACCCTTTCTTAGTGTAATTCCAGATTTTGACTTCAGCGTAGTTGTTTTTAAGGTTCGAGGTATTTGTATCAGCTCCGATGTTGCACCATTCACCCAGCACAGAGTTACCTAAGTAGCCTTCATGCCCTTTGTTACTATACCCGAAAATTACAGATGCAGCTACTTCGCCACCTACCTTACAGTGCGGACCTATGCTAACATCACCACGCATCTTACCGCCCACATTTATATGGCTCTCCTCTCCTAAGGCAAAAGGGCCTTTAATAATAGCACCTTCATGAACTTGTGCATTTTTACCTAAATAGATAGGTCCATTTTCTGCATTAAGTATAGCTGCCCGTATCTTAACCCCCTCTTCTATAAAAATATTTTCCTCATTATAAACAATGGTGGCTTTGTCATAAACCGGATGGCTCACTCTTCCGGCTGTCATTACCTTAAAGTCGCTGCGAATCTCTGACCCGTTCAGCACAAAGATATCCCAAAGGTTGCGCACTAATGTACAGGTAGAGACACACTCACGACGAACAGAAGTAGTGGCATCTTTTATATCAGCAGGACTCCTGAGATCCAGATTATCACCATTTATAGCTAACAACGTTTCTCCACTATAAAGGGCTTCCCCCAACTTAAGACTCTTTATCTCCTCAACCAGTGCCTCATTAGGAAGCAATGCGCCATTTATATAAAAGTTGCTGTGGTCATCCTCCAAAGAAAACTTATCTGCCAGATACTTCTCTGTTAAAAAAGAGACTGACATTCCTGCTAAGTGCTCCCATTTTTCAGTAATTGTAAAAATGCCTACCCTGATTTCAGAAACAGGCCTGGTAAAAGTAAGGGGCAGCAGGTTCTGCCTGATTGCCGGATCACAGAAGAGAATGATATTCATATGACAAAATTAAAAAAGTCTTCCTGAAATAGCTCGGAAGACTCTCTTTATTACAGGAAAACTTACAGTGTTAGAACACAATCTCTACTTTTTTCTCCAGCTGCTCTTCAGGAAAAGATTCATAACTGCCATAGCTAAATGCACCCACTCTGGAACCACTCCCTATGTTAACCCATTCGTTCTGAGCCACCACAGGCAATTTTTTTACAATTACTATTTGGTTTTCCTCAAGAGGAATATCCTTTAATAATTTAGTAAAAGTAGAATCAAATACAACAGTTTCTTTCATGGTGGCCTTATCAGCCCGCCTAATAGAAAGAACTACTGTAGCTTCCTGGTCTGCATGGTAGCTTGTAGAGTAGTCTTTCGTGGAGAAGATTTCAAACATCACCGTTTTCTCTACAGCTACAGGTGCAGGAGTAGCAATATTTTCATTTTTATCGCAGGATGCTAATGTGGCTATTGCTGCCAGAGCAAAAAGAAAGGTAGATTTAAGTTTCATAAAATTCATAGTTTTAGTTGAGCGTATATATGATTTTCGAAATATCACAAACCATACCAATTCTGTTTGAAAAGTGCGTTTAACAAAAAAAGTCTTTCTGAAAATTCAGAAAGACTTTTTTTGTTAAAACGTTTTAACCGGTATTAACCGCTTATTTCTTTTGGTAACGCTTGTTGAACTTCTCAACGCGACCTGCAGTGTCAACGAAGATGTTCTTACCAGTGTAGAAAGGGTGAGAAGCTGAAGAAACTTCCACTTTAATTACTGGATACTCTTTGCCGTCTTCCATCGTGATAGTCTCATCAGAAGTCATAGTAGAACGAGTGATGAATTTAAAATCACTTGTCATATCCTGAAAAACCACCTCTCTATACTCTGGGTGAATGCCTTTTTTCATTATTATAAACGTTAATTAACCTTAATTCTAAATCGGACTGCAAATTTAATAAGATTTTCTGAAAGAAAAATGCTTCCAAACAAATTATTTTACTACACCTTAAAAAGCTGTAGCTGATGCAATTACTTTGTTAAATTTGCCTGACTGCCCTACTTAAAGGTAAAGAAAACCTATTACCCAGCGAACCATGACGCCACAGACACACTCCCAGAATCTGATTCTTGACAAGAATCAGATAGAGCAAAAAATAACAAGAATAGCTTATGAGATTTATGAGCGCAATTTTGAAGAGAATGAACTTGTGCTCGCTGGTATCTATCATAATGGCTACACACTGGCTGAAATGCTTGCAATTAAACTTAAGTCTATATCTCCGATAAAGGTACAGTTGCTCCGCGTGCAGCTAAATAAAGTTTCACCATTAAATACCCCGGTTACTCTGAAACCTGAAGAAGTCAGCATCGATAAAAAGGCTGTCGTGCTTGTGGATGATGTGTTGAATACGGGAAAGACGTTGGCATATGCCCTTCACACTTTCCTGCAGCTTAACCCTAAAAAAATAGAGATTGCCACCTTAGTGGACAGGCACCACCCGCTATACCCTGTAGCAGCTACTTACACTGGTTATTCGCTTGCTACTACACTGAATGACCATGTTGAAGTCGTGTTAACGGAAGAGCAAACAAGTGCTTATTTACACTAGGTCAAGTAAAGTAGAAATACTGCCTCTCCTAAAACCCTTATCCTACTCTTACTAAACTATCAGATCATGAAAGAACTCTGCTTTGCTACCAATAACAAACATAAGATTTCAGAAGTAAGCCAAATGCTGGAAGGAAAATACAGGCTCCTAAGTCTGGAGGAGATTGGCTGCCATGTAGAGTTACCAGAGGAGCAGGATACGCTTGAAGGAAACTCACGCCAGAAGGCGGAGTATGTTTGGAAGAACTTTAACATCAGCTGTTTTGCTGATGATACTGGCCTTGAAGTGGAAGCTTTAAAAGGAGCTCCGGGTGTATACTCTGCCCGGTATGCAGGACCACAAAGAAGCGACAGCGACAATATCCGCCATCTTCTACAAAACCTGGAGGACGAGGGAAACAGGAAAGCCCGCTTCCGCACCTGCATCACACTCATACTTAATGGGCAGGAGCACCAGTTTGAAGGTATCGTCGAGGGGGAAATAACAAAAGGCTGGCAAGGGAACAAGGGCTTTGGTTATGACCCTGTCTTTATGCCTGATGGCTACAGCCAAACATTTGCAGAGATGTCTCCTGAAGAAAAAAATGCAATCAGCCACAGGGGCCGTGCAATCCAGAAACTGGTTCAATTTTTAAGTAAACATAGATAAAGGGTAAAATTAATTAGCCCAGCTTATGGGCTTGTTCTAGAGAATGTCTTAATTTTGCAGTCTGAAACCTTAGCTTCCTATGCAAAAGCCATTTATCGTCGGGATAACAGGAGGTAGTGCTTCAGGAAAAACCACTTTTTTGAACAAGCTACTGAAATCGTTTGAACCTGAAAACGTGTGTCTTATTTCCCAGGACAATTATTACAAAGCCCGGGAGCACCAGACAAAAGATCCAAACGGAGTAGTAAACTTCGATCTTCCCTCTTGTATCGACGACGAAGCCTACGCTCACGACATCCTTAAAGTGAGTCAGGGCGAAACTGTTTACCGCACAGAGTATACTTTCAACAATCCGAATGTGGTGCCACAGCAACTGGAGTTCAGACCAGCTCCTATTGTGGTAGTGGAAGGCATTTTCGTCTTTTATTTTGAGGAGATTGCCCGCTTACTTGACCTGAAGGTATACATTGACGCGAAAGAGTATATCAAGTTACAACGCCGCATTGTACGTGATAAAGTAGAGCGCGGCTATGACCTGGATGATGTACTTTACCGCTACACGCACCATGTGGCTCCAACCTACGAGAAATACATCAAGCCATATAAAAACGATGCGGATATCATTATCCCGAACAACAACAACTTTGAGAAAGGGCTGGAGGTTTTAACTACCTTCCTAAACGCTAAAACAAGAGCATGAGGCACAAATTTGCAGTAATTGGCTTGGGCATATTCGGAAACTCCATTGCCCGCACCTTAGCAGAGCGTGGTGCAGAGGTTCTCGCCATAGACTATAACGAAGAATATGTAGAGGCCATCAAAGAGGAAGTCGCCTATGCCGTAGCTCTCGATGCTACAGATTTACGTGCCCTTGAAGCACAGAACATTCAGGATATGGATGCTGTGGTGGTTGCTATCGGCGAAAACTTTGAGGCCTTGCTGATTACCACAGCCAACCTGCAGGAGTTAAATATAAAGCGTGTCATTACACGTGCTTCCAATAAGCAGCAGCGCCGTATTCTGGAGAAAATGGGGGTTCAGGAAATACTTTCGCCAGAAGGTGAAGTAGGTAAAACTGTAGCTGAAAGGTTATTGCAACCTAGTATCCGTACCTTCCTTCCATTACCGGACAACTACGAGATTGTGGAAATTAACGCTCCCCGTAATGTTGCCAATCGCAGCATTTCAAAAATTTCGCTTCGCGAAAAGTACAACCTTAACCTGATCACGATCAAACGCTTTTTTGAGGAGATACAGGATGGTAAGCCAACACAGGTAGAGCATATTATTGGTGTACCAAAGGCAGATACTATCATTTATCCCTCTGACATTCTGATTCTTATCGGAAAAAAACAGGATGTAAAGCGATTTATTGATATAAACCGCTAAGTATTTCTGATTTTTTCAGAAGAAACATTACATTTGTGGTTATACATGCCGAAAGCAAAGAACATATCAATCCACTTAAAGCATCTCCTGATGTCTTTAACCCTCCTATGGGCACTCATGCTCAATGGTCAGGAAGTGGTTGCATACACCTCTGCGGCAGCTGATGCACCTAAGCAAACTGATACACGCTTAGCACATGCACCAAACCAGGAAAACAAAGCCGTTGTAAAGCAAAAAATTTCACTGGAGGCAACCACCTCTTTTGTGGCACTTAACTTGCAACAAGCTGTAGAACCAGTTCCTCAGCCATGCTTTGTAAGAGTAAAAAACGAATTACTGCCTGCTTACACTACAATTCCTCCTGGACTTTCTTTTGTAGCGCAGATTTTCCCTATCACTATTCAGCCCAACGCTCCCTAGGCTGAACCACACTTCCGTTTTCGTTTCCTGTTGCTGAACGATTGGTTACCTATGCCAAAAAAGTACACTGTCAGGAACAAGTCTGCTTCTTTAAAAGTTATTTTAAAGCACTGACTATTAATCATTAAGCCTAATCAAAATATTTACCTATATCTTTCACTAATCAAACAATGCGGAATAAATCGTTAATAATCGTTTTGACGTTGATCGTATCGGCTCTTTGCCTTTACTATCTGTCATTCTCTTTTATTGCCCGTAGTGTGCAAAGCAGAGCTGAGCTCTATGCCACAGACGCACAAGGCAATGTAAATATGGTTAAGCAACAAGCTTATCTTGATTCCATCTGGAAAGAGCCTGTGTTTATGGGCATGACTTACCAGGAGGTTAAAGAGAACGAGCTTGGGCTCGGTCTTGACCTAAAAGGTGGTATGCACGTTGTTCTGGAAGTTTCTCCTGTAGAAATTATCAGGTCCATGTCTGGAAACAGCAAAGATCCGAACTTCCTGAAAGCTTTGGAGCGTGCACAGGAACTTCAGAAAAACAGCCAGGAGCGTTTTACAACTCTTTTCGCTGAAGCTTACCGTGAAGTAGAGCCAAACGGCCGTCTTAGCCGCATCTTCTCTAATACTGCAAACCGTGGCAAGATCAGCTATGAGTCTTCCAATGAAGAAGTAATTGAGGTAATTGAGCAGGAAGTTGAGGATGCAATTGGACGCTCTTTTAACATCCTTCGTACCCGTATTGATAAATTCGGAGTTAACCAGCCAAACATCCAGCGCCTGAAAGGTACTGGTCGTATTCAGATCGAGCTTCCGGGCATCGATAACCCTGATCGTGTTCGTAAACTGTTGTCTGGCATGGCTAACCTGGAGTTCTGGGAAGTATGGTCTCCGGAAGAGTTTGGTCCTTACTTTATGCAGGTTGGTCAGTACCTTGACAAGCAGCAGCAGGCAGGTAAGCTTAATTTAGCAACTACTAAAGCGGATGCTGGTGACGCAACAGGTAACGTATCTATTGTAGAAGAGACTACAGAAGATGTATTGGCACAAGCTGCCGCTGGTGACTCTGACTCTGCTCAGATCGCTGCTGCTAAAATGGACACAGCTGCTACAGCTCTTGACTCTCTTGCTAATGATCCACAAGCAGGTGTTTTAGCAAGCTTGTTTACGCAAATGCCAGGAGGTATAGGAGCAAACGTTCGCGACACAGCTAAGATTAACGATATCTTCAGCCGTCCGGAAGTGCGCGCTATGTTCCCTTCCAACATGAAATTCCTGTGGGGTGTGAAGCCAATTGCAGGAGACAACCGCCAGGAGTTTGTAGAGTTCTATGCAATCAAGAAGGGTCGTGACGGCAAAGCCCCTCTTGGCGGCGATGCAATCAACGATGCACGTCAGGATTTTGACCAGACTGGCCGTCCTGAGATTAACATGACAATGAACCCAACTGGCGCTAAGAAGTGGGCTCGCTTAACAGGTGAGAACGTAGGTCGTCAGGTTGCCATCGTACTTGATAACTATGTATACTCTGCTCCGGTAGTTCAGGGTGAGATTACGGGTGGTAGCTCTTCTATTTCTGGTAACTTCACTATTGAAGAAGCACAAGACCTTGCCAACATCCTGAAGGCTGGTAAAATGCCTGCTCCTACACGTATCGTGGAAGAAGCTGTTGTAGGTCCTTCTCTTGGACAGGAGGCGATTCAACAAGGTTTAATTTCTACATTAGCTGGTTTTGTATTGGTGGTAATCTTTATGATCGCTTACTACAGCCGTGGTGGTTTCATTGCTGACTTAGCCCTTTTATTCAACGTATTCTTCATACTTGGTGTACTTGCTCAGTTCAATGCGGCACTTACACTTCCTGGTATCGCGGGTATCGTACTTACTTTGGGTATGGCCGTGGATGCGAACGTACTGATTTTTGAGCGTATGCGGGAGGAGTCTCTCAAGGGACTTAGCATGCGTGAGGTGATCAACAAAGGTTACGAGAAAGCCTTCAGTACTATTTTGGATGCGAACGTTACTACTTTCCTGGTAGGCTTTATCCTTTACTTCTTCGGTTCAGGTCCGGTTAAAGGCTTTGCTATTACCCTGATGATCGGTATCGTTACTTCGTTCTTTACATCTGTGTTTATCTCCAGATTGTTTGTTGAGAATGCCTTCAAGAGAGGTGGTAAGCTTTCGTTCTCCACTTTGATTTCTGGCAAGATGTTCAGAAACATCAAGTTCGATGTAATGAAGTACAGAAAACCAGCTTATGCTTTCTCACTAGGTATACTTGTATTTGGTTTTGTAGCCATGTACATCAACGGTGGTCCTAATCTAGGTGTTGACTTCAGAGGTGGCCGTTCATATGTAGTGGAGTTTGATCAGGCTGTTCCAGCTTCTGACATTCGCTCTGCCTTAGTTGATGACTTCCAGAACCAAGGCACTGAAGTGAAAACGTTTGGAGCATCTAACCGTGTAAAAATTATTACCAGCTGGTTAGCTGATGACGAGAGTATTGAAGCAGATGAGCAGGTGAAATCTGCTCTGATGAGTGGCTTGCAGGAGTACAACAATCTAACCCCGGAAGTATTAAGCTCTTCTAAGGTTGGTGCAACCATGGCCGATGACATTCAGAACACAGCGATGATCGCTATTGTGCTTGCACTGATCGGCATCTTCCTGTATGTGATGATCCGTTTCAGCAAGTGGCAGTTCAGTTTGGGTGGCGTAGTAGCCTTGCTGCACGATGCGCTTATGATTATTGCAGTGTTCTCAATCCTGGATCTTTTCGGTATCTCTTATGAAATGGACCAGGTATTTATTGCTGCGATTCTGACCATCATTGGTTTCTCGATCAACGATACAGTGGTAATATTTGACCGTGTTCGTGAGTACATGAATGATAACCCACGCACAGCTATCCGTGACCTGGTAAACCCAGCTCTGATCAGCACATTCAGCCGTACAATCATTACCTCCCTTACTCTATTCCTGGTGGTGGTGATACTATTCTTCTTCGGCGGTGAAGTTCTGCGTGGTTTCTCCCTGGCCATGATCATTGGTGTTCTTGCAGGTACTTACTCCTCTCTGTTTATCGCTACTCCAATTGTAGTAGATACGGTGAAGGATGATAAGAAAGCAGCAGCTCCTGCACCAGTGGCGCAGAAAGTTCGCTAGAGGCACTAACTGTATAAAAACAAAAGGCCGAAGCTGTGTAGCTTCGGCCTTTTGTTTTTAGTATCGGTGATTCGTAACCTGCTTTGTTGTAATACTATAAAAGCGAAAGCCAGCTCAACAGGAGCTGGCTTTCGCTTTTATAAAACTATGGTTTCCTTATACAGTTACACCGTCAGCTACTACTTCTTTCACTTCAGGCACCATGCGCTTCAGCAGGTTCTCAATACCTGCTTTAAGAGTTACCGTAGCAGATGGGCAGCCACTACAAGATCCTTGCAGGTGCACGGTTACAACACCATCGTTATAAGACTTGAATGTAATATTACCTCCATCCTGTTCTACAGCCGGGCGCACGTAATTATCCAGCAGGTCTATCACTTTTTTAGATATCTCTGCATCTTCTGCTGATGTCTCACCATTTAATTCAGACACCTCTACTTTTTTAGCAGAAAAGCCTTCATTAAAAATTGGTCCACCTGCCTCTACATAAGACTTCAGAAAAGTGCGAAGCTCTGGAATAAGTTTTACCCACTCCAGATCAGAGTTTTTTGTTATAGTTACAAAATTACTTGCAATGAACACACGGGAAACATAGTCAAAGTTGAACAGCTCCTGTGCCAGTGGCGATTCCATTGCGCTTTCCAGATTAGGATAATCTACGCTCTGGCCATCCGGCAGCAACTGCTGGTTCATTACAAATTTCATTGATTCAGGGTTTGGGTTCGCCTCAGCATAAACCGAAACCATCTTTTCTTTATTTTCTGTCATGTATTGTCTTGTTTAAATTTAAAACTAGAACGATTGTCTTAAAGTTTCCAAAATTAGGCATTATTTCCGACGAAGTAAACCTAAGCAGCAGGAGCAGCTTAATGTACATACATTAAACCGCCATACACCCTGTTTTAGCTAGCAAATTTGGCTATAAAATGTATCTTTGTGCTGCAAGTAAATTTTCGATCTGAATATACCGCACAAATCTACTCATGCTAAACAATTTTATCCTGCTGGTGCAATCTCAACATGCCGCACCTGGATTCCTGATTATTCCCTTCCTGTTTCTGATAGGCATGATTGCCGCTGGTCCTATATTTTTCGGACATTTTTGGGAACACAACTATAAAACTATAGCTGTAACTCTTGGCTTAACAGTATTGGGCTACTACATTTTTGCACTTGGTGATTACCACATGCCAGTGCACACGTTCTTTGAATATGCATCATTTGCCATACTTCTTAGCTCCCTTTACATAGCAGCCGGAGGTATTTACATCAATATAAATGCGAATGCCACTCCAGCAATGAATGTGGCCCTGGTTGCCGTTGGCGCTGTGCTGGCAAACTTAGTGGGTACTACGGGAGCCTCCTTACTTCTGATACGTCCTTTTATACGTCTTAATGTTCACCGTATAAAGCCGTACCAGATTGTATTCTTCATTTTTATTGTAAGTAATGCGGGTGGTTTACTTACACCACTAGGAGACCCTCCATTGTTTATCGGTTTCTTAAAAGGTGTGCCTTTTTTCTGGACGCTTCAGCACTTGTTCACCCCTTGGGTTCTGGCCGTTACGCTTCTTTGCCTTATCTTCTTCCTGATTGATAGCCGCAACAAAGAGACTGAGTTCACACCACGCCCTGAGGTAGTTGCTAAAAATAAAGCAAGAACTGAGTTCTACGTTAGTGGTAAACGCAACCTCTTTTGGTTGGCCATCATAATCGGAGCAATCTTTTTGGATCCTAATGTGATTGATGGTTTGCCACACATAGCTTATGATGGTAACAAATTCTCCTTTATCCGTGAGATTATACAGCTATCTGCAGCTTTTGCCTGCTATCGTTTTTCAAGTAAAACAGCACTGGCAGGTAACCAGTTTAACTTCCATCCTATTCTGGAAGTAGTATTTCTTTTCTTCGGTATCTTCTTTACGATGATGCCGGCATTGCAGCTTTCCGCTGAGATAGCTTCATCTCCTCAGTTTGCACAGTACATCACGCCAAACTTTCTTTACTGGGCAACTGGTTCACTGTCGGGCTTCTTAGATAACGCACCAACTTATGCTAACTTCCTATCGCTGGCAATGGCAAAGTATGATATGGCTCAGAACAGCGTGGTAGAGGTAAGACAGTTTGCGACAGGCACTGGTGCAGATCCTACAACCTTGGTACTACTGGAGGCCATCTCACTGGCAGCCGTACTTTTTGGAGCATTTACATACATTGGTAACGGTCCTAACTTTATGGTGAAGGCAATTGCAGAAAGTGCAGGCATAAAAATGCCTTCTTTCTTTGCTTACATTGTACGTTATTCTATTCCGTTCCTGCTTCCAGCACTAATATTAATCTGGTACCTTGTAGTGCACCTGCGATTGTTCTAATTGATATACAAATAAATACTTGAAAGAGCCGCTTCATAAAATGGAGCGGCTCTTTTACTTTCCGGCAGTTACTTTCACACTGCCTGAAATAAGTGGTGCAACAGCTCGTTAACCTCATATGCAGATATTAACATTTACTTATGTTTAGGCATTCGTACAGAACTTGCGCTCTTACTACTATACTATGAAAAGACGCTTCCTATGGATAACACTCTTTTGGACTATAGCTACACTCTGGATATTATTTATAACCCCTGCAATGGCGCAGCAACAGCAAAATATTATTCAATTTTCAGGTATTGTAACAGCCCAAGATAGCTTAGAAGGGTTGACCGGTGTTGTGGTTTATGTACCGAACTCACAAAGAGGCACAGTAACTAATGAGCAGGGTTTTTTCTCGATGCCTGTATTACCAGGTGATAGTGTTGTGGTTGCAGCACTAGGTTTCGGAAAAAGACATCTATTGATCCCTGAAAAGTTAAGCGCTTACAGTTATTCCACTCATATCATCTTAGAAGAAAAGAAGAATGAGCTTCCGACAGTAGATGTCATGCCCTGGGCTACGGAGCGGGACCTTAGAGAAGCAATAGCAAGAGTCAGACTTCCTGAGCAAGCAAAGGAAGAATCAGACATAGAGCAGTTGATAAGGAGATTTGGCACCCCAACTTACCCTATGGACGGCACAAAAAACGCAGGATACGGAATTCAGCAACAAATGCGCCAGCAGCAAGGCCGTTACATGGTGCCTAGCGATGTAAAATTCCTGTCTATCCCGATCCGGCGAGGCAAAAGATAATATATGATTGAATATAAGGAAGATTATTTTCGCTATACCTTGCTTGCCTGTTGCCGCATCAGGAAATCTGCCAGCACCAATGCAGCCATGGCATCCACAATGGGTACAGCACGGGGAAGAACACAAGGGTCGTGACGACCTTTTCCTCTTAAAGTAATTTCCTCACCTGCATCATTTATAGTTTGCTGAGACTGCAGGATAGTTGCAACGGGTTTGAAAGCAACATTAAAATATATATCCTGTCCGTTACTGATACCACCTTGTATACCTCCTGAAAAGTTTGTGCGCGTTCTCACGTTGCCGTCTTCATCCGTATAAAACTGGTCGTTATGCTCAGAGCCGTGCATGCTCACACCTTCAAACCCACTGCCGTACTCAAACCCTTTTACTGCATTAATGCTTAGCATTGCCTTGCCTAACTCTGCATGAAGCTTATCAAATACAGGCTCCCCCAAACCGGCAGGTACACCTTTCACTACACAACTCACAACCCCTCCTACAGTATCTAGGTTATCACGTGCTTCCTCTACAACCCCTATCATTCGGGCTGCTATCTTACCATCCGGGCAACGCACCTTGTTAGAGTCAATTTTAGAAAAGTCAAGTTTTGAATAGTGCTTTCGCAGCTTCACTTTGCCTACTTGTGATACATACGCGTTTACGGTGATACCATATTTCTGCAACAGCTTAGAGGCGAGAGCACCTGCAGCTACCCGGGCAACGGTTTCGCGGGCCGAACTCCTTCCTCCTCCACGGTAATCACGGGTGCCATACTTGGCAGTATATGTATAATCGGCATGAGACGGACGGAAAGCATGCTCGATATGGCTGTAATCATGGCTATGCTGATCTTTATTATTAACAACAAGTGTTATAGGGGTACCTGTTGTCTTACCCTCAAAAATCCCGGAAAGAATATTCACCTTATCTTCTTCCTTTCTTGGAGTAGTGATATCAGACTGCCCCGGACGGCGGCGATCTAAAGCATGCTGTATATCTTCAACAGTGATTTCAAGTCCGGCAGGGCATCCGTCTATTATTACCCCCACAGCCGGGCCATGGGATTCTCCGAATGTTGTTATCCGGAAAAGCTTTCCGTATGAATTGCTCATGTACTATTTCTTTAGGAACACAAAGGCTGATACTGCCAGCAGCAGCAGCAGAATGATGTTGGTATAGCGTTTAATACTTTCAAAAAAGTGCAGACTTACCAGTGTGTTGTCTTCATTTTCAATGATATTGTAAAAGGTCCCTAAGTCTCTGGATAAAACCATTGCATCACTGTCACTGGCGCCAGTAATTTGAACCTTTAACACTGGCCTCAATGTATCGTAGGCAGCAGTGGTTGGATTAAAATATATCCATTCAAAAGCTTTACTTAAACCGTACTCTCCTGGCTCACGGGGCAACACAGTATAAGAAAAAGTCTTAGCCCCCAATACCTTACCAGCTCCCCTTGTTACATCTTGCCGCACATCAGGAGGGTAGAATTCAAGTGCGGGAGGTGGTGTCGGCGAGGGAGCTACGATAGCAGCCAGATTCCCTTCACCTTCTACTTCAAACATGTAGTTGAAGCTCTTGTTTACAGGCACTTGTTTTTTTGATAGGCTTTCGCGTAACCTATAGTTACCAACGGGAACAACATTACGCAACGGATGTGGAGGCAACTCTTCTACCTCAACTGTTTTCTCCCTGGAATAGAATACCTTATAACCTTCCTGCCTATCCTCAGCTAACAAGTTTGGATTCTTTGCAATTTTAAACTTAAGCATCTTCAGTTGTAACTGCGGGAACGTAAGCGCCTGAAGATTTATGGGGTATAGCACCGCTTCATATAATCTGAAACGCAGGTATGGTTCGCCACGCACTGTTACATTCTCTGGGGTAATTTCGGTAAAGTCGAAAGTTTCTTCCCAGGCATTAGGTTGCTTTACCTGACGAAGTATACCTGTCATCTGATTTGCAAAGTCATAAAATTCGAGCAGGCGCTGATCTTCCTCGGCTAAATAGAAGTATAAGGCTACTGTAACTCCTTCACCAACAAAAACCTTTTTTTTACTGGTGTACAAGGTAAGGAAAGCATTATCATCTTTATCTATAAATTCCGGCTGCTCTTCAGCGGCAGGAGCATCTTCTTCCGGGGTTACCAGATCGGGCAGGTTAGGAACTTGCTGAGCATTTGCCTGCATAGGTGTCACCTTTATCGTCATTCCTTCTGATTGCACCGTTTGCCCGTTCACCTTCATAGTAAAAGGTTTTAGTACATAGTCCCCCTCTTCCAGCGCAGCATAATTTTGAGTATAGGTCCTGATAATATTTGTATTACCACCCACCGTAATTGTTTTCTCCGATGAAAACTTTGAGCTCTTTTTAAAGCCTTCTATTTCGGGGAAAGGGGTGTATTCTTTCAACTGCTGATCCTGTAGTCTAATTGAAATAGTATAGTACTGGTTTATAGGCAGAGGACTTTTCCCAAGCTCGATACTTACCTGCTGAGCCCAGGCTGGGACAGAAAGTAAAAGGCAAAAAAGAATATTTCGGATCAGAAAACGCATATAAGGCAGCTCCTGCAAAACAGGAGCAAGAACATCTATTTACAAATTTAGTTAAAAATACCTCAATAGCTTAAGTAAAACAGCTGGCATTTATCCTCATAAACAATGCCTTACCTGCATAAGACACACACTCAAAATATAAACTTTAAAAGTATTAGTAGTCATATTTCTGTTTAACTATTCCCTTTACATAGCTTTAATCAAATATACAAACCTTAAGGTCTGCCCCTTCAAAAGTGCTTTAAAACAGTAAAAAGCAACATTTACAGTTATTCCAAAGCTATATATAAGTTTCTTTATACATACCAGAAGAAAGTTACAACATTTAAGCTGAGCAAAAACAGTACAAATCCGATCTTGAAAATGGCTCGTAAGTTAACATACTTCCCGAATCCTGCACAAGCACCTGCTATTAAAGTGCGGAAGAAGTGTTTAAAGTATTTTATCTACTAAAAGTAAAATTATGACAAAAGTAACCAAGCCTGAAGAGAATGGGGGCGGGCTGATGAAAGCACTCACCAGCCCGATGCAGAGGCGCAACTTTTTCAGGTACGCCGGCGCCACAGCCGCCGCTACAACACTAGTGCTAACTACCTCTTGCGATGATGACGATGATGTAGATCCACCTGTAGGTGCAGTTAACCTAGGTTCTGGAGATATCGGAATTCTTAACTATGCCTACGCGCTGGAACAGTTAGAGGCAGCTTTTTATACAGAGGTAGTAGCCCGTTCAGGCAGTGTACTATCTGCTAACGAAATGCAGGTAATGATGGACCTGAAGGCACATGAGATTGCTCATCGTGAATTCTTCAAAACAGCACTTGGCTCTAACGCCATACCTGCCCTGGAAGTAGATTTCAGTTCTATAAACTTCAATGACAAGAGCAGCGTTTTGCAAACCGCTAAAACCTTTGAGAACTTAGGTGTTGCAGCTTACAACGGCGCGGGCAAATTGCTTACTGACTCAGGAGTTGGTCTGGATTATCTGCTGCTGGCTGGTAAAATTGTATCTGTAGAGGCTCGTCATGCCGCCGCTATAGATGATCTTATAGCAGGTAACGGACGCTACGGCGAAGAGTTTATTGATGACGATGGCTTAGATCGTGCTTTGATGCCGGCAGATGTACTGGCTGCTGCTGCGCCTTTTATTGAGACAGTAATAGATTTTAGCAATTTACCACAATAAGCAGGAGGATCAGACATGAATATATTTAAGATTATAAAAGATATTGAGAAGGCAGATCCGGAAGTGTACGATCGCCTGGCTTCTCGCCGTGCTGCTATGAGTGGTTTCGGGAGCTTTGGAAAAAAAGTAGCAATTGCAGCTGTGCCACTAGCTTTTGGTAGCGTGTTTAAGAAAGCCTATGGGCAGTCTACAAATAATGTTTTAGAAATATTGAATTATGCTCTTACGTTAGAGTACTTGGAATACAACTTTTATAACCAGGCATTAGGTAACTCAGCGTTGAACTTAGGTGATAACAGGGAGTTTTTTACGGAAGTACGCGACAATGAGCTGGCACACGTAAACTTTTTACAAGCAGCAATCAGAAGCCTTGGAGGTACCCCGGTAGATGAGCCGAACTTTGATTTTTCTGCCAACGGTGCGTTTCCAGACTGGAACACTAATGCTCAAACATTCCTGACACTATCACAGGCCTTTGAAGATACCGGTGTGCGTGCTTATAAAGGGCAGGCTGCAAAACTTGCAGGCAATCCTACCATTTTAACCGCAGCGCTGCAGATTCACTCTGTAGAAGCACGCCATGCTGCAATTGTCCGTAGAATTCGTGGCTTGAGTGGATGGATCACAGGAGGCCCAGAGGGAGAAATGATACCTGCTGCGGCTGAACCAGTTTATCAGGGAGAAGCTGAAGTAGTACAGTTGGGCATAAATGTGCCACAAGTATCAGGCATATCTACTGAGAATGTTACTGAAGCGTTTGATGAGCCACTCGATATGGCTACAGTTAATCAAATCGCCAGTTTATTTATTGCTTAGGCACTGATCATTTTGACAAAAGAGCCCCAGTGTTAGGGCTCTTTTGTTTTATACTATTACAACAAGTTCTATACTTTTTGTTTTACTAAGTATAAATATAACGAGACCATGTCACCTTTTATACCTTATTCCGTAACTTAAAGCAGATAACAAACTTTCTGCCTACACAAATGTTGGAATACATCAAGACTATTCTGTTGAAGGTTAGCTTCGACAAGATGTTGTTTGAAAAAGAGCTTAGAAAAGCTTTTAAGGTTTTAGTAAAAGAAGAAATACAGCATCTAAAACAATGGTGCTACGAACAATTCTCAGGTATGTACCTGCTCATTCTTAACAAGGTTTTCAAAAAATCCCCTAGCGTTGTTGCTTAATGATTATCTGAATTTTCCTGAATAAAGCGGATGTTGCGCATCAGGCCGTTATACCCGGTGCGCTTCACAGCCGACTTCTTGAACAGTTGTGAAAAAACTTCATGCGTCAGTTCCTGCCAATCGCGGGACTTAAGCTCCTTTAGCTGTGGATGTGGCGCAAAGGCAGGCTCATTATGTGCTTTACTGAAGCGGTTCCATGGGCACACGTCCTGGCAGATATCACAGCCAAAAACCCAATTACCAAATTTGCCATGCACCTCGCTGGGCAATTGGTCCTTTAGCTCGATGGTAAAATAAGAGATACACTTGCTCCCATCCACCACATAAGGCTCAATAATAGCACCTGTGGGGCAGGCATCGAGGCAGCGCGTGCAGGAACCACAATAGTCTTTAATAGGCCCGTCATACTCCAGTTCCAGGTCAATGATAAGTTCGGCGATGAAGTAAAAGCTGCCCACCTGTGGAGTAATAAGATTGCTGTTTTTACCGACCCAACCTAATCCGCTTTTCTTGGCCCAAGCTTTATCCAGCACCGGGGCAGAATCTACAAAGCAGCGGCCGCCTACCTCCCCTATCTCTTCGTTGATGTAATTCAGCAGCGTTTTCAGCTTGTCTTTTATCACAAAGTGATAGTCGGTACCATAAGCATACTTAGAAATTTTGTACGTATCCTCCTCCTGCTGTTGGTTCTCCTTCTCCGGGTAATAGTTCAGCAGCAACGACACAACAGATTTGGCCCCATCTACGAGCAGTCGTGGGTCCAGGCGCTTATCAAAGTGGTTCTCCATGTAGTGCATCTGCCCGTGCATGTTCTGGTTAAGCCAGCGCTCCAGCCTTGGGGCTTCCTCCTCCAGAAAATCTGCTTTGGAGATACCGCAGTACATAAAGCCTAACTCCTTAGCCTTCTGCTTGATCAGATATGTATGCTTCTCTTTGCTCAATTTATACTTGGTGCCGATGTTTATACTTTAGAGGGAACAAAAGTAAGTGAAAATTAATCCGCTTTCTAATTAAGAATACTCTAACTATACTTCAAGCCTCGCCCTCTCCTGCTGTACATTTACGGACATGAATGTGTCCATTTTTAGACGCTTATATTGCTGTGCCTTCAAAAAAACCTATTCAGCTCCTTCCATTCGCCTTTTATTAAACCTGGCATACAGTTGGAATTACAGAAGCGCATGTGCCTGCAATTTAAGAGGCCCAGACACATGATTATTTAACAACCTAAACCACTATAAAACTATGAAGAAGTCTTTTTTCTTATTTATTGTAATTTGCTTCAGTGTTGCCTGTCATGCGCAAGCGCAGGGACAGTTTCGGGAGAACGGAAAGATCCTGCACATGAATCCGGAGGGTGAGCAGGAATGGAACTATGCTCAGGCCTACCGAAGCGGAAATCTCCTATTCATTTCCGGCACTGTAGGCAATGGTGACATGGACAAAGCGATGGAACATGTGTATAAAGTGCTGCAACTTACGCTGAAGAAGTACAATTTAAACTTCACACACGTAGTGAAGGAGAATGTCTACACCAAAGATATTGAGGCTGTTATCCGGAATCGCGACATTCGAAAGAAGTACTACGGCACCCATACCCCTGCTTCTACTATGGTAGAGATTACAAGGCTTTTTGACCCGGAGTCGGTACTGGAGGTAGCATTGATTGTAGAATTCGTAAAGGAATAGGCAGAAAAGAAGGAGCAGGCGATTGCCTGCTCCTTACACTTAAACACAAACAGATATTAATTACGATTCAGACTGATCAAACAAACCTCCTGTAGCAACCTTCTGCGGTGGTATCTTACCTAAATGGCGGTAAGCTGCTTCTGTCGCCTCACGGCCTCGGGAAGTTCGCATTATGTATCCCTCCTGGATCAGGAATGGCTCATACACTTCTTCAATTGTCTCTGCCTCTTCACCACAAGCGGTAGCGATCGTTGTTATTCCTACCGGACCTCCTTTAAACTTATCAATGATAGTGGACAGGATTCTAATGTCCATGTCATCAAGACCGTTCTGGTCTACATCCAGCGCATTCAGGGCGAACTTAGCAATATCTACCGTTATGGTGCCATCTCCTTTTACCTGCGCGAAATCGCGGGTACGGCGCAGCAGGTTATTCGCGATTCGTGGTGTACCCCGGCTACGACGTGCAATCTCAAAAGCAGCATCTTCGTGTATAGGCGCACCCAGTAAAAAAGAGGAGCGCTTCACGATTGATGTCAGGAGCGCTGCATCGTAATACTCTAAGCGGGAGTTGATGCTAAAGCGGGCACGCAGCGGCGCCGTAAGCAAACCAGAGCGCGTAGTAGCACCTATCAGCGTAAACGGATTCAGACTGATCTGCACAGAGCGGGCGTTAGGGCCAGAGTCTAGCATGATGTCAATCTTGTAATCCTCCATGGCTGAGTACAGGTACTCCTCCACAATCGGGTTCAGGCGATGGATCTCATCGATGAACAGTACATCGTTCGCCTCCAGGTTTGTGAGCAGGCCTGCCAGATCGCTCGGCTTGTCCAGCACCGGACCTGAGGTCATTTTTATACCTGAATCCAGCTCTGAGGCGATAATGTGCGACAGAGTAGTTTTACCCAAACCCGGAGGGCCATGCAGCAGCACGTGGTCTAATGCCTCGCCACGGCGCTTGGCAGCCAGCACAAAAATCTTCAGGTTCTCCACCACCTTATCCTGACCGGTAAAGTCACGGAAACTGAGAGGGCGGAGGGCCTTGTCTATGTCACGATCGGCCGGCGTCATATTCTCCTTTTCGCCGGTGAGATAATCTTCTCTCATAAATTTAATTCTTCTTCACAAATGAGCTTTCGCTACTCCTAAAGGTAACAGTTTCGGCTATTCTTTTGCTCCATTTCAACAGACGAATTTACTCATTTTTGCTAATTATTTTATAGTTATTCACCATAAATCTAATATAATTAGCATTTGTTTGGTTCAGGATTTGCAGGATAACATATTTCAGGATCAACACCTTAAGTTAACACATTACTTATAGCTTATAATATACAAAAGCGGCTGCTTCACATGAAAACTCTACTTTAGATTCAAACCTTTTTTGAGAACCATCTTGCCTATCTTCTGGTCCTGCCAATCCTGATTCATATAAAGAAAGGCAGCCACTCCCGTAGCTGCCTTTCTTTGTACTCTATTCAAAATTAAACTCTTACTTAAACGCGGAAATACCCGTGATATCTGCACCTGTTATCAGCAGGTGAATATCATGGGTACCTTCATAGGTGATCACAGACTCAAGGTTCATCATATGGCGCATGATAGGATACTCGCCTGTAATACCCATACCACCATGAATCTGGCGTGCTTCTCTAGCGATGCGCAGGGCCATGTCTACATTATTGCGCTTGGCCATAGAAATCTGCTGCGTATTAGCTTTACCCTCGTTCATGAGTGTACCGAGGCGCCAGGCAAGCAGCTGCGCTTTTGTAATATCTGTCAGCATTTCGGCCAGCTTCTTCTGCGTCAGCTGGAAAGCACCAATTGGCTTGTCAAACTGAATGCGCTCCATGCTGTACTTCCTCGCTGACTCATAACAATCTATCGCAGCGCCTATGGCACCCCAGGAAATACCGTAGCGGGCGGAGTCGAGACAGCCCAGTGGACCACGCAAGCCTTCTACGTTCGGCAGCAGGTTCTCTTTTGGCACCTTTACATTATCAAAGACCAACTCTCCTGTAGTACTGGCCCGGAGGCTCCACTTGTTGTGAATTTCCGGCGTAGAAAAACCTTCCATCCCGCGCTCCACGATCAGGCCTTTAATGCGGCCCTCTTCGTTCTTAGCCCACACCACAGCCACCTGGCACTCCGGAGAATTGGAAATCCAAATCTTAGAGCCATTGAGCAGGTAATGGTCACCCATGTCTTTGATGTTCGTAACCATACCGCCCGGATTGGACCCAAAATCTGGCTCTGTAAGCCCGAAACAGCCTAACCACTCCCCGCTTGCCAACTTGGGCAGGTACTTCTTACGTTGCTCTTCAGAGCCATACTTATAGATCGGGTACATTACCAAAGAGCCCTGCACAGAGGCTGTAGAGCGCATACCGGAGTCACCACGCTCAATTTCCTGCATAATAATGCCGTAGCTGATGTAGTCAAGGCCACCCCCACCGTACTCTGTCGGTATAGTGGGACCAAAAGCGCCCACATCACCAAACTTCTTTACAATTTCAGAGGGAAAATGTGCCTCCTGTGCCCACTGCTCAATGTTAGGCGATATCTCACGCTTCACAAAATCGCGCATGGTCTGGCGAATAAGCAGGTGTTCTTCTGTTAATAAATCATCGATGTTATAGTAATCAGGCGCTCCTGATGATTCGTAAGCCATAGTTTTGTTTTAAGGTTTTTGAGAGGGTAATACGCAAAGTTAAAATTTTCGGTAAGATCACCACATGTATACGTTAAAAACAAAAAGCTCCGCCAGTTGGCAGAGCTCTTTGAGATAAATGTCAGTTAGTTGTTGTTTTAAAATTTAAGCCCGACAGACAACAGATAACTGCGCAATGCCTGCGGATAATAAAAGTTCTCTGTAACCTGCCCTCCACCTGCTATGTAGCTGAAGGTATACCCATTAGCTGCATATTTCTCACTGAACACGTTATTAACCAGTAAGCCTAACTCCAGCTCTTTCAAGATATTCTTAAAGCCAATGTTATAGCTCAGCCGCAGGTCTCCTACCTGGTAAGCTGGTATAATCCGGCTCTCATTTTCCGTGTTATCCAAGTATTGCTTGCTGACTGTTTTGTAAATAAACGCTGCTTTTAGCCCCTTCATCAACCCTACTTCCAGCTGACTTGTTGATACAAAATCCGGTGAGAACGCAATAGTTGTTTCATTGTACTTGTTAACAGCTTGCTCTCCTGTGTCATAATCATCAATAAACTCGTTGAAGTTCTCAATTTTGTTCTGGCTGTAGGCAATATTTGAGCTTAACGTAGCTACAGTACCAAGCCTTAGAGCACCGGCCAGTTCAATGCCCTGGCGATAGCTGTCATCAATATTGGTTCTGGTGTAGGCACCCACATCGTTTATCTGGCCAGTTACCACTAACTGATTCTTATAATCCATGTAGAAGTAATTTATTTCCAGGTCAGCAGTAAGAGATCTGCCTGCAAGCTCCGCCAGACCAATCAAACCTCTGTAACCAGCTTCAACATTGCGCAGCGTTTCATGCTTTGGACGGCTGTTTGGAGTCGACTCTGTAAAGTCTTTACGCACAGGCTCTCTGTTACCGATGGCATAAGAAGCATATAGTTGGTGCTCTGGCTGCAACTGATACGTTACTCCCGCTTTAGGATTGAAGAAGTTATAATCAACATCCTGCTCCATATTCTCCAGGTCATTGTCAAAACCTTCAAAAGCATAATTGATCTTTCGCACCTGTATATCTCCAAACACGCTTAATTTGTCTGTTAAGCCATAGGAGGCCTTTGCAAAAACGTTGAAGTCAGTCTTAACGGCATCATTGTCGTAGTACTTCTCGCGGATATCCGAAGTAGAGGCAAAACGTGCCCAGATAACTTCACCAAAATGACGGCCGTCGTACCTGTTCCAGGCACCACCGAGTGTTGCGTTAAAGCGGCTGCCTGGGCGATACTGCAACGCATAAGTAGCACCATAAAAATCGTTGTCTAACCAGCGGCGGCGGATAATATCGGATCTCTTGATCTCCACACCACCTATTACCACATTTGGCAAACCATACCTGGATAGTTTATCGTCAGCTTTAAATTGCTCATAATAACCTCTACCATAGGTGTAGTGCAAAGCTCCGGAAAAAGTAAGACCAGGCAGGAAGTCGTGTGACAAGTGTAACTGGTAATGATCCTGCTGATAATTGTCTGTTTCGTTGTCGTAGGTATAGTAGTTGTACCTGCGACCGGAAGTCAGGAGGTTCTCTTTATCAGCCCCCTCAATCCAGTTACGGTCAATGTAATCCTGCAGGTCTGCTGCATTGCCATACACGAGTGCCTCCGGAGTGCCATACCAGGCCTGGTATGTTTTTTCCTGTCCCGAGAAGGTAATGAATTTCACCGATGTTCTTTCACCGAAATAACCTCCCGAGAAATACAGCGATTTCAGATCTGAAGAGGCACGGTCAATATAGCCATCTGACGTGATGCGGGATAATCGACCATCAAAAGCAAACTTACCATTGATCAGACCAGTGCCAAACCGAACATTGTTCTTCCAGGTATCAAAAGATCCATAGCTGTGATCCGTTTCGGCATAGGCCTCACGACGTACCTGCTGCGTCTGGATATTTATACTTGCCCCGAAAGCACCTGCTCCATTGGTTGATGTTCCCACCCCGCGCTGTACCTGAATGTCCTGCACCGAAGAGGCAAAGTCCGGCATATTCACAAAGAAGGTGCCATGGCTCTCAGAATCATTGATAGGAATACCATTTACCGTAACGTTGATGCGGGTAATATCGGAGCCACGGATGCGGATTCCGGTATACCCCACACCTGCACCGGCATCAGAGTTTACCACCACCGATGGCACCTGCTCCAGTAGATAGGGCAAATCCTGACCGAAATTCCGATCTTCAATTTCCTCTTTGCTAACGTTCGTGAATGTAGTGCCTGTTCTCTCATCGGCACGAGTAGCCTGTACCACAACCTCACTTGCCTGCAGTGCCTGTGGGCGCAGGGCTACCTGCACATACTCATCCTGCTGTAAGTTTACATTTACTTTCTTCTGCTCGAATCCCAGGTAACTTACTTTTAAAGTATAGCTGCCTGCTGGCAGGCTCTGGAACTGGAAGGCACCGTTCTGTTCGGTAGAAACTCCTGTGCTGGTGCTCTCCAGAACTACATTGGCTCCCACCAACGCTTTACCTGTGACAACATCAGACACACGCCCGCTCAGTTTATACTGTGCAAGCAACTGCAATGGCAACACAAAAACTGCCAGTGCTAACAAAAAATTTTTCATTAAATGGTGATGATAAAAAGATGAAACATACAGATATGCCAGGGGTTAGCATCCTGTTGATTTTGTTTCCCGCGTTTTTCCCTTCGCCGGCATTACCCGGATCAGGTTCAATGGGTATGATCTCAGCCCGTTATTATAAGGCACCCCTAAACTGTGGCAAAGGTAAGAGGGTTTTCTGTTATATCAAAAGGGCAGCCGCAAGCAAATGGCCAACGTATACTACTTGCTGGTTAGTAGCATGTTATTTTTCATAAAATGCAATAACCCCTTACTTAAAATGTACGTTGAAAACAGTAGATGGACTTTCTAACCTGCACGCTCACATTTCTTTGATTTACAGTGCAGAAGTCCGCTGAAGAAATTAATTAGAATAAGATAGAACCGTGATGATGATCAGCATTTTGTATACCATGGCACTCCTGACGATATTAGCTTATTACGCTTTCGCTCCTCGTAAGAAGTTTAATCGTCCGCCATCTACAGATAGCGACGATGATGGAGGCGAACCGCTAGGAGATGATCTGCCAGATTTGGACCTACCACCCGGTATTTCTTTACCGATAAATGATTTTGAACCAAAGTATGACTTCAGGAATATTAAAGTACCTAAGTTTCCTGAACCTTCTTTGCAATGATTTTAACCTGCTTAAAAGGAGAAGGGCCCAGTACGAATCTCGTACTGGGCCCTTCTCCTTTTAAGCAGGTTAAATTTAATGAACAGCTATTGTAAACGTACGCTCAAATGCCTGTTCTGGCCTTAATTCATTTATCCCCTCTTTCTCCTTTAACTCTCCTGAATCTCCCACACTGCTGGCAATGCCGCACCAAGGCTCTATACAAACAAAAGGCGAAGGCCCTGGCTTAGCCCAGATACCCAAATATGGAAACCCCTCGAAAATCAACTCTACCCGCCGCGGGCTTACACGACTGGCTAGTACTAATCTATCAGAACTCAGGTTTTTGAAAACCAGTGCATCCTTATTAAAATAATCGTGATGGAGTGGCAATATGGGGCTTTTATCCAGCACTGGCTCTGTTTCTCCAGTCAGTAAACCATCCTCGTTAAGCAGATAGCGCCGGAGAGTCTCCTCTTCTTTAAATTCAATAAAATAATCAGTATACTGCTCGTTCAGGTAAAGTGGCACATTAAAACCCGGATGTCCTCCAACAGAAAACCATATGGCCTTATCATCTTCATTGCGTACCAGATAACTCACATCCAGCCTGTTTCCTTCCAGCTTGTATGCAATCATCAACCTGAACTTAAACGGATACTGCCGAAGGGTCTCTTCGTCATACTTTAGTTCGAATACCAGTTTATCGTGATGCTCATCTACTACCTCAAACTCCCTGGTACGGGCAAAGCCGTGCCGCTTCATGTGGTATGTTTCACCCTCAAAGGTATACTGCTGACGTGGCAACTCACCTACAATGGGAAACAGATTAGGCGCATGGTTTGGCCAGATAGCAGGATCCGCAACCCAGATGAACTCCAGGTTTTCATCCTTTTTGATAAAATGCTGTAGTTCTGCACCACGGCTTTCAATGCCTACTTTGTAGTTATCATTCTCTAGGAAGTGTAGCATATCCTGTATTTACTGATTAGAGATTTTTATTGAGAAGCTTATCCACTATGTTTTTGGCCTGTTTTAACCGTTCCTCCTGCTGCCCTGATACTTCTACGAAGGGAACACCTAATGCCTGGAGCTCCTTTTTGTACCACTCATAGAAGAAAGTTCGCAGGTGAGGGTGCTCCCGCTGTGGATCAGGCTCCCACGGCAAATCAACGCCCATCAACAGGCAAAGGTTGTAGTTTTGCTGCTCAAGTTTTTCCTGTATCCATGTGGGGCAGTGGCCAAAGGCATGTTCGCTCCAAATCTTCAGCACCAGCATGTCGGTGTCTGCAAACAGCACCTGGTTCGCCTCCTTCTCCAGCTTCTGCTCCAGCTCCAGTTGCCCTGCAGCAATTGCTTCAATATCCTGTAGCGTGTAAGGCTTCTCTAAATTACCGACATAGCTCCGGGCATACTCCGGCACCCAAACTGTATT
Source organism: Pontibacter locisalis (assembly GCF_042684605.1). Lineage (NCBI taxonomy): Bacteria > Pseudomonadati > Bacteroidota > Cytophagia > Cytophagales > Hymenobacteraceae > Pontibacter > Pontibacter locisalis. Next base: position 74,342 of record NZ_JBHULU010000039.1, read on the forward strand.
GTAGTGTGAAGCCAGCTGCTCAGACAAAGTAGATTTACCTGTGGATTCTGGTCCTGTGATAGCGACTTTAAGCATTTAACAAAGGTCGCGAAAAAATGAGAGCAGTTTGGCATATGCTAAAAATAACGGGGTGCCAGAGAGCAAGCTCCCGGCACCCCGCCTTTTAAACAGCCTCCTTACTGCTTATTACTTTTTCTTCAGCAGCTTCACTGTTTTGGCTCCATCTCTGGTCACAACGCGCACTATGTACATACCTTCCGGCAACTTCTGTCTGTCTACTTCTATCTGCTGCAGTTCACCGGCTTTACCTACTCCCGACTTCAGTTGCTTGACTAAAGTGCCTTTCATGTCATACAGGTTGATGTCATATTTCTCAGAGTTAGCTATTTTAAACTCTACTGTAGCTCTTTCTGAGAAAGGAACCGGGTAGACAGCGATGTCTTTGCTCTGTATATATGAAAATTGTCTGACTATCATACCGCTATTGATTCTACAAAAGCTCTGAAAGGGCCAGGCTATAAGCCGCCTTTTTAAGATTAAGGAGGCTGTTCAAACAGACAAAAAGAAGTACAGTCTGCCTTTTTGAGAAAGCAGATTTTATCATATTGCTATATTTTAGCTATCGTTGAAATTTTAGCTCTTGAGGGGGTAAATCAGAGCTACAACAGTGCTAGTGGCGTCGCACACCTATTTTTAATTGTGTGCATGTGTCTTATAGGGTGCAATTAATATAATATAATCTATTCTACTTCGCGTGTATCATCCAACAGCCAGTCAAGGGTTTGACGGACTTTAGCGTAAATTCAATTACATACATTTTATGTAATTATGGGGTGGAAGCTACTAATTTTAAGCTTGTTACACACTAAGGCAACAAAAACAGCAGGTAGCTTATTGTTTGTAACGAAAGCTACCTGCTGTTGGATAATTTTTACAAAAATTAAAAGTAAAGAGGGTAAATAAGAGAGGGAACGGAAGTGTTATGCAGCTAAATAAAAATCAAATAGGTACAATATTTTATAAAACCTGTTACTTAGTTTTCTGAAAAGCTGTAGTCATAGAAATTATAAACCTCTACCTCTTTTTCTTTCTTGTCACCATACTGCCTCAAAGACATTCTTTTAGGTGTTTCGTCCGGTGACTCGTAGCCCCACTTTAAGCGGTTGGCATATTTTAATTCTTCGGGTAATAGTAACTTCTTTTGCTTCATTTCCTTCACAGTTAAACGTTACGCATACTTCCCTCGAACTCAGGGTGCTTAAACTTTTTAAGCTTACCTACATGTACGCAACGCCCCTGCAGCCGGATTATACCTATCAGCAGTATAAGTAGGACAAAATAAACTAATTCGCCTGTACTCCTCTGGCAGGCTGCACTTCCAGTTCCTGTTTCCACTCCAGATACCCTTTTACAGACAGTATTAAAAAGATGAAAAACAGACCACTCGTTAGGTAAAGCTCCTTATAAAGATAAACACCAACATACAATACATCCACCACCAACCACACCAGCCAGTTCTCCAGTTGCTTTTTAGCCATCATCCAATAGCCAATCAAGCTGATTGCTGTTGTAGCAGAGTCGGTATAAGATAGATCAGCATCCGTATAATTCTCCAGGAAATAGCCCAGGCTCAGGGTAAAGACAAGGCCCAGGAGAAGCAAAACTGTCAGCTCTTTTGAACTCACCCGGCTAACCTTCCGCTCCGTATGTCCCTTGCCGCCATAGAGCCATACATACCAGCCATAAAAGCTGGTTACCACATAAAAAGCATTTAAACCCATGTCTGCATAAAGGCGGGCATCGTAAAAGACGACCACATACATAGCTACACTTACTAAACTGACAGGCCATGTCCAGATGTTCTGCCTTGCTGCCAGCCACACGCCCGCTATCCCGGTGAGTACTCCGATTAATTCAATCAGGCTCATCGCGTGCCACGCCTCAATTACATTGTTAACAATGTTAGAAACTTCCATCAGATAAACTAAAAAAGTGTAAACGCTATCGAAATTGCAAATCGTTGCTAAGTTTGTAAATGAAAACATAAAGGTCAAACATACGCTATAATTAAGGCAATTTGGCAAAGCAGAAGTATGGACGAGATAACAGCAGTAGAGCTTAAGGAGCGCCTGGCACATAATAATAAAATACAACTGGTGGACGTGCGTGAGCCATCGGAGTTCCAAATATGCAATTTAGGAGGAGAACTGATTCCGTTGGGAGAGCTTCCAAAGCAGGCCAACCGCATACGCCGCGACATACCTGTAGTAGTTATTTGCCACCATGGTTTCAGAAGCGCACAGGCCATCAATTACCTGACGCAACGCCTCGGGTTCGAGAACTTATTAAACCTGAAAGGTGGTATCCATGCCTGGGCAACGCAGGTAGATCCGGACATGGCCACGTATTAGTTTTTATTATTTTCTACTGGTTCAACTGCCCTCTTATCCGGGATAGCAACTCTCCGTTACAACATTAAAATATATTTTTCTCAAACCTCTTGCATTATAATCTCAATTAATTTTCGTAGTTTTACGCGGCAAATAACAACCCCTAATTTATTTGCCATGCTCTCTGAACAGTCAAGCATTTTATTTGAGGCGCTCACATACGATGATGTGCTTCTTCTCCCGGCTTACTCCGAGGTACTCCCCCATCAAACCGACACTTCTTCACAGCTTACGCGCAATATTCGCATAAACATTCCGCTTGTATCGGCCGCCATGGACACCGTTACAGAAGCAGATCTTGCTATTGCGATGGCTCAGGAAGGCGGTCTTGGCATTATTCACAAGAACATGTCGATCAAGAAGCAGGCACAGCAGGTGCGAAAGGTAAAGCGTTCGGAAAGTGGCATGATCCTCGACCCTATTACGCTGAACCAGGATGCTACATTAGGCGATGCCGTTCAGATCATGACAGATAACAAGATTGGCGGGATTCCAATTGTAGATGATGCGGGCAAACTAACTGGCATTATCACAAACCGGGACCTTCGTTTCCAGAAGGACCTTACCCGAAAAGTTTCTGAAGTGATGACCAGCGATAACCTGATCACTGCAAAAAAAGGTACTGACTTAGCAAAAGCAGAAGATATTCTGCAGGAGTATAAGATAGAGAAGCTACCTGTGATAGATGAAGAAGGTAAGTTGGCCGGTCTAATCACTTATAAAGATATTCTAAAGAAAAAGGACAGACCCTATGCTTGCAAAGATGAGTTTGGCCGCCTAAGGGTAGGCGCTGCAGTAGGAGTTACTCCGGATGTGCTAGACCGTGTAAAAGCATTGGTAGATGCTGGCGTTGACGTAATAAGCGTAGATACAGCTCATGGTCATTCCAAAGGTGTGCTGGAAGCAGTTCGCAGAATAAAAGATGCTTTTCCGGCATTGGATCTGATTGCAGGCAATATTGCTACTGCTGAAGGAGCTAAGGCACTTGCCGAAGCTGGAGCCGATGCTGTTAAGGTGGGTGTTGGCCCGGGCAGCATTTGTACGACACGCGTTATCGCAGGTATAGGTGTGCCGCAACTCTCTGCTGTTATGGAAGCCGCAAGGGGCCTGATAGGTACTGGTGTACCTGTAATTGCTGATGGTGGTATCAAGTTCTCGGGCGATATCGTGAAGGCATTAGCGGGCGGAGCAAGCACAGTAATGGTTGGCTCCATTCTGGCAGGTACCGAAGAAGCTCCGGGTGAGATGATTATTTACGAAGGACGTAAGTTTAAAACGTACCGTGGCATGGGTTCTGTGGAGGCAATGGAAGATGGTTCCAAGGATCGTTACTTCCAGGGCAATGAAAAAGACTCAAAAAAACTGGTGCCGGAAGGTATCGTGGGCCGCGTACCATACAAAGGCTTTGTAAATGAGGTTATATACCAGCTTGTAGGTGGCATCAGAGCAGGCATGGGTTACTGTGGAACACCAAAGATTGAAAACCTGCAGGGTGCTAAGATGGTGAAAATCACAGGAGCAGGACTACGTGAAAGTCATCCGCATGATGTGCAGATCATGAGGGAAGCCCCTAACTATAGCCGCTAAGCATTCTGATTGAAGAGCATTCAGGGCACCACTGCTACTTACCATAGATAGCAGTGGTGCCTTTATTTTACCTATGACAGTATTTAAATATTAACCTAGCGCTATTTTTTTACGTTATGCATGTTGTTTTGCAAACATCTTTTAACGTCTTGATTGAAGAGCAAAAAAAATTCTTACCTTTCATCTGTAAAACTTTCAGAACATCCAAACTATTCTACAGCAAAAACTAAACTCGGTTTTCCGTTTTATGCTTTACAAAACAAACGCAAAATCTTTGTTTATCACCACGGCTTTAATCAGCTGGGCTTTGCTGTTGCTGAATGTTTTGCTCACGGCAGAGGCTATGGAGGAGCCAGAGTCTTCCAGGCTGGTCCTGCCTTATATCAACAACATCCTGATCATTGTTTTCATTGTGTCTGTTTTCCTGTTCCAGCGCATTAGTGCTGAAAATTTAAAAGGAATAGACTTTATCAGCTACCTCTGGAACCTCTTTTCAAAAGCCGGCGTCGCCGCTTATGTGAGCGTTGCCCTGTTTCTGGGCTACAGGCTTGCCACAAGCTATTCCAATATAGATTCGCCGCTTTTACTGCACTTTGTTTACCAGATAAACTTTGGCTTACTGGTTGTCTTTCTGGCAAAAGCATTTTATATCTGGCGGCAGTTATTGCTCTACCATAAGAATAAGTTTCTGCAGATTGCCTGGGATTGGTTTGAGTTACTTGTATTTGGAACTTTGCTGCTCACACTGCTCAACTTTAACTACACCAGCTATATATTTCTGCCGCTTCTGGCGTTGTTAACTTTTTACATTCTGTTTCTGTGCACAAACCTTAAATGGGTAGCTTATCTCTCATTTAACAACAAGAGCAGGTCTTTAGTATTGTTAGGTGCTATACTACTGAGCTGCTATATCTTTACCCGCTTTTTCTACCAGATGGCAGATAGTCCGGAGCTGGTAATAGATTATACAAACGTAGGCTTCCTGTTGTTGGCCATGCTCTTTGTGGGGCTATATACCTGTGCTGCTTTCCTGGTTTCGTTGTTTAGCCTACCTACCTCCAGCGTGTTTGAGCAGAAAAGCGAAGACCTGCTTAACTTCCAGCGACTAAGCCAGTCTATCCAGCAAGGGCAAAGCGAAGTGCAGGTATATGATATGCTATTCGGGAGCACTATCAAGGCATCGGATGCCAGTGCAGCATGGTTTGAGTTAATAAGAAATAGCGAGCCCCAGGTTACACACTTGCTCAGCATCAATGCGGAGCAGATTACCCGGATTAGGCACCTGTTGCTGGCTTACAACATCCAGAACATAGACTACATTAACAACAACCTGGATCGGAATCCTGGATTTCGTGATCTTACCTTACCCTGGAAGTCACTGATCATACTCCCGATCAAATCCAAGAAGCATATTTTCGGAGTCCTTTACCTTTTAAAGGATATAGAGCAAGGCTTTGACCGTGAAACGGTGAACGTACTCCGCACCTTTACGAGCCAGACAATTCTTACTATTGAAAACTTACGACTTGTAAGTGAGTCGCTCCATAACGAACGATATAAAGAGGAGCTTAAAATTGCGACGCAGGTACAGGAAAGTTTGATACCTAAAACCTTTCCTACCGATAGCTGGTTTGAAGTAGCAACACATGCTGTAGCAGCGCGGGAGGTAGGAGGAGACTTCTATGACTTCCTGCAGCTAAGTGAGTCCCGGATTGCTATTATTATTGGTGATGTATCGGGAAAGGGAATTTCTGCGGCTTTCCATATGGCGCAAATGAAAGGCATTTTTCATGGCCTGATGCAGCAGGATATGCCACCGAGTGAGTTTATGAAACAAGCAAACAGCGCGTTGAGCCGGTGCATTGAGAAAACCTCTTTCATTACTTCTTCGCTATACATCATTGATTACAGAATGCAAGGTTTTGTTTTTGCCCGCGCCGGACACTGCCATACCTTGTATTACAACTCCATGATGGATGATGTGTTCTATTTTCAGACAGAAGGATTAGGACTTGGCATTATTCGTGATAAGAGCTACAATAACCATGTGCGCGAGATGTATTATGATTATAATCCGGGAGATGTTATGGTTATTTACACCGATGGTATTGTAGAAGCACGGAGCCCTGCAAACGATGAGTATGGTGAGGAGCGGTTGAAATATATGCTGACACAAACGTACCACCTGGAAGCAGAAGATATTAAATGCGCTATTATAAACGATGTGGAAGACTTTACCGGTCCGGAAAACTTGTATGATGACCAAACGTTGCTTGTTATAAAATTTAAACCTCTTCAAACAAACGACTAAAAGAGTCGTACATATGCCGATGAAAATAACACATGAAATAAAAGAAAACACCATTATCATAACCCTGAATGGTGAACTGGACGCTAGTTCTTCTGTTGTACTTGATGAGGAGCTATCTGATCCTGAGATCATGAAATACAGCAAGATCCTTGTTGACTGCGAAAACCTGAACTACATTTCTTCTGCTGGTTTGGGAGTGTTCATATCGCACCTGCAGCGATTTGAAGATGCACAGATTAAACTTATCTTCTATAACATGCAGGACAAAGTGCGTAACGTTTTCGAAATATTAGGCCTGGATCTGCTTATGACCATCGTGTCAGACTACGACGAAGCCATGACCATTGCAGATGAATAATTCCATCCGGGTAAATTGTACTAAAAAAAACCTTAAACTAATACGAGACTTCGTCACGGAGTATCTGCATGCCCTTACGCTATCAGATATTCTCATGAACCAGATCGTTTTAGCCGTGGATGAGATATGCGCAAACCTTATCATCCACGCAAACCAGGAAAACCCAGACAAGTTTATCTGCCTAAGCATTCAGCAGAAAAAGGAGATGCTGACTTTTGAAATAGCGGATCAGGGTGTTCCTTTCAGTCGGTCAGAGTACAAGGAGCCTAACATTGAGGAGCACATCCGGATAGGGAAAAAAGGCGGTGTGGGAATCGCTTTGGTAAACCGTATCATGGATAAAGTGGAATTCTCCTCCAACGGCAGCAAGAATGTTTGTACCCTCTACAAAAAAATAAAATAAGCTGCTGAAACACACTTTTATCAAGCTTTACCCGTTATCCGGAACAAAACCTAATGCAATAGTATTATAGGAATACTTTTTGACAAATCTGTCAGAATTTTTAATTAAAATTGCATGATCTGATCCCGATCAGCTAAACAAAGTTTTGTTTATAATCTACTTATGCGCAGCAACCACTTACTTGTTGCAGCCGCCCTTTTTGTGGCCGGATGCACTGCAACCAAGAAGAACGATTCCAAAGAACCAGCAATAGCGACACTTGGCTCCGAGCCTATCTCTACTTCGGAGTTTCGTTATGTTTATGAGAAAAACAACGCTGGAAACGAAGATGCCTACACCCGTGAGAGTGTAACTGATTACCTTAAACTTTACACGAACTTTAAGCTTAAGGTAAAAGAGGCTGAGAGCCGTGGCCTGGATACCACAATGGCTTTCAAACGCGAACTGGAAGGTTATAAGGAGCAGCTTGCACAGCCGTACCTTACCGAGAAAAGTGTAACCGAACAGTTGGTTAAGCAAGCTTACGAGCGTTTGCAGCAGGAAGTAAATGCCTCTCATATTCTTATCACGCTACAACCTGATGCAGCACCGGAAGACACACTGGCTGCTTATAACAAAGTGCTGGAACTACGAAAACGCGTGCAGAACGGGGAAGACTTCGGGAAACTGGCACAGGAGTTATCTCAGGATCCTTCGGCAGCAGAGAATAAAGGTAAACTAGGCTACTTCACGGCTATGCAAATGGTTTATCCGTTTGAAGATGCTGCTTATAATACACCAGCAGGAGAAATGTCACAGCCGGTTCGCACACGCTTTGGTTACCACCTGATCAAGGTGCACGACAAGCGCCAGGCACGTGGAGAGGTGAAAGTGGCTCACATCATGGTACGCGCTACACCAGGAATGCCAAAGGCAGACTCACTGGCAGCCAAACAACGTATAGATGCTATCTACAAGCGTCTGCAGCGGAATGAAGCCTGGGGTAAACTGGCGGCTGAGTTCTCAGAAGATGCTAACTCAGCGAACAGTGGTGGAGAATTGCCTTGGTTTGGCACAGGACGAATGATCCCCAATTTTGAGGATGCTGCCTTTGCCCTGCAAAAAGAAGGTGACATTGCTAAGCCAGTGCTTACGCCGTATGGCTGGCACATTATAAAGCTAATGGATAAGCGAGGGCTGCCACCATTCGAGGACATGGAGCAGAACCTGCGTAATAAAATAGCTAAAGACTCTCGCTCAGAGCTAAATAAAACTGCCTTCCTGAAGCGGATCAAAGCAGAAAACAACTTTACAGAAAATGCTTCGGCTAAAACGGTTGCATTAAGCAAAGCTGATCAGGAACTGATGCAGGGCAAATGGAGCTACGACGCTAATGACAAAGCACTAAACCAAACACTCTTCACAATTCAAGGAAAACCTTACACTGTACAGGACTTCTATGCTTTTGCAAAGGAACAGCAACGCCCACGTACTACTGGCACACCAGAGTATGCAATGAGCCAGCTTTATGATGCTTTTGCTGATAAAAGCCTGGTTGAATTTGAGAAGGCGAACCTGCCGAATAAGTACCAGGACTACCGTATGCTGGTGCAGGAATACCACGATGGCATTCTGCTTTTCCAGCTAATGGATGAAAGAGTGTGGTCGAAAGCAGTGGAAGATTCTGTCGGCCTTAAAGCTTTCTATGAGCAGAACAAAGAAAAGTATAAGTGGGGCCCACGCGTACAGGCAACAGTTATCAGCGCCGCCAACAAAGAACTACTTAATAAAGCAAAGGCACAGCTTGACAAGCGCCAGTATCCTGTAAAATCTGCAAACCTGACAGATGTGCTTTTTGATCCGAACAAAGCAGACCTGAGCAGAGAAGCGACTATCAAACTGAACGAATTCGCTGAAATACTGAAGAACAACCCTGCTCTTACTCTAGAAGTGAATGGCCATGCCGATGCCCGCGAAGCTGCATCAAAAGAGAATGTAGCCGCCTCCCGCGCCCAGCAGATCTTGAAGTATCTGCAGGAAGAGGGCGTGCCGGCCTCGCAGCTCAGCACCAACGTTTTAGGAAAAACAAAACAAGCTGGCCCGGATAATACAGAAACAGGGCGCCGCCGTAACCGCCGTGTTTCCTTTAACCTTTATACTTCCGAAGTAAGTGCACTGGCAGATAACCTGAACACCAATAGCCCCTTAGATGTACAAATAACTGAGAAGAAATTCCAGAAAGGAGAGCTTAAGGTACTTGACTCAGTTAAATGGGAAAAAGGCACTTATACAGTTCAACAAAATGGACGCGAATACCTGATCATTATTAATGAAGTGCTGGAGCCAACCTATAAAGCTCTAAATGAGACACGCGGTCTAGCTATAGCTGATTATCAGAATTACCTGGAACAGCAGTGGGTAGAGCAGCTGCGCGAAAAGTATCCTGTTAGCGTGAATGCAGAGGAATTAGAAAAGATAATTAAGAAGTAAACGGAGCTTTTACTGGCCCTTTTATTGCTGTAAATAAAAGCAGAACCTTAAACTCAGAATAAAGCCGTATCTTGCACGTTAATTTAGCAGCGTGTTTAAAATAAGTAAAATCACATTGAGAAAGACAAATAACTTTGCCAGGCTAGCCTTTGTTGCAGTTTGCTTCATCGTTACCTCAGTTACAGCCTTTGCCCAGACGCCTGTTCAGCGCAAAGTAGATGGTATTATTGCCAAAATAGACAATCACGTAATCCTTAAGTCTGACCTGGAGTTTAATTACCTGCAGTACCTGGCTCAGTCAAAGCAACAGCCAAACGAAGAGCTGAAGTGTGAAATTTTACGTTCGCTGGTGCAGGACAAGCTATTGCTTGCCCGCGCAGAGATAGACTCAGTGGTGGTTGAGGACGCGATGGTTACAGACCAGCTGAATCGCCGTATAGATTATCTTACTGCTCAGGTAGGTGGCGTGGAGCGCCTGGAGCAATACTACAACAAGAGCATCAGGCAGCTGAAAGATGAACTTCGCAAGACTGTTCAGGAGCAGATGATCATGGAGAGAATGCAGCAGCAGATTGCCGGCAAAGTATCCGTGACCCCAAAAGAAATTAAAAGGTATTTTAGCCGAATCCCACAGGACAGCCTCCCATACTTTTCAAGTGAAGTAGAACTTGGGCAGATTGTAAAATATGCTCAGGTAAGCAAACAACAAAAGCAAACCGCACGTGAGCAACTGGAAGCTATCCGTAAGCGTATACTTGCCGGCGAGGATTTTGCGACGCTAGCGAAGCAATATTCACAGGACCCGGGATCTGCACAGGCTGGTGGAGAACTTGGTTTCTTCAAAAAGAAGGAGCTTGTACCAGAGTATGAGGCAGCCGCTTTACGCCTGGAGCCAGGCCAGACATCAAATGTTGTGGAGTCGCAGTTTGGTTTTCACCTGATTCAGTTGATTGAGCGTAAGGGACAGGAGTTTAACACGCGCCACATCCTGATAAAGCCTGCAACGGCAACTGTGGATGTGGAAGAGGCTACAGCAGAATTAGATAGTATTCGTACGCTGGTGGTTAATGATAGCCTTACATTTGCCAAAGCAGCTAAAGAATTTTCTGACGATAAGAACACAAAAGATACAGGAGGTATGCTTACCAGTCGTGCTACCGGTAGCATGTATATCCCAATGGACCAGGTTGACCCTGCCATTTTCTTCGTGATTGATACCATGCAGGTAGGTGAAATATCAAAACCGGTACCTTTCCGTACTGAGGATGGTCAGGAAGCTGCACGCATTATTTACCTTAAGTCCAAGTCTAAGCCGCATTTGGCTAACCTTCAGGACGATTATCAGAAGATAGCCACCGCAGCATTGAACGAGAAGAAAGGCAAGGCTATTGAAACCTGGTTCCGCAAGAACTTTGACACAGTATACATTGAGATTGATCCGGAGTACCAAGATTGTAAGGTACTCCAGCTAACGCAATAAGAAACTATGACGCAGTACTCCTCTGACAAAGAAGCAGCCGACGGACTACACCATGCCTACCGGACATTAACTTCAGAAATTTCGAAAGTAATTGTAGGCCAGGAAGAAGTAGTAAAATTAGTACTAACAGCTGTTTTTTGTCAGGGGCACTGCCTCCTGGTTGGTGTTCCGGGGCTAGCGAAAACGCTCCTAATCCAAACTATTGCAGACTCGCTGGACATGTCATTCAGCAGAGTTCAGTTTACCCCCGACCTGATGCCTTCTGACATTGTGGGTGCTGAAACGCTTGACAAAGACCGGAACTTTAAGTTTGTCACAGGCCCTGTTTTCGCAAACATTGTACTGGCCGACGAAATAAACCGAACTCCCCCAAAAACACAGGCAGCACTCTTAGAAGCAATGCAGGAGCATGCTGTTACGGTTGCCGGCCGAAAATACGACCTCCCAAAGCCATTCTTTGTACTGGCTACCCAAAATCCAATCGAGCAGGAAGGCACTTATCCCCTACCCGAAGCACAGCTGGACCGCTTCATGTTTAACATTACACTGAACTACCCTAGCTATGAATCGGAGCTGCAGATTGTAAAAAATACAACCGGTGCTGTGACCACACACCTGAGCAAAATTCTGCACGCTGAAGATATTCTTGCTTTTCAGCAATTGGTGCGCCGTGTACCGGTAGTTGACAATGTTGTGGAGTATGCAGTGCAATTGGTGCACAAAACCCGCCCTAACATGCCAATGGCCTCACAACAGGCCAACCAATACCTTGAATGGGGTGCAGGCCCAAGAGCCTCCCAGCATCTTATTATAGGTGCTAAGTGTAATGCCATCTTAAATGGGAAGTACAGCCCAGATATTGAAGATGTACGAGCAGTGGCTCTTCCGATACTTCGCCACCGCATAGTGCGAAATTTTAAAGCCGAAGCTGAAGGCATTACTGTTGAAAGAATAATTCAGGAGTTGCTGTAATTATCAGCATCTTCCCTCACAGCAGTATTTAGCTAATTTACTTTCCGTTACCGCAGTAGTTCATCCTTTCACTCAGAACGGGCACCCATTGGATGTCAACCAAATTGGTGTAATTTTGCACCCGATCAATTTTATTAATTTTAGCTTAGAAACTTATGGAAGCGGCTGCTTTATACTTTCGCTTTAAAGATAATTTGGCAACAATAGCCGGCGCACTTAACAGCAAACTGGAAGTACGCACTATGCCCTACAACACTTCTATCCCACTGGAGATAGACTTACTTGCTGATCTGCTTCGCCTGCACGGCCTGGAGTTCTCATCAAGCACACCTGGTTTTGCCCGCCTATTTGATTTTCAGCAGTGGTATGCACAAAACGAAGAGCAGGTAAATGATGTAATGCACCATGTGCTTGAAGATAAAAAGGCTTATATGAGAACAGCTACAGGCACGGTTCTGCAAAAGGAGATGCTCTACCGCCGCCTGGAGTACTTCAAAGAAACAGCTCATACGTTAGACGTCATGATGGCACAGCAGCAGTTGCATAGTCCAAAGCACTTTAACTATCCATACCTGAACGCATAGGTAATAATATCTAAAGAAGCCGCCACTCCAGATCTGGAGTGGCGGCTTCTTTTTT
>NZ_JBHULU010000039.1:87132-129751 GCF_042684605.1 Pontibacter locisalis
CCTTTTGGCTGCTCCTTCATACTTGAATCCGCCTGGTCTCCTACCCCACCTTTCGCAACGGTTATACCGCCATCTACCATATAAAGCGCCCCTGTTACATAGGAGGCTTCATCTGAAGCAAGAAACAAATACACATTAGCTACTTCTTCAGGAGTACCCCTTCGCCCCATGGGAGTAGCCTGTTTCATGGTTTTCACCATCTTGCTGTCCATAGGACCTGTATCATCATGGGTCCATGCTGTATCTATTGGACCGGGGCCTACCAAATTACACCTGACACCGAACTGGGCCTGTTCCACCGCCAGTCCTCGCATAAAAGCATGCATGAAGCCTTTAGTTCCACCGTAAGGTGTATTCTGTGCAATACCAATCATACCCGCCTCTGATCCTGCTGATACAATATTTCCCTTCGTTTTATGTAATTCAGGTAAAGCAGCCTTGCTCATACAAAAGGCAGAACGAAGGTTATTCCGGATCATGTAATCGAATGCCTCTTCAGAATAATCCTGCAAGAGGTTCACTTCGGGAAAAACACCCGCATTGTTGATCAGAATATGCAATTTCCCATACTGCTTCACGGCAAGATCGACACAACTCTTTGCGTTGGCCATTACAGAAAGGTCACCGGTAAAATGTATAGCTTCACCTCCTTCTTCCTGTATACGCCTGGCCACATCTTCTACCGGATCCTCAGGAAATCCGGCTACTACAACACGTGCTCCTTCCGCAGCAAATTTCTTGCAAATGGCTTCTCCGATGCCTGTTCCGCCACCTGTTACGATGGCAACTTTGTCTTTAAGTCTGTTTCCCATTCTCTTAGTGTTTGATTTTCATGAGGGCTTGTTAGCCGTCTTATTTTAACGAAGAAAAGTTTTGACAGTTATTCTACACCCTAACAATACTTTAAGACCACGTTTTTACACAGAAAGCGTATGACAAAGTCTAGGCATCTTGTTACTGCTTATCAATTATTTTACAGAAGCCACTATGAATTTTTTATACCAAACCCTTGCCGATTCTTTTAATGATCAGTTGGAAACTGAGCACCTGCTCCTAAGGCCTTACCAGGATGGGGATGAAAGCGATTTCATGCGCCTGCTCCAGGAAGACCCGTCTATACTTAACCCGGCTTTCGGAGGCCGTTTGGCACGTGTCCGTGTTTTAGACGACGCCCGCACACAGGTAAAGCAGCTACGGACAGAATGGGATAATCGTAAAATGTTTGATTTTGGAGTATGGCTGAAGGAGGAAAAAGAATACATAGGGGATATTGCACTAAAGAACCTGGATCACCGCATTCCCAAAGCAGAAGTTGGTCTTTACTTTACAAACTGGCCGGGCACACATCAACTTGCAGTTGAGGGGCTTCAGGCTGTTCTGCAGTTCGCCTTTGATACATTGAAATTGAACAAGCTTTACCTCCGCTGCACTACATCAAATCTGTGTTTCGGAGAACTGGCAGAAGAATGTGGGTTTAAAAAAGAGGGAACCTTCCGGAATGATTTCAAAGGAGCAGACTCAGAAGAACTTCTCGACCTGATTTACTATGGCATGACGCGTGAAGATTATGAGTTTACACGTCAAAAGCAGGAGGAAGAGAGTACAACAAGTATGGTTTAAGATTAAAAAAGCAATAGCTATCTCTTAGGTTTAGCTATAAAGAAATCCGTATCAAAAGTAAGAAAGAAAGAGTTGGAGAACTCTAGTTTAGGGTCGTTCAAATCCAGCACGGGTTCCAGACGAAAAGTCAGGTACAGGTTATCAAGAATTTCCACGTCCTTCATCAGCCGGAGAATCAGCAACTGCCTTTCCTCCTGCTGGAAATCGGGGTACTTAAAAGTAGTAGAGGCAGATTGAAAAAGTTGTCCGCCCAGTTCTGCGAAATAGCTATCTCCCTGCCAGTAGCTAAGCATCACATCCTGGTACTTTGTGTCGACGCCTGCATTTAAATAAATACCGTAGCCCTGCTTGTAAGGCAACAAGAACACATTTGAAAAATCTTTATAGCCAACAAGGTAGTTTTTGGTATAAAGGCGGTGCAGCACCTGCCGATTATACTTTTTCTCCAGTTCAAGCCCCACAGCCATATTAGCCACCGTAAGCAAAGGGAGTTCTGAAGCATCAATCTGCCCTCCACGATGCTGTGCTGTAAACTGCACCGGCAAAGTCAGAAGCAAACTATCATCTAGATTTCTTCTGCCCTCCTGCTCCAATAAACTAAAGGCTGCCACAGCACCGCCATTTACCCGCTCCTGATCATCCTCGCCCCGGTATAACATATGTGCCCAATCAATCCAGGCATCTAACGCAACCGTGGGGGTTTCCAGTTTGTACTGCAGTCCGTTTTCCAACCTGTTTAGGATTACCCGCTCAAAATCATACAGTGGTTCAATGTAGCCATGGTTAAGGTTTCCTTCAAGTGTCCCAAAGGTCAGGCTCCAGTTTTCTTTTGCTATTTTGGCAGAAAAAGTGGGAGCAATGTCCTGGTAACCTGAAGCACCAAAGTCTTTCCACAATAAAACTCCAGCTTCAATTCTGACAAAAGAAGAGGGCTGGTAGCTTAGTTCAGGGTTCAGATGATAACCAAAAAGAGTGTAACCGTCTGCAATCTTGTTGAAGTACTCATTGTTCTTAGAGAAGCCGAAGGCATAAATCCCAAATCTAATCTCATTAGCATTTTCTGTTTTTATCGGTATAGGTTGCAGCAGCGCTCTGTTGTTCAATTGGGCATAAGTTAAGCCATTAGCAAACAAGGCAATAATGAGCAAAAAAAGCTTAAAAAAGCGCATAAAATTAATTCAGAAATGGGACAAAAAAGGTGCAACCGGTGTTATAAACAGTCAGCAATTGGCAGCTAATATTTTTAGTAAAATAGTTTTTTGCTTTCTTGCATATAGCTATCGAAAGTAGTAATTTCACCTTCAATATAATTCAATTAATTAAATACACATGAGCGTAAGCAACGAAAAACTGAAAGCTTTGCAGCTAACCATGGATAAACTTGACAAGACCTACGGTAAAGGAACCGTAATGAAGTTGAGTGATAACAAGGTAGAAGACATACCTGCTATTTCCACTGGCTCGCTGGGGCTGGATATTGCTTTGGGTATAGGCGGACTACCACGTGGCCGTGTCGTAGAGATCTACGGACCGGAATCTTCTGGTAAGACAACGCTTACATTGCATTGTATCGCTGAGGCACAAAAGAAAGGTGGACTGGCAGCGTTTATAGATGCAGAGCACGCATTCGACAGAGTGTATGCCCAAAAGCTCGGCATTGATACAGAAAATCTATTGATATCTCAGCCGGACAATGGCGAACAGGCTCTTGAAATCGCTGATCATCTGATTCGCTCTGGCGCTATCGACATTATTGTTATTGACTCTGTTGCCGCCCTGGTGCCAAAAGGCGAACTGGAAGGCGATATGGGTGACAGTAAAATGGGTCTGCAGGCTCGTCTAATGTCACAGGCTCTTCGTAAGCTGACTGGAACAATTAACAAGACAGGCTGTACCTGTATTTTTATTAACCAGCTGCGCGAAAAAATCGGCGTAATGTTTGGTAACCCGGAAACAACCACTGGTGGTAACGCCCTTAAGTTTTACGCTTCCGTGCGTCTGGATATTCGTCGAATCGGCCAGATAAAAGAAAGCGCAGATAACATTACCGGTAACCGCACACGTGTGAAGGTAGTGAAGAACAAAGTGGCTCCTCCCTTTAAAGTGGTAGAGTTTGACATCATGTATGGAGAAGGCATCTCTAAAGTGGGTGAAATACTTGACTTAGGTGTTGAGTTGGGCATCGTACAGAAGTCTGGATCCTGGTTCTCTTATAACGGAGATAAACTCGGTCAGGGCCGTGATGGTGTGAAGCAAATCCTGCTTGATAATCCTGAACTCATGGAAGAGATAGAAGGCAAAATCAGAGCCATTGTGAAAGGAGAGCCTGAGAGAGTAGCCGCTGCTCTTGATGATGCAGCAGCTTCTAGCGAGTGAACTCTTTTCCCAAACTATAAGTAAATAAAAGGAGCTACAAAAAAAGTAGCTCCTTTTTTAGTTCATAATGAATTGATTAGCTTTAAATATCTGTTTAACTTAGTGTCATAGCCAGCAGTTGGTATAAAACTTGATTAAAGACAAAAGAAGAAACAACTGAGCTAAGGAGATATATGAAAAAGATTTTCCCAATCATACTTGTAGTACTGGCAGCTGCTTTTGGCTTCATTACCAAGGACCGTATGCGCACAGTGCCAAACGAGAGCTTCTCTTCCGGGGAAGTTCTGAAGTATAAGGTACATTATGGTCCAATTACAGCAGCAGAAGCAGTTATTGATGTTGCTCCAACATTGCAGTACATCAACGGCAGGCCTTGTTACCGTGCAACGGTGTACGGCAAAACTAACAGTTCCTTTGACTTTTTTATTAAGATACGTGATACATGGCAGTCATATATCGATACGGCAGCACTGGTTCCGCAACGCTCCTTCAGAAACATTGAAGAAGGTAACTATCGAAAACGCGAAACAGTAGACTTTGACCATTATAAAAACACTGTATTTGTAGAAAAGAAGAAGAGGAACAAGAATAAAGAATCAAAAAACTATAAAATTCCTGAAAATGCGCAGGATATTGTAAGTGGATTTTATTACCTCCGCACCTTTGACTATGATAAAATGCGCATAGGTGAAAAGATTACAGTAAAAGGGTTCTTTGATGAGGAAAACTTTGATATGGAGGTTACTTATAAAGGCAAGGAGGTAGTAAGCACAAAAGCAGGCGACATACGGGCCATCAAACTAACTCCCAAAATGCCGAAGAACGAAATGTTCAAAGGGGAAAACGCAGTTGTGGTTTATTTATCCGATGACAAGAATAAGATCCCCGTACTAATAGAGGCTGAAATGTTTGTTGGATCTGTAAAGGTAAACCTTTACGAATACAAGAATCTAAAACATAAAATAATACTAGCACAAAAATAATTTAAGGCCGGTTCTTTACCGGCCTTTTTTACGTCTCCAACTGAACAGGCAACAGCCTCTGTATGTTAAGAAAATATTATGATTTAGTGCAATAGCATCATCGTTACACTTAGTATGGTATCTTTGTTATGGAAAAATTTTCCTTTGGAACCTTAACCCATACACCTTTGCAAACTGCATCGAGCTATAAAGTGTTAGTAGTAGACGACGATCCTGATATCGTGGAGCTACTACAATATAACCTAAAAAAAGAAGGCTATGAAGTTTCTGTAGCCGAAAATGGCCGCAAGGCCATTGAAGTGGCACAGGTTGTAAAGCCCGATGTCATTCTAATGGACGTAATGATGCCTGTTTTAGATGGCATAGCTGCTTGCCGACAGTTACGCGATATGAACGATTTCAGGCATACGCATATCATTTTCCTCACAGCCCGATCAGAAGAGTTCTCTGAGGTAGCAGCTTTTGAAGCTGGCGCCGATGACTTCATCACAAAACCAATAAAACCACGCGCTCTACTTAGCAGGTTGGCGGCTTTCGCACGTCGTGATTCCCAGCATGAAGAACAGGAACAGGTTATAGAAATTGATGACCTCCGAATAGACCGCACCAGTTTTGCTGTTTACAAAGAGGGAGAAAAAATTACCTTACCGAAAAAGGAGTTTGAATTACTGGCGTTTCTGGCTACCACTCCCAATAAAGTTTTCACCCGCGAAGAACTCTTGAACAATGTTTGGGGAAATGATGTGTATGTGATTGCCCGAACTGTGGACGTTCATATAAGAAAAGTGCGTGAGAAGGTTGGCGAGGACAAAATCAAGACCATCAAAGGCGTTGGTTATAAGTTCAACACGGACTAATAAATGAATTTAAACTCGCGTACCCTTACCATTTTAATATCATTGGCGGTGGCTTTAGTGCTTACCGCCTTTCTTGCTTTAGCCAGTTACTTCTCTTCAGAAGGATTCAAAGTGGCCCTGGTAGTGGTGTTTATCAGTTGCTTCTTGTTGGTTTACTTTTCTTATGAGGCGCTTGTGCTCCGTGAGGTAAAAAACGTTTACTCCAGTTTGGAGAAAGTGAAAAAACAGGATTTCAAGAAGATAGAGAGCAAATCTACTTTCACAACGGACCCTCTTACAAAGATTAAAGACGAAATCTATCAAATCGCGGAAAGCAAACAGCAGGAAATTGACGAGCTAAAACGCCTGCAAGCCATGCGTCGGGAATTTCTTGCAGATGTTTCCCATGAGCTAAAAACACCAATTTTTGCGGCACAGGGCTTCATACACACCTTACTGGATGGTGCTATGGATGACCCAAATGTACGGGAAAGATTCTTGGAAAAGGCTGCCAAGAGCCTAGACGGACTAGATGCCTTAGTGCAGGACCTTATAAGCATTTCTCAATTTGAGAAAGGGGTTGTGAAAATGGCCAAGCGTAACTTCGATGCTGCTCAACTGGTACGCGAAGTGTTTGAGCAATTGGAGCAAAAAGCTTTACAACGGGACATAACCCTCCATCTTAACGCAGATCCAGATGAGCAAATTATTCTTTTTGCAGATCCCAACCGTATGCGGCAGGTATTTATTAACCTGATTGATAATGCGATAAAGTACGGTCGCAAAGGAGGTAATATCTGGGTGATGTTTGATGAAGGAAAGAAGAAGTTTACTGTTACCGTTAAAGACGACGGCAAGGGCATCGCCATGGAACACATCAACAGGATCTTTGAGCGCTTCTACCGCATTGACAAGAGCCGTGCCCGCGACACCAGTAGCACAGGCTTGGGCTTAGCTATTTGCAAGCATATTGTTGAGGCGCACCGTTCTTTTATAGCAGTAAAAAGTGAACTGGGCAAAGGCACTACTCTTCGTTTTAAATTGCAAAAGGCAAAGGCAGCCTGACGGCACATTATCAATTGCTGGTTCTTATTATGTATCTTTGTAGTACGCACAGCGTCAGGTATACCTGTGCCTTACAAAGCATAATTACAGATGAAGTACCCGGTTTTCAAAGACCTAATCATATTTGAGAATGAGGATTACGTGGTGGTAAATAAGCCTCCATTCCTTTCTACACTCGAAGATCGTACCCCTAACACGACAAACCTACTAAAAATAGCCCGGCAGTATAATCCAGATTTGCAGGCATGCCATAGGCTGGACAAAGACACTTCCGGCTGTTTGGTTTTCGCCAAGAACCCTGAGGCTTACCGCCACCTGTCCATGCAGTTTGAACACCGCCAGGTATACAAGGTATACCACGCCGTTGTATGGGGTGTGCATAAGTTTGAAGATGAGCTTGTGAGCAGGGCCATCCTGCCAAACGCAAAAGGAGTGGCTCATTTAAATCCAAAAGGGAAGCCAGCAGATACTTACTTCACTACGCTGGAAAACTACAGTCGTCATACCTTAGTAGAGTGTGTGCCTGTAACCGGCCGTCTGCACCAAATCCGTGTGCACCTTGCTTATTTGGGAGCCAATATTGTAGGGGATGAGCTTTACGGAGGAGAGAACCTTTACCTTAGCAACCTCAAACGAGGCTATAACCTGAAAAAAGATACCGAAGAACTGCCATTAATCAAGCGTTTTGCTCTTCACTCCTTTAATATTGGTTTCACGCTGATGAATGAAGAGCCGGTAAAAATTGAGGCGCCTTACCCGAAAGACTTTGCCGTATTGGTAAAGCAGCTTCGGGCTCATTAAAACAGATGCTTCATATAAAATTAGGGGCAAAGGAAACAAGTAATCTCTTTCCTTTGCCCCTAATCCTATGTTTGCTGGCCCAGAAACTAATTTACGCGCAACACAATTTTACCTATGTTCTTGTTCTGCTCCATGTAGCGGTGTGCCTCTGCCACATCCTGCCAATCATACACTGAATCAACCACAGGCTTTATAGCCCCGGTTTTAAAATGGGACATGGCAAAAGAACTCATGTCCTGGGTTAATTTGACCTGATAATTCTTAGACCTGGACCGCAATGTAGAACCAGTTACCTGCAGGCGCTTCACCAGGATCTTACGCAGATCAAAATCATCTACCTTACCACCGCCCAGGCTGGCAAGTATAATCAGTCGGCCATCGAGCCGGAGACACTCTATGTTTTGCTTAAAGTATGGACCTGAGATAAAATCCACGATCACATCTACGCCCTCGCTATTAGTATAAGCCAATACCTCATCCTCAAAAGACACCTCCTGGTAATTAATGGTTTTATGCGCCCCAAGCTCTTTGCAGGCATGCAGTTTATATTCAGAAGCCGTCACCAACACCTCTGCTTTCATTTGTCGAGCCAGTTGAATTGCTGCTGTTCCAACACCACTTGCACCTGCATGTATGAGCACCCGTTCTCCTGCCTTCAGTTTACCTAACCATCCCAGGGCCTGGTATGCCGTCAGGA
The DNA here is from genome assembly GCF_042684605.1 of Pontibacter locisalis. NCBI lineage: Bacteria > Pseudomonadati > Bacteroidota > Cytophagia > Cytophagales > Hymenobacteraceae > Pontibacter > Pontibacter locisalis. Next base: position 95,511 of record NZ_JBHULU010000039.1, read on the forward strand.
ACACTTCAGGTATTGCCGCAGCCTGCTCCATGGTAAGGTTGTCCGGCACCGCCATAGCCATCTCCTCGTCTATTACAGCATATTCGGCATAGCCGCCTCCGGGCAACAGTCCGAACACCATATCTCCTTTTTTGAATCGTCTGCAATTAATTCCGACCTCTACCACTTCTCCGGCTATTTCCAGGCCAAGCAAAGGGCTTGCCCCTTTTGGTGGCGGATATTTGCCCTGCCGCTGGAGCGTGTCAGCACGATTGAGCGCTGTAGCATGCACCCGCACCAGCAATTCATAAGGCATTGGCAATGGCTGTTCATATTCACCCAGCGTTAATTGCTCTGGCCCACCTGGTTCTTTTACAAGTATTGCTTTCATAGTTCTTTGTTTGGCTGTTTTAGTAGACGAAAGATTCCCTCAGAAGGATTTATAACAACCTCTATAGGCCTACTCTCTCCTGATTGCCTCCACCGGATCAAGCTTGGCTGCGCGGGTAGCAGGATAAGTTCCGAAAACAATGCCCACCACAACCGCTATAGCTGCAATAACTATGAAAGTATCTACCGTATAGGCAGCCTGAAAAGGGACATCCACAAACGCTTTGATAATAGGCACTATGCCCAGCGTGGCAAGAATTCCAAAAAGCAAACCAAGTATACTTCCAAACAAAGACACCGTTACAGACTCAGCCAGAAACTGCAGCAGGATGTCGCGCTTTTTGGCACCCATCGCTTTACGCACACCAATCTCTACCGTACGCTCTGTTACTGAGATCAGCAACACATTCATAACGCCTATACCACCCACTATTACTGAAATGCCTACAATCATGCCCATGACCACTCTGAATAACAAAAAGCCTTTTGCTGCCTGCTCCACTCTGCCCTCGTTCGTCATCACACGAAAATCTGTTGTATCGGCCGGAAACTTTGCCTTCAGCCAGTCTTCTGTGTGGCTTTTAACTGTAGTTACGTCCATGATATCCTGTGCCTCCAGTGCGCCTACAGGTGGGTTGGCTTTTAGCTGCTCTTCTGTAAGCAAAGTTATCGGGTAAAACAGGCGCGCTGACTTATCATCCTCCTCCGGCAATACTCCCACTATCTTCAACTCCAGGCTATCAAAGACTACCGTCTTACCCAACAGGTGCTCAGCAGAGTCTTTTCCGAAAGCATGCACTGCAAAACCATGACTAATAACAGCGACAGGCTTTTGCTGCTGCAAATCACTAGTCGTAAAAAATTGGCCGTACTTAATCTTGGTATCAGTTGGATAGTAGGCATTGATTGCCATCAAAGAGGCGCCCATTGGTTGCTCCTTACCCTCTACCTGTACAATGTTGTTGCGCTTTGCCTGTATAAAGCCCCTGACCGGCTTCGGAGAGGATGTCTCTAGCTCCTTTAGCGTTTTGTAGTTAAGATAGCCATAGTCGCTTTTAGGCAGCCTTACATCATCAACCCGCTTATAGGTATCCGTGGTAACAATAACTGCTTTTAAATCGGTTGTCTTAGTAATTTCCTGCTGTGCAAACTCCTCCAAACCATCTATCAGCGAGAGCACCGTAACCAGGGCGGCTACCCCGATCACAATACCAAGTATAGACAATAATGTATGGAACAGCCTGGAGCGAATGTTCTGCTGCGCCAGCGAAAAGGAGATGAATAGTTTCTTTAACATAGTAGGGCAATAGTAGACACAGTTATATTCAGAAATATAATTTATAAATCCTAATACCACCAGCTGTACTGCGTGGTAGAAGCCCACTCTTCAATTCGTCTTAATCAGTTATAGCCACTAGACTCATACACTATAAATTACCTTAGACCCCTGTTTTTAAATTATTTAAAAAATAAAACAGACAAATGCTACACTTTATTACGAATATTTCGTAGTATTACGAAAACATCGTATTAAAATGGAGAAGCTAACACAACAAGAAGAGGAGGCCATGCAGGTGATCTGGGATACTGATGGAGGTTTTATAAAAGAATTTCTTGAAAAGCTACCGGAGCCCAAACCGCCTTACACTACCCTGGCATCAACAGTTAAGAACCTGGAGAAAAAAGGATTCTTAAGTAGTGAAAAGTTTGGCAATACTTACCGCTACCTGCCCCTTATAAAGGCAGAGGATTATAAAAAGCGGTTTATGAAAGGATTTGTGGGAGACTACTTCAAGAGCTCCTACAAAGAACTGGTGGCCTTTTTTGCGAAAGAGAAGCAGATAAGCGCCGAAGAACTGAAAGAGATTATAGACATGATTGAGAACAAAAAATCTGAATAATATGCCTGCCTTACTACTATATCTCCTGAAAGCGAACGTTGCCCTGGCCCTGTTCTACCTGGCTTACCACTTTGTGCTGCGTCGGCTAACCTTCTATACTTTAAACCGTGCATTTCTACTATTCGGAGTTCTGTTTTCGGTACTGTACCCGCTCTTAGACTTGTCGGACTGGTTTAGCCAACACGAGGAACTGACAGTGGTAAACACCTACGTAACTGCCATACCTGCCTTTGCCGTGGCACCAGCAGCACCCGGACAGGCACCTACATTCGACTACTGGTTTATACCTGTATACTTGTTCTGGCTGGGCGCAGCAGTTGTAGTTATAAGATTGATGATGCAGTTCGTATCGCTGTACAAGATCCATACTTCATCGGAGCCTGCCAGACACCGAGGTGTTGGCTATAGAGAGGTTAGAAGTATAAGCCATGCGTTCTCCTTCTGGCAGTCTATCTACCTGAACCCGGAGCAACACAAGCAACACGAACTGGATGCTATACTTAACCACGAGTTGGTGCATGTAAAAGGTTGGCACACTTTAGATGTTTTGCTTGCTGAGCTTAGCGCATTGTTTTACTGGTTTAACCCGGGTGGCTGGCTTATGAAAAAAGCTGTTAAAGAGAACCTGGAATTTATTGCTGACCAAAAAGTAGTTGCTGCCGGCGTGGACCGGAAAGACTATCAATACCTCCTCCTGAAAGTGACCGGCGTTTCAGAGCCGCATATAGCTAATCAATTTAACTTCTCACCACTTAAAACAAGAATAGCCATGATGAACAAAGTGCCTACCTCTAGGACCAAAAAGCTGAGATTGCTGGTTGTGCTACCTTTGGTTGCTGTGTTGCTGGTTGCTTTCAGAGGCACTTCGCAAAACGCAGTCTTTGTTGCCACCACAGAAGAATTCACTACACCAATCACCTTTCAAGATGGAGGTAAGGATTTACCTCAAGAGCTGAAGGGGCTATTGGAGAACAACTCTAACATTAAAAATGTAAGGGTAAAACTAATTGAAAACAGAAACGCAGTTGTTATAAACTTAAGAAAAGGCGGCACCGAAGTGTACTACCTTGATGATACAAATAGTATAGCTGCACTCAAAGATAAGTATACCCAGTCAGCTGAGTTGCCACCGCCACCACCACCCTCCCCACAAGACCCGAATGAGCCATTTACTTTGTTTTTAGATGAGCTGGAATACTACAAGGATAAAGCCAGGTGGCCAGCAGATTATAAAGACTTTCTGAAACGTAATCCGACTGTAGAAAAAGTTGGCTGGAAATTTAGCGACAGAAAGGATTGGAATTTAGAGTCAATCATTATTTATCTCAAATCTGGCAAGACAGAAGAATACAACTACAACAAGAGTCAAAGAATTCCGGCTGCAGAGGCTAAGTATGGAACGTTACCTCAACTTCCTCCCCCACCGCCGCCATCAAAACCAGAGAAACCTGACACACCGCCTCCGCCGCCAGCAGATGAGCATCTACCTGCTCCGCCGCCGCCACTTCCTGATGATATCCCTGTATATATTCCGGAAACCTCTAACATGCACGATGATCATAAGGCGTTTCTAAAGCGAAATCCAGTCGTGAAAGAAATAGGCTGGATAGCAAGAGAGCACAACAATAGAAACCTAAGACTTATCGTACTCTACTTAGATAATGGCAAATCTGAGATTTATGATCTCAACAATAAGGCATCTATAGCCGAGGCAGAGAAGAAGTATGGCGAATTACCTCAACTTCCTCCCCCACCGCCACCTGTTAGAAAGAAGAACTAACAGTTAAAACAAAGCAGAGCTACAGTATTGTAGCTCTGCTTTGTTTTAACCGATCATGAAGCATACCTCAATTAGGAGCTGTTGCCCATCCCTATAGATACTAACTAATCAGGCAGAAGGTGTGCTACTTTCCTGTTACACAGTATATTTCTACAACATGTATTGCATATCAGAGAATTAACTTATATCTTTGTGACCATTTTTCAAGTACCGAAAGATCAATAATTAAATAAATAAATCGCTTACAACCACTAAAAATGGATCATTTAAGTTATAAGACCCTGATGGTCAACAAAGCTTCAGCTAACAAAGGCTGGGTTATTGTTGATGCCGGGCAAGGAAACTTGGGTCGTGTGGCATCTGAGATCGCCAAGATCCTGAAGGGTAAACACAAGCCTTCATACACTCCTAATGCTGACTGCGGTGACAACGTAATCGTTATCAACTCTGACAACGTACGTTTCACAGGCCGTAAGTGGGATCAGAAGTACTACCTGACACACACTGGTTATCCAGGCGGTCAGAAGAGAACTTCTCCACGTGAGCTAAAGGCGAAATCATCTACATTACTTGTAGAGCGTGCTGTACGTGGCATGTTGCCAAAAAACAGACTGGGTAGCGAGCTATTCAGAAATCTTCATGTTTTTGCAGGAAGCGAGCATCCATTTGCAGCTCAGCAGCCTAAAGAATTAACCTTCAATATCTAATTATTAATGGAAGTTATCAATACATCTGGTAGAAGAAAAACCTCGGTGGCTCGTATCTACATGACGGCCGGGCAAGGGAATATCACTATTAACGGTAAGGATATCAAGGCATACTTCCCTGACGAAGTACTGCAAACTATAGTAAATCAGCCGTTTCAAACCTTAGATCTAATTGGCAAGTACGATGTTACTGCTAATCTAAAAGGTGGTGGTGTAAGCGGCCAGGCTGAAGCACTAAGACTTGCTATCTCTAAAGCACTGGTAGTTGAGAACGCCGAAGTTAAATCAGCTCTTCGTAAAGAAGGATTCATCACTCGTGACCCACGTATGGTGGAGCGTAAGAAGTTCGGTAAGCGTAAAGCACGTCGTTCATTCCAGTTCAGTAAACGTTAATATTTTAGGTGTATCAACAACATGGCAAGTACTAATTATAAAGAATTACTTGAGGCAGGTGTTCATTTCGGTCACCTTACCAGAAAGTGGGATCCAAAAATGGCTCCGTATATCTTCATGGAGAAGAACGGAATCCATATCATTGACTTAAATAAGACTCTAGTTGCGCTTGATGAGGCTTCTGCCGCTATCAAGAACATCGCTAAGTCTGGACGCAAAATCTTGTTCGTAGCTACTAAGAAGCAGGCACAGGAGATCGTTACAGAAGAAGCTAAGCGTCTTAAAATGCCTTACGTTACCGATCGTTGGTTAGGCGGTATGCTTACTAACTTCGCTACAGTGCGTAAGTCTCTTAAGAAAATGTCTACTATCGACAAGATGGTGAAAGACAACACTGCTTATGCAGCAATCGCGAAGCGTGAGAAGCTGATGCTTTCTCGTGAGCGTGAGAAGCTTGAAAGAGTACTTGGTGGTATCGCTGACCTTTCAAGACTGCCAGCAGCTCTTTTCATCGTTGATGTTAAGCGTGAGCACATCGCGGTTAAGGAAGCGCATAAGTTAAACCTGCCAGTATTCGCTATTTGCGATACGAACTCTAACCCAGAGCAGGTTGACTATCCAATTCCTGCAAACGACGATGCTTCTAAGTCAGTTTCTCTTATCGTTTCTATCATCGGTAAGGCTATTGAAGAAGGACTGTCTGAGCGTAAAGTTGACAAAGAGGAAACTGAGCGTAAGCGTTCTGAAGAAGAAGGCATCAAGGCTAAACAAGAAGCTGACGAGCAATAATCAATTGTTCATATTGCAATAAATTCAAACTGAACATTGGGCTTTGCTGCTTCAATGTTCAGTTTGTTTTAGGGGAACAGGGAAAGACAAAAGAGATTTTGGAAAAGGACAAAAGACCAAATGTTGGTGGTTAGTACTAAACCTTTTCCAAAGTACCCGCAAATACAGAATTCTTAATTATTAATTCATAATTCTTAATTATAAAAAAATGGCTATTACAGCACAAGACGTTAACAGACTGCGCCAGGAAACCGGAGCAGGTATGATGGACTGCAAGAAAGCGCTTACAGAAGCTAACGGCGATTTCGAAGCTGCTAAAGATATTCTGCGCAAGGCAGGTCAGAAAATTGCCAGCAAGCGTGCTGACAACGTTACTTCTGAAGGTATTGTTCTTACTCAGGTAAACGCAGATGGCAACAACGGTAAAGTAGTTGCACTAGCTTGCGAAACCGAGCCAGTTTCTAAAGTTGATGACTTCAAGAGCTTAGCACAGAGAGTTATGGATACTGCTGTATCTACTAACGCTGCTACAAAAGAAGAACTTCTTGCTGCTACTCAGGAAGATGGCCGTTCTCTTCAGGACCACATCACTGACCTGATGGGAAAGATCGGTGAGAAAATTGACGTAGTTTCTTACGAGACTGTAAACGCTGACCAGGTTGTTGCTTACACGCACTCTACTGGTAAACTTGGCGTACTAGTTGGCCTTGTAAACACAAACGGTACTGACGTAACTGAGGTAGGTAAAGACGTAGCAATGCAGATTGCTGCTATGAACCCGGTTGCTTTGGACAAAGAGGGTGTTGACGCTGCTACTGTAGAGCGTGAGATCGAAATCGGCAAAGAGCAGGCGCGTGCTGAAGGCAAGCCAGAGCAAATGCTTGAGAAAATTGCTCAGGGCAAACTGAACAAATTCTACAAAGAGAACACATTGCTTAACCAGGAGTTCGTAAAAGACTCTTCTTTAACTATCGCACAGCTGCTTGACAAAACAAGCAAAGGCATGACAGTTAACGACTTCAAGCGTGTTGCTATCGCTTAAGTTAACCTGATAGAAAGTATACAAAAACGCCCCTGAGAAATCAGGGGCGTTTTTTATTAAACATTTGTCTCTGTAAAGGAATCAGCTTTAGGCATTTCTCCTAAGGCTCGACACAAAAGCATCACGCATATCCTGGAACCGGTTCAAAACGAGTTCAATAAACTCTTCATCTATAAGGGCTTTAACCCCCTCATCTCCGTCCACTTCCGTTTCATCTATTTTATAGATCTGCTCCAGGTTAGCTTTCTCTATTTTTAGGATGTACTTGCCATTGTAGGAATGCAACGTAATTTTTACATGCGGATTAGGTATGTCTGCTACTACTCTCATAAAATAAGGTGCTACAAATGAAATTAAATTGAATTATAAGAAAGTGGAAACTGGTCAAATCTTTTGTAAGCAATGAACAAGAGAACTTAAACCTGCTCCTCAATTTCTATACCCATCAACTGCATGAGTTTACTGGCATTGAAGCTACGGCAAATCCCCCTATGTAGTTTATAATCAAACTTAATTTCGTTGCCTATAATGTCACTGTTGAAGCTGTAGTTATACACGCTTCCTGGTAATTCCTGCTCCATGGCTCCTAACTCCAGATCATGGGTAGAAATAAGCCCGGAAGCATTTCGGTTATGTAACTGCCGGATTAACGCCATAGCCCCTAAATGCCGGTCACGTGAGTTCGTACCTTTCAATATCTCATCGAGCAAATAGAATACCGGTTGCCCTTGCTCCGTCAACTCCAAAAGGATGCGCAAACGTTTTAGCTCCGCATAGAAAGAGGAAGTATTTTCAGCCAGATTATCAGCAGTCCGCATAGCTGTGTATACCTGCGCAGGCGCTACTATAAATTTATCGGCACAAACAGGAGCACCCATTAAAGCCATAACCATATTAATGCCTACTGTTCGTAGAAAAGTAGTTTTACCGGACATATTAGAGCCAGTAACCACCATCGTACTGCCGGCACCTTGCATTTCGAAATCATTGGCTACAGGCGTTACGGAGAAAATAAGTGGATGTGCAATTTGCTTTGCTCTTAGTTCAAAAGGTTCATCACTTAGCTCTGGCACATCATATTCCGGATGTGCATGCTGAAAAGCAGCAATACTAGCCAAGGCTTCAAATTCAGCCAAAGTACCCAGCATTTCCTCTAACTGCGGAAGGTATTTATCTCGCCAGTTCTCCAGGCGGTACATCCATATGAAATCCCACATTAATATGGTATTCAGAAAGAAAGCCATTAGAGTACTTAAACGCCAGGAGAAGAAATCGATTATGTTAGCCAGCTTATTTATCATTACAGAACCCTTTGTACCTGACTGCTGAAGCTTTCTCTGTAGTGCCTGTAGTTGTGGAGTTGTGAAAGTATTCTCCTCTATATGTTGTAGCTGTTTGGTATAACTGCGCATGGCTTCATAGATACCAATGCTTTTATCATAATATTCATCACGTTCATTACGGTACTTGTATGCAAGGTAAAACTGCAACACAAGAAAAGCACCTGGCACATAACCACTTACACCATAGTTCCAGGCAGCAATAGCAACTAGTGTAAGTACAGGCAATAAGAATACCAGTACCTTAAGCACAGGGTGCTGCCGATAAAAAGACCTGCCAGCAAACCAGTCAATGAAGCTTCCTGCAGATTCTTCGTTATGCTTGTAATGCATCGGAAGCGCAATCAGGTCTTGTAGCCAATCAATTTGCTGCCCATCTGCCAGTTCTGCCACAGCTCTCTGCCGTTCTGCTACTTGTTGTGCTGACGCAGCGGAACGCAACCACTGTGCAAGCTTATGCTTGCCTATGCTTGTAACAGAACGGTTCATAAGTTGAAACAAGGAGCTTTGACCAAAAATGTCTAAATCGGAAGTATAGGGGTGATGGTTGTCAATAAACTCCTCTCCCCCATTAAAGCCCGCTAAATTACCCTGTAATCTGTCAATCTCTTTCTGATTAATCTCTCGCAAGATTTTATACTGCTGGTATATAAACTCCAGTTTGCTGTGCCAGCGTAGGACCACCACAAATAATGTATAAAAAATAAGTATGGAGATAGCTCCTGCCTCTTCATTATCTGTGCTGAAGAAATGGTAAATAACAGCAACTCCCAACAAAAACACGATAACCCGTAACCATGAAACCCGGGTCGACTTAGTTGCTGCATCACTTTCAAGAGCCGTAAACTTCTCTACACGCTGCTTGAATAATTTTTCTCTATCTGTATTCACTTTTTTGTCTTCTGGGTTTTCCTAGCTTTGGGAAGGCGATTCAATGGTAGCAATACACTTTAACTCGATTGCTATAGGTGTAGGAAGCTTATTTATCTCTACTGTTGTACGGCAAGGCTGATTCTCTTTAAAATACTCTGCGTAGAGTCTATTGTATGTAGAAAAGTCATCTTGCATGTTAGTAAGAAATACGGTAACATCTACTAAGCTATCCCAACTAGAACCAGCATCTTCCAGGATGTACTTTACATTCTGAAAAACAGAATGACATTGCTTCTCAATATCATAAGAAATTATGTTTCCGTTTTCATCTAACTCCACTCCAGGTATGTTCTTGGAACCACGCTCTCTAGGCCCTACTCCTGACAGGAAAAGTAAATTACCTACCCGACGAGCGTGTGGGTAAAGGCCAACAGGTTCTGGTGCTTTGGAGGAATTCAATAACTCTTTCTTTTCAGTAGCCATAGCAAATAATTTACCTCTTTTTTTCTACTCAAATCTAACTAAATTAAACATCTTAGCTAAATCAACAACAGTTCATTGGTAGAATGTTTATTAACAACAATAGCCTAAATACAAGAAGCACCTCCCTTGATGCATTAAGAGGCTTTGCTCTGTTTGGTGTATTGGTAGCAAACATCTTCCTTGTTAACAGCTATACTGGTGACATAAATAACTATTTAGAACAGTATCCGGGAAAACTAGATCAGTTGACGGGTACAGTGGTTAAATATTTCTTCCGCGGTCGCTTCTATCCTATCTTTACTTTTTTGTTCGGTTTGGGAATGGGTATACAGTTCTTTAGACAGAAGACCTCCAAATCAGGTTTAAAGCTCCTCTTACGAAGACTTGTAGTGCTTACCCTTATTGGAGTACTGCATTATGTGCTCATCTGGGATGGTGACATCTTGATAAGATACAGCTTGGTTGGTCTTTTTATACTTACAATCATACCTCTGCGAAAAAACCTGATTTTGTTCTCAGCGGTATTTGTATATATTTTACACAGCATTTATGCTTTACAACTGAACGCTCCTCCTATTCTACCTGTCCAGGCTGATGCGCCCATTACTCATTCAACCTACTTGCAGTTGGTCATCTTTCGGAGTAAGGAAATTTTTGTAAGCTACAGCACGATTGATAGCTTTTTTTACAGCGTCAAAGTACTTTCATTTATGCTTTTTGGTTTGTATTGTAGTAGCTTACTTACTTTGCCAAGACAAAACAAATTCAACTGGCCAACAATGTTGATGCTCTTAGTATCCATCCGAATGGCTACAGCTATTTTATCTTTTGTATTGCAAGGAAGTGAAGCTGATATTATCATTTCTTTTCTCAATTACCTGCTAACTCCTTCAATTTACGTCACTGCACTTTTAACCTTAACCACTATTGAAGCACTGAAAGGTGTAATATTTTTTTTCTCCAGTGTAGGTCGTATGTCTTTAACAAACTATCTTCTGCAAAATCTTGTAATGACATTCATCTTTTATAGCTATGGGCTAGACCAATACCAGAAATGGCAGCCTTGGCAACTTTTAGCCTTTGCTGTTTTGCTCTTCCTGGTGCAAGGATATATAAGCAGTTTATGGCTGCAGTATCAAAACCAAGGTCCTGTGGAGAAGCTGTGGAGATACTTCACATATGAACGGCAAGCGAAAAGGAAGGCGCAACTGAAATGAAGCTTGTGAGAATTACAAAAGGTCACCTCCTCCTACTATTTATTCTAATGAGCATTTTTACGGTTACTGTAGAAATGCGTCCGGGTAGAGCGTATTATATTCTTCAGTTTATTCTCTTCCGGCAAAGTGTACTGGATCTGCTGCTGTATCTTTTTGTCCTTGCGATTACAGTTTGGAGCCAGCAAGTACTTCTGCTCAACAGAAGCCAGTTAATACGCTATCTTTTCCTTTCCCTGCTGTTTACGTTCCTCTTTCTAAGCTTAAGCTACCGCCTTATAACTGGCTATAATTTTGCCTACGCTGACGCACAAACAGCACAAAGCAATCTTCATTTTTGGAGGGCCGCCTTGCAAAATTACGTTTTGAAGATTTTTATAGCGTTTGCCACCTCAGCCTTATGGGTATTTCTGCTGTCACTACTGTCCAGGAAGATACGGTTCTCCTATTCTCCCGCACAAGCATTTGTACTGGCGCCAATCCTGCTAATAAGCATCTGGTATGTTAACCGGTCATTGGGCGTTATAGATGATTTACCTGCTTTTTACCGGGTCCCAGTCAGTACAGGCTTAGCTCTTGCGCACGAGCTGCCTGTTGGGGAGCGGGAGCTGGTAGAGGCTTCTCCTACTTCCAGAGGTGTGCAACACCTTTTCCTGATTGTAGATGAAAGCATAACCGGCAGTTCTCTTTCTTTAAATGGTAATATTGTCCGTACTACACCTTATCTCGAAACCATAAAAGACAGCATTATTAATTTTGGTGTGGCCAGTGCTATAACTAATAACAGTGCCGGCAGTAACATTGCTTTGATGAGTGGGATGCAGGTAAAGGACTTACCCGACAAAGAACGAAAGGCACTTACCAGTCCAAGCATTTTCCAGTATGCAAAGCAGGCTGGCTACATTACATACTTTGTTGATGCTCAGTTAGGCCGAAAGGCTTTGCAGAACTATATGTCTCCATCAGACCTGAACTATGTAGACCATTTTATACAGCCGGCTGAACTAGACCCGGCGCTACCTTACTTCATGCGTGACTACAAAGTAGCAGAACTACTGGTAAAACTTTCTAAGTCGGAGCAGAAGGTGTTCGTTTATGTAAACAAGGTTGGAGCTCACTGGCCTTATGCCAGGACCTATCCAGAAACGGCAACTGTGTTTAAGCCCGTATTATCTACTTCAAGTATGATAAAGGATAAAAATCGCTCTGTTAACACGTACAACAATGCTATCCGCTGGACTGTCGATGGCTTTTGGAAGGAGTTGATGCAAGGTATCACTCCCGCAGATAGCACAGTAATTGTTTATACCTCTGATCATGGTCAAAACCTAGAAGGTGATGGAATAAGTATAACGCATGCCTCTACTAACGAAACGAAACCCATAGAAGCAAACGTGCCTCTATGGATTATGGACAGGTCAAATGTTCTATCCGGTTATACTACTCCTGCACCCAATCAACAGTCTCATGAGCAGGTTTTTCCGACGTTACTATTGTTGCAAGGCTACTCCCCCCAATTCATTAAAAGCACTTACGGTAGCACTTTATTTGAGGAAAAAGGTAATAGACAGCGTTACTTTCTGACCGGAGACATATTTGGAAGAGGTAAAACAACTATGCTGCCGTTTGACTATACCATAAAATAAGGGAGGCCAGCAAAAGCCAGCCTCCCTTACCTTAAACAAACAATTATGTTACTAATCAAAAAGCTATTCTATTTGGTAAACTTTACATCGCCATACTTAGAGCTGATGCTAATCAGGCCTTTAGGAGAAGTACCCCCAAACTTGCCTTTATACTCTGCTGATGTATAATCCTTTTCCAGAGAAGTGATATTTACTAGTGACTTGTCTACTTTGAAGTCTGCAAACTGAACATTCACATCGAAATTAAAAGCGGAGTTATCAGCAAAGTTCAAGAGTATCGGGCTAAAGCCGCTGTCAAGTGATATTCTTCTGATATCTTTACTTACCCTATCAACTTTGAAAGTACCATACTTTAGCTCAAGGTTAAGCTCCTGGTTCAGGTCTCCAATTTTAAAATCACTGAACTTAGAAGAACCTTGTAGTCCATTTGTGCTTCCAACATTCATACTAGAGTAAGCAACATTTACATTTCCGCCGTTAATGTAACCACAGTTTCCAGAACCATAGGCTATTGTAACATTGTTAGAGTTGTTATTCAGCCTATCTGTTTTCAAAGCCCCATACTTCACTGAAATGTCTGCTTTACCCTTTAAAGCTGCCAAATACACGTCGCCAAAGCTATTCTTTACTGCAATGGAGTTTTCCTCAGGCATATACACTGTGTAATTTATTTCGAAGCTTTTGTTAGAGTTATTGGATACACGCATGGGCTCAATGTTTGTCCTAAGAGCGATCATTTTACTATCACGCCTTTCTACCACGCTTATTTTATCGAGGAGCTCCTGTGCCTTATCTTCGGTGCTGCAGCGTGCAATTATATCCACCTTCACCTTTACCTCATTCTTGTTCCAGGTGTTTACATGTACCTTACCGAATTTATTCTCTATGCTCAGTAGATCTGCATTTGACACTTTATAAGTCTTTTCAAATGTTTTACGCTTTTCACTATCTAAGGCACTAGCTGCCTCACCCGCAGGGGCAGTCTGGCTCAGGTGCATTTCCATATCGCCTAGCTTAGCCAACTCTGGTAAACCTGACAAGTTGGACAGCTCTGATAACGTAGAGAGTTTAGCAAGAGACGCTACCTCAGATAGGTTAGGCGTAACGTTGATGTCTGAAGGGCACGGCGCTGGAGCTTCTTTCTTTTGTGCCCAGGCCATACTGGGTGCTATTACAATCAGCACTAGCAGGGAGCGTATACTTTTATACATTGGTCGTCTCATTTTCTTTAAGTTCTGTATTGATCGTTTTTTCCAATTTTTCGATGTTCTGGAGTATCTCCAGTTGCTTATTAAGCACTTGTATCCGTATCTGCAGGTTCTGGATCATTGCTCCTACAATTTCATCAGTATTTGGAGTGGTGTAAAGTTGCTTTTTGAGTTGAACGTAGCTACTATCGAGCCTGGCTAATTCCTGGTCTACTGCTTTCTGTTCATCAAGGCCCAGCAGCTTTAGGTCGTAGTCGCTTAATTTGCTTTTCTTTTCTTTGATCTGGTTTACATAATATGCCTCAACCTCTACTATTTCCGGGGCAATCTCACCGATCACTACTTGCTCTGTAGCCGCAACAGTATTATTTGTTACTGGCGTGTTCTGTTTCATTAAAAAGAGAGTAAGACCACATCCCAACAGCAGTACAACAGCTGCCGCTACACGCATAAACATCATATTAGCACTGAAATGGGCACTGTTACCAAAGTTGAATTTGATAACCTTAGCCTCTTTCTTTTTGGGCTCGGACAGTTCCTGGCAAATGTTCTGCCAGAGGTCTGGCCGGGGCTCGAACACATCGAACTCATCCCGGTGCTCACTCACATATTCTTTCAGTTTATCTTTCATGGTAAAGTTCTTCTCATTTACATACACTTTATTATAATCAGGCCTTAAACTGCGGCTCTTTCATAATCTCCAGTAGTTTCTTTTTTGCCCGGCTGTACTGCGACTTGGATGTTGACTCCGTTATTTCCAACACCTCTCCGATCTCTGCATGATCATAGCCTTCCAGCAGATACAAGCTTAAGACAACTCTGTATCCGTCAGGCAGCTTTTGTATAGCCTTTCTAATCTTCTCTATCTGCCAATCCAGATCGTCCTCATACTCCTCATCCGGTACCTCCGCGATGGTTCTTTCATCTATTGGCACCAGTTCTGACCTCCTTTTCCGGATAGCATTTATAGCCGCATTCACTACAATTTTTTTTAGCCAGCTTCCGAATGATGCCTCGGCTTTATAGGAATGAAGGTTTTTAAATGCACTGATAAAAGCCTCTTGTAACACATCCTCCGCTTCAGAGTAATCGTTGGTGATGCGCATGCTCACGTTAAACATTGCTTTGGAATACAGCTTATATAGCTCGTACTGCGCACGGTTGTCCCCTTCTTTGCACCGGTCAATCACGTGGCTATTAACGTCTTGGTAGCTGATAGTTTCCAAATTGCGCTGAATTAACGTTTTGCTTTTGTTTCTTAATCGACTTTTATCTGTTTCCCATCTCCTTCATCCAAATTCAAACTAAAGACAAAGAGAATGGGGCGAGGTTGCATGAAGTTGCAAAATATTTTATTCTTTTTTGTAAGGGGTTATACTTTTGGCTTAACTGTTCTCGTTAATAGACTGAATTTGCTTTTCCACCCTGTAAACAAAAAGGCCAGCTCTAATAAAGAGCTGGCCTTTTTTACATAGTACTCACTAAAGTTACTGTGAGCTTAGAAAATCAGTCCATAATATCGAATTTTATTCCCTGAGCCAATGGCAATTCCCTGCCATAGTTAATGGTGTTCGTCTGGCGGCGCATGTAAACTTTCCAGGCATCTGACCCGGACTCGCGGCCACCTCCGGTTTCTTTTTCACCACCAAAAGCACCACCAATCTCTGCGCCGGATGTACCGATGTTCACGTTTGCAATACCACAGTCAGACCCCCAGTGACCAAGGAAAGCCTCTGTCTCCAATAGATTAGTAGAGAAGATGGCCGAGGACAGCCCTTGCCGGACACCATTTTGTATTTCAATAGCATCTTCCACGCTACCGCTATACTTTATTAGGTATAGAATTGGAGCAAAAGTTTCCTCCTGCACCATTTCATAGTGGTTCTCAGCTTCTACCACAGCCGGTTTAACATAGGTACCACTTTCGTAGCCTTCTCCGCTCAATACTTCGCCACCAGTGAGCAATCTTCCACCTTCCTGTTGCACTTTCTCCAGTGCATTACTAAAAGCAGCCACAGCATCTTTGTCAATCAGTGGGCCAACTAACGTGGTGCTGTCCAGCGGATGGCCGATTGGCAGGTTTGGATATATCTTCAGCAGGCGCTCCTTAACCTGCTCATACTTACTTTCATGGATGATAAGCCGGCGGGTAGAGGTGCAACGCTGTCCGCATGTACCAACCGCACCAAACACAATAGCGCGAATGGCCATTTCAAGATCAGCGTTCTCTGTAAGTATAATGGCGTTATTACCTCCCAGTTCCAGTAGGGATTTTCCTAATCGGGCGCCGACTGCCTCTCCTACTTTTTTACCCATTCGCGTAGAACCAGTAGCTGAAACTAAAGGTACACGCTTATCATGGCTCATTAGGCTTCCGATTTCGGCGTCGCCAATAATTAGATTAAAGATTCCTTCCGGCAGTTCATTTTCTGCCAAGACTTCTCTGATGATGTGCTGGCAAGCAATACCTGTAAGCGGTGTTTTTTCAGAAGGCTTCCAGATCATCACGTCGCCGCAAACAGCTGCCAGCATCGTGTTCCAGCTCCAAACCGCCACCGGAAAGTTAAATGCTGAAATTATACCTACAATGCCCAGTGGGTGGTACTGCTCATACATTCGGTGCTCCGGACGTTCGGAGTGCATCGTAAAGCCATGTAGCTGGCGCGAAAGCCCCACTGCAAAGTCGCATATATCGATCATCTCCTGTACTTCGCCTAAGCCTTCCTGGTAAATCTTACCCATTTCGTAGCTTACCAGCTTACCCAATGCCTCCTTATGTTCACGCAGTTTATCACCAATCTGGCGCACTATTTCGCCTCTTTTTGGAGCCGGTACCTTGCGCCATACTTTAAAAGCGTCCTGCGCTGTTTTAACCACCTGCTCATAATCATCCGGTGTAGCCATGTTTACAGCAGCTATAAAATTTCCGTTGGCTGGTGAGTGGATGTCACGTGTATTAGAATTACTTTGCCCACCCCAGGCAAGCCCTGTACTGTAGGCAGGGTTTTGCTCTTTTATGCCCAACTGGTGCAGAACATCAGCTATCTCCTTGTTAAGCGGCAATTCATCTATTGTTTGTTTCATGAGTTTTATCAGTTTAGTAGTTCAATAAAGGGTACTATTACAAATCTAAAAAATAAAAAAGCTTCTGCAAGGCTGCAGAAGCTTTCTGTTGTATTTGTCTGTATTAATTATCCTTTTCCAATAGGGTAGTATGCCTTCAGGCCATCAGGGTAAACACCTTCTATATATACTACCCCCCCGTCAATATTCTTCAGATACTTCTCTACATCAGAAGGCTGGTTTACAGGATACTTATCTATCCTGGTAATGATAAAGCCATCTTTCATACCTGTATCACGGAACTTACTGCTCTGCACATTATTAATCTTGGCACCACCATCGATACCTAGTTTGTTCATTTCCTGCTTACTAACTGGCACAAAAGTAGCGCCATCAAACTTGATAGGCTCTGCATTGCTGCGTTTCACCAGCTCTGTGCTGTAGTTAACGTTCTTCAGCGTAACAGTTGTATTACGTTCTTTACCATCGCGGAGGTAAGCTACTTTTACTTTATCACCAGGACGGTAGCGGGCAATCTGCTCAAGCAACTGCGATGATTTAGCTACTGTAATACCGTTTACAGACGTAATCACGTCACCTTCTTTTAGGCCAGCATCCATAGCTCCGCTATTCTCCTCTACACGAGCTATATACACACCATTGAGTGTTTTAAGATCTTTCTCTTTAGCAAAGGCTGCATCAATTTCCTGTATCTGGGCACCTAAAAGGGCACGCTGTACCTCTCCATATTTCAGGAGGTCATCCACAACTTTGCTAACAATAGAAGAAGGCACTGCGAACGAATAACCGGCAAAGGAACCAGTTTGAGATGCAATAGCCGTGTTAATACCTACTAAGTCACCATTTAGGTTTACCAACGCGCCCCCTGAGTTACCCGGGTTAACAGCCGCATCGGTCTGAATAAAGGACTCAATGCTCATGTCTTTGTTTTGGCTTGTGCGCAGGATGTTAATATTACGTCCCTTGGCACTCACAATACCTGCCGTAACTGTAGAAGTAAGGTTCATTGGGTTACCAACGGCTAACACCCACTCACCAACCTGCAACTCATCTGAATTGCCATAACGGATGGTAGGAAGCTTTTCAGAGTTTATCTTCAGCAAAGCAATGTCTGTAGTAGGGTCAGTACCAACCAGTGTTGCTTCAAACTTTCGCTTATCGTCTAGTACGACTTCAATCTTATCTGCCTTGTCTATTACATGGTTATTCGTGATAATATACCCATTGGAGGCAATGATCACACCTGAACCTGAGCCAATTTGCGGACCACGAGGCGCTCTTTCTCCAAAGCCATCACCAAAGAACTCGCGCAGGAACGGATCCATTGGACTACTGTAGCGGTCAGAAGAACGCACGCTGTATTCTGTCATCACGTGTACTACTGCTGGTGTAGACACTTGAGCAGCCTTAATGAAATTCAGGCCTTCAGGCACTGCTACTTCACTGCTGCGCATGTTGCTGGTATAGCGAACTGTAGGGTACTGCTCTTCCTTTACATTTGTAGTTGCTTCATCTTCCAGCAGCTTATAGCTACCAACAGCAACACCGCCACCCAAAATGGCAGAAAGCGTTAAGCCAACGATAAACTGTTTCGTCTTCATGTAATTAATTTTAGTCTTGTTGTGTATCTAAAGATATTAAGGATTTTCTATATACCTATGTAGGTAACGTTACTATAGTATACGGTAGTATGCAGTAGCTTGGTAACGTTTAATACTCATCTTATAAGAAACAAAAAAGAGGCCAAATTTACCGGCCTCTTTTTTTGTTAATGTTTTTGCTTATGCCTTTTTAGACTTGCCCTTTTCTCCGGCTGTTGCTGCATTTTCTTCAGTTACCTTTTTATTTCCTTCTTCAGGTGAAGAAATGTTGATCTGCCGCTTCATTGTTTTCTTCTCATCTTTTGGAACGGTTACGAGTAGTACACCATTGTCCAAATGAGCTGAGATCTTATCAGGATTTACCTTGTCCGGCAGATAAAAGCTTCTCGTGAATGAACCATACTGCGTCTCCAGCATATGATAACGGCGGTTATCTTCTCTCTTTTCCAGCTTTCTCTCGCCAGTAATAGTAAGTTTACCTTCCTGGAAATCAATGTTAATATCTTCCTTCTTAACCCCTGGAAGTGCTAACTCAATTTCATAATTTTTATCAGTTTCGCAGGCATCTACGTGCGGTGTAAAGCCAGAGAAATTCCTTGAATTTACGGATTCATTAAAGAACCTATCCAGCATGGAGCTGAATGAATTTGTAGTTGACGTGCTATCCTGCATGCCATTATATCTTGTCAGTGCCATAGTTATTTACTTTTAAGTTTGCTTATGTTGTTTTACAGCTAACTATAAGTAAAATTCATGCCATTAGAAATATCCTTCTAATTCATGCAATAATGTCATTTATCACCTGCTAAATTAATAGAAGTGTCTGACAATATATCAGTTACATAAAAATTAGTAAGTAATACTGGCAGTATTTGCAGCACGATTAAAGGAATACCTTAGCTCTAGACCTATAACAGGTGAAACGCGGTTACGCTTTGTTCTATATCCCTCCTGCTCCAGTTGGTTTTGCTCATCATAAACCGATGGCACCTCCACATAATAGTATTCTGTGTGCCTCATAAAGTAAGGACTAATACGTAACTTCTCTGTTACCTCAAAATTCAGCTCCACTTTTAGCTGCGTACGATCAATCAGTCTTTCCTGCGAAGCATTATTATCTTCCTTTCCAAAATCAGAAAGCAAGGCTGCCTCATAACTAATTTCGGGTGTTAAAAATTTACTGCCCACTGGAAATCGCCTTCCCAATTCTGCCGTTAGTCTGAAACGGCCATAGATATCTTGCTTCTCCTGATCAATATACTCAAACATGAGCTGCTTATTTAAGTACAAACTGCTCAGTTTGCCGTTATGGCGCAAAAACAAAGCATAAAAAATCATTTTAGGAAAGTCTTCTGCAGCATAGTGGACTAAACCTCCTCCCCGCCAATGTTCTGTAAGCTTGTGCTCATACCCTAAGCTTAGTTCTACTCTTTCAAAATTACTCAACAGGCCTGTAGTGCGGAGATCATTAAAGCGGCTATCAGTGTTAACCCGGTACTGATTCCGAAAGAACAGCAGTCCATCATCCTTTACACCATAGCTTAACTGCAATTCCGGCCATATGGCAACAGGCGCTGTTACTTTGCTTTGTGCAAAAGTTGTGAGGGGCAGAGAGAGCAACAGCAGGAGGCACAGCTTCTTCATATGCTTTTCAGCTCTTCTATCGCCACAAAGGCCATCAAGCCTATACCTGTTTCCATAGCAGCCTCATCTATATCAAAGGTGGGAGTATGAACTCCGGATACGATACCACGTTCTTCGTTTCTGGTACCCAAGCGATAAAAGCATGCCGGAACTTCCTGCGAATAATAGGCAAAATCTTCAGCACCCATCCAAAGGTCGAGATCTACCACATTATCCTGCCCTAAATAGTTTTCAGCAGCTGCGCGGGCTCTTTCATTTAGCTCCGGGTCATTTTTAAGGAAGGGATAACCGTTCTTGATATCAATTTCGCAGCTTCCTCCCATACTTTCACAAAGACCCTCAGCCAGCTTCTTTATTTTCTTGTGCGCCTCTTTTCGCCACTCCTCATTCATGGTCCGAAAAGTTCCCTCTATTTTTACTTCGTCCGGTATCACATTGGTAGCCCCTTTAGCCTCTATCTTACCAAATGAAAGCACAGAGGGCACTTTAGGGCTGGCATGGCGGCTCACAATCTGCTGCAACGCCACAATCAAATGTGAGGCTATCAATACTGGATCAATATTCATTTCAGGCATTGCGGCGTGCCCACCTTTACCTTTCACTGTGATATATATTTCATCGGCACTTGCCATATACATACCGGATCGGAAGCCAACCTTACCTGCAGGAAGCATCGGAAACACATGCTGACCTACAATTCCTGAAGGAGCAGGATTCTGCAAGACACCTTCCTTGATCATGATGGAAGCACCACCCGGAAACTTCTCCTCCCCTGGCTGAAATATTAACTTTATAGTACCTTCAAACTCCTCTTTCAGATTCTGCAGAATACGGGCAGTACCTAACAGGGAGGAAGTATGCACATCATGACCGCAGGCATGCATAACCCCTGTACTCTTTGATTTGTATGCTACCTCGTTTGCTTCTACAATAGGCAGCGCATCTAAATCGGCACGCAGGGCTATTACTTTTTTCTCAGGGTTTTTACCCTCAATTAGTGCTACCACACCTGTTTCAGCCAGACTCACAGATGCTATGCCATAGCTTTCTAATACCTGCCTTACATAAGCAGCCGTGTTGTGCTCCTCAAAAGAGAGTTCCGGATTGGCATGAATATGCCGGCGTACCTGCACAGCATCAGGCGCATACTCCTGCGCTAACTGTTTTACTCTATCTGGTGTGATCATATTTCGGTTGTTGAGCAGCGTTTAAATTTTAAGCTTATAAACAAAAGGCGTTGTAACCAGAAGAGGTTACAACGCCTTTATTGCCTTTATCTTCTGTTGCTTAAAGCTAATAAGACTTATCGATATTTATCTGATCCTGTACAATCTGCGCATTCGGAATTAGGTCCGATAGCTGATTTAATACCTGCTGTGCCTCTACACGGCTGAAAAAGTCTCCTATCTTCAATCGGAAATTTGGTTGCTGATACGTTAGATAGTCTTTTACCTCAGGTACTCTGGAGATGATGGACTTGCGCAGGTTCATCACTTTCTGACGTTCTGAGCCATTATAAGCCAGGATCCTATAACCTTGTGCATACTTTATATTCTTGTTTACACTGGCTACAGTATCCATCAGCACAGCCACCTTATCATTTACATGGTGGGTTGGCTCTACACGTGTAACAGGTGCTGCATCTGGTACTGAATACTTGGGGCGGTAAACGCTAAGATCTTCATTTACCTTTTCTTTCCCTGTTGTTCTGGAGCCACCATTATCTGTTCTTCCGGTTCCTTTGCCTGCCGACGATGCACAGGCAGTAGATAACACAACTGCCAGCACAAGAAAAAGAGTGATAATTTTATTCATGGGTTACTAACTTAATACTCGCCGAGCATCCGAGCCTATCGGCTCCGGCTTTAATTAACGCTTCAGCATCCTCTATTGTTCGAACACCTCCGGCTGCTTTGATCTTTATTGTGCCTGGTAAGATCCGGCGCATCAGCCTTACATCTCCTACCGTAGCACCTCCAGAGGCAAAACCAGTAGATGTTTTAACGTAGTCTACTCCGGCATTCACACACAATTCACAAGCCTTCTTTATTTCCTGCTCTGTTAAAAGTGCCGTTTCAATAATTACTTTCAGCGCTGCTTCTTTCAGATGGCAAAACTTCGCAAGATCCCCAAGCTCATTTTCTACATCCTCATACTTCCCAGACTTAAAGGCGGAAATATTCATCACCACATCAATCTCATCGGCTCCATCTGCAATTGCCTGGTGTGTCTCCAGGAATTTCACCTTTGAGTGCTGGTACCCCAGCGGGAACCCAACAACAGTTGCCAGCTTAACAAGGGAACCCGGACCAAGGCGCTCTTTAGCAGCCTGTACATAACATGGCGGAATACAAACAGCTGCAAATCCATAATTTCGGGCTTCATCACACAGCTGTAACACTTGTTCTTCGGTCGCTTCCGGGCGTAGCTGCGTATGGTCTATGAAAGAGGCTAGTTCTTCTCTGGTCATAACAATAGAGGAATTAGAAAGAAAAGTCAGGGTATAAGAAGCAGCCATTAACAATTAAGTTAATGGCTGCTTCTTATACTATTCTTCGATCAGCACACAGCGATTGTGCATCAGATCGTCTTCTACTGTTTTAAACTTAACATCTTTCAGTACACGGCCGTCAGTATACTGCACGCTTACCCTGTCGTTTCTGCCTGCTACTTTCTGTGAATGTGCTGGCATTATTCTTTCAGGAGCTGCAGAAGGGGCTGTGGTATGCCCTGTTTCATCTTCCAGAGAAGAATGCACCTCCTGCTTCTGCTCCTTCAGTACGGGCGGCTTCGGCATTTGCTGCGGACGTGGCTCTTTCACCTGCTCAGGTGCCTGCACTGGTATGAAGGCATGGAACAGGAACTCAATTGTCTGCTCATTTACCTTACCGATCATGCGCTTGAACAATTCAAATGATTCAAACTTATAAATCAGGAGTGGATCCTTCTGCTCGTACACTGCGTTCTGCACCGATTGCTTCAGGTCATCCATCTGGCGCAGGTGCTCTGTCCATGCCTGATCGATAGTACCCAGGGTAATGATCTTCTCCATTGCACGAAGCAGCTCCTGCCCTTTCGACTCATAAGTCTTAGTAAGATTAGCAACTGCGGCAATCTGGCGCTTGCCATCTGTAAACGGTACAGCTACGTTCTCAATCATTGGCCCACGGTTTAGGTGGATATCTGCAATGATTGGGTAAGCCTGCTCAGCTGTTTTCTTATTTTTCTCCAGGTAATGGTTTAGGGCCTCGTTGTACAGACGCTCTGATAGCTGATTTGCCGGTACAGACTTGAATTCATCCTCTGTAATAGAAGACTCGATACCGAATACACGCAGCACATGTAGCTGGAAGTTTTCGTAATCGCTGATGTTCTTATAGTTTACAATTACATCTTCGCTGATATCATAGATCATGTTCCAGATATCCAGTTCCAGGCGCTCTCCATAAAGAGCATTTCTGCGGCGCTTGTAAACTACTTCACGCTGTGCATTCATCACGTCATCGTACTCCAGTAAGCGCTTACGCTGGCCGAAGTTGTTCTCCTCCACTTTCTTCTGGGCACGCTCAATGGAATTTGTAATCATGGAGTGCTGAATTACCTCACCTTCTTCCAGACCCATACGGTCCATCAGGCGGGCAATACGGTCAGAGCCAAACAGACGCATCAGGTTATCTTCCAGGGACACGAAGAACTGGGAAGACCCCGGGTCACCCTGACGGCCGGCACGACCACGCAACTGGCGGTCTACACGGCGTGACTCATGACGCTCTGTACCTACAATGGCCAGACCTCCGGCAGCTTTTGATTCAGGCGCCAGCTTAATATCAGTACCACGACCAGCCATGTTGGTGGCAATTGTTACAGTGCCCGGCTTACCGGCTTCAGCAACAATCTCTGCCTCTTTCTGGTGCATCTTTGCATTCAGTACCTGATGCTTGATATTGCGCAGTTTTAGCATTCGGCTGAGGAGTTCTGAAATCTCCACCGAAGTAGTACCTACTAGCACCGGACGACCTTTTTGAGTCAGTTCTACGATCTCATCTGCTACCGCATTGTATTTCTCACGAACAGTTTTAAAAACTTTATCATGCTCGTCATTTCTTTGGATCGGGCGGTTAGTAGGGATAACTACCACGTCAAGCTTATAGATATCCCAGAATTCACCTGCCTCTGTTTCGGCAGTACCCGTCATACCAGAAAGCTTGTGGTACATACGGAAGTAGTTCTGAAGCGTAACTGTAGCGTAAGTCTGCGTTGCATCTTCTACCTTCACATTTTCTTTCGCTTCAATGGCCTGGTGCAAGCCATCTGAATAACGGCGGCCCTCCATTACGCGGCCCGTCTGCTCATCTACAATTTTTACTTTATGATCCGGCGTTACAATATATTCTGTATCCTTTTCAAATAGAGTATAAGCTTTGAGCAATTGGTTAATCGTATGAATACGCTTTGACTTCTCCTGAAAATCAGCAATTAGCTTCTCTTTAGCGTGCAGCTGCTCCTCATGCGAAAGCGATTTATCATTTTCTATTTCAGCAATTTCCACACCGATATCCGGCATGATAAAGAAATTGGGATCTTCGCCCTGACCGGTAATCAGGTCAATACCTTTTTCTGTTAACTCAATCTGGTTGTGTTTCTCATCAATTGTGAAGTAAAGCGGCTCGTCAGCCTCAGGCATCTGGCGAGAGTTATCCTGCAGGTAGAAATTTTCTACTTTCTGCATGATAGCACGATTGCCTGTTTCACTCAAAAATTTGATCAACGGCTTACTCTTCGGAAGGCCACGGAAAGCTCTGAACAAAGCTAAACCTCCATCCTGTGTATTTCCTTCTTTGATCAAACGCTTCGCTTCTGTCAGGAAGCCCTGTACTACTTTGCGCTGTGCCTCTACCAGCATAGAAATGCGTGGCTTTAACTGATAAAATTCGTGCTCATCACCACGAGGCACCGGACCAGAGATAATCAATGGTGTACGGGCATCATCAATTAAAACGGAGTCAACCTCATCGACCATAGCATAATGGTGCTTACGCTGTACCAGGTCCTGCGGCTCGCGTGACATGTTGTCGCGCAGGTAATCAAAGCCAAATTCGTTGTTTGTACCGTAGGTAATGTCTGCTTTATAAGCGTTGCGGCGAGCCTCAGAGTTTGGCTGGTGCTTATCGATACAGTCAATCGTCAGGCCATGGAATTCAAACAAAGGTGCCATCCATTCAGAGTCACGACGTGCCAGGTAATCATTTACCGTTACAACGTGTACCCCGCGTTTTGCAAGGGCATTCAGGTAAGCAGGCAGCGTTGCCACTAATGTCTTACCCTCACCTGTGGCCATCTCAGAGATTTTACCCTGATGCAGCACAATACCACCAATTAGCTGCACATCGTAGTGTAACATATCCCAGGTAATCTCATTACCGGCAGCTATCCACCTGTTAGCCCATACAGCTTTATCTCCTTCTACCTGTACGTTTGGTTTACGGGCAGCCAGGTCACGGTCCATTTCAGTGGCAGTTACCACTAACTGGCCATTTTCTTTCCAACGGCGGGCAGTTTCCTTTACGATGGCAAAACCTGTTGGCAGCACTTCCATAAGCACTACTTCCAGATCCCTGTTTCGCTCCTTCTCCAACTCATCAATCTCAGAGAAGATATTTTCCTTCTGCACTATATTCAGCTCCGGCTCATCGGCTATGCGCTTATGCAGGGCCGCGATCTTTTCATCAATAGGCTTCAGGCGCTCATCAATTATACCTTTGATCTCGGCAGTCTTCTGTCGCAGCTGATCATCCGTAAGGCTACTTAACTTAGCGTATTCTTCATTAACTTTAGATACATAAGGCAGTACCTCCTTTATATCCCTGTCGGATTTTGTTCCGAATAGTTTCGCAACGGTTTTACCGAAAAAATCAAACATGTGTATATGCTGTTCTTAATTGAAATCCTCTATTTGCAATATCGTCAAAAATAGCTGTTTTTCCGATATATCTAAGCCTCTGTACTAAAACAATACCATATTATCACCTGCATAGGTTATCTGCCATATTTGCCGATGAAGTATAGTTGAGTTACTATTTAACCAACCTGAATGTAATTGGCTATGCCAGAAACAGGTAAGTTGTGGCATTGTGGCAGGTAGCCCTGCAAGCAATCAACTGGCAAATACCTTTTGCATCTCCACTACATCCTCCCATCCTGCAGGCGTTTTTAACCAGTCCTTGCGCACACCAACTTCTTTAAATCCGGCTTTAGCAAACAGGTTTAAGCTTTGACTATTTGTGACGGTAACAGAGCAGTATACCTGATGAAGCTGAAGCGTACTTTCGCAATAGTTCAGAAGCAGGCTTAGTGCATCTGAAGCATGCCCTTTTTTCTGACCCGATGCAGCTACCACAATGCCAACACCTGCTCGCCGGTGCAAGGGGGCAAAATCAAAAAGATCAATAGCGCCAACCGGCTTCTGTTCCTGATTACAAATTACCAACCGGAGCTGCTTCACAGTATAAATATCCTGCGTAGCATTCTCAAGGTATTGTTCAAGTACAAATTTGGAGTAGGGCGTTACCGTATCCCCCACATGCCACACAGCCACATCATTTTCCAAAGTATACAGAAAATCCAGATCAGAAGGCTCTAGAGCCCTTAAGGAAGTGTGGTTAGTGGTTAGAAACACCTTGTTTTACCTTTATACTTGCTGAAGAGAGAAACTACCTGTGAAAACGTGCTTTGCAGGTCCGATCAGGTAAATGTATTTGATCACATTTCCCTCCTGCTCAAAAGCAACTTCCAGCTCACCTCCTAAAGTTTTTACTCTAACAGGACTTTCCATACCTTCTAATCCTGCCACCAAAGCACAGGCAGTTACCCCGGTACCACAGGACAAGGTTTCGTCTTCAACACCACGCTCATAAGTACGCACAAAAATCGCATCATCTGACAAACGCTGCACAAAGTTCACATTAGTGCCTTCTGCTTTAAAGCGGTCATTGTACCTGATGGATCTGCCTTCTTCAAATACATCCAGCTCTTCCACATCATCCACAAAGCGTACATAATGCGGAGAACCTGTATTTAAATAATAGTCTTCTCCAACCTGCTCTATTTCAGACACATCGCTCATTTTCAGCTGAATCAGATCTCGCTCCACACTTGCCTGGTGCTCACCATCTGCAGCTAAAAAGCAAGCTACGTCCTCGATTACTCCTAATTGCCTGGCAAAGCGAACAGTACATCGCGCGCCATTCCCGCACATGGAACCTAAACGCCCATCAGCGTTATAGTATACCATCTCAAAATCATAGTCAGGGTGATCCTGCAGCAAGATGAGTCCATCAGCGCCAATTCCGGTGCGGCGATCGCAGAGATGCTTCACCAGCGTTTCATCATCAGCAGGAAAATTGAGCTTGCGGTTGTCAACCATTATAAAGTCGTTACCCGTGCCCTGGTACTTATAAAAGCTAATTGCCATGTTTATGTAACAAAAAAATCTGCGACTGCGTGCAATTTTTAAGGTTAAGCGGATATTGAGTACTTTTGCCCAACCGGCACACAGCCAGAAATAAACAACAAAGATATGTATTCCTTTTTAACTACAGAAAACTGGGCTGACTATGAGCTGGTTGATTCTGGAAATTTTGAGAAGCTGGAGCGTTTCGGCGATTACTTTGTAGCAAGGCCCGAGCCACAGGCTATATGGGACAAGCACCTGCCTGAACAGGAATGGCAGCGTTTAGCACAGGCTGTGTTTACCCGCGACAAAGGCAGCCAGGAAAAAGGCCAGTGGAAACTGAAGAAAGGGATGCCGGAGCAGTGGTTCATTAACTATAAGTATAACGACCTGAAGCTTCGCTTTCGTTTAGGCTTATCTTCGTTCAAGCACGTAGGCCTGTTCCCGGAGCAGGACAGCAACTGGAAGTTTATTTACGATACCACCCGCAAGCTAAAAGTGCCGCAGCCAAAAGTGCTGAACATGTTTGCCTACACCGGTGCCGCCACCTTAGCCGCCAAGGCAGCTGGTGCCGACGTTACACACCTCGACTCCATAAAGCAGGTAAACTTCTGGGCCCGCGATAATATGGAGGCCAGTAACCTTGACAATGTGCGCTGGATAGTAGAAGACGCCATGAAGTATGCCCGCCGTGAAGTAAAGCGTGGCAACAAGTATAATGGTATTATCCTGGACCCTCCCTCCTATGGGCGAGGTCCGAATGGAGAGAAATGGCAACTGGAGAATGAGCTGAACGAAATGATCAAACTCTGCCGCGAAATGCTGGACGGCACTGATTATTTCCTGCTGATCAATTTATACTCGATGGGTTTCTCGGCTATGGTATTAGACAACCTGATGCGAGACACTTTTGGCGAGATGGTTCAGAATGAGGAACTGGGTGAGCTGTATTTGCATGACAGCGGAAATCGCAGGTTGCCACTAGGTACTTTTTTCAGGTTTACTTCGGTAAAGAAATAACAAGAGTACTGTGTTATGGCTCTGTGTATGCTGCAGTAAGTAACCTGTAAGCTAAAGAGCATATTTGGAACCACACCAACTGCAACTTAACTTGCTACGGATAGATTCTTGAAAGCAGCAAGCAGAGAAGGAAATTAGTGGCTTGCATAATAATAAAGAAACAATAATATAAACTCACATATCATCCTCCCCTCATGAGACAACGCCTTGCACTTATCGACATGGGTACAAACACCTTTCACCTGCTCATTACAGAAGTAGATGAAAATGGAAAGCACAATGACTTCGTCAGAACAAAGGTACCTGTACGTTTGGGCCAGGGTGGTATCAGTAATGGAGCTATCGCACCCGAATCCTATGAACGTGCCATTAAAACCCTGAAAGATTTCCGTAAGCAGATCGATGAGTATGGTGTTGAGACAGTACGGGCTATGGCTACAAGTATGGTGCGTAATGCCAGCAATGGAGATGATTTTGTGAAAGATGTTTTTAAACAGACAGATATAACGGTAGAAATAATTGATGGCGCACGCGAAGCCGAGTTAATTTACTTTGGGGTCCGGTCTGCTGGTGTACTGGATAAGCAGACCTCCCTTATCATGGACATTGGCGGAGGCAGTGTGGAGTTTGTTATCTGTAATGATCAGGACATATTCTGGAAGCAAAGTTTTGAAGTTGGAGCACAGCGCCTGATGGATAAATTCTTTACCCAAGACCCTATCTCACCTGAAAATGTAGCCGCCGAAAAAGCCTACCTAACGGAGAAACTGCAGCCGTTAACCAAAGCAGTAGCCGAGTATAGACCTGTTGTATTAGTCGGCTCATCCGGCACATTTGATACGCTTTGTGACATTGATGCACTGAAAAAAGGCGACACCTCACGTCAACAAGTACAACCTGCTGCTTCTGTGCTGGCATTAGAAGACTTTTACCGCATTCACCAAGAGCTGCTACAGAAAAACCATGAGGAGCGTTTAGCTATACCGGGTATGCTGGAGATGCGTGTAGATATGATTGTATTAGCAAGTATAGCTGTGGACTTTGTGCTTCAGAAGTATAACCTCCAGACGATTCGGGTATCAGCATATGCGCTGAAAGAGGGGGTGCTACAGCAGGCTTTAGCAAGTATGTAATTAAACTTCCTGTCTACTCTAGCATTGCTCACCAAACCAGTTCAATTCAGGAAAACGTTTATTAAAAAAGCGCAGCCCCGGAAGTAGTTTGTTCCGGGGCTGCGCTTTTCTTGTGAAGGGAGAACCAACTATCCTTTTGCCAGCCTCTTGCTCTCCTTCTTATAAGCCTTTCTCAGCTTTTTCAGTCCTTTATGATTTTGAGTGTACTGTACAGCCAGCACCTCTACAGCTTGCCCATGATTTCGGGTTGTATCTTTTAACGCCAGCTGCTTACCAAGCTGCTCCTGCACCTTTTTAGTTTTGCGTTTAGCATAGCCCTTATCCAACAGCGTAGTCAGAAGCTGTATAGAAACCTCTTCTTCGTTTATTCCGGCCAGATATCCCACCACATATGCAGTAAAATTCTGATTCCTGTTATCCTTTGCAAAGTTATACAGGGAAATATGATCCAAGCCATACTTGCTGACCTTGTTTGCCAGGTAGTAATCACGCGCCTGGTTATGCTCCTGAACAGCCTCTGCATACCGCTTTTTACCAACCTGACGCTCAACGCTCTCCATCATACGCTGGTATGTAGCCGCCGCCACTATTGCAGTTCGACTGTCCTGTGCTGTTAGTGTGGCTATAGCACATTCACTCTTTTCATCGGCCACTCTAATAGCAGCCAGATAAGCTTGATCTGCTGCAATAAACTTTTTCTCCTTCGCCAGGGTTAAGCCATTCTGGTAATGCTTATCATAAGCAGCCTGGGTATTGATACACTCCTGAGTGAAAATTCGCTCACGGAGCAGGTTGTGCTTATTAAGCACTTCAGCATCCGACTGGAGTCCGTAGCGGTTCTGCATATCTGCGGCGGTAGAAGCTGTTTGCCGGGCATAGCTTAACTTATTTTGTATTGCCTGCTCATATCCCTCAGACAGCTTCGCCAGAAGCACTGGCTTAGCAGCCTGCTGCGCTAATCTCCCTAGCTCCTGAACAGGCTTGAACGCATATTTATTCTCAAGGCTCAGTGCACTTTCAAACTGACTAAGGGCAGCAGAGAAATTCTGCTGGTTCAGGTGGCGCTTTCCCAGGTCTATGTGCTGCAGGTAATACTGAAACTTTACCTGCCCTAGCAGTTCTGTTGCTTCTTTCTCCCGGCTCAATACAAAGTCATACTCCTCCTGAAAGCCCAATGCTTCTTCAGCGGCACGCTCGGCTTCTTTTAAATCATTGCGGGCAAGCAGGCGTCTACCGTTATCCACCATAGCACGGTAAGCTCCTGTGGCGGCTCGTGCCTCTCCATCATTAAGAGCAGCCATGCTGCAGCGAAGACCTCCGATGGTGCTACAAATATCTCTTGCCTCTGCGAATGCTGCTAACGCATTATGGTACTCCCCTCTGTTTGTAAGGCTGTTGCCGGTCCCAATGTGCGCAGTATAAATTTCGTGCATCAGCGTCATCGCTATTGCCTCTGTTTCCCGGTCAACGCGCATGCGGGTAAGCACATCGCGTGTTCTGTTTGTAGCTTCTCTTATATAGCCATTCATGAAATCGAGGCGGGCAAGCTGCACGTGTGCAGGCGCAAACTTAGGGTTAGCGTCTACTGATTTAGCAAAGTAAGCCTGTGCGGCAGAACGATTGCCGTTATTCAGGAAATGGATACCTCGGTTAAAAAACTGCTGGTCGAGTGTGGCAAACGCATGATCTATTGCCCGGCGCCTCTCCAGTAATGTCTCGTGCAGCTGCTTCATCTTATAGCTGAGTCGCTGTGGATCATTTTGCTCCAGGTTCAGTTTTCCCTGAAACTGATTCTTAAGATCAGCATACACAGTCTCCAAGTCTCGCAGATTGCGCTCCTGCAGCGGCAGCCTGTCAATATCATCCGGGCGAACAAGAGTAACGTCCTGTAACGCACGTAGCACTGTGGCATCCGCTGCAAAATAACTACGAATTAACGCCAGACGATCTTTTACACGTTGCACGTCAGCAGCAGTAAACAACACCTGCTTCTCTTCTATTTTTAACTTGAAGTTTTGATTGGCTGCAGTATCTGGTATGGTCACTTCCAGCATACTCAGATCATTCCCGCTTAGGAGAACACGCTGGTTTACGAACTCCTTAACAAGCTCATTTTTTGCATTAAGGAGCTTTACCTTATAAAGAAGCTCTTCCGGCCTCAGCACCTCACTCACATCAAATCCTTTGATATTTGTATCGCCGCCCACAGAAATTCGGCTTATTTTAACCTTCAGCAATAAATTATTGCCGGTATCTGTGATGCGAGCCTGCTGCTCCACACGCACTGTGTATTCCGGGCTCCGGGAAGGGCGGCCACCTTGGGCACTTACGCCCGCTTCACCTAGCAGGGAAACAATAGCGTTTAAATGCTGCTGGCTTTCTGCGGAACCGGAGCCATGCTTCATGAGGTAAGCATCAGAGGTAGTCTCCTCAAAAATTATTTTTGTTTGCGCCTGCGCCATAAGAACAGCGAACAGCAGGGGGATGAATAGTAGAGTTCGTTTCATAAGTTAAGTCTTATCGCCTTTTACAGCTAAGACAAAATCTGGGCCATAACAAGCAGCAATTCCGCGAAAGTATACAAAAAGCATATATTTCTTTCCTTTTGGATGATTTAAGAGTGGATCAGCAAGTCTAAACTCACCCCATTCATGATTATTTCTTAATTTGGCGGTTTGAAATCGCAACTAATTATGTATCCATACAGACAACTGTTTGACTTTGCACAGGAGGTGTTCCTTTGCATGGGCTGTCCGCCAAAAGACGCCAAACTAGCTGCAGAGGTGTTGCTCGAAGCAGACCTCCGTGGCGTGGACTCTCATGGTGTAGCTCGCCTGAGTGGCTATGTTAGGCTGTGGGAAGCGGGTCGTATCAATCCAAAGCCAAAGATGCGTATTGTGCACGAAACACCCAGCACTGCAACTATAGACGGTGACGGGGGCTTAGGCCTGGTTATCGCGCC
Source organism: Pontibacter locisalis (assembly GCF_042684605.1). Taxonomy (NCBI): domain Bacteria; kingdom Pseudomonadati; phylum Bacteroidota; class Cytophagia; order Cytophagales; family Hymenobacteraceae; genus Pontibacter; species Pontibacter locisalis. The sequence continues at coordinate 128,150 of NZ_JBHULU010000039.1, forward strand.
ACGCGCCATGGATATTGCTATTAGCAAAGCGGAGCAGGTAGGAACAGGCTGGGTGACGGTAAAAAATTCTAACCACTTTGGAATTGCCGGTTATCACGCCATGGAGGCACTCTCTTCAGACATGATCGGAATAGCTATGACAAACGCCTCTCCACTGGTTGCCCCGACTTTTTCAACAGAAAGGATGTTAGGTACTAACCCTATAGCTGTTGCTATACCTGCCGCCAAGAATCCACCGTTTGTAGCTGACTTTGCCACGGCTTCTGCTGCTAATGGAAAACTAGAAATTCTGCAACGCAAAGAAAAAAAGGCTCCTGTGGGTTGGATACAAACCAAAGAAGGTCAGCGTTCTACCAATGCCAATGAGTTAAAAGAAGGTGGCGCTCTGCTGCCATTGGGAGGCGATAAGACGCATGGCAGCCATAAAGGCTATGCCCTTGCTTCTATTGTTGATATATTCTCCGCTGTGCTGTCTGGTGCAAATTATGGTCCGTGGGTACCTCCTTTTGTAAGTTTTTTAGATCCTCCTTCAGACCCTGTAGGAGAAGGCATAGGACATTTTCTTGGGGCAATGCGTATTGATGCTTTCCGCCCTGCCGATGAGTTCAAGAAGCATATGGACAACTGGATCGATACTTTCCGCAGTGCAAGTGTAAAGAAGGGCGAAAAGTCTGTGCTGATACCAGGCGACCCTGAACGTTTAATGACAGAAAAGCGCCTGAAGAAAGGCATCCCACTGCTTACACCTGTGGAGCGTGACCTTGAAGCATTAGCGAAGAGATTCAAGCTAAAACTGTAAACACTATGGCCTCTGCTACAGCACAGATGCTCAGAAATATTGGCCTGCGCTCCTCAAAGCGCAGTATCTTGATGCTGGTAGTGGCCTGGGTATTAAGCTTAGCCTGGTTAGGAGTTAATTTTTTCTGGCGATTTGCCTCTGTAGAGGTTTTACTGATCATACCTATTCTTTCTCTTTCTTATGCGATAGCTTCACTCTTTGCCTTTATATACTGGGGAGTGCGTGATATCCGGGAGAGAGATTCGTCTCTTGCTAATCTTTTAGTAGGCGTGATTGTGGCAGTTACTTTACTCTACTTCAACTTTAGCCTTTTCCAATTTGCACTGGCAGCTACATAAAACAGTTGTTTAAGACATCCTAAAATAGGTTGACACTTAAAACAACCTATTATGGAAAAAGGAGCAGAGAAAAAAAGCAAGCGCAGTCAGCGCGATTATTCCTTAGGCTTTAACCTACAAGTGGTAACTGAGGTAGAGAGTGGGGACTTGACGTATAAACAGGCCCAGAAAAAGTACGGCATCCAGGGCAGAAGCACCGTTTTGGTTTGGCTTCGCAAGCACGGACGCTTAACTTGGGACAGCAATCCACCCCACCTTATGTCCCAGACCCCTAACCAACGCATCAAAGAACTGGAGGCCCAACTGGCTGCCGCCCAGCAAAGAGCCGATGAAGCAGAGCTGAAGGTGGGAAGAGACAAGTTCTTTTCCATCCTCCGGGAGAAGGGACTGCTGGTTCAGCCAAAGAAAAGCTATCATAACACCACTAACTCAAAACACTGGATGAAAAAGCACAGGAACCTGGTG